>CAYLOE010000005.1:0-203926 GCA_964385225.1 uncultured Planctomycetaceae bacterium
CAAAGCCGGGACCAACGTCTGGCACGACTACGACGGCGACGAGATCTACGCCGACACACTAATCGATCACGAACCGGAGTATACCGTTACGCCCCTCGCCGCCCACGAGCCGGGGATCGGGAAGGTGGACTACGTCTGCCGCAACGCGCAGGATGAGATCGTCCCCTGCGGCAGCGAAGGGGCCTCGGAGCCGGAACCGATGCTGAGCCACTACCACGGCGACCAGATCGGCAGCACACGGGCGATCACCGGCCCGGGGAGTGCGGGCGTCCCGCCCGCGAGCATTCAGGGCCGCATCGTCTACACCGCCTTCGGCGAGCGCGTCTGGTCCGACGGCACGATCGGCACGCGCTATCAGTACGCCGGCGCTTGGGGCTATCAGTCCGACCTATATGAGGATGCCGGAGCGAATGCCCTTCCCTCCTCCCTTTTCCCTGCGCCCTTTATACACGTCGGGCACCGCTGGTACGACCCCAGCACGGGGAGATTCCTCCAGCGCGACCCGATTGGAATCGCTGGTGGAGCCAATGTGTACGCCTATTCGCATAGTTCACCGATCAATTTCATTGATGATGAGGGGCTCAACCCCAAAGACTGGTGGCAGCAGAAAATTGGCCCAGGCCACAGATTTGGCTACAAGAGGATTCCATTTAAGAAAGTCCCCGGCATCCTCGCGAGGCCTTACATCGGTGGCTGTTTGCTCGCGCGGGGAGCACATGCAGCAATCGGTGCACCCTACGAAGACCCACATTCGGTACTGTGGGATATTGGCTGCGCCCAGTATGAACGCATTGAACGCGAACGGTGGATTAAGGAGTTGGAGGACAAGCTGAATCGCATCAAGCAGGAAAAGGAATTTGTAGGTCCGCCAGCGCCACCTCCGTATGTGGGCCGACCTTTGCCACCGCCCTTCTTGTGATTTGTTGGATATACATGGGGTACCTGACGATGTCAATGAATCAATTGGAAAGGTGGTTTCAATGGCACTGAAATGTCCAAAGTGCGGCCATACGAAGTTCAGAGAGATTGAGGACGAGGAATCGCAGAACACCCAGCTTGTCCTGCGGCGCACCCGGGTCTGCCGACAGTGCGGCGCTGGCCTTCCCGGAAGCTCGCGGAGTACCAACGGCTGGCTGGAGATAATCGTGGGCCTTGTGGGTCTGGGCTTTTGCATCCACGAACTGATCGTCAGGCCGGGAGTGCCCAACTATATCGTCTATGGCCTTGGCGTTCTTGCCTTCTGTGGTCTGATCCTGGATGGAGTGCGCCGTGTGCGCAGTTTGCGCATAGACGAAGAGCTGGTGTAATTCGAGGATTAACTACAAGAGCCGGCCAGTACGGGCCAGAGCATCGTGTTGTCCATCATCGTCCGCCGGGCGTATAATCCGGAGAGCCCGAGCCAGTCGACGGTGACTTGCTTATTGCTCGGAAAATCGCTCGGTTCTCCACAGGCGAGATAGCTGTGCCACGGTATTGGGATCGCTTCTAGGAAGTTAAATGCTCGCAATCGGCACTATACGATCAATTGACCTCCTGAATGTAGCCATCTGGGCCGGCGTTTTTTGCGGTCTCGTGTTTATTCTGCTGCGAAGCCGCAAGAGCAGTGTCATGACACGCTTCAAAACATATGAGATGATTCTCGAGACGAAAGCACAGCGCAGGCTTCGTTATGCCGGCTTTGTATTCTTCGTGATTGCGTTCTTTACGGGGAGGTTAGCAGCCCAATATGGTTTTCCCATCGCAGGTGACATAGGTGATGTCCCACAATAGATGTAAATAGCGGCAGTCTGGGTATCCTGTCGGGCATGTTCAACGTGCTCAGAAAGGAGCCCCAGACGCCATGAACAGTGTAGCGATAGAAGAGCGAATTGCGAAGTTGGCTTCTCAGTTGCAGAACCCGGAGGCCATGAAGGAACTGACCAGCGACGTGTTCCGCAAGGCGGCGCAGATGGTCATCGAGCAGATGCTGGAGGCGGAGGTCGACGAGCTGCTCGGCCGCCAGCGCTATCAGCGTCGCGATGCCGGCGGAGCGGCCGATGGCCAGGAGAAGGAATCCACGGCGCCCGGCTATCGCAACGGGCACAAGCCCCGTCAGTTGCGGACCGCCGAGGGCAAGGTGCCCATCGAACTGCCCCAGGTGCGTGAGGCCGACGGCTGGACCTCGCGCGTATGGCCGAAGCTGCGATCGCGCAGCGAAGTGCTCGACAAGCTGGCCAGCGAGATGTACGCCCGCGGGCTGTCCACGCGCGACATCGAAGACTTGCTTGGTGAGATCGACGACGGCGACGGCCAGCCGGTCTTGAGCAAGAGCAGCGTCAGCCGGATCAGCGACGTGCTGTGGGAGGAGTACGAGGCCTTCAGTCGCCGCGATCTGTCAGGCCTGAACGTGGTCTATCTGTTCTGCGATGCGGTCTATGAGTCGCTTCGCCAGCAGGCCGGCTGCAAGGAGGCGATCCTGGTGACCTGGGCCATTTTATTGGATGGCAGCAAGGTGCTGGTGCATATGAGTCTGGGCAACAAGGAGAGCCAGGCCAGCTGGCAGGAGCACTTCCGCAGTCTGATCTCCCGGGGTCTGCCCAACCCGCTGACGGTGACCAGCGACGGGGCGCCGGGGGCCATCGCGGCGATCGAGGCGACCTGGCCGATGGCCGAGCGGATCCGTTGCTGGTTCCACAAGATGAAAAATGTGCTGGAAAAAGTTCCGGAGGATCAGCACGAGGAGATCAAGCGGCTGCTGATCGATGTACGCGATGCGCCCAACCATGAGAAGGGCCGCCAGCGGGCCGCTGCGTTGATTGATGACCTGGAGCAGCGTGACCTGCCGGGTGCGGCGGCCTGCCTGAAGGATGATCTGGAGGCGAGTCTGGCTCATTTGAAGCTTCCGTCGCGTCATCGCAAGGCGGTGCGGACGACGAACCTGTGCGAGCGTGGGTTCGTGGAGGAGCGGCGTCGTGCCAAGGTCATCCCGCGCTTCCGCGGCGAGAAGGAATGTTTGAAGCTGGTGTTCGCGACCTTGTGGAGGTCAAGCGAGCGCTGGAAGAAAGTGAAGTTCACGAAGTTGGAGCGAGAGGAACTGGAGCGATACATCAAGGCCCGACGAGCCGACGGCTTCGAGGTGCGTCACCTCGCCGTCGCGGCTTGACTCAGACCGCCGTATTTACAGCAATATTGGGACTTGACCACGGCCAAACGCCAGGCCGCGCCGTTCTTCAAAGGGACGCCCAAGGCTGATCCGAAGCCGCCGGGCCGCAAAGGCGGACCCGACTATGGCACGCCCGCCTTCCGTTCGGCCCGGCCGCCCTCGAAGATCGACGAGATTCACGAAGCGGCGCTGCCCGGGCGATGTCCCAACTGCGGCGGCGCGCGGGGCGGTGCGATTTCCGCGGCAAGTCAAAACGCTGCTCCAGGACGCCCTTCGTCTGCGCGATCGACATCAGATCGGCGAGATCAGCCGTCACGGGTTGGCGGTGGCGCGCGGCCGACTGGAGCGCCGACTGGATCGACTGCTCAAGTGGACGCTGGCGAATGACGCCAACGAACGATTGGCCAAACACCTGAACAAGCACCGCGATCAACTGTTCACCTTCCTGCGCCACGCGGGCCATGACCCGCCGCAAATTCCCGCGCCCATCGACGCGACGAATTGGCGCGCCGAACAGGCCCTCCGCCCGGCGGTGGTCAACCGGAAGGTCTGGGGCGGAAACCGTACCCAAACCGGGGCCCAGGCCCAGTCCATCCTGATGTCCGTGATTCGCACCTGTGTTCAACCACACCGGGATGACCTCGACTTCCTCAGCCGACTCCTGCGCGGCCAGCGCCCCCGCCTGATGGTCACCCCAGTTTGACCGCAAACCCGCTAATCAATTACGAATTTCGGCCTTCACAACTTAAGCGATCGAATCGACACAACTTAGGCAGTTTGGCTGTCCTGACTCGACCCGAAAAATCGCGTTTCTGATAGCGCCAATGCAGTTTTTGGCTTGTTTAAGTTGCGGCGCGCGGTTTTGGGAATTTCAAGTGCCGGCGCAACCACTTGACGACACAGGGATTAAGCAGCGAATAGCGAGTCAATACGAGGGTTGCAGGCGGCTGACAGGTGCCGGAACGGTGCAAAACGAGTGGTCTTCACGCCGCGACTGACCCACCCTCGACCCACTTGTGACACACTATCAAGTATCTGAGACGCGGCACATCACACCTTAACAGGATACGAAATTCGGCCGCTTTATTTGGCTGCCCAACGCCATCGGTCGATTAACGAATGCTGGACGACGAGAGAACGACCTGTTAACATTCGCCGATGATGAAGTGCCGATCCTGCATTTCTTCGACGGCGTGGGGCGCACGAGCGATTGTCGCGCTTGCGCTCGTTTCGGTGTTTGCCCTTCGACCGGCCGGCGTCGAGGCGATCCTGTTTCACGAACACGGAGAGAACGGCAGGCATTTTCATATCGTCAGCGGTGCTGAATCAGGCCGAGTACAGGCCGCGCACGCAGTTTGGCACGATCACGAACATGGCTCGCACGACACGGCATCATCGAACTATTTCGATTCTGAGCCGCGTAGCGAAGATTGCGATTCGATCATCATCGTTTTCGGGAAAAACCTCGCAATTCGGGCAGCAAATTCGATCCGTCCGGTCGTGGACTACGTGCCGGCCGACATGGACTCAGCCAATCTGATTCCACTACTTGCCCTCGGTGCGTCCCTTACGGAACCGAATCAAACTCCTCCACAAGGAGCAATGATTCCGCGCGCCGAGCGAACCATTTCTCGCCTCCTACTGGGCAATCACGCCCTTTTGATTTGATTCCTGTCGTTTGACTATGGCGAAAAGACTCGCGGCCGCAGTGCGCGTTGCGCGAGCACTTTGATGCTTTTCTCCGCTGCGCCAGTTGTCAATGGCTCGGCCATTATGAACGACAGGACTTCATACATGCATCTACCGAGATTACTTCGAATCAGTTGTGGCATTCCTCTGCTTATCCCGTTCGGCTGCTCCCAAGTGAAACCGATCGCGGACTACCGCCGCGCTGCCGAGGAGATCGTTGCAGCAACTGCAACGGACGCGGTGTATGACCCGAGCGAAGATGCTGAAGTAGACCGAAAAGTATCGGAACTGTTCCGCGATGGTCTAACAGTCGAAGACGCTGTGCGCGTCGCGTTACTCAACAACCCGACGCTTCAGGCGGCGTTTTATCGCATTGGCATGGCTCGTGCAGATGTCGTGCAATCCGGCCTGTTCTCCAATCCATCGCTGGCATTCTCGGTACAGTTTCCAGAAGGCGGCGGTCGGAGCAATCTTCAGGCAAGTCTGGCACAGAACATCGTCGATTTATGGCAAATACCGGTGCGCAGGAAGGTCGCCGAGTCCATTCTGACAGAGACGATACTTTCCATAGGACGCGGAGGCGCCCAACTCGCGGCCGATGTAAAGACCGCCTACTTCGTAGCCGTCGCCGCCGACCGAAACCACCTCATCGCAAAAGAGAATCTCGACGTTGCTCAGGACCTGCTCAAGATCACACTCGCACGCAAGAAAGCAGGGGCCGTGGGCGAACTGGATGTCAACCTAGCAAGTAGTCCGGTGCTCACCGCGCAGTTGGGTGTGAAGAACGCCCGCTTTGGTGCGGCTACAGCACGGCGGCGACTCGCTACGCTGCTCGGAATAAGTAACCCGGGAGAAAACCTCCGGCTGATTGACTCGTTGCCACAACCACCGGAAGTCGAGTTGTCAGCGGATCGGGTCGTGGAAGTTGCGCTTGCGGCACGGCTCGATCTGAAAGCGGCACAGCAGGCAAGCGCGGCGGCAAATCAGAGAGTACGCGAAGAGCACCTGAAAGTGTTTCCAAACGTCGAGATCGGCCCGTTCCTTGAACGAAGCGAGCGGCGCGCCCTGCCCGGTCGAAACATCCTTGCGGATACGGCGCGGGCCTCAGTCGCCGCCGGTGGGCTGACTGCCCCGGATATTCAATCTCGCGGGCAGCGCAATCAGGAACGACGTCGGGAGATCGATGCCATCCTCGGACCGGCACTCACGATGACCCTGCCGATCTTCGATCAGAACCAGGCGCAGATCGCCAAGGCGAATTACGAGTACCAACAATCCCTCAAACAGCTCAATGCAATCGAGTTGAGCATCGCGCAGGAAGCGCGACAGGCGGTTGATCGCGCGGTCACGGCGTGGGATATCGCCCGTTTCTACGAGAACGAGATCGTGCCGCAGGCGCAGAAAAGTCTCGACATTTCGGAGGCCTCGTACCGCGCGGGACAGACCTCGATCGTGACCGTTCTGGAGGCGCAGCGCACCCTCCTGGCGACGCGCCGCAGCGCGGTCGATGCGATGAAGGATGCCGCTGAGGCCATCGCGGAACTCGAACGCACAAGCGGACGCCCTGTTTCCGTATTGCTGACGCCTACGGATGAAGAGCTGCCTGCTTTCACTGGATCGGGTGCTGGGGCACTGCAGGCACAGGAAGCGGGAATACAAGCGACGGAGACAAGACCATGAAACGCGAGAAATCCCTGGTTCCGAAGATTTGGAATGCGGCGTTTGTCGCGTCGGCGTTGGCCGTGGTCTTGCATGCCGGCTGCATCCTGGAGGATCAAGCGGGTCAACTCGATGCGATCGGTGGTGCGCCGGGTGATCAGATATTCCAGATCATTCGCTTTTCGGCTGACTTCGCTCGGCAGTTGCTGGCTGCCTTTCTGTTTTGAGTGAGATCAATAATGGACATGGAATGAACACAATGGACAAGTCCGCGACCGTAAATCGTATCCTTCCGCTGCTGGTCGTACTCATCATCGGCGCCGCCGGTGCGGCGTACATCCTCCAGATCGGTCCGTACGAGGCGAATGGTGGTACGCACGATCACGATCATGCGCACGACCACGACGGTGTTGACGAAGAGGCCTCGAAGGGGCCGCACAACGGTCGCCTGCTGACCGATGGGGACTTCGCTATTGAAATCACGATCTACGAACGCGGTGTACCACCACAGTTCCGCGTCTATGCCTACGAAGCCGGCAAGCCCGTCTCGCCGGAACAAGTCGAGCTGGCCATCAAGCTGCATCGACTGGGTGGGCGGGTGGATGAGTTCGCCTTCACTCCGACAGTCGATTATCTCAAAGGCGATCAGATCGTGGAAGAGCCGCATTCATTCGACGTAGAAGTGAGTGCACAATGCCGAGGCCGAAGCCATCACTGGGAGTATGCGACCTACGAAGGCCGCGTGACGCTCACGCCGCAGCTGGTCGAGGAGGTTGGAATCGAAATTCAGATCGCCGGACCAGCCATGATCCGATCGTCGCTTCGGCTACCCGGTCAGATCACCTTGAACACCAACCGGCTGGCGCACGTCGTTCCGCGGCTGTCAGGCGTGACGACGAAGGTGAGCAAGAATCTTGGCGATCGCGTCGTGGCGGGTGAGGTACTAGCGAGCATTGAAAGCCGCGAGTTTGCCGAGGCCACCGCCGAATACGTAGAGGCCGTCCACAAGCTGGAGTACGCCCAGCTCGCATTCGTTCAAGCCGAAGACTTGTTCAAGCAAAAGATCATGCCGGACATGGAGTACCACCGTGTGCGACATGCACTGGAGGAGGCGGAGATCGCGAAGCAGGTTGCAGCCCAGAAGCTCCTGTCGCTTGGCCTGGTACAGGCCGACCTCGAACTGCTGGCCGAGGAGCCCGAGGGCGAGGTCGTACCCTTTCGCGTCCGATCGCCGCTCCCGGAGAGTTCGCTGACACGATTTGACATCAAGGCGCCGCTCGACGGGCAGATTATCGAGCGGCACATCACGCTCGGCGAAGCGGTGCAGGCCGACGCGGACGTGTTCGTTATCGCTGACCTCTCGACGGTGTGGGTCGAGATCATGGTCTATGCCGATGACGTGTCGAGCGTCCAAACCGGACAAACCGTGGTCGTGCGATCCACGTCAGTCGGTGGCGAGGCCACCGGGCGAATCTGGTTCGTCAGCCCCATCATCGGCGAAGAGACACGCGGCGCCCGTGCGATCGTCGAGCTTCCCAATCCCGAAGGTATCTGGCGGCCGGGACTGTTCGTGACGGCCGAAATCCTAACCGACGAGATCGAGCTGCCGCTGGCCGTTTCGCTGGACGCGATTCAAACGCTGCGCGACTGGTCGGTCGTATTCGTCAATTACGGAGACATCTTCGAGGCGCGGCCGCTCGAACTGGGCCGCAAGGACGACCGATGGGTCGAGGTGCTCAGCGGACTGTCGCCGGGCGAGCGGTACGCCTCGACTAACAGCTTCATCCTTAAGGCGGACATCGGCAAATCCGGTGCGACGCACGACCATTGATTTAGCGGAGAATCGCCATGCTCGAACGTATCCTGCAATTCTCGATTCGCCAGCGATGGATCATTCTCCTGGCGACGCTCGGCGTCGCCTTGCTGGGCATCTACGACTTTCAGCGGCTGCCCATCGACGCCGTGCCGGACATTACCAATGTCCAAGTCCAGATCAATACCGAAGCGCCGGGCTTTGCGCCCCTGGAGGTCGAGCAGCGCGTCACCTTCCCCATCGAAACGGTCATGGCCGGGCTCCCAAAGCTTGACGAGACACGCTCGCTCTCGCGCTACGGTCTTTCGCAGCTCACAGTCATCTTCAAGGACGGCACTGACATCTACTTCGCCCGGCAACTCGTCAATGAACGCCTCCAGGAGGCCCGCGATCGCCTGCCTCCGGGACTCACGCCGATCATGGGGCCGATCGCCACCGGCCTGGGCGAGATCTTCATGTACACCGTCGAATCCGAACCCGACGCAATTCGCCCGGACGGCGAGCCGTACAACGAGACGGACCTGCGCACGATTCAGGACTGGATCGTCAAGCCGCAACTGAGGAACGTGCCCGGTGTGACCGAGGTCAACACCATTGGCGGCTACCAGAAGCAGTTTCACGTCACCCCCGATCCGGACAAGATGCTTGCCTACCGGCTGACATTCAACGACGTGCTCGACGCCCTTGCCCGTAACAATGCCAACGTCGGAGCGGGTTACATCGAAAAACGCGGCGAGCAGCTCCTCGTCCGCGCCCCCGGACAGGTCGCCTCGCTCGACGACATCCGCCAGATCGTCGTCGGCACACATCGCGGCATACCGATACACATACACGACGTCGCCGAGGTTCTGCTCGGGCAGGAGTTGCGCACCGGAGCGGCCACGGAGAACGGCCAGGAGGTTGTGCTGGGTACCGTGTTCATGTTGATGGGAGAAAACAGTCGGACCGTCTCACACAACGTCGCCCGTAAGATGGAAGAAATCAATCGCACCCTGCCGGAAGGCGTCATCGCCCGAACTGTCTACGACCGCACAACCCTTGTGGACAAGACTATCGTTACGGTCAGGAACAACCTGGTCGAGGGCGCGCTGCTGGTCATTGTGGTCCTCTTTCTGTTTCTTGGAAACTTCCGGGCTGCGCTGCTGACCGCGATGGTCATTCCCATCGCGATGCTCTTCACGATCACCGGAATGGTCACGAACAAGATCAGCGCCAATTTGATGTCGCTGGGGGCACTAGACTTCGGCCTCATCGTCGACGGCGCCGTCATCATCGTCGAGAATTGCATGCGTCGCCTTGGCGCCGAGCAGCATCGTCTTGGAAGAGTCCTCACCCTACAGGAGCGGCTGGCCGTCGTGTTCGACGCCTCCCGCCAGGTGCGTCGGGCGACGATGTTCGGCGAGCTCATCATCATGATCGTCTATTTGCCGATCCTGGCACTTTCCGGCGTGGAAGGCAAAATGTTTCATCCAATGGCGCTCACGGTCATGACCGCATTGCTCGGGGCGATGATCCTCTCGGTGACGTTCGTTCCCGCCGCCGTGGCGGTTTTCCTCCGCGGGCCGGTCTCGGAAAAGGAAAACTTTTTCGTGAAGCTGGCACGGCCGCCCTACGTCGCCACGTTGAACCTGTTCCTCAAGAATCGCCTCACCGTGGTGACGGCCGCAGGTGTGCTCGTGCTGTTCTGTGGCGTGCTCACCACACGTATGGGATCGGAGTTTATACCGAGCTTGGATGAAGGCGACATCGCCCTTCATGCCCTGCGCATTCCCGGCACCAGCCTTTCACAGGCCGTTGCCATGCAGCAGACCCTGGAGCAGCGCATCAAGCAATTCCCGGAGGTGGAAACGGTCTTCGCCAAGATCGGTACCGCCGAGATCGCAACGGATCCCATGCCCCCCAGCGTCGCCGACAATTTCGTCATGCTCAAGCCCTATGACGAATGGCCAAAACCGCGCAGATCCAAGGCCGATCTGGTTCGTGCCATGGAGGAAGCCGTGAGTGAACTGCCGGGAAACAACTACGAATTCACCCAGCCCATCGAGATGCGCTTTAATGAACTCATCGCCGGTGTCCGCAGCGATGTGGCCGTCAAGGTCTTCGGCGATGACATGGATGTCATGCTCGACGCGGGCGAGCGGATCTCGCGCGTACTGGAAGGCATTTCGGGGGCCGCGGATGTAAAAGTCGAGCAGGTCACGGGTCTTCCGGTCCTGACGATTCACCTCGACCGCACGGCAATGGCGCGTTACGGTCTGAGTCTCGCGGAAGTGCAGGAAGTCGTTCAGGTCGCCATCGGCGGCAAGAAGGCGGGGGAAATCTTCGAGGGTGATCGGCGATTCGACCTGATCGTGCGTCTGCCCGAACCACTGCGAGAGAACGTGGAACGACTCAAGCGGATTCCAATCACACTGCCGGATGCCGAACCCGGCGTGCGCCTTGCCGGTCTTAGGGTGAGTACCCTCGGCGGCGCTCGCCCCAGCCACATCCCGCTTGGATCGGTCGCCGAGTTTGTCGTCGCACCCGGTCCCAATCAGATCAGTCGAGAAAACGGCAAGCGCCGCGTCGTGGTCACCGCCAACATCCGCGGCCGCGACATCGGCTCGTTCGTGCGCGAGGCCGAGGCCGCCATCTCGCAGCAAGTGAGCATCCCGCCCGGCTACTGGACGACCTGGGGCGGACAGTTTCAGCAGATGATCTCAGCGGCCAAGCGCCTGCGCATCGTCGTGCCCATCACCCTCCTGCTCATCATCGTCCTGCTTTTCGTGACGTTCGGGAATCTCAAGGACGCGATCCTTGTCTTTACCGGAGTGCCGCTGGCGCTGACGGGCGGTGTCCTTTCACTGTGGATTCGAGATATCCCGCTGTCCATCTCAGCAGGCGTCGGATTCATTGCGCTATCAGGCGTGGCGGTGCTCAACGGACTGGTCATGATCTCGTTCATCAATCAGCTCCGCACGGAGGGCCTCGACCTCGACGATGCCATCATGCGTGGTGCCGTCACCCGGCTGCGCCCTGTCATGATGACCGCCCTCGTCGCCTCGCTCGGTTTTGTACCGATGGCTATTGCCACCGGCACCGGTGCCGAAGTTCAACGTCCGTTGGCGACCGTTGTCATTGGCGGCATTCTGTCATCCACGGCGCTTACGCTTGTGGTTTTGCCGGTCTTGTATCGTATGTTCAGCCGGTGCCGCGTATCCGTCGACCAAGGGGCTGGAACGGATTCTTAACGCCGGCACGGATTGCAGCGACATGAACGCCCCCGCTGGGGCAACATACCGAACATTTATAAAACTCGACTCGGCCCAACGGATGGTCTACTGGTCTGAAATCGGCGACCGCCGCATCGACCTGGTAGAATTCGGTGTAGGGTGCCGGGCGTGCGACGCTGTTTACATGGAGAGTTATCCCTCGAATCCGCGGCTGATCGTCGGGAACGGGTCGGTCGGGTTCGCCTAACCAACATCGCCGAGGGCGGCTGTGCTCCAACAAGACTGACTCGTACCACTTGCCGTCGCAAGCCGGCTGTATTAGAGTGTTGGGATGCGGCGAGTACTTGCGATTGTCGCCTGCTTAAGTTGGCAGATGTCTGCCGCGGCAATCATGCCGCGCGTCGCAGCATCGCCGGATGCGGCGCCGAAGCCGTGTTGCTGCTGCGCGTCGAGCCAGAGCTGTCCTTGCGGCTGTGAAAAACCGGCCAAATCGTCGAGCCGTTTTCCGATTGAGTTTGTGACCTGCCCCTGCGATGTGGATGCGACGATCTTGCAAACAGTTGGCGCGGTTCACGATATTTCGCTTCGCGCACTGGACTGTGCGTCCTCCCCCGGCGGCGTGAAAGACGCCGACACGGTACTAGTCATTAAGCAGCTTCAACTTTCCTACCATGGACCTCCGCCTGAGCTGCCCGCCATTTCCTCCACGATTCTCTTGATCTGATCGCCGTAGACTATGCTCGGCGATTCCGAGTCGCGGATGCTGCGCGCACAGATTCCACGCGAAACACGGCCAAACGGTCCGTTGTGAATCGTCCGCTGCATGGACACCCCTGTGCGGCCCGGTTAACCGCGCCGCCACGTTCGGGCGACACATTCAAGACCGAGTCTTCGAGTCATCAGGTTTGGAGTAGGTCTCATTGGGACAAGCGTCTGTCTTCGTCACCTGCGAGGGGCGGCGCTACGGAGTGGTTCGACATGCTTTGGCGAATGAGTGGAATGACGTTAGGTAGTGTACTACTCTTCGCGGGATGCACGAGTCTCGACCCCGCGCCCCGAGTCGAAGAGGCAATGGACCTCGCGGAAATGCGCACAGGCCAGCGGCCGGATTGGACGGCGCCATGGAGTGAAGATGCCCCGGCCTGGGCGGATAACCCGCTCCTCCTGCTCGATGAGGCGGTGTTCACGGCGTTGCGTGAGAATCGCCAGCTCCGCGCAGATTTGGAAATGATCGGTCAGGCCAATGCCGACCTTGTCCAGGCCGGGCTGCTCTCCAATCCGGTCATCAATTTCATGGTCATGTTTCCCTCCGGCGGCGGTCGAGCGATGCTTCGCTCCGGCGCTCTGCCCATGCAACCGTTGGCGGATTTGTGGCTGATCCCCGCGCGGACCGAAGTGGCGACGGCTCAATTGCAGCAGGCCCTCCTGCGCGTGGCCGATCGATCCGTCGAAACCGCGGCCGAAGTCAAGAAGACCTACGCGGAGATTCAATACGCCCAGCGAGCCGTCGAACTCATCCGGGCAAACATGGACCTCGTCGAGCAGTTCACGAGCATCATCGAGATTCGGCAGGCCTCTGGACAGGCGAGCCAGGTCGAGGTGAATCTCTCGCGGATTCGGCACGATCGTTTGCAATCCGATCTGTTGGCCATGCAGGCACGGCTAAGCCAGACGAAGCACGAATTGCTGGCGATGATGGGCCGCGCGGAGCATCGCAATGACTGGCGCGTGGAACACATGGATGAGGCGGATGCGCCCGCGAGCGAGCCGCAACGAGAGGAGGAACTCGTTCTGCTGGCCGTCGATCAACGGCTGGATCTCAAGGCCATGCACTGGACGACAGAGTCCGCGTTGCGGCGCATCAAGCTGACGCGCCGCGAGGGCTGGCCGGACCTCGCCCTAGGACTGAGCTTCGAACGTACACCGGCACCACGCTCAACGGGGCCGAGTGACCGGGCGAGGGCATTCGATGCCGCTGCCGGTGGGCTGGAGCGCGGCCTGTCGAACCAGCCGGCGATGCCCTCGCTGCCGCGCTTCAGCCCGCGCGCAAGCCCGCCGCGCGAGGTGAAATACATGCTTGGCCCAATGATCGAATTGGAGTTGCCCATCTTCGACTGGAACCAGGCCCAGACGGCCAAGTCGATCCATGAATATCAGCAGCGTCTCGCGGAATACGACGATCTGCTGCAATCCGTCGTTCGCGATGTCCGACAAACACTCGTTCGGCAGGCCGAAGCGCACGATCAACTTGTGCTCTTCCGTGAGGTCATTCTGCCGCAGGTGGAAGGCAATCTGGAATTGGCGAGACAGGCCTACGTCGCCGCGCAGACCGACCTGACCATCTATCTCCAGGCGCAGGAAGACGCGATCAACACGCGGATCCGCATGTTGGAATTTTTCCGCGACCATCGCATCCGAGTAGCCGAGCTGGAACGTGCCGTCGGCGGCCGACTCGTCCTGTCCGAAGCATCATCTTCAAACCAGCCCGCAGCGCCGGCGAGGGACACAGCAATCCCGTCCAACCATGAATCCAAGGTGCCCCATGAATGATAGACCGACTGATACACAAACCCCGACACCAGACGCGGACGCGCCGCCTTCCATCTGGCCGGACGGTATTCCCTTCAGTGCCCTTCGCATGAGGTGGGTTCGCATCCTTCTGATCGTCATCCTGGCGATGGTGATCTTCGGGATCGGCCGGCTGACCGGTGGCCGTGACGCGCCGGACGCTGTGGTGAGCGCCGCGCCGGGTGACGACATCAAGTACTGGACCTGCTCGATGCACCCGCAGATCAAGATGCCGAAGTCCGGCCAGTGCCCCATCTGCTTCATGGACCTCGTGCCGGTCCGCGCGGGCGACAGCGAGGATGGAGACGCGCCGGTGTTGAAGTTTCCCGAGCGTGCCAGAGTCCTGGCACGCATCGAAACCACGGAGGTCAAGCCGCGCGAAATCATCCACGAGATAAGCATGGTCGGCAAGTTGGCCTTCGACGAGACACTGATCACGTACATCAGCAGCTACATCCCTGGCCGGCTCGATCGGCTGTACGTCGATTACACGGGCATCCTCGTGCGCAAGGGCGACCATCTCGCGGAGATTTACAGCCCCGAGCTGCTCGTGGCCCAACGCGAGTTTCTGATGGCGATGGAGGCCGTGGAGCGAGCGGGTGTGAGAAGAGATTCACGCACCAGCGAAGCTTCACGCGCCGGCGAGAGAGACGTCGGCGAAGCGACCGCGCGATCCGTGATGGAGGCGTCGCGCCGCAAGCTCGAACTCTGGGGCATCCCGAAGGACGAGATCGAGCGGCTCATCCGCGAACGCAAGCCCTCCGATCACATGCGGCTCGACTCGCCCGTCGCGGGCTGGGTCGTCGAACGAGAGGGCTTTCAAGGGATGTACGTCGAGACCGGCACGCGACTTTTTACCGTCGTCGATCTGGAGAACGTTTGGGTTGTGCTTGATGCCTACGAACTCGACGTACAGTTCCTGCGATACGGTCAGGAAGTCGAGTTCGAAACGGAGTCTTTCCCTGGCCACCTGTTTACCGGACAACTTTCCTACATCGATCCCGTGCTGAACGAGGCCACGCGCACGGTCAAGGTGCGAGTCAATGTTCCCAACCCCGATCTGCGGCTGCGGCCCGGCATGTTTGTCCGTGCCCATGTGAACGTGCGGCTCGGTGAGGGCGGCGAGGTCATCAGCGACCAGCTCGTCGGCCGCTGGATCTGCCCGATGCACCCGGAGATCGTCAAGGACGACCCCGGTCAGTGTGACAAATGCGGCATGGACCTCGTGGCATCGGAGACGCTGGGCTATGCCACACAGACGTCACCTGCACAGAAGTTACTGGCCGTGCCGACGACTGCGGTGCTCCTGACCGGCCGCCGGGCGGTCGTGTACGTCGAAAAAGAGCGCGACGACGGACCGGCGTATGAAGGGCGCGTTGTGGAACTCGGTCCGCGGGCAGGCGACTGGTATGTGGTGCTTTCCGGCCTTCAGGAAGGCGAACGGGCGGTGACGCGCGGGGCATTGATGATCGATTCGGCTATGCAGATACAGGCCAAGCCGAGCATGATGCAGCCGCCGGCGGAAGAGGAGAAAGAGCCGGAGATCGAGTCGCGGGCCGTGGCGGGCGCAGCGTACCACGCCCACGTGCGGCCGATCATCGCGGCCCACTTGGAACTGACCCAGGCCCTGGCGGCGGATGAGGAAGACAAGTCACATGCGGCCCTCGCGGCGCTACGTAAGGCGGCAATGCACATCACCGGCGAAACGCCGGGGCCACACGGACTGGAGGAGGACGATGAAAAACGCTTCGTCGAATTAGTCGGTCAAATCGTCGAGGCCGCGCCGGATGACCCGAAGATCGACATCGAGGATCTGCGTTTGCGCCTGGTGGACATCAACGCGGCGGTAGAGCGTTTGCTCCGCACCTTCGGCCACGAAGGGGCGGGCACGATCTATCGCGTCTATTGCCCCATGGCGATGGACAACAAGGGGGCGTACTGGCTGCAGGCCGAACCGGCAATCCGAAATGCCTACTTCGGCGCGAAGATGCTCCGCTGCGGCGAGGTCCGCGGCGTGATCGAACAGGATGGAAAGGTGGGCAGCGTTGATGAGTAGCTCCCCTGCACCCTTATTGCCTGATTCTTCCGGCGGGTCCGGGGGTCCTCCTCGCGGGCTCGTGGATCACGTCATCCACTTCTGCCTGCACAACAAGCTGGTGGTCTTTCTGCTCGTCGGCTTCGTGCTGCTCGGTGGCTATCGGTTTATGCCCTTTGACATTGAGAATGAGATCATTCCGCGCGATCCGATTCCCGTCGACGCCATCCCAGATATCGGCGAGAACCAGCAGGTCGTCTTCACCGACTGGCCGGGTCGAAGTCCGCAGGACGTGGAAGACCAGATCACCTACCCGCTGACCACGACGCTCCAGGGAACGGCGGGCTTCAAGACCATCCGGGCGTTCTCCATGTTCGGCTTCTCGGTGGTCTATGTCATCTTTGAGGAGAACTACGACTTTTACTGGTGCCGGGCGCGCTTGCTGGAAAAGCTGAACGTTGCCCAGCAGATGCTGCCGCCGGACGTGACGCCCTCGCTCGGACCGGACGCCACCGGGCTGGGGCAGGTCTACTGGTACACACTGGAAGGTTCCGAAGGCGGCTTCGACCTCATGGAGCTGCGCAGCATACAGGACTGGTACGTCCGCTACGCCCTGCAGGGCATCCCCGGTGTGAGCGAGGTCGCCAGCGTCGGTGGATACGTTCGCGAATACCAGATCGACGTCGACCCGGACGCCATGCGCGCGCACAACGTCCGCTTGCAGGACGTCTTCATGGCTGTTCAGCGGGCAAACATCGACGTCGGCGCCGAGACGATCGAGTGGAACGGCGTCGAGTACATCGTCCGCGGAAAGGGCTTCGTGAAGACCGTCGAGGACATCGAGCAGATCGTCCTGCGCGTGTCCGACAACGTGCCCATCTATGTGAGGAACGTCGCCAACGTTCAGATTGGCCCGGCCCTGCGCCGCGGTATGCTGGACAAGGGAGGAGTGGAGGCGGTCGGCGGCGTCGTTACCGTGCGCTACGGTGAAAACCCGCTGTCTGTGATCGAGCGCGTCCACGCGAAGATCGCGGAACTCGCGCCGGGGCTGCCGAAAAAGACGCTCCCGGACGGCACAGTCTCCCAGGTGCAGATCGTCCCCTTCTACGATCGCACGACGCTCATCCACGAAACCCTGGGCACCCTGAGCGAAGCGCTCATCGCTGAAGTGCTCATCACCATGTTCGTGGTGATCATCTTCCTCATGCACTTCCGCAGTGCCCTGCTCATCTGCCTCAACCTGCCGGTTGGCATCATGCTGGCTTTCGTCATGATGAAGTACGCCGGCGTCGATTCCAATCTGATGTCGCTGGGCGGCATCGTCATTGCCATCGGCACGATGGTCGATATGGGCATCATCCTCTGCGAGAACATGGTCCGGCACATGGACGAAGCGCCGGAAGGTGAGTCGCGCACCGACACCATCTACCGCGCCACCAGCGAGGTTGGCGGGGCCGTCGTAACCGCCATCTCCACGACGATCGTCTCCTTCCTGCCGATCTTCTGGATGTTCGGACCCGAGGGCAAGCTCTTCAAGCCACTGGCCTACACCAAAACCTTTGCACTGCTCGCGTCGGTACTCATCGCCCTGACCATCCTGCCGTCGCTGGCGGACCTGATCTTTCGGAAACCGTCGAAGACGTCGTCGGCCGGTGGAGGCGCCGGTCGCTACCGGTGGTGGACGTGGCGTATCGTCCTGCTTTTCGCAGGTATCTGGGGCGGGCTGACCGTACACGGCACCGCCTGGCTCCTGGCCATCTACGCGACCTGGGCCCTTACGGAATCATTCCTGCCGCCGCGCGCCCGCCGGGTCGGCGTCTATGTCTCCAGTTATGCCGCCGCCGCCGCCGTGCTCTACCTCCTGACGATCCATTGGATGCCGCTCGGGCAGGGCGCAGGCGTTATCAGCAATCTTATCTTCGTTTTCGTTCTCAACATCGTGTGGACCGGCTTCCGGCTCATCTTCATCGAGTTCTATCCGTACCTGCTCAGTGTTTTCCTTCGTCACAAGGCCGCTTTTCTGGCGCTGCCCACCGCCATGGTCGTCTTCGGGCTCGTTGTCTGGCTTGGCTTCGGGCGCACCTTTCGCTGGCTGCCCACGCCCGAGTCCGACGTGGAACCCGGCCAACGCTCGCTCTATGCGAAGACCTGGTCGGCCGGTATCCATGCTTTCCCCGGCATGGGCCGCGAGTTCATGCCGCCTTTGGACGAGGGCTCTTTTCTCTACATGCCGACCATGATGCCGCACGCGAGCATCGGCTCGCTGCTGGAGGCCATCTCCGCGCAAGACAAGGCCATCAACGCCATACCGGAGGTCGAAAGCGTCGTCGGCAAGATCGGCCGTGCCGAGACGTCGCTCGATCCCGCGCCGATCTCCATGATCGAGACGATCATCCTGTATAAGACGGAATACCAGCGGGACCCGCAGACCGGCGACCTGGTGCTCGATGAGGAAGGCAAGCCCCTCCGCCAGTGGCGCGACCACATTAAAACCGCTAAAGACATCTGGGACGAGGTGCAGAAGGCCGCGGAGTTTCCCGGTGTCACCGGCGCACCCTTCCTTCAGCCCATCTCTGCGCGGCTGGTCATGCTGCAGTCCGGGATGCGCGCTCCCATGGGCGTCAAGGTCTACGGCCACAGTCTCGAGGAAATCGAGCAGGTCGGTTACCAGATCGCCGAGATGCTCAAGGAGGTCCCCGGCGTCGAGCCGGCGGCGGTCGTGCCGGACCGCGTCGTCGGCAAGCCGTACCTGGAGATCGAAATCGACCGCGAGCGCATGGCCCGCTACGGCGTGAACATCCGAGACGTGCAGGATGTCATCGAGATCGCGCTGGGCGGCATCCGGGCAACCACCACGGTCGAAGGACGCGAGCGCTACCCCATCCGCGTGCGCTACCCACGCGAGATCCGCGACAACGTTGAAGCGATGGAGCGAATTCTCGTGCCCGGCAGCGGCGACGAGCAGATACCCCTCTCGCAGCTTGCCACGATCGAGTACACCCGCGGTCCTCAGGAGATCAAGAGCGAGGACAACTTCCTCGTCTCCTACGTTCTGTTTGACAAGCGGCCCGACTACGCCGAAGTGGACGTGGTCGAGGAGTGCAAACGGCTCCTGGATCATCGACTGGAATCGGGCGAACTGGAGGTGCCGCCGGGCGTTCACTACAAATTCGCCGGCAGCTACGAGCACCAGATTCGATTCCAGAAGGAGCTGTCCGTGATGCTCCCGCTGGCCCTCTTCATCATTTTCTTGATCCTCTATTTGCAGTTTCGCTCCGTGCCCACCACGCTCGTCGTCTTCATCGGCATCGCCGTCGTCTGGGCGGGCGGCTTCATCGGCCTGTGGGCTACGGCGCAGGACTGGTTCCTCAACTTCGAGGTCTTCGGCCGAAACCTCCGTGACGTATTCAATCTACGCACTTACAACCTCAGCACGGCGGTATGGGTTGGATTCATTGCCCTGTTCGGCATCGCCACCGACGACGGCGTGATCATCACCACATATCTCAATCAGAACTTCGCCCGACGACGAACCGGCGGCATCGACGACATCCGTCGCCACGTCATCGAGGCCGGTGTCCGCCGCGTGAGGCCCTGCCTGATGACCACGACGACTACGGTGCTGGCCCTGATGCCGGTGCTGACCAGCACGGGCCGCGGCGCAGACGTGATGATCCCCATGGCCCTGCCGAGCGTCTGGGGCATGACCCTGGAACTGGTGACGCTCTTCACCGTCCCGGTCATGTATTGTCTGCTCAAGGAACGGCTCTGGAAGTTGGGGATTCGCAAAGAGCATTTCGCGGAGGATGCTGCGGTTGCGACGCAATGATCGCCGAACGCAGCGCGGCCTGGCGCTTGGCCGCCCGCGTCGCCTGCTCCAAGAGCCGTTCGAGTTGGGCGATGCGCGCTTCGAGCTCCACGACACGCCGCTCCGACATCGATTCGAGCTCAACGATCCTCGCTTCGAGCCGCGCTATGTGCCGCTTATGCTCTGCGCAACAGGGACAAGACGTGTTATTCGACGGCTCCGCCATCGATCAACGATATCGGCAAAATCCGCGGCGAAACACGAGGCCCAGCCAAACAGGCAGGCAAACCAAGGCACCCCGCTAATCAATTACGACTGCTGATGGTAGGCCCGTTCGCGCTCGGCCCGGGTATGGGGGACGTAGCGGCGGAATGGCCGGCACCGGCTACGTCCTTGGACATCCAGGATTGAAGGTCGATCAGCGGCTGCTGCGTCACCTTGACAAAACCCCCAGGCCGATCCAGCGATGCGATCAGGACAATCACCAGGGCGAAGGCAACGGCAAGGATAGGCCGCGCCATGGACCTCTTCGATCCCGCAATCCCCGTATGGTAACCCACGCCCGCCATCCCGAGAATCGTGAGGGCGAAAAGTACCCCCCAAATGCCTGGCGGGACCCGCGCCTGAAACCCCACGGCCACCCGCAAAGCGTGAATCGCAAACACGTCGTTGAGCGATTCGATGTAAAGGGCGGCGACGTCTGAATTCATGTCCTTCCGAGCATTCACGACCGCCATGTTCCACAGGCAACCTTGGGCGCGTTTCACGTCGGCGGAGTGTTCGTCTACGCGCTCCTGTGCGAAATTGCCGAACTGAGCCAAAGTCAGGCGCGCCTCCAAGTATTCCTTGAGCAGGCCCTTTGCCTCGGCGCGGTCCGGCTCCGGCAAGAAATCGGATCGCAGGTAGGCGGTCCGGATCGCGTTGGCCTCGTCGCGCACGAGCCCCCTGCGAGCGTCATAGCGGTCGGAGACGATCCCAAAGGTGAATGCCAGAATGAACGCCACCAAACCAAGGACGGCGGCGGCGATGGAGGAAACCGGCGATTCCTTCTCATCCGTCGATCGCCGGAGAGCGGCGCTCCCCCATTGGTATCCCGCTTCGATGGAAGCCATCACGAAGAAGACCGTCCCAACGAAGAAGGCCCAAGTGGGTATGATGTCCATATCAAGGTTACTCAATTGTTGAGTGCAAAGCCGCGCTTCCTGTCATTCTCCATCCTGACGACGGTCCCGCCGCTCGCCTCAGGGGTTTGATTGCCAGCCGTGGAGTTTCTTCGCGGCCGTGCCGAACGGGCCGAGCTGGTAAACACTTGCGCCGGCCGGCGAAAAGGTGTACGGCTCAAAGGGTTCGGCGAGCAAGTTGTCGAGGTATTCCCGGGGGGCAACGCCGGTGCTGACGTGCGGATTGAAATGCGCGCCGGAATACTTCGGAACAAACGTCGAAACGTATTCGATCATGATCGCGTCGAGCGCGGGGTCGTCGTGCCCTCCTGTGAACGCGGCGATGGTTCCGCTCTCCACCGTGAACGGGGCTACGGCGGCTATCAAGGTCTCCTGTAACTTGAGCAACTCGGCAGTCGGCTTCGCGCAGATGCCCGCAACGCCGACGCCCTTGCCCGGGGCGTAGTAGTATTTGACGGCCTCCAGCTTCATGGCGTTCACGCTGGCCCCGGCGATAACCTCGCCCGCGGCGGCATAGACCTTGTCGAGATCCGCCGTGCGGACGAATCGCTGGACCAGCGTGATGTGCGGCCGGTGCGTCGCATCCAGGGCGAAGCCGCTCGAGTAAACCTTGAGCAGGCGGGCGTTGTTGGCCTCGGCATGCCGCAGCATCGTGGCGTCGGGCTCCAGCAGGATGTCGATCGCGGTGACGTCGGATGATGGGGGCGGGAAGATCACCTTCCAATCGTCCTTCATGCTCACTACCGTCCAACCCTTCGAAGCGGCTTCATCGAGACCTTTGTCGAGCTTGCCGATGGATGACGCTCGGTCGTAGGCCCACTCGCGCTTGGCGTCGTCATGGTGAACGTAGAGGCAGAAACGCGCGCCGGGGCCGGCAGCCGTCCACTGGAGCATTTGCAGGTCGCCGTCGGAATTGCCGAACGCCGCAATGGGGCGGCGGCCGATGTGCTCCTGGATGCCGACCGGCTTGCCGACTTTGTCGTCGTAGAAGTTCAACTCCGGCAACCGCACGAGCACGGGTTTGCCGTCGCGGAGTTCAAACTTCGTCTTGATGCTGCTGCCGACGACCTGCTCGGGCGGGATGCCATAGACCTTCTCCGTCCACACGCGCATGAACTCGATGCCGCCGCCGGAGACGATGAAGGTCTTGAAACCGTTGGCCCGCAGGTAGGCGAGCACTTCGAGCATCGGCTGATAGACCATCTCGGTGTAGGGCCGCTTGGTCGTGGGATGTTTCGCGGTGGCGAGCCAGTCCTTCACGATCTGCTCGAACTCCTCGGTCGTCGTGCCCGCGTGCGTGCCCATGGCCATTTCCATGATCGCGTGCTCGCCGCCGGCCAGCGCGGCTTTCACATCGCCCTTGAGAACGGAGGCGAACGGCTCCTTGTCCTTCCACTCCGGGTGCTGCGGGGCGAGATCCTTGATGCGGTCGAAGACGAACAACACCTGGAAATACATCGGCTGCTCGGCCCAGAGCGTGCCGTCGTTGTCAAAGACGGCGATCCGCTTCGCGACGGGCACGAAGTCCGGCGAACCCGTGGTCGTAATCTTTGAAACGAACTCAACGATGGACTGTTTGGCCTTGCCGTCGCTCCAAGAAGGCAGCGGGTCGGCGTCCAATGCGGTCGTCGCCAGCAGTGCAGCAGTAAAGGCAATGGAGAAGATTTTCATGATGAACTTACCTTTTGGAGATAGTGCACAAAAAAGGGTGCCGCCATTGCTGACGGCACCCCATGTCTGCCCATTGTTTACTGTCCACCAGTGGTCATCCGCTTGATCTGATCCTCCAGCGATTCGAGACTCCAGTCGCCCGGTATCTGGCTGGGCGGGTAGTCCTTGAGCGTCATGAGAAATTTGCTGGCGACGACCTGCATCGGCCCGAGCAGGTAGGCGCGGTCGATATACCAATCCTCGTAGGTATTGGAACCGATCTTGGCCCTCTCGAACGGGTCGCGGCGCAGGTTGTAGAGGTCCGGCGCGCGCAGGCGGACGAACGGCTCCTTCCAGATCTGGAGCCGGTCGGCCCGGTTCTCGGCATACACGGCCTTCCAGTCGCTGACGCGGATGGCGACCACATGGGCTGCATCGTCCAGATAAATGAAATGGTTACGCGGCGACTCCTTCACCTTGCCGCTGAGGTAATCGAGCTGGTTGTGGCCGTCGATGTGTTCTTGTAGGTGCGGCCGTTGAGTTCCACGCCGCCCTTGAGCAGCTTTTCCTTGATGTCCGGCGCACCGGCCACAGCGGCAAACGTCGGCAGCCAGTCCTCATGGGACACAATGCCATTAAGTGTCACGCCTGCCGGGAAGTGGCCGGGCCACTTGATGAAGCAAGGCACACGGAAGGCGCCTTCCCAGTTCGAGTTCTTCTCGCCGTGGAAAGGCGTGGTGCCGGCATCGGGCCAGGTGTTGTAGTGCGGGCCGTTGTCGGTCGAATACTGAACGATGGTGTTGTCGGCGAGGCCGAGGTCATCGATCAGCTTCAGCAGTTCGCCGACGTGCATGTCGTGTTCGACCATCCCGTCGTGGTATTCGTCGCCGCTCGGGCCACTGATTCCGTTGTGCGCTTCCCTCACATGGGTGCGGAAGTGCATCCGAGTGCCGTTCCACCAGCAAAAGAACGGCTTGCCGGCCTTGGCATGGCGGGTGATGAACTCCTTGGCGGCGGCCACGGACTCGTCATCAATGGTCTCCATCCGCTTCTTCGTCAGCGGACCGGTGTCCTCCACGGTCTGCCCGCCCTTGCCGTCGGCCTTGCACTTGAGAACGCCGCGCGGGCCGAAGGTCTCGAGGAAGGTCTTTCCGTTGGCGAGCTTCATGTCGGCCGGGTAGTCGCGGTTCTCCGGTTCCTCCTCGGCGTTGAGGTGGTAGAGGTTGCCGAAGAACTCGTCGAAACCGTGCATGGTGGGCAGATGTTCGTCGCGGTCGCCCTGGTGGTTCTTACCAAATTGCCCGGTCCCGTAACCCTGGCTCTTCAGCACCGTGGCCATCGTGACGTCCGTCATTTGCCAGCCTTCCTTCGCGGCGGGCATGCCGACCTTGGTCATGCCCGAGCGCACCGGAACGCTGCCGCTGATGAACGCGGCCCGACCGGCGGTGCAGGATTGCTGGGCGTAGTAGTCGGTAAAGCCGACGCCTTCCCTGGCAATGCGATCGATATTCGGGGTCTTGTAGCCCATCATGCCGCGGTTGTTGTGGCTGATGTTCCAGGTGCCGATGTCATCGCCCCAGATGACGACGATGTTGGGCTTCTTGCCGCCGCCGCCCGACTGCGCCGCGGCCGGAACCGTAAGTCCCGCGGCGCACACCGTTACCACTACATACATGCGTAAACCGTTTATTTTTCACTCTCCATTGAGTCCAATCGAGGATCGTTCGCAGGCCGTTGACGCGCCTGCCACATCTGCCTTGTCATCACGCGTAGAAATCCGACGTGCTTCGAGAACGCGTCCGGCGGCGTATTGCGCCGCGCTTCAAGGAAGCCGAGCAACATACTCGTCCCCGCGCGCCGCCACAGGCGGGCTTCTGTTTCCCCCCCATTCCGGCGATGTCGGTCCTCCCGTCACGGCGGCATGGCCTCAAACTCCGCCAAAAGCGCCTGGGCGCCAGGTTCGTCTCCATCCAGCGCCACCAGTTTTCGAGCGAATTCGATCGCGGAGGACCGATCGCCCCTGTCCCGATTCATGGTGGCCAGCGCGATCAGCAGCTCACGGTCTCCAGGGCGCCGCTCGTGCGCGGCCTTCAACACCGCCAGGCCGAGGTCGGGCCGGCCCGCCGATTGCAAAGCCACGCCATAGACGAATGCGTACCTTGCGTAGTCGGGCCTGAGTTCGGAGGCGCGAGCGAGATGCCGCAGCGCTCCCGTAATATCCTTCCGGCGCACGAACGACAAACCGAGCGAGTGATGCAAAGCCGCGTCGTCCGGCGCGCGTTCCAACCCCGTCCGCAGCGTTCGTTCAGCATCCTCTTCGCGTCCAAGCTGTCGATACAGATCGGCGAGGTTGACGTAAGTCGGTGCAAAGCGCGGGCTGAGCTTCAGTGCGATTCGATACTCGCGCTCCGCCTTGTCGAGTTCCCCCAGATCGACGTGAAGCGTGCCCAGATTGAGATGAGCTTCCGCGCGGTCGGCGTCGACAAGCTGTGCCCGGCGGTATTCTTCCAGGCCATGTGCAAGCGCGTTTTGTTGAGCCGTCGTCAGCAGATGAGCGGGCGCGGCCGCCAGCGCACGTGCCGCGTCCATACGCACCATCCGGACCGGGTCGTTCAGCAAGGGCGTCACGAGGCGAATCAGCGGCATCGGAGGCGCTGTGCGAATCGCCGCGACGCCTGCGGCGCGAACCATCGGATCGCGGTCCTTTAGCGCCCGTTCGAGCGTCGGCGCGGTCCGCGCGTCCAGATAACCGTCCAGCAGCGCAACCGCGGAAGCCCGGACGATCCCAGGTTTCGCGGTATCGTCCGCCAGCGCCGAAAGGGCCGCAGCGGCCCCAACCAGTGTCTCGTGACCTGCATGAAGCGCTTCGCCGTAATGCGGCTCGTCGGCTCGCTTCGTGCCCCACCACTTAACCGCCGCATCGGCCGCCCACTGCGTCGTGCGGTCGGTGTGGCATCCGTTGCAGGCGTTCGGCGTGCCGAGCTTGGCGGACAAATCCGGCCTGGGTACGCGGAAACTGTGATCGTGCCGGGCGTCAACGACCATGTAATAACGCGTCGGCGCATGGCATTCCACACATTGCGAACCGCCGCCGCCGCTTTTGTGAAAATGATGCGCGCTCGTGTCGAACTTCTCCGGCGGATGGCAGGCAGCGCACACGGTGTTCCCGGCGGGCATCTTCAAGCTGTGCGGATTATGGCAATCGGTGCACGTCACCCCGGCGGCGAACATCTTGCTCTGAAGAAAAGATTGGTACTCATAAACTTCGTCCCGGATCTGGCCGTCTGCCTCGTAAAGCCCATCGGCGAGAATCGTCGGGCGGTGCGTGTCCATCAGCAGACCGCCGTGAATGTAATCCTCGCGGAATGTTCCACGGCGTGAGTGACATCGAGCGCACATTTCGATCACAGTGTGCGAAGTCCTCGGCGGCTCTCGTCGGGGAACGCCCGTGTTCGCATCGATGATCCACGCAACCGAGCGCGGCTCCTTGAGACGAACGACGAGACCATTCCTCGCGTCGTCGCCGTAGCGAGCGCCGTTCCTTGCCGCCCGCGCCCGGACGACGTGTTCAGAGCCGGGACCGTGACAGCTCTCGCACGAGACGTTGATCTCCGACCAGGTCGTGGCGAAGCGATCCGCGGCCGCGTCATAATTCTTGCGAACGTTCGTCGAGTGGCACTCGGCGCACATGTGATTCCAGTTCTGGTACGGACCGGTCCAGTGCAGGATGTCGTTGTGGTCGACATTCTCATCGGGATAGAGATGGAACCATCGCTGACCCCCCTCTTCCTTCGGGCGAGTGTCCCAACACACGTTCAGCGCCTGGTAACGGCCGTCTGGAAACCCGATCAGATACTGTTGGAGCGGGTCGACGCCGAAGGTGTATGAAATCTCGTACTCGTGCGGCTTGCCGTCTGGCCCGTCCGTTTGAACAAAGTGCTTCCCGTCCTTCTGGAAAAACCTGGACGTGACGCCGTGGTAGGTGAACTCCGCGCCACGGAAGTCCCCCAGAACGGTCTCAGCGGTGGCCTCCTGCATCGCCAGATCATGATGCGAACCGCTCCACAATCGTGCTTCCGCCTCGTGACACTCCGCGCAAGCCGCCCGGCCCACGTAACGAGCCATCGGCTGCGTCGCGGGAGATGGAACGGTTCCGCTTGATGCCTGAAGGGGGGCGCCGGGCTCACTGCGTCGCAGGACCACAACGGCGATAACGATCGCAACGGCCGCGAGAGCGCAGATGACCAATGCATGCGGAACGGAGCGATTCACTTTCATGGCCCTTCCCGGTTCTCCGCGGATACCTCCCGAAATGCGCGCTTCCCGAATCCCCCGCGGGCGGTTCGCCGCCAAGGGTTTGTCCCTTGAGGATCGACAACTACATGGGATATACTTCGCTCGTCACGGCACGGCAACTAGTATGACAGCGCTACCTATTTCCAGTGCTTCTTCGCCTTGAGCCGAGCCATTCGTCTGCGACTTTTGTATGAGATACGGTTACGCGTCTGGTAGTAGGCGCAGCGGGCGGCGATCTCATCCGGCGAGCGCCAGGTTCGCTTCCAGATCGTCCACGCCAGGGCGTTGGTCGCCTCGGCCGTCTGCTCCAGCGTGATCTCCGGATTTTTCCCCCCGAAGCCGCTGCGTTTGAGCGGCCAGGAAATACATCGCCAGTCGCGAACATAACCCGTGTCGCAAGAGACTGCGATAGGTGCGCACCTCGAACGCACCGAGACCGGCCTCCTGCTTGGCCCGCTCGAACCACAGCTCGATGTGCCAGCGGGCGAAGGCCGCCGTCAGCATATCCTCCAAGGACACGCCGGCCGAGGCATTGCTGATGAAATACTTGATCTCGCCCGTGTCCGGGTGGCGGGCCACGATCAACCCATACTGCCGGTCGGTCGGCCGCGACGGCTTTTCCGACGAGTCCGTCAGATGGACCCGCACCGCCTTGACCTCCCACACGATCGGTCCGCGGGTGGCCTCTTTCACCGTCACTCGGCGCCACGGCTGCTTCCGAAAGGGCGGACTGAATCGACAGAGATGGTCCACGCGCCTGGACCCGTGAGCCCTTTGCAGGGATCGACAGGCCGGCCGCTTGGCGAAGACATGGAAGTTCTTCGGCACTTCGCCGATGGCCTGCTGGCCCAGGGCATCCAATTCGAACCAGAACTGCGGCGCCTTGCCGTAGTCCTCGTCGAAGGTGACGAACCAGAACCGCACGCCGTTGCCGATGGCGTGTTTCAATTGATCCAGCGCCATCCGCCACTTGGGCTGAGCGACACGGCGGCGGCAATCGAGCGCCTACCGGCGGTGGAAGTGGAGCGGGAGCGACTGGCCGCAACCGGCACGCTGAACGCCCGAAGCGGCAACAATTCACCTACAGCAATACCTACAGCAAGTGGGGTGCGAAACGGCTCAAAAACACTCCGCACGGCTTCGCACGGCTCCGCAAGCGGTTGTTCGGTGTCAAGCAATGGACACTCGACGAAAGCGGCTATTCATGCGGGTAAAAGCGATAGGGTGCGAGACCGTGCGACACCTAACATGACAGCGGGCGACGCGACTCGAACGCGCAACGTCCAGCTTGGAAGGCTGGTGCTCTACCATTGAGCTACACCCGCGTGGGGCCGCAGGAGGCGGATGCATCCGCGGCAGGACATCCACAATCTAGCAGCGCCTCGGTCTAGTGGCAATACCGCCTGGGCCGGCGGCCTTTTCTGGCGGCTGCCTTGCGCTGACAGGCGAGCGTGGTTGAAAGTTGCAGCGTGGTTCTGGAGCCCACGAATACTCTACTTCCGTGCGCGTTGCTGCTTCAACTCAGCAGGTGGTTCGGAGCGAGATCGGCGCGGTTGGTCTGGCGGGATCGTCGGATCGCGAATGCGCATCGCCGACCTCGCAAAGCGGCGGGCTGCCGGTTGGATCGCTCAGCAGATCGGCAATCGTCGAATCCGCAAAGGCCCGTTCGACATCGGCCATGGCGGTGTCCAGCTTCCGATGCAGAGGGCACAGGTTTGTGCCGTGTGATTCCAGTTTCAAAGGACAACTTCGTATCCGTTGAATCGGGTCGACTGCGTTGATCACTTCGAGAACGGAAAGCCGATTAGCTGGTCGGGAAAGACGAAAGCCGCCCTTGCGGCCTGGGAGCGATTCGACGAGACCGCCACGTGCCAACGCCTGCAATACCTTCGACAAGTAGCCGGGCGGGACGCGTGTCGCCTTCGCCATGGTAGTAGTGCCGACACGGGAATCGGAATGGCTCGCAAGCCATACGATAGCGCGAAGGGCGTATTCGGCGGTTTGAGAGATCACGACAACGCAAGTTTCTGTTTGCTGGTTACTCTTGCTACGGTTCGACTTCCTGCGCGCGCCTCAGAATCGCTCATTTGTAAACGTCAGATAGATTAAATCTATCCCTTGACATCCAGATTTTACACGATACATTCATATTGTCAACCTAGATGTCTAGGTATATATTATATTGGCCCACAAGCATCGACATAATGTCTTTTCTGAAAGCAATTTAGAGGCAATGGAGCGGTAGCATGAAGAATCGAAGACTCTGGATCTCCCTCACGCTCGTCTTAATTGGTTCATTCATCGTACTCGGCTACTACGGCCGCGAAATCTATCGCCAGGCGCCCCCGATACCTGAACGCATCATGACCGACAATGGCGAAGTGCTCTTCGAAGCATCTCAGATCCGCGACGGTCAGAACGTCTGGCAATCGATGGGAGGGCAGCAGGTCGGCAGCATCTGGGGCCACGGGGCCTACGTCGCGCCGGACTGGACCGCCGACTGGCTGCACCGCGAGGCCCTCGCGCTGCTGGCTAACTGGTCGCAGCGGGAATACGGGAAGCCGTACGACGATTTGCAGCCCGACGAACAGGGCGCTCTGCGCGGTCAACTTCAGCGTGAGCTACGGAGCAACACCTACGATCCTCAGACCAGATCGTTGATCATCTCTGAGGATCGCGCGGCAGCCATTGCGGAGGTCAGTGCCCACTACACGGCACTATTCGGCGCCGATCCTGAACTCGAAGCCTTGCGCCTCGCCTATGCCATCCCTGCCAGCACGATCAAGGATCCGCAGCGGCAGGTGGCGATGAATGCCTTCTTCTTCTGGGCGTCATGGGCATGTGTGACAAATCGGCCCGGAAGCGATTTCACGTATACGAACAATTGGCCGCCCGATGAATTGATCGGCAACCTACCGACCGGTGCGATCGTGATCTGGTCGATCGTCAGCGTCGTGCTGCTGCTTGCAGGGATTGCAGCGCTGGCCTGCTATTTTGCGATTCAGCGAAATAAGGAGGAGCCCGAGCATAGGGTGCCCGAGCAGGACCCGCTCCTGGCACTCCATCCCACACCGTCCATGCAGGCAACGCTCAAGTACTTCTGGGTAGTCGCAGCACTCATCGTGACTCAGGTCGGCTTGGGTGCCGTCACGGCGCACTACGGAGTCGAGGGTTCGGGCTTCTACGGTATTCCGCTCGCGGAGTGGCTGCCGTATGCCGTAACGCGAACCTGGCATACCCAGCTCGGCATCTTCTGGATCGCCACGGCATGGCTTGCTACCGGCCTGTTCATGGCGCCGGCCGTTTCGGGATACGAACCGAAGTTCCAACGGTTGGGTGTCAACTTCCTGTTTGTCTGTCTTCTTGTGATCGTTGCCGGCTCGATGGCCGGGCAGTGGTTCTCGGTTCAGCAGCGGCTGGGTTACGAGGCGGGCTTCTGGTTCGGCCACCAAGGCTACGAGTATGTCGATCTTGGACGATTCTGGCAGATCTTTCTATTGGTCGGGTTGTTTCTTTGGCTGTTTCTGATGGGACGCGCCATGTGGCCGGCCCTGACTCGCCCCAGCGAGCATCGACATCTGCTGGCGCTCTTCTTCATCGCCTCGGCGGCGATTGCACTGTTCTACGGTGCGGGGCTCATGTGGGGACGCCAGACGCATCTTGCCATTGCAGAGTATTGGCGCTGGTGGGTCGTACACTTGTGGGTTGAAGGATTCTTCGAGGTCTTCGCGACCGTCGTGATCGCTTTCCTCTTTACACGGATGGGCCTGCTGCGCACCGCGACAGCCACTGCGGCCGTGCTCTTCTCTACCACGATCTTCCTTTCCGGTGGCATCATCGGAACGTTTCATCATCTCTATTTCACCGGTACGCCGACCGCGATCCTTGCCCTTGGCGCCACCTTCAGCGCCCTCGAAGTGGTGCCTCTGGTCCTGATCGGCTTCGAGGCCTACGAGAATCTGACGCTTAGTCGTGCCCGATCGTGGGTCAGCGCGTACAAGTGGCCCATCTATTTCTTTGTTGCCGTCGCCTTCTGGAATCTCCTGGGCGCCGGGCTTTTCGGCTTCCTCATCAATCCGCCCATTGCCCTTTACTACATGCAGGGCCTGAACACGACACCTGTACACGCACATGCGGCGCTCTTCGGCGTTTATGGAATGCTCGGCATCGGGCTGATGCTCTTTTGCCTCAAGGGATTGGCCGTCAGAAGGCCCTGGCGGACCGGCACGCTCTCGCTTGCATTCTGGGCCATCAACATCGGCCTGTTCCTGATGGTTACGGTCAGTCTGTTGCCCGTCGGACTCATGCAGACATGGGCCAGCATTGAGCACGGCATGTGGTATGCCCGATCGGCGGAGTTCCTTCAGACGCCGTTGATGAACGCCCTTCGATGGTCGCGAGTGATGGGCGACACGATCTTCGCAATCGGTGTCATGTCGCTTGGGTGGTTTGTCCTCGGCCTGAAAACAGGATGGTCGTTCCAGGGACCGGTCGATCACGATGCAACTGCGCGGGAGGACCAATCAAGTCGACGAAAAGTTCTCAGTACGCCATGAAATAAACAATCTCTCACAGAATCGAAAGGTAAGCAGGAAAATGACCGCGATCAATCTCAACGCAACAGTCGGACAACTCGTCGTCGAACGCCCCGGCCGAGCTCGTATTTTCGAGCAATTCGGCATTGATTACTGCTGCGGCGGAAAAAAACCGCTGGTCGAAGCGTGTCACAATCGCGGCGTCGAACCGGAAGTTGTCCTCGCAGCACTGACACGGGCCGAGCAGCAATCGCGACACTCCGATTTGCACGACTGGTCAACCTCACCCCTCGGTGAACTGGCGAATCACATTGTAGAGTCGCACCACGCCTACCTGCGCGAGGAACTGCCCCGACTTGCCGGATTCCTGGATCGCGTCGTTCGCGCTCACGGGCAACGGCATCCGGATATGATCGAGTGCCGCGCGGTCTTCATGGCATTTCGCGAGGAGCTCGAATCCCACATGATGAAGGAAGAGCAGATTCTCTTTCCCCTCATCCGACAAATCGAGTCATCCGTATCCTCGCAGGCCTTTCACTGCGGCAGTATCGCCGGCCCGATTCAGGTAATGGAAGCTGAACACGACAGCGCCGGAAGCGCCCTGGAAAAAATGCGATTCCTGACCAATCAATACACCCCACCCGCGGATGCCTGCAACACTTTCCGCGCTCTGCTCGACGGCCTGGACCAGCTCGAAGCCGACATGCATCAGCATGTTCACAAAGAGAACAACATCCCCTTCCCACGCGCGCTGGAGTGCGAGCGGAACGCCTCGATCGCCTGAGTCTCGTTGCAGGAACGTCGAGTTTTCAGACAAGCCCCTTGCTCGTATGATCTCAAGCACGGTGCCCGCACGCTTCGCGTGTCTGGAGGACGTCCGTGCACCGGCTCGAAAGGCCCGGGTCCTTTCCGGAGCGTGTCATTTATCGCGGAGGACGACAAGAGGGATGAAAGTTCTCGTCATCGGCAGCGGCGGCAGGGAGCATGTCCTCTGCTGGAAGTTGGCGCAGTCATCACGGCGGCCTGCGCTTTACTGCGCGCCGGGCAACGCAGGCACGGCGCAGCACGCGCAAAGCGTCCTCATCGCCGCGGAAGATATCGACGGCTTGCTCGCCTTCGCAAAGAAGCAATCGATCGACCTGGCCATCGTCGGACCGGAGGAGCCGCTCTGCGCAGGCATCGTTGACCGCTTCACCTCCGCCGGTCTGCGCTGCTTCGGCCCCTCGGCGGCCGCAGCGCGACTGGAAGGCGACAAGGCCTTCGCCAAGCAGCTCATGCGCGAGGCAGGCGTACCCACGGCTGAAGCGAGATTGTTCGGCCCGACATCGCAGGAAATCGCTCAAGCCCGGCAAGCCGGTAAAGGCCGCGATGAGTCGAGCTACACCGACTTCCAGAGCGGCTACGACATGGCCCGACATTACGTCTCCACGCGCGATGAAGGCATTGTGATCAAAGCCGCGGGTCTGGCCAAGGGAAAGGGCGTCTTTGTTCATCCCGATCCAAGTGACGGGCTAATGACACTCGAACGCCTCATGGTCCGCCGCGAGCTGGGCGATGCCGGCCGGCGAATTGTCATTGAGGAAATGCTCACCGGGCCGGAAGTCAGCGTCCTCGCCTTCGTGGACGGCCTGAACATCTACCTCCTTGAATCCGCCGCCGACCACAAGCGCCTCGGCGAGCGCGACACCGGTCCCAATACCGGCGGCATGGGCGCCTTCAGCCCGACGATATCGCTCACCGAGACCGACCTGGCCACGATCGAACGCGACATCTTCGTGCCGGTGATCGACGCACTGCGGCGCGATGAGGTGGTGTATCGCGGCGTCCTTTACGCAGGTCTGATGATGACCACGGCCGGCCCGAAAGTGCTGGAATTCAACTGCCGCTTCGGCGACCCGGAGACGCAGCCGATCCTCATGCGATTGGAGAGCGATCTGCTCGACGCCATCGAGGCAACGCTCGACGGCCGACTCGATCAGATCGACCTGCAGTGGAGCCGCCGCGCTGCCGTCTGCGTGGTCATGGCCTCCGGCGGCTATCCCGGAGATTATCAAAAGGGCCACGCAATCGCCGGTCTCGATGAAGCAAGCGCTTTGTCCGATGTTCAGGTATTCCACAGCGGCACGGCGATGAAAGAGGAACAGATCGTCACCGCCGGCGGCCGCGTGCTCGGCGTCACGGCACTGGGCGATACCATCCAGCAGGCGCGATCCCGGGCCTACGAGGCGACAAAGCTGATCCACTTCGAAGGCGCCTACCTGCGCGGCGATATCGCCATGCAGGCAAGCAACCGATAGAAACACGGTATCGCAGTATCACCGGTCAGGAGCCGTCGGGACACTTGCAGAGTCGAGCATCGAATGGAGTCGATCATGCCAGGTGAGTTCACGGGGAAGCGAATCATCGTCATGGGCCTCGGCCGATTCGGCGGGGGGATCGGCGTGACTCGCTGGCTTTGCGCACAGGGCGCTCGTGTGCTGGTGACGGATCTGGCGGATGAAGCGAAGCTCGCCGAAAGTCTTCGCGAACTGGGAGACCTGGAACTGACGCGACGTCTCGGCGGCCACGACGAAGCCGACCTCGACGGCTGCGAGTTGCTCGTCGTCAGCCCGGCGGTGGATAAAACGAAGTCCGCGTTCTTCAAGGCAGCCGTGGCACGGGGCATTCCGTGGACCAGCGAGATGAACCTCTTCCTGGATCGGTGCCGCGGACGTGTCATCGGCATCACCGGCACCGTCGGCAAGAGCACGACGACGGCAATGATCGGCGCCGTGCTGGATCAGGCGCGGCGCTCGCCGACGTGGAGGTACGGCAACGTCTGGCTCGGCGGCAACATCGGCAAATCCTTGTTGGATGATCTGCCGTCGATCAGCGAGCATGACATCGTCGTGTTGGAACTCTCCAGCTTCCAACTCGAAGACGCGGGGCAGATTCGCAGGAGCCCGCACGTCGCCGTCATCACCAACCTGCGCGACAACCATCTCGATCGCCACGGCACCATGCAGGCCTACGCCGAGGCGAAGGCCAATATCTATTCTTACCAGTCGCCCGACGATCACCTGGCCATGCCGCTGGAAGAGGATTTGCGAAGCTTCCCCGGCGATTGGGCAAGGCGGCCGCTGCTCTGGCGATTCGGAGTCGATCGAGAGGCCCGCTTAATTCGACTCGCGCGGCCCAGGTCCCTTTCAGCCGGCGCCGCCGCCCCCGGTGAAGATCGCGTCCACGCCCGCCTATGCCTGCCGGGATTACACAACCTGATGAACGCCGCCGCGGCGATGACGGTCTCACGGATTCTCGGCGCGGCGGATGATGTCGCATTGGCGGCACTGTCCGAATTCGCCGGCCTCCCGCACCGGCTGGAGTTTGTCCGCGAGGTCGCCGGCGTTCGCTATTACAACGACAGCAAGGCAACCACTCCCGAGGCCGCCATGACTTCTCTCGCCGCGTTCGACAGCGGCGTGGTCATGCTCGTCGGCGGCAGCGATAAGGGCAGCGATTTCACGCAGCTGGGCCGCGCGATCGCGGACCGTGCAAAGGCCGCAGTCTGCATCGGCCAGACGCGCGAACAGCTCGCCGTCGCCATCCAGAACGCTCGCGGCGACCGCAAGTCGCCGATCATCGAACGGGCCGAGGATTTCACTTCCGCCATGAAACTCGCCCGCAGCCACGCCGCGCCCGGCGATGTCGTCCTGCTCTCACCCGCCTGCGCCAGCTACGACTGGTTCCGAAACTACGAAGACCGCGGCGACCAGTTCAAGCAACTCGTCCGCACGCAGTAGCGCGCGAAGAATCGACAGAGGCCGACGAATGGCATTCCGCCGGCCTCGCGCCATCCACCCGAATCAATCGCTCAATTCGTAACCCCCGCGCGCGGCAGTATCCGAAACGAGCTATGGCATGCGTTGCACGTCGTGATCATCTCCTGCATGGTACGCTGCACGTCATCCAGCCGACGATCGCGCGCCTGCGCCGCCATCTCCGTCGCCTCGACGTAGAGCTTGTCCGCGAACGAGTTGAACACCCGGCGATCCTCCTCGCTGATGCGTACATCGTGGAGCGCGTCAGGTATCGCCCGCGCATCCGCCGCCATCGCATCCGCCACGGCCACAAGTTCTCGAAGGTCGCGATCCCGAATCGTCCGCGCATCCATCTCCTGCGGCATTCGCTCAAAAGTCAGTCGACTAAGGTCCGCCATGATCTCGCGCAGCCGTTCCTTGTGTATCGCATGCAGCGCCGGACGGCCGGTGTCATCCAGGCGACGCTGATAGCTCGATTGCGGCGAATCAAGACAGCCCGCCACTGACCATCCGATCAGCAGCAGCGCCAGAATAATCAACGCAATCAGCAGAGGGTGCAGGCGGTGCATGTGTGCATGAGCCGACATAGACGACTCCCTTCGACAAGTTGCTCCGACCGGATACGGTGGGGCGGGGCACTGTAATCGTAGATTCCACCACCAGCCGGACAATTTGCCCACCCAGCAAGTTCATTGCCACATCCCGGAGTCGTCATGCGGCCGCGCCGCAACCGGAAAAATGTAAGTCGCCGATTCTGGGGAGTGCGGGCGTCTCGCCCACGCGGCGGACCGGAGGTCCGCACTCCGAGTGGACCGCTGTCTTCAGGACAGGGCCGAGTTGGAACGAGCTGACGGCTATGCAATCCAGGTTTGTGACAACATCATACCATGAAACAGCTTACGATCGGGCCTGCCCGAAGATTTCATTGCGGATTAATCAACGGTTGGCATGAAACGTGCCCACATTACCTAATACAGACAGGGCCAGTGCGGCCTGTCGCCAAACCGGGTTCACCAAATGCCACGCCATGCGATCCAGCAGTCGGTTCATCGTCGTCATCGGAATGCCAGGCTTCCGGTGGCCGCGATCCTCACCGCCTGCCTCTTCGCCGCGCCGCCTCTCTTCGCGCAATCGCAATCTTCGCAGCCGACGACGCGCGGAGCGAAGGACGATTCGCAAACCCTGCCCGACGCAGACGACGAACCTGCGACGCGGCCCGACTTCGTCTGGCCGGAATCGAAATATGCGCCGTTGGCACTCGATTCACCTTACGCGACCGGCGACTGGCTCGGCGCGCGCCTTTACCTCGATGACCTCGGTGTCACCACGCAGTTCTTTTACAACGACACCTATCAATGGATGGCCAAGGGCGGCCTGAACACCGGCGGCAAGCACGGCTCGACCATCGACTGGTTCCTCACCGTGGACTTCGACCGACTCGGCTTCATTCCCGGCGGCAAGTTGCTGGGCCACTTTCGCCGTCAATGGGGCGCAGGCGTCAACCCTTGGACGGGCTCGCTCTGGGAAGTGGCCGACGATCTCGACGGTGACCGTCATCTGCACGTTGATCAGCTCTGGTACGAGCAGTCAATCATCCGAAACACCCTGTCTCTGACCGTCGGCTTTCTCGACTACCAGACCATCGTCGATCGCAACGCCTACGCCAACGTCGAAGACAAACAGTTCATGAATCAGGCGCTGGACAACAACCCGCTCCTTCCGCTCAACATCGGTCTCGGCGCCTACCTGTTCGCCAGGCCGGTTTCCTGGTTCAGTTTCGTCACCGGAGTGGGCGATGCGAATTCCGTTTTGTTCAAGCCTGGATTCTCCACCGCCTTTCACGGTCCGGCGCGTTTCGTCTGGTTCACGGAGCCGGCATTCCATGTATCGCCTCCTTCGCTGATCGGCGGCAAACCGCTCACCGGCAATTACCGCTTCGGCATGGTTTACGATCCGCGCCCTCGTGCCGTCTTCGCACCGCCCGAAACCGATCCTGCGTACATCAGACAACGCGGCGACGATGTGGGCTTCTACGCCAGCTTCGACCAGAAGCTTTATCGTGAAAATGATCGCGACGAACAGGGCCTCGGGTGGTTCGGCCGCTATGGCTTTCGCCACGGCGACATTAATCGCGTGCAGAACTTCTGGTCCACAGGGCTGGAGTATCGCGGTCTTGTGCCGACGCGCAACGACGACGTGCTCGGCGTAGGCGTATTCCAATCTATTCCCTCGCGTACGTACAACGACAAGGTCAATCGCTACGCAGAGGCCGAAACCGGCTTCGAGGTGTACTACTCGATCCAGGTGACGAAATGGCTGGCCATCACGCCGGATTTTCAATACATCGCCAGCCCGGGAATCGGCTCCGGTGTGGATGACGTAATCGTCCTCGGAATCCGGACAAGGATCAGCTTTTAGTGCATCGAATTGGTTGAACGATCCCGAAAGGCGGATGACAATGTTCGAAATGGCCACCGAACCAGAGCGGAAACCGAATGACACCTCCCGTCGTGAGATCACACCCTGGCAGGAACGATACGCCGACAAGATCGCGTCCGCGAAAAAAGCGGTCTCCGTTATCCAACACGGCCAGCGCGTCTTCGTCGGTTCCGGCGCCGGTGAACCTCAGACGCTCGTGGAGGCCCTGGCGGCGCGCGAGGACATCGCTGACACGGAAATCGTCCACATCATGACGCTCGGCGTTGCCACATATGCCGAGCCGCGCTTCGGCGACCGCTTCCGCCATAACGCCTTCTTTATCGGCCCCAATGTCCGCTCGGCTATCTCAGAGGGCCGCGCCGATTACACGCCCATTTTCCTCTCGGAAATCGCCGCGCTCTTCCGCACCGGCCGCGTGGTCATCGACGTAGCCCTCATCGAAGTCAGCACGCCCGATGAACACGGCTATTGCAGTTACGGTGTCTCCACCGACGTGGTCAAGCCCGCGGCGGAAACGGCGCAGATCGTCATTGCCGAGGTCAACGAGCAGATGCCGCGCTGCCTGGGCGATTGCTTCATCCACGTGCGCGACATCGACATGATCGTTCCCAGTGATCGACCCATCCTCGAGTCCGTCCAGGGCGAGCCCGATGAGATTGCTCAGCGCATCGCCCACCACATCGCCAACCTCATCGAAGACGGCGCTACGCTTCAACTCGGCATCGGCACGATCCCCGACGCCGTGCTGCACTATCTGACCGAGTTCAAGAACCTCGGCATCCACACCGAAATGTTCAGCGACGGGATCATCCCCCTGGTCGAGAAGGGCGTCATCAACAACACCGAGAAAACGCTCCACCGCGGCAAGATCGTTGCCAGCTTTGTCATCGGTTCGCGCAAGCTCTACGACTTCATCGACAACAACCCGATGATCGAGTTTCACCCGACCGAGTACGTCAACGACCCCTTCGTCATCTGTCAGAACGACAAGATGATATCCATCAACTCCGCTATCGAGGTCGATTTCACCGGCCAGGTCTGCGCCGATTCCCTCGGGCCGATGTTTTACAGCGGCATCGGCGGCCAGGTCGACTTCACCCGCGGCGCCGCCCGATCCAAAGGTGGCAAGCCGATCATTGCCCTGCCTGCAACGGCCGGCGGCGGCGTCATCTCCCGCATTGTGCCCTACCTCAAGCAGGGCGCCGGCGTGGTGACGAGCCGCGGAGACGTCCACTACGTCGTCACCGAGTACGGCACGGCCTATCTCCACGGCAAAACCATCCGCGAAAGGGCGATGGCGCTTATCCAGATTGCCGATCCACGATTTCGCCCGTGGTTGCTGGCCGAGGCCAAGTCACGCAACATCGTCTACTCAGATCAGATTGAGCTGCCGTTCCGCACGCCGGAGTACCCGGAAGGTCTGGAACGCTGGATCGAGTTGAAGGAGGGCGCCAGGGCCTTCATGCGCCCGTTGAAGATGACCGACGAGCCGATGCTGCGGGACATGTTCTACAAGCTCTCGCCGGATTCCATCCGCTATCGTTTCTTCCGCATGATCAAGGCGATGCCGCACGAAAAGCTCCAGGCATTCCTCCGCGTCGATTACGACGCCGACATGGCCCTCGTCGTCCTGACCGACGCCGCCGAGTCCGGTGCCGAGATGATCGCCATCGCCCACTACGTGAAAGACCCGCGGACGAATTTCGCCGACGCGGCCTTTCTGGTTCGCGATGATTATCAGGGCAAGGGCATCGGCACGCGCTTGATGAGCACGCTCGTCGAAGCGGCCCGCGAGCGCGGCATCGCCGGTTTCACCGCCGACGTCCTCGTGGACAACACCGGGATGCTCCGCATCTTCCACAAGTGCGGCTACGCCGTGGAAAGCGAAATGGAAGGCGGCGAATACCACCTCACCATCCCCTTCGACAAGAAGCGAAAACGCCGAAAGGCCACGAACCCACGATCCCACGAGGCGCCATGAACCAACCCATTGCTGCCGTATACCAACCCCAATCGCTGCCGAGTGCGTATCTGAACCAGCCCGAAGCGCCAGCGAGGGAATATCGCAGCATCTCGAATCGCCAGCGAGGGTATATCACAATCGACAAAAGGTGCCATCGCGGAATGCTGCTTCGGCCCCAAAGGGGCCGCGACCTCCAGCCCAGGGTTGGTCGCCGAGGCGACCTACCCTGGGTTTGAGTGCCATAACAAAGGCACTAACCCAACGGGGTTGCGGAAGCTTCTCCGCCTCCAGCGGCGTGATCTGTCCACGACGTGCCAGCCCGCACGGGAACTCCCGGCCGCCACGATGCGCCCCCGTAGAAACACCCCTCCCCACGCTCGGACAGTCGAAAAATAACCAAGAAAACTGCGACAGATGTATTGACTCGCCAGTGGTGGGGGGAATATGATCCGCGCTTGTGTGTCGGTAGCGTAACTTGTTCAAGGGTCGTTTGGGCTTCAACGGCACATATTGGGCGCCACTTCAAAAAGGAGAATTGTCATGAGACGACACAAATCGTTGTGGATCGTCGCGTTGGCGTGCATCGCCGCGAGTTCTATATTTTGGGGGTTGCGCCCTATCGCCGCATCCGCGGACGCATCGACCGCTCCTCCTGCCAGTGTGTTGTTTGACGATGTCGAGTTGCCGTACCACGGTCTGGGAGTCGTATGGATTCGAGCGGATGGTCTCATCATTGTTGAAATCGGGGATAAGCTGACAGTCGCTTTCGAGACCAACGTTGCTGGGTTAAGCCTGGTGGAGAAAGACAATAAGGTCGGGTTCTACCAGGCGGCTACGAATGGCGAGGTACTTCATCAATTTCCTGAGCGGCCTGTCGCGCAGGCCGCGATGTGTTCAGCGGCCTATCACATTGTCGGTTATCTCGAACTTGATTATGACGCTACTACGGGTGAACTCGAGACGGGCGTTGACGGTGTGAAACAGGTATTGAAGTTAAAAATGAGTTTGTCTGAAACAGTCTTGGAACCGACTTCGAACGGAGCAGCAGCGGCGGCATTGTCCCAGTCAGCTCAGCAATGTTCGGGCGCCACGTGTTATTGCACTGCGGGAATCGGGCTTTGTGAAGCATGTAAGGTCTGTCCCGCCGGTTACGAATGCGCCTGTAGATGTGAGGAATTTGCACAAGGTGGCTCCAGATGCAATTGCAGCACCTGTTCCCGCGTTCGCGGCACGGATATCTTTATTGTGCCTGAAGATGCAGTGCCCGTAGAACCGTAGCAATCTTAATCCGTAGCTCGGATCGATGGCGCGAGATCGCTCAAAGTGCATCGCCTTGAGTTTCAGTCGTCTTCAGGTTGATGCGAGATTTGTATATCGATTTTTCCACAGTTCAAGTGCCATAGTAACGGCGCTACCCTAACGGGGTTGCGGAAGCTACATCCGCTGCATCTCCTCCAAAAACGCCTGTGGATTGTTCGCCCACTTCTCGGCCTCCAGCGGCGTGATCTGCCCACGGCGAACCAGAATCGCCAGGGAACGCTCCAGCGTGGTCATCCGCTCCTCCGGCGTGTCCTTCGTTCGCGTCTGAAGCAGCGAGTAAAGCTGCTCCACCTTGCCGAGTCGGATCTGATTCGCTACCGCGTAGATGTTGTTCAGAACCTCCATCGCCACGACGCGCCCCTCACCCGAGGCCTTGGGGATCAACTTCTGACAGATAATCGCCCCCAGCCCAAGCGAAAGCTGGCTCGCCACTTCATCCTGCTGATTCGAAGGAAACAGATCGAGAATGCGCGTCACCGTACCACGGCTGTCGCGCGTATGCAGTGTCGAAAACACCAGGTGCCCCGTCTCAGCCGCGGTCAGCGTCCACGACGCGGAGTCCCGATCGCGCATCTCTCCGACAAAGATCACGTCCGGGTCTTCGCGCAGACAATCCCGCAGACCCCGCTCAAAACTCGGCACGTCGCGTCCCACCTCTCGCTGAGAAATCACCGCCGCCTTGCTCGTCAGCCGATACTCCACCGGGTCTTCCAGGGTGATGATCCGACAAGGCCGCGTCGCCGCGATCCGGTCGATCAGCGACGCAATCGTCGTCGACTTGCCTGCACCGGTGATGCCGGTCACCAACACCAGCCCATGCTGGCGATTCACGATGTCGCGCCAGATGTTGTTCGGGAAGCCGATCTCCTCAACCGGCATCGGCGTGGATTCGAGTGCCCGTACGGCAATCGCGACGCCGTTCGTATCATGAAAACAGTTCAATCGAAATTGCAGCTTGTCCGTAAAGCAGGAACTGTCGCACGAGCGATGATCCTTCAGCCGCTGCAATTCGCCCGGGCTCAGCAGACTGCTCACGAGCAGTTCCGCCGTGGCCGCGTCGATCGGTGCCCCGCGCATCCGTTGAAGCTGGCCGTCGACACGATACACCGGTGGCAGGCCCACCTTAATGTGCAGGTCAGACACTCTCATGCGGCCGAGCTGCAGAAAGTAGTCCAGCAGATCGCGCATGCTCAGCCGTCGCGCCTCATCGACCTGATAGACCTTGTTATCCAGCGTAGGATTGCCTGTCATGGCTGCCCGCCTTCCCCCGACCCGTGATAGTTTGTACGCCTCATTGTACGCCGCCCGCGCCGCTTCGTCCTCCCGCGAACCATCACGCAAGAAGCATCCCCTCCCCGGCTCCGCCTTTAGCGATGCATCCTCGCGGCGCATTCGCAATCATGGTTTTTACTCCACGCCCGAGAGCGTTATCATGCAAGCAGGTCGTGTCGCCATAGCGGCACAGGCAGGATGACCCGGCAATACTCCCCAGGAGGTCTCATGGCACGAGGCGACCAACTCCTCCGACAATGGGAACTGCTTCGTGCCCTCCAGACGCGCGGCGAGGGAATCCCCCTGCGCGAACTTTCGGATCGCTTCGCCGTCAGTGATCGCACCATCCAGCGCGATCTCGAAGTCCTCCAGGAACTCGGCTTCCCGGTCGAGCACGACGATAGTGAATTCAACAAGCGTTACTGGCGCATGCCCCACGATTTCTTCCGCAGTGGACCGCTGGTCATCGGTCTGACCGAAGCCGTCTCGCTCCATCTCGCGGAGGAAATGCTCGCGCCCCTTGCCGGCACCCATCTCGCCGAAGGACTCCAGAGCTTGCTGGAGAAGATCCGCAAGACCATCCCCCGCGCGGCCATGGAGCATTTCTCCCAGTTGGATCAGACCCTTCATGTCCGCCGCGCGGCACGGACCGATTATTCCACAAGGGCCGACATGGTCCGCCTTCTGCATGATGCAATCAGTCAGGAAATCTGCGTCGACATCACCTACCGCGGTGTCTGGCGCGGCGAGGAATACGTCACCCGCTGCGATCCCTACGGCCTGGTTCTCTACGACGACGATCTGTTCCTCGTCGGCCATTCCCACCGCGCCGAGGCCCTGCGCGTTTTCAAGATCGCCCGAATCCGCGAAGCCGTTGCGACGGCGCAACCCTTCAGTCGCCCCAATGACTTTCGACTGGAGGATCAGTTCCGCGCGAGCTTCGGCATCATGCAGGCATCGTCGGAGCCGGTGGAAATCGCCGTGCGCTTTACCGGGGCCGGCGCCGCACTCGTCGAAGAGCGCGTCTGGCACGAGACCCAGAGACTCTCCGTATTGCGAGAAGAAGAAGCCCTCTTTGAGTCAAACGCAGCCGCAACCGACGAGCTCATCGCCACCTTCCGCCTCTCCGATGTGATCGAGTTCAAACGGTGGATTCTTGGATTCGGCCCGCAGGCCGAGGTGATCCGCCCCGAGTGGCTTCGTGCCGAAATCGCCCACGAACTCGCCGAGACCGCCGCGAAGTACCATCGAGGTACGAAGTAGCGCTCGTTGCCGATTCTTGCCTCATTCCCCACCCTAACATCGCGCAATTTCAAATTTTATTTGTGCCGAAGTCATCACTTCGGTCGCCCGATTTCTCGAATACGAATCACAATTCTCGGTCGTCCGACACATCCTGTCAGACCCGCTTCTGTTAGGGCCGACACACGCTGACAGACGAGCGCCGTAGTCTTCATCGGCAGCCGGCCAGCATTTTTCGTTTTCGGCATCGCGCCGACCAAACGAGACCGTTCTCCATGCGGCCGGCGAGTAGCGAAGTCTCCCGCGAATGGGGCTCTGCGGAGGGATCAGACACCTGTCCGGCGACGATGGCGGCCGGGGCCGTAGTCGCCGCTTGGCAACGCGATTGCATCAAGAGTCGTCGGACAGGTGCCGCTCCGCAGCATCAAGTGCGGCCAGGTACGGACCTGAAGCGTCAGGTGAAGCCATGGCAAATTTGGAAATCTCGAGTGACCCACGCCGGCATTCGTCGCTTAGGGACATGAATCGACAGGTACAGCTCATGGCACAGAGGCAAGACACATCCAGAAAGGCCACGGACAGGACCAACCCTTTTATCTTGAACCAGGATGCATCCGCTGTCATCCAGGCATGCGCCCGTCAGTTCGCCGATCGCTTCCGCCTGACTTCACGGGAAACCCAGGTTCTCTGCCTGATCTGCATGGGACACAAAAACAGCGCCATCGCCTCGGTACTCGGCCTGACCACGGCCACGGTCAGGTTCCATTTGTTCAACATTCACGGCAAGACCAATACAGGCAACAAGATTGATCTCGTCCTCAAAATCTGGCGATGGACCGTCGAGAGTCAAACTCAGCCCGATTTCGCCAAGCAGTACAAACCCATCGCGTGTGACAAGTAAGTACTAGCAAAGCAGCGCACCGAGCGGTGTACCGCAGCGTCGCCGCGCGGGGGTGTCGAACCCTGCGTGGCACCGCTGCGTCACGCCTCATCGGCGGCACTCGTGTTGAACCCCAGTCCGTTGGCGTGGCCCTGTCAGTTGTGAAGCCCAGGACTCCAGGCAGTCTCGCCGTGCCGGAGTGAATACCAGAATCCGAGCCATTTCACCTTGGAGGAGTTTTCGCTTGAGCAGGAGATACGGATTATCGCACCTAGCGACATGGTTAGGTTGTAGCAGTGAAGAAAGTCGTTTAGATTGGATTGAGAGTTGATTCGGGCCAGTCTCCAGATCTTTTTGTTTCTCCCGGGCCGAATCGAGATGTAAGCAGCATAGGAGGCCATTTCATCAATTTACGCCGTTTGCATTGTCCGTTGCGAGTTCTCCCGATCGGAACGGGTCAGCGGCAGCTTACCGCTGGCTGCATACGTGGATTCCCCAATGAGATTGCGGATTACGCATGTAATGGGAGCTCGGAACCGAGGATCGAGGAGGGTGGTTCCGGCTGTCTCTGATCCGACGGAAAAAAAGCAAAAAAACTCAGAATTTCTGCCAGATTCGCAGCTACTTGGCGCTAGTAATAGGTAGGAGGGCGTTGAAAGGTTGCCCGATATTGTTGAATTCGGCTGCATACAACTTAACCAGCGAGGCAAGCAGGTCGCCCGAACGGCCGGTTGGAGGGTGACTTCGACGTCAACTTCGGCCTATTCTGAGGCGACAAGAGCGTGCTTTTTTTCTCGCTGACGCATCGAACAATGCAAAGGTCTTACCTCTCGGGCTGGCATTCTATGAATGATATTCAGAACGTACATGCTGTTAGTAAAATCGAGCCGGAGGCAACACCGCTCCGATTGGCCCAGTGTCTACCGGATGATGTGCTGGCAAATCTCCCGACCGGTGCGGACCACGCCATCCATCGTTTCTCCGACTCGTTCATTCTGACCCGCCGCGAGAAAGAAGTCGTGACCCTTATCTGCTGTGGCTACAAGAACGAGACCATTGCAAGGGTCCTGAAGCTCTCTCCGCCCACGGTCCGCTTCCACATGCGTAATATCCATAAAAAGACCGGAACATCGGACAAGCTGGACATCGTGATACGTATCTGGGCGGATACACAAAGACCCTGTGTATCCTGATAAATACTAAGCATTTCTGATAGCTAGTACAAATGGCAGCTTGTTTTGTGTCATCAATTTACGGTATAGAAGACTCATAGCATTTTGTTGTCTCTACACTTGTAAAGGGCCATCGCATGACACGGGCACGACGATCCTCGCCGACAATGTTCTTTGGGCTTGGCCTTGGGATCTTGATCCTACTGCTCTCGGCCACGCCACAACGATCGTTCGCTTCATCCATCGACTTCAACGACGCCATGGGCGAAGACGGCATGTTGTTCGTTCGAGCCAGCAACGCGGCCGGCACTGCGAGTTTCCACATCTCCGCAGCCGACGGCAATTGGATTGGTGATTCCTGGATCTACAACCTGTCGCAGCCGATCGTGCTCGCAGACGAACAGGGCGAATCCATCGGTCGTCTGGAGCGCCTCATTCTCTTTGCCACCACCACACGGCAAGTCAGTCTCAACTTCCTCGTTGTCGCTGGTCAGCTCGACACGGCCTTCAGCATTTCGTCCGCGGTGTTCGACTTTGATCCCATTCCCGGCGCCCTCGGGCGAGCCAGCGCCGGCATCACCGTGACAGATCTCAACGGTGACGGCGTCCACTTGACCGGCGGACACGCGGGCGGCACCAGGTCTTACCGCGCGATGGTCAACCCGCTCGGCCCGAGCATGCTCTTTTCCAATCTGGTGGGCAACGTGGCGCTCGGTTCCGGCGCGAGCGTGACGAGCAGCGAGATCTTTCCACTGCCGATCGGCGCCTACAGCGATTCGAATCAGCAGAGCACGCGACTCGGAACCGTCTCCAGCATGCAATCCGATTTCGCCTTCAGCTTGTCAGCACTCGACGTCGCCGCGGGAACAAGCGTTTTCGATCTGATCACCCCGGAGCCGGCGACCATGGCATTCTGCCTCACCCTCGCGGCACTTTGCGGCCGAGGGCTTCGATCGCGCGGCAAGCGGTCAATTCGGCGAAATCGCTAAGCTTCTCGCAGCGCGACACATAGCTCGGCTGTTTTGCACTGCCAGGTGAACTATTACGTCATTTATCTCGGGTAGCATAGGCCTCCGGCCTGTGCGCACATCTCCACATACCAGACTACCCGCATCGCAGCTCAACTCAGGACGAGGCACGAGTAACAATTCGTAGATACTATCGCTATTGACGGCTTGTGTCGTAGTAGATGGTCCTACTATCCTGCAACGTATGTAGGGGAAGTGTTGATCTGACGAGCTGAATAGGCTCGCATGCTCGACAAGGAGGCAGGGATGGACTGTTTTGCCAAATCGGGTCAGTTTGGCGGGTCTTTCGCATTTGCCCTTAAGGGTCAGTCTCGCACAAATCACTCCAGCATTTCACGAATTGCTCCGAACGCGGGTGCGGTGCGCCACGGGCGCCCAATCTCGACCTTTCAATTGATTTCTTCAAGCAAGAGTGTTCCCCTGCGTTTGTTTTTCCGCGGAGTGGCGATCGTTCATGGTGGGCGACTTCATCCCTGGGCCAATCGACCTGCACTGTGCAGCGCCGACGACGGGAGAAGTTCAGGAGGAAGGTACATCGAAAGGAGCAGCTTCTAGAAGCCAAATAGAAGAAAAAATCGCGGGCCGGCCGATGCTGGAACATGGGGCCGGGCCCGCGCAATTGAATCAGGGCCGCGCCTGATCGGTGCGACGATGACCTATTCGATCTTAGGTCGACGAATGGGCCACAGTCAACTTCGTGACTGTTCTTACGTCTCACACATTTACAGGTAACGCATTTTCGAAGTCCGGAATTGCCTCCGAAGCGCGAAGACTCCCTGAACCGGACAATAAAGTCTGAAAACCCTGACAACCGTGGGTTTGATCGGGACAGAACTCGATCGACGAAAAATGCACTTAACCGAGGCACTCGATTTCTTGAGAGGAGCGAGCAAGCGATGAAGTCAGCAACCACGACAAAAAGAATTCTTGTTACGAGTCTGGTCACCGTGTTCACACTTCTGGCCTTTGCGCGACTCGGACCAGCCGCGGAAGTTAATACCAGCGCTCTATCACAAAACGGCTGGTACTCCGACGACACGCGTGCCGACGGAGCCGGCACAGAGTCCATGGGCACGAACCTGATCAGCCCGACACTTACCGACGCCCCGGAAAACTCCGGAGGCAACGCCGCACACGACGCCGATATCCAGAGCCAGATTCAGTTCGTCACGCCGCCGATCCCAGCCCCGGGGGGGACGCATCCCGGCGCGCTCTGGCTGCGCATCGCCGCGGCTTCTGCCGGAGGCAAGAGTCAGATCAGCCATCGAAACCCTTCAGGTCATGCCACTGGCGCCGTGTTCGCTCCCGGCTTCGCCTTGAGCTACTCCTGGATGGGCAACGGCACGGCCAGTGTCACGGCATCCGTCAAGCTGGGTATCAAGACATCCGAGTTCGGCTCGACCGGAGTTTCGACGCGAACAGGCGAAAACGACTGGGACAAGGTATTGATCTACGAGCCCGGCAATCTCAATGGCGGAGTCTCCGACAGCACATGGCGAACCGAGTCGTTGTCATACACCTCCGGTAAGTGGTGGTTCTTTGACCGGACACTGGGAGCGGGCTCGATCGGCACGCCGCTCACCTTGGATGACATGAGCACCTCCGCCGTCATGGTCGGCGGCCGACCGATCTCCGAAGTATTCGACCTGATTTCCGATCCCGGCGCACTCATCACGAGCGTCCAGTTCGGCATCGGTTCCGTCAATCCGGCAGGCAGCGTCTATGTCAACGAACTAACCACCAACTTCTATCGCTCCGGCGACACGACCACCTTCGGCCCGCTCCCGCCGGTCCACAACGTCACCCAGGACACCTACTACGCTACCATCCAGGCCGCCATCGATGATGCCGATCCGGACGACGTCATTGAAGCGTCCGCCGGCACATACAACGAAAGCCCCATCATCAATAAGAGTCTCACGCTCCAGGGCGCCGGTTGCGGCATGTCGGAAATCGTACTCTCCGGCGCGAACTACCTCTCCGCCATCGAAGTCAGCGGCGCAGGAACCAACGCGACCATTCGCGGCTTCACCATTACAGGTTACGACGCCGTCGGAGCAGGTCTCGCGTCGACCAACTTCATCATCTATCAACCGACCGGCAACACCTTGATCGAAGACTGCTGCATCCATGTCGGCAAGCGCGGTCCCGGCACGAACGGTGACGACGGCTTCGGTATTCTCACCGTCTATTTCGATGCAGCCGTCGTGATAGATTCCGTAACGGTCACCGGCTGTAGCTTTGACCCGGTGACTGACGGCGGACGCGGCTTCTTTATCAACCCCGGCGTAGGCATTTTCAGCTTCACGAACAACAGCATTAATGCCCTCGGTTCGGGCTCATCCTTCACGCAGGCCGCCGATGGTCTGATTGAAGGCAACACCATCATCGGCACCGGTGCGGCGGGCAGTCGGCTCGGCGGCATCGGCGCATGGGGCTTTCCCGACCCGTCGATGTGGGGTCGGACGACCTTCCGCGGTAACACGATTACAAACGCCTTCGCAGGCCCGCGTCTCCTCAGCGTGGAAGACTCCGTCGTTGAAGAGAACTTCATTTCGGATTGCGACTATGGCGTCGTCGTATCTGACTTCTTCCAGCCCTTCGATGCCACGACAAACGTCATTTTCAATAACAGCATCGAAGACATCGAGTTCCTCGCCATCGAAAACACGGAAGCCGTCGTCGTCAATGCCTCCGGAAACTGGTACGGCAGCAATCTCGCAGGCGATGTCTCCGCCGCGGTCAGTGCCGCAAGCATCGACTACACCCCCTGGCTTGATAATGGCTCCGACACCTCCGGCGATCCCGGCTTCCAGGGCGATTTCTCCACCCTCTGGGTCGACGACGACAGCCCGCAGTTCGGCGCCACCGGCCGTATTCAGGAAGCCGTCGATCTCGTCACCGCCAGTACTGTCTACGTCCTGCCTGGCACTTATGAGGAGCAGGTCGTCATCGACATGGACAACCTCCAGCTGATCGGCAGCGGCTCCGGTACCAATCCCGCCGTGGACTCCATCATTCAATCCCCGATATCGCTGGCCTATTCCTTCATCACGCCCGGCCCAAGTACAAACCGCCCGGTCATCGGCGTTCATGATTGCGAGGGGGTTTCTATCGAGAACCTTCGAGTCGATGGCCTCGGCCGCGGCAACTTGAACGCACGCTTCATGGGCATCGCCTTCTGGAACGCAGGCGGCGAAGTCACCGATGTGGCCATCACCGGTACGCGCAATACACCCATCAGTGGCGCGCAGCACGGAATCGGCATCTATGCCTTCAACGACACCGGCGGCCCCTACACACTTGACATCACCAATGTCGACATCTCCGACTACCAGAAGAATGGCATGGCCCTCGCTGGCGCCGGCTTGACCACCACGATCGATGGTTGCGTCGTCACCGGTTCCGGACCCCTCGGCGCGGGCCTCCCGGCGCAGAACGGAATCCAGATCAGCACGGGCGCCGTCGGCAGCATCACCAACTGCCAAGTCAGTAACAATCAGTACACTCCGGCGACCTTTGCCTCGACCGGCGTACTGATCTTCGGCACGGGCCTCGTCGACGTTGCGGGTTGCGACATCGACGACAACAGCCCTGGTATCTACGTTCAGGATGCCGGCGCCACGGTGGATGGCTGCTTCATTTCCAATTCCGCGGCACCCGGCACCGGTGACGGTGTGATTGTTTACAACTCCACGCCGCTCTTCCTGCGAGATGCAACTGCCGGCATCGACCACAACGGTCGCCCGCATCTTGAAGCCAGCCCCTTCGGCGAAACACTGCCGGCCGGCACGAAGTTCAGTGACCTCAACGCCGCCCCGCGAGCGCCGCGCTCCATCTCGGTCAGCATTACAGACTCGATGCTGGTCGGTGCCGGAATAGCCGGCCAGTACGGCATCTTTGCGTACAGCGTGAGCAGCGTACTGAGCATGGACGTGTCCGGCTGCATAATCAAAGACTGGGAATACGGCGTCGTCGCTTTCGAGAGCGGCGGGGGCGTCGACTCGTTCGTCAACTACAACTGCATCGTGGACAATCTCGTCCAGGGCTTCTACGCCAGTGGTCCCACCGTCCAGGACGCCACCTACAACTATTGGGGCGCCCTGTCCGGCCCGCTGGACACCGTCGGCTCCGATGAAGCCGACAATCCTCCCTGCTTCGATCCTTCAACCATGCTCAACGCCGATGGCGCAGGCAACGGCGTATCCGAGTTCGTCAATTACTGCCCGTGGCTCGGCGGCAAGGCCACCCTCTCGCTCGAAGTCGACAGCACCTGTCCGGATGATGCGGACCTCGTCGAGTCCGGTTATCAGATTGCCGTCGAAGTCTGGATGCGAAACCTCCTTCAGGATGCCACCGGCTTCCAGGCCTTTATCGAATACGACATCACCAAACTTACCTATCGTGGTGATCTCAGCTCCTACACCGGCAGCCCCTTCTCGCTGCACATACAAAACATCCTGACAGCCGAAGTCGCCGCCGGCGAGATTCGATTGGACGGCTCTGTCGGCTTCTTCGACAGCGGCACGAGCACTGATGCGTTGCTCGCAACGCTGATCTTCGATGTCGATCTTGATTGCTCGATGACAGCCGTCGAGTTCGCAGTCGGACCGCTTCCTTCGGAACTCAGCTTCGAAGGCGATCCCATTTCGACCGGAACGATCGACACGCCGGCTCTGACGCTCGACGACACGCCGCCGGTCCTCACTGATCCCGGCAATGCCACCTTCGAGTGCGACGGCAGCGGCAACACCGCCGACATCGCTGCATGGATCGCCGGCGTCACCGCCAACGATGCCTGCGACGGAGCGCTTCCGGTTTCTAACGACTACACCGGCCTTTCCGATGACTGCGGAGAGACCGGCTCCGCGACCGTGACTTTCTCTGTCACGGATGCCTGTGGCAACCTCGCCACAATCATCCGCACGGTCACCGTGGAAGACACCACGCCGCCAACCTTCACGACGGATCCCGGCGATGCCACCTTCGAGTGCGACGGTAGCGGCAACACCGCGGACATCGCCGCCTGGCTGGCCAGTGCCGCCGCCGCCGATGACTGCGGTTCCGTGATCGTCACACACGATTACACCGGTCTTTCCGACGACTGCGGCGAGACCGGCACGGCGACGGTGACCTTCACCGCCGAGGACGATTGCGGTCTCCAGACCCAGATCATCCGCACCGTCACCGTGGAAGACACCACGCCGCCAACCTTCACGACGGATCCCGGCGATGCCACCTTCGAGTGCGACGGTAGCGGCAACACCGCGGACATCGCCGCCTGGCTGGCCAGTGCCGCCGCCGCCGATGACTGCGGTTCCGTGATCGTCACACACGATTACACCGGTCTTTCCGACGACTGCGGCGAGACCGGCACGGCGACGGTGACCTTCACCGCCGAGGACGATTGCGGTCTCCAGACCCAGATCATCCGCACCGTCACCGTGGAAGACACCACGCCGCCAACCTTCACGACGGATCCCGGCGATGCCACCTTCGAGTGCGACGGTAGCGGCAACACCGCGGACATCGCCGCCTGGCTGGCCAGTGCCGCCGCCGCCGATGACTGCGGTTCCGTGATCGTCACACACGATTACACCGGTCTTTCCGACGACTGCGGCGAGACCGGCACGGCGACGGTGACCTTCTCCGCCGAGGACGATTGTGGTCTCCAGACCCAGATCATCCGCACCGTCACCGTCGAAGATACCACGCCGCCGAACATCAACTGTCCGGCGGACATCAACGTCAACGCGGATCCCGGCGACTGCTTCGCCATCGTCAATCCCGGCACAGCGACGGCGGGAGACGATTGCAGCTCCGTCACGATTACGGGCGTTCGCGACGATGCGCTCGACCTGAGCGATCCCTATCCGGCGGGCGTCACCCTCATTACCTGGACCGCCGAGGATGAGTGCGGATTGATTTCCACGCCATGCGTGCAGACCATCACAGTCAACGCATTCAACGAAGTGAGCGTCACCGTTATCCTCGACAACGTCCTCCATCAAGGGGCGCTGGCCGGGCAGACACCGCTCTCCTTCACGAGAAACATCCGCTTCATCGCCAAGAACGGCCTCAGCTGCGCCGCTCCGGTCTGCGTCCCCGTCACCTTCACGGGCAGCCCCGGCGACGAAGCCACGGCCACCGTCAACTTCAACGTGAACTGCGGAGACTGGACCAGCATCTGTGCCAAAGACCCGCAGCACACTCTCATTGATGAAGTCGGTCTCGTGATCAACGGGCTGATCTTCGAAGGCACGACGCCGATCGTTCTGCTGTCCGGTGATACCGACAACGACAGCGACGTGGACATCAACGACGTGACCTACTTCCTCTTCCGATTTGGCACCGCCAGCATCATCGGTCCGGGTCCGTGCCCCTACTCCGGCGTGCGCGATGCGGACTTCAGCATCAACGGTGAAGTCGGTATTGAGGATTACACCTTCCTCACCGGCAACTGGCTCAAGTTCTCAAGCTGCCCGTGCTCGGTCTTCCTGAACGATCCCGACCGCTGGGCGGCCGGACCGGATGCCGCGGTCATTGCCGGTTTCGACATGCCGGCAAATGCGACCATGCGGACGCGCCTGTCCGTCAACAAGCTCGATCCGTTTGTCGCCGATGCAGCCGACTTGAACGCCGACGGCATCGTGGACTTCCGCGACGTCCGGCTCTTTGAGCAGCTTCACGGCCTGCCGCACACCCTCTCCAACATGGTCGAGATGTCGGACCGCGCCGCACCTGCGGCAAAGTCCGGCGCGCGCGCCGCCGCTGAAGCCGGCAGCCGTTAACAAAGTCTGATCCTGTTCCCACGGGGGCGGTCGTCCATCGGGCGACCGTCCCTCGTCGGGGCGGTTACTCGTACTTCGATTTGCAGGATCCAACAGCACGCGTGGGTACACGAACAGCTTGAACAGTACGACGAGAAGGAGCTTTCCGATGCGGACCATTCCGACAACGTCAATGCGGGCCGGCCGTTTCATGACGGCGATCTGTGCGTCTCTCGCCCTCCAGGTTCTTGCAGTCGACGACCTGATCGCTGCGAACAAGACTTTTTCTTATACCGCGCAGGTCACCGCCGACAGCACCCTCGGCGGATCGCTTCCCGGCGCCATCAGCGTCGGCGATGTCATCACAGGCCATTTGACGTTCGATGACGCTGTGGCAGATAGCTTCCCATTACCCGGCTGGGGCACATACACCCATAACACCACGCCCAACGGCCTCTTCGCCAAGGTTCAGGGCACGATCTTCCGTACCAATCCGGCCAGCGTCTCGTTCCAAGTCGACGTAGTCGACGATGTCATTGGCGATGACGTATACTTGGCATCCAGCTTCAATAACCTCGCCACCAACGGCGCGGCCAACCCGACTACCTTCACCTTCTCGCTCGTCGATTCCACCGCGACGGCTATCAGCTCCGAGGCCCAGCCGATCTCGCCCTACGATCTGACCACCTTTGATCCCTACAGCGCCGCGACCGGCACGCGCCTTCGCATCGTCGCATCCGGCGACTACGAAATCATCGCTGAAATCTTAACCTTCTCACTCAATCTCGTGGTCGATGACGACGGTTTCGCCACCTTCGACGATTGCGACGACGCCAGCGCCGTCGCTTTCATGACCATTCAGGACGCCGTCGACGCCGCCTCCCCCGGCGACATCATCAAGGTATGCCCCGGTCTCTATCCCGAAAACGTCAACGTCTACAAGTCCGTCAGCATCCTCGGCCCCCATGCCGACAACTGCCCCGGCGCTTCGCTCGATCGCGGCGATGAAGCCGTCGTTGTTCCCGATCTTGCCTCCTCCGCCCTTGACGGCATCGTCTTCTACGTGACGGCCGATGACGTCACCATCAAAGGACTCACCATCGACGGCGACAACGGCGCCTCCGGCGGCGACGAACAACCCGTCGGCTCCGACTTCGCCCACGCCGGCAATCTGATCGCCAACGGCTCCTTCGACAACACCTTCGACTATCCCTTCGTCGACGTCGAACGCCTCGTCATCGAGAACAACATCATCCGCACCGTGAACGACATCGCCATCAACATCTACAACAGCGGCGCCGGCGGAATGATCTCCACCGACAATTCCATCTCCTGCAACCGGTTTGATAACATCACCGGACTAAACACCCTCTCCTTCGGCGGCCCCTACGACCGCATCGCCGTCCTGCTCTACAACACCACCTACGCGCAGGTCGACAACAACGTCATGACTTCCGTCGCCATCGGCGTGCAGACCGGCAACAACTGGCAGGCAAACGACGGCGCCCCCGCCTCCATCAGCAACAACGATATCGAATCGGAAGTCGTCGCCATCTTCCACAATCTTCACTGGTCCAGCGCTTCAACCTGGACCCTTGCAAACAACGAAATTACCTCCGCCACGGGCTTCACCGACAATGTCGGCATCGCCATCTGGTCGCACTACGCCGCGGTCGGCGCCATCGTCCAGAACAACAACGTCTCCGACTGCCTGATTGGCATCGAAGCATGGAACAACCCGACCTCAAACACCATCACCATCCAGGGCGGCCTGCTCGACGGCAATGACGTCGGCATTGAGCTGTTCAACGACCAGTTCTTCTACGGATCGGGCGATGCCACGACCCTGATCGTCGACGACGTCACCGTGTCGAATTCGATCGAGGCCGGCCTGCGCTGCAATGACAACGGCGGCACGAACTCGGTCACGATGCTCGTTCAAAACGGCACGCACGTCAGCGGCGGCGACAACGGCGCCGAAGCCCTCAATGGTCTGGCCTTCCTCGAGATCACCGGCTCCCGCATCGACGCCAATACCGGCCACGGAATTGACGTCAACGGCGGCACCTTGACCCTCGCCCAGAACAATTGCATCAGTGGCAACACCGGCAACGGCGTCAACGTCTCCAACAGCGGCGTGGTCGGCTCCATCTTCGACAACGATCTCTCCGGCAACGCACTCGGCGTAAACAACACGACCGGCGTCGATGTCGACGCCTCCGGAAACTGGTGGGGCGGTAGCACTCCGGCGCTCGTCTCCGCCGAAGTCAGCGCCAACGTCGACTACACACCGTGGCTCGCCGTCGGCACCGATACCAGCAGCGACTGTTCCGACGGCTTCCAGGGTGACTTCTCCACGCTCCATGTCGACGACGACAGCCCCCAGACCGGCTCCACCGGCCGCATTCAGGAAGGCATCGACATGGTGACCGCGAGTACGGTCATCGTCGAGCCGGGCACCTACCTCGAATCCGACATCAGCGTCCATAAGTCCGTCGCCATCGACGGCAACGGCGCAACCGCCGGCGATGTGGTCGTGGCGCCCGACCTCGCGGATAGCCATGCCTGCGTGACCTTCGGCGCCGGCGTGCGCCAGGGCTTCATCATTCGGCACTCCGATGTACTCATCCGCGATCTGACCATCGACGGCGACGCCGGCGTGGGCGGCCCCGGTTCCTTGAACTACAGCCAGGGCATCGTCGTGGACTTCACCCACATCGATCATCCCTTCAATAACATCGACGCCACCAACGTACACATCCGAAACATCTGGCGACGTGGCTTTTACTGGTTCGGCGGCACCGGCCATAGCATCACCAGCTTCGTCGCGGAAAATTGCGGCGTGAATTGCAGCTCCGGCGCGAGCGTCATCATCCTCGACGGCGATGGCGACGAAGCCACTCTTGACCTGCTCCTTCAGAATGGTGTCGTTGACCTCGGCACGACCGGCATCGCCACCAACTGGATCAACGCACCCCAGGGCGACTTCAACCCGCGCGTCGAAATCTCCGGCGTCCAGGTCTCAGACTGTCTCATTGGTATGAATCTCAGCGGTCTCTCAGGAGACAGTTTCATCAACGGAAACACCATTATCGGCGCCGCCGCCGGTGGTGAGTGGGGGGCCATCATTCAGTACGCCCTCGATCCCACAACCGCGCACCTCGGCACCGTCACATTCAGCAACAACTTCATCTCCGCATGTGAGCAAGGCATCTGGCTCTTCCATAATGAAGAGGCGGACACCCCGGTCCTGATCACCGGCAACACCATCTCCGCACCGTCCGTCCTCGCCGCATCAAACGGCATCTTCAGCACCGATGACGGCGACCTCTTCGGCGATGAAGACGGCGACAGCTATGCCACCATCTCCGGCAACAGCATCTTCGGTTTCGAAACCGGCATCCATCTCTACCGAAACGGTACGTCTCCGGCGGGCGGTCGATACGTCGCCTCCCTCATCGGTGGTTCCGTCTCGGCAGACGGCAACAGTGTGCAAAGCTGCACCACGGCCGTGCGCATCTTCGAAAACGACGCCGAGCTGAACGGCGGCTACAAAGCCCTCGCCACCATCCGAAACAACCTCAGCTCCTTCGTCCTCAGCGATGTCGGCATCGAGGTCGATGGCGGCGCCGCCCTTATTGAGAACAACAACCTCTCCGGAAACAACCTCGCCGGCATTCTCGTCAAGAACGACGGCCTCGTGGATGCCGGCGACGATACCAGCAGCAATTACACCGGCCTCGGCTCCAGCATGGGCTGCAACTTCCTCGCCGGTTACAACGGCATCACCAGTTTCGCCATCAACGACGAAAATCTCGACGCCTCCCTCAACAAGGACGTCCTGGCGGACAGCAACTTCTGGGGTACGGTCGATCCACTTGAAATCGAGGACATCGTACTTCACACCGTCGACGACCCCGCGCGAACACTCGTCCTCTTCAACAATCCCAAGAGCGTCCCGCAACTCGTGCTCACCGGACCTGCCGTCTGCTCCAACAACCCCAGCCAGGTCACGGTCATCCTCTCCATGCGTAACCTGCCGGTAAACATCACCGGCTACGCCGCCTTCCTCGAGTACGACACGGCGATCCTCAGCTACAACGTCGCCGACAGCAGTTATTTGTACAACGGCGCGACCGAGTTCCCCCTGCACATCAGTCCCGGATCGCCCAAGCCCGAAGAAGTCGCCTCCGGAGAGATCAACGCCAACGCAAGCATCGCGCCCTTCCAGCCCGGCACCATGGCCGACACCGATCTGGCCGTCCTCGTCTTCGACGTGATTGGCTGCGGCGAGGCCACCGTCTTCTTCCGGGATGCGTCGCCCTTCCTCTCCGAAGTCAGCACGCAGGGTATTCCACTCCCCACCGAGCTGATCGACGACTCCTTCGTCATCGATAATGGCGATGCTCCCTTTGTCAGCACGATCAGCGCCCCCGACGTAAACGCCGGCCCATCGTGTAACGCGACCGTGAGCTTCAGCGCCACCGTCGAGGATACATGCTGCCTCAACGAAGCCGACGTCCTCGCGAGCGTCATGCTCACCGGCGGCTCGGCAACGCTCGGCACGCTTTCCTACACCGCGACGCAGATTGACTTCTACTCAGTCTCCGTCAGCGGCAGCGTATCCCTCACGAACATGACCACATGCACGGCCGAGGTCACCTTCTCCGTTGATGCGACCGATTGCTGCGGAAACGTGATGACGACCGTCACCGCGGCCGCCACCGTCGAAGACCTGACCGAGCCCACCTTTGTCTCAACGCCGGCCGATGTAATCATCGAGTGCGACGATTCCATCGTACCCGGCATTCTCTTCGGCATCGGTACCGGCGGCGTCGCCGTCTATTACAACGACAACGGCAACGGCGAGAACCCCGCCAACCAGTCCTATCTCAAGTCACAATTCAGTTACTCGAATACCAACGGCGCAGAGTTCTCCTTCGACAACACCCCGCTGACGGGCAACGGCCTGATCAACTGGCGATTCCTCTTCGGCCAGGTGCCGTTGACGCAGTTCGGCCTCGACTTCCTGCTCATTGCCCCGACCTACGACGGCACCAACGTGCCGACGCCGCTCCTGGCCTACGACAACAGCCCCAGCAATTCCATCGCGGGCCGTATCCTCGTCGGCCCCGTGATCTGGGCAATCAACGACTACAAGGGAGGTTCCCCCAACGGTCCCGCGAACCCCGCTACGGATATCATCAACAGTCTCTTCCGAAGCGATTCGCCCGGTAATCCCTTCACCGATATCGATATTACCAAGATGGATGTCACCCAGGCCGGACCGATCTTCACCGCCGACATCGCCGGTAAGCTCGTCTCCGACGGCATCATCCACTGGTTCCTCACATCCACGCCCGATTCACCCGCATCCAACTTCAATCTCAATGGCGATTTCTACTTCTCCGGTATCCTGACCTACGACAGCACCGGAGATGCCGGGACCGACCTCATCGACTTCTACGGCGGAACCATCACCATCGTTGCCAATTCGCCGAACCTGTCCCTCGGATTCCCCACGGCCGTCGACAACTGCACCCTCTTCCCCGTCATCGACTACACGGATGACGACTCCGGCCTTACCGGGTGCAACGACACCGGCATCATACTGCGAACCTGGACCGCCACCGACGACTGCGGTAACGTCGCTACCCACGTGCAGACGATCACCGTGGTCGACACCACGCCGCCGGTCATTACCCAGCCGGCCGACATCGACGTCATCGCCGATGCCGGTGGATGCACCGCTTACGTCACCGTGCCGCTGCTCGTCGCCACCGACAGTTGCGGCAGCGTCACCATTACCAACGACTTCAACAACACGTCGGACGCCTCCGATGTCTATCCCTCCGGAAGCACGCTCGTGACCTGGACGGTGGAAGACGCCTGCGGCAACACGAGCTATGCCTCGCAAACCATTACCGTCGACACCGTCAACGAAGTCTCGGCCACCGTCATCCTTGCCGATGTCAACTGCGGCATCGGCGGTACGCCGGTCAGCTTCGTTCGAAACATCCGCTTCACGCCCAAGTCCGGCGTCACCTGTGGACCGGCTCTCTGTGTCCCCGTCACCTTTACAGGTGTGCCGGCCACCGGCACGGCCGTCTTCAACATCGACTGCGGCTCGTATGACGCACTCTGCGCCAAGGACCCGCAGCACACCGTCTTCGGCTCCGACACTCTGAGCATCGTGGGTCCGCAATATCAAACGACCAGCGGCATCGTGTTGCTCAGCGGTGACACCGACAACGACGGCGACGTCGACATCAACGACGTGACCTACTTCCTCTTCCAGTTCGGCACAGCCGGCGTCATCGGCCCCGGTCCCTGTCCTTACACCGGCGTCCGCGATGCCGACTTCAGCATCAACGGCATGGTCGGAATCGAGGACTATACCTTCCTCACCTCCAATTGGCTGACCCTGACGAGCTGCCCGTGCGCGGTCATCATCAAGACCCCGGACGGTTTTGCGGCCGCCCCGGTGGTCCACCCCACAGGGCACGTCGGTCGTCCGCTGCAAGGCGCCGATGCAGGCGATGCACCGTCGATCTTCCGAACGCGAATGCGCGTCGATGAGTTCGAGCCAGCCGTTGCCGCCTTCGCCGATGTCAACGGTGACGGCGTGGTCGACGCCGACGATATCCGCATGCTCGAAGACCGATTCGGCCTGCCGGGTCTGTTGGCCGATCAACTATCCGCCGCGGAGGCAGCCGCCCAGGCCGTCCCCGTCGGTGGGCTTCGCACAGGAGGTCGCTGATCGAAAAATCCAAAAGCGCCGGAATCAATCTGACCGGTTAAGAAGCGAAAGCGGCCCCGCCAAAGTCGCAAGACTTCGGCGGGGCACGCGCACGATTAGGAATAAACCGGACTGCAGCATAACAGGAGCTCGTCCATGGAAAGCCAGAAGGGGAATAAAGCCCGTCGACGGCCTGCCCAGTGCATGTCGCTGATAGGTCTGATTGCACTTGTATTCATTACAGCGCTTGCCGCAAGTGCGCCGCGAGCATTTGCCGCTGATGCCGATCTCACACTCGAGGTCGCCTCTGCCTGCCCCGGTGATTCGAACGGCGCAGGCCCCGGCGATCTCATTACCGTTGAGTTGTGGATGCGAAATCTGCAACAAACCGTGACCGGCTTTCAGGCCTTCCTCACCTACGATCCGCTCCTCCTTGCGTACCAGCCGGCGCTCAGCACGTACACAGCAGCGCCCTTTCCACAACACGTTGAATCCATCTCCTCGGCGGAGGTGAATCCGGGCCAACTGAACCTCGACGGCTCTATCGCTTTCGGCGGTTCCGGCACCTCCGCCGATGCTTTGCTCGCTACCCTCGTCTTCGAGGTCGTACCCGGTGCCGATTGCCAGGTGACGGATGTGACCTTTCGGCTGAACCCACCGTTTCTTTCCGAAGTCAGCTTTGAGGGCTCGCCGATCGCGACGACGCTGTTCGATTCGTCCGCCTTCACACTCGACGACACGCCGCCGGATGTCTTCACCGGCGCAATTGATCCTTGCTACCCCGATCAGGCATCCGCCGAAGCAGCTGCACTCGCCGCCACGACAGCGACCGACCTTTGCACCGCTACGCCGTTCCTGGTGTTCGATGTCGAGACCACCGGCCCGCTCTGCAGCGCCACCGTAACCGTCAGCGTGGAGGATGAGTGCGGAAACATCGGTTACACCGACTACTTCACACGCATCGACAACACCGCACCCGTCCTTGCCGACTGTCCGGACGATTTCTCCGTTACCGCCGATCCGGAAGAATGTTCCGCCGTTGTGATCTACACACCCCCGACGGCCATCGACGCCTGCGACGGCTCCGTCCCCGTCAACTGCGTCCTTCCCTCCGGCTCCGTCTTTCCCGCGGGCGATTCCCTCGTCACCTGCACGGCCGTCGACGCCTGTGGCAACATCGCCCAGTGCAGCTTCACCGTCTCTGTCGACGCCGTACGAGATCGACTCGCCATTGAGCCCGTCGATCCGCAGGACTGCTACGTCGAAGGCGAGAAAATCTGCGTCGACGTCTGGATGCGGTGCCTCACCGAGCCGGTCACCGGCTTCAACGCCTTCATTCGCTTCGACGCCGACATCCTCGACTTCCTCCCCGGCGACAGCAGCTACACCAACTCTCCCTTCCCGCTTCATATTGCGTCGCCCCTCGCAGCTTCCATCGACGGCTCCATCGGCACCGTCAACATCGACGGCTCCGTGGCTTTCATGGACCCCGGCGCCGATCAGGATGCCCTCCTCGCCACCCTCTGCTTCATCGTCAAGCCCGGCATGGGCGGCGAGATCATCGTCATCGACTTCGGCGATCCGCCTTCGCCCACGATCGGCAATGAGCTAAGCATCGAAGGCGAGCCCGTACCGACGAACCTCGACACCTTCGTCACGGTCACTCCCGAGCCCAGGCTCCGCCTCAAGCCGATCACGCCGCCCAAGTGTTACGAACCCCACGATCTCATCTGCGTCGAGTTGCGCATGGAATGTCTCGGCGACCAGCTCGTGACCGGCTTCAATGCCTTCATCGACTACGACCGAACCCAGCTGCGCTTTGAGCCCACCCTCAGCAGCTACACCAACAGCCCCTTCCCGCTCCATATCAATCCCATCGTCCTCGACCCCATCGATCTTGACGGCTCCCGCAGTCCCTTCGATCCGCCCGTGTCGAGCGATGCCACACTAGCGACACTCTGCTTCCGCGTCCTCAAGACCGCCGGCGGTGTGCCAACGAGCGTATTCTTCCGGCCGCCGCCGACGCCGACCATCGGCAACGAACTTAGCGTCTTCGGAACCCCCATCCCCACGCTGCTCGAAGACGCCCTCATCGAAACCCACAACCTGCTCAAGTTGCGGCTCTGCTACCAGCTCAACGGCGCCATCTGCGTCCTGCTCGAAATGGCTTGCCCGCAGGAACCCGTCACCGGCTTCACCGCCTACCTCGAATTCGACAACAACGTCCTCGAATTCATCCCTGCCGCGAGTGACTACACCCTCAGCCCGTTCCCCGTCCACAGCGGTCCTCTCACGCCGAACATCCTCGGCCCCGTCGGTCAGTTCGATCTCGATGGCCAGGTTTCGCCCATGGACCCCGGCACGACCGACGACGCCTTGCTGGCGACGATGTGCTTCCAGATTCGCCCCGGCTTCGAAGACGTGCCGACGAGCATCATCTTCCGGTCGCCGCCACCGCTCACCGAAAGCACGCTCCTGACCGATTTCGGCCCGTTGTCGACACAGTTGCAGGATTCGCACGCTTTCTCGCAGGCAGGCGATATCGACCTCGATGGCGACGTCGACGCCGATGACCTCGCCATCTTCGCCGCCGTACTCGTCACCGCCGACACCGATCCTGCACATCGGGCGCGCTGCGACCTGAATTGCGACGACAAACTGGATGCCTTCGACATCATGACGTTCCTGGAGTTCCTGTTTCCGTAATCCTGCGATCTCCCGATCGCCTCGTGATCAGGCCGTCGGCTGTAGATGAATAAAGGAGTGTTTCGTATGTCTCGACGGCTGCCGGTAATCCTGCTCGCCTGGTCCCTTCTTGCGACGTTGCTGGGTTCCAATGCGATGGCCGCGGTGGACCTCGCGCTGAGCCCATCCTCGCCGGTCGTGCCCACGGGCGCCGAGGTGAGAATCGCCCTCACCGCAACGAGCGATTCCGCCGCCGTCGCCATCGGTGCCCTTGATGCCATCATCCTATGGGATCACACGCGCCTCGAATTACTCGGCTTCGACAGCAGCGGCAGCCCGTACGCCTGGTTTGTAAACGGTTTTCTACCGTCTGCTGACGGCATCAACAACGGAATCGGCGGTCTGCCCTTTAACGACGGAAATGCAAAATACTCCGCGCTGTCCACGCCGGGCCTTCCCGCCGTGGTCCCACCAGCGCCCGGTCTGCTCGTTGTCGAATTTCGATTCCGCGCGCTCGCAGCCACCCCCGCGACGACAGTTCAACTGACAGCGACGTTCGGATCATCCCGAACCGCCGTTTTCGCTAACTCACCTCCCAATACCGACATCACCGGCGATATCGACAACCCCGCCACGATCGAGATCATCTTCTGCTCGCCCGGACCGGATACCGATTCCGACGGATTCCCCGACAGTTGCGACAATTGTCCGTCCGTCGCCAATCCGACGCAGCTCGATTCCGACAACGACGGCCTCGGCGACGCCTGCGACAACTGCCCGTTCGATTCCAACGTAGATCAACTCGACGGCGACGGCGATGGCGTAGGCGATGCCTGCGACAACTGCCCGGACGATTCGAACCCCGACCAGCTCGATTCCGACAGCGACGGCCTCGGCGATGCCTGCGATGGCTGTCCGAATGATCCCGACAAGACCGAGCCCGGCGTCTGTGGCTGCGGCATCCCTGATACCGACACCGACAGTGACGGAGTACCCGACTGCATCGACAACTGCCCGGACGATTCGAACCCTGATCAGCTCGATTCCGACAGCGACGGTGTCGGCGATGCTTGCGATGGCTGTCCGAATGATCCCGACAAGACCGAGCCCGGCGTCTGCGGCTGCGGCATCCCTGATACCGACACCGACAGCGACGGAGTACCCGGCTGCATCGACAACTGCCCGACCGTGCCGAATGTCGATCAGGCCGACGCGGATGGCGACGGCGTCGGCGATGCCTGTGATACCTGCCCCCTCGTTCCGAATCCCGCACAGGTAGAGGGCGATGCGAACGGCGATACGGTCGTGGATCTGGCCGACGTTCCGATTTTCGTCGATGTCCTGCTCGGTCTCGACACCGACCCCTCACACGTCGCCGCTTCCGATGTAAACTGCGACGGCGAAGTGAACGCCCTCGACATCCAGCCGATGCTCAATTTGCTTTTGTAGCGTAATGCGTACCCGCGTAGCGGCCGGCGGTCCCCTCCGGCCGAGGCCCGCCAACGATGCGATTCACGCGTGCATGCGACGGTAACGCTTGAATTGCAATCGAAATGCCAGAGCATCCGGCCCCTCTCTATTCAACCGGAAAAGTCACGATAGAATATCCTCACCGGATCGCAAACCGCGCCCCGGACGCCGGAGCCCTTCGATGACAAGGCCCTCCGCCGACCGCAGAGAACCCGGCGCGAATCGATCCAGATGCGCAAGCACCCTGAAGCACCGCATCGCCGCGTTCCCATTCGCCGCGACCGGTGCCTCAGTTCGCAAAATAAAGTGGAGAGGTGACCGAGCGGCTTAAGGTGGCGGTCTTGAAAACCGCTGTACCGAAAGGTACCGGGGGTTCGAATCCCTCCCTCTCCGTTAATGAAATTGAGTGCCGAGGGCACGCTCCACGCCTTCCTGTCCGCGGGTGGTGGGTGGGAAATTACGCCATCCGGGGAAGAGTCCAAGGTCGTACAGGCCGAGATGCGGTTCCTGTGCCGGCTCAACCAGCGGTGGAAAGCCGACCGACGACGCGGCACAGTTTTGCCCCATCAGCCGATTGCCGGGCAGCATGAAGAGCATTGCAACTGCCGGCCCGGTCACCAAAGCAAGGATGCGCTCGCGGTTCAACAGACACCTTTCCCCCAGACTGGTTCGATGATGGATAGCATACCCGGACACAGCTCGATTTCTCCCTGTGATATTACTGGTCGTTGGCAGAAATTGCACGATTTCGGACAATCGGAGGGAATTCGTGTACTCCACCGGCCTTTTCGACACGGTCTGTGGGTCGGCGCTGGGGACTGAGTAAAGAAAAAGGTGCAATTCGAGGAATCCTCTGGGAATGTACATCGGGGGAACGAATTCGCATGAGTTGTTTCTGCGACTGACTCGGATTGGAAATCGATTGAAACCTATGCGGGACAGCAAAGCGTTCCTACAGCAGTTGGAGCCACTACGGCACCAGCTTTACGGCTACGCTTGCCGTGCGCTCAACCGGGCGGATGCCGTGCCCGACGCGCTGCAGGAGGTTGTGCTGACAGCTTGGCGCGAGCTTCCGCGGTTTGAGCCGGGGACGAACTTCCGAGCATGGGTATTTAGGATCATGGTGAATACGGTTTTTAACTTTAACAAGCGTGAAGCACGCGTGCGAATCGTCGCCGGCGCGGACTCGCCCCTCGACGTGGAGGCAGCGCTGGATCATGAAAATGAGTGGGCGATGATCCTGGAAGATCCGAGCCGCCTTCGAGACGTACTCGATACGCGGTTGGTGCAGGCGCTCGATGCGCTCGGCGCGAATGAGCGCCAATGTTTTCTGTTGTGTACGCTCGAGAACTTCTCATACAAGGAAATCGCCCACATGCTCGACGTTCCTTTGGGAACGGTCATGTCGCACATCCATCGTGCCCGGATGAAGCTGCGGCAGCATCTGACCGGCCTGGCTCTTGAGCGCCGTCTTGTATCGGAGGATCAGCCGTGAATTGCCAGCAAGCACGCCGCTGCCTTAGCCCGTATCTGGATTCAGAGTTGGATCCCACCGCAACCTTCGCCATTAGCGAACATCTGCGGGTATGCGAGGCGTGCAGGCGGAGATTCGAAGCCGAGCGAGAAGTCGAGTCTAAGATCGTGTACGGGTTGCGGGCGGGCAACATGCCGGAGGGTATGTGGCGCGACATCATTCAGCCGCTGCGTAAGCCGCGTTGGATTGGCTGGCGGCTGGCCATGCCCCTTGCCGCCGCAGCGGCGGTCATGCTCGTGATCTGGGCCGGCTGGCCTTCGAGGTCCGCCCCATCGCAGCCGCATTGGCTGGTCAGCGAGTTTCTGAGCGAAACGGGTGGCGGAAAGCCCTTTTCTTCGAGCAATGCCGTTACGGTTCAGGCTGGGATGACCATGCCGCTCAAACCGTATAGTGATCTTGCCCTGAACTTCGCCGGCGAAGCCGCGCGTCAACACGTTGCGCAGTTTGTCCGGATGGATACGGTCCTAGACGAACGAGGGGCTGAATATGTGGAAGTACGGCTCAACTGCTGCGGTGAGCCGGTGATCATTCGAGTTGCTCAACGAGAGAGGGCCGGTCGGCTCCAGGAATTCGTCGGTGATGGGGAGCACGTTTTGGCGGCGGCCACCGAAGGGGGCGTAGTTGTGGGTCAGCGCGAGATTGGCGACTACGTCGTGGTGGCGGTTTCGCGGCACCCGGTTTCGGATTTGCTCTCTTCAGTACATTTGCAATAGGAGCACAAGGAAGTCATGCAAACTGAACAAGACCTGTCTCGAACTAGACGAACGATGTCGCTGAGTTCCATGGTGGTTCTTGCGACGCTGGTGGCCATGCCGATCCTGGGCGGAGTTCTGTATTTCAAGGGAGACGATGGCTGCAGCTCTTGTCTGGTTGCGGCCTCGACTTCGACATCGCCTCCTTCAGCCAACCAGTCCGAATGGAGCAAGTATTCCGCCGAGTGGCTGGACGGCAGCTCCTTTGACATGTCGCGGTTAATCGGTCAACCCACGATCCTGTACTTCTGGGCCACGTGGTGTCCGCTGTGCCCCCATCAGCGCGAGGTGTTGCAAAAGGTTTCGAGCGAAAAAGGAATTCGCGTCGTCGGCTTCTCGCTGGATGAAGATCCGGAGGCGCTCAAGCATTACCTGGGCCACCACAAGGCCCTGACTCACGAATTGCTGGCCACCCCCCGGCTGATTGAGCACTTCGAAATCGAGGCGCTTCCCACGCTGGTTATTATCGATTCTGTCGGCCGCGTCGAAAAAATCTCTTCGGGATTGATGCCTGCTGACGACTTACGTCGAATCGTCACGCCGTTGATGCGTTGAAGGCCTGCGTTGACCGTTCATGCACCGCAGTGCAGCGTGGGCGTCCCGCCCGTGCGGAGCCCAACAGGATCGCCCGAATGCACCGGGGAGTGCGGGCGTCTCGCCCGCAAGGCCAACTCGAAGCGCCCTCGAGGCAGGTACACCGGGTGGCATGGTCAAGCGGCCCGCAGAACCGCCATGCTGACGGATCGCCGCCGACCAGACCGCCAGGCCGTGACGCCTCGCGTGCGGAACCACGGCCAATACTGTCAGGGACTGCCCGTCGGTGGTGCTGTTTACGAGGCGTCGTTTTGCAATATGGAATTACAGACGATCGAGGAGATAAGGCGTTGAAGAAGTGTCGTTGGGTTGCATCAATCCTGTCGCTGACGAGTCTTCTTGTCGCAGGTTGCGTTGATCCGAATATCTTCGCATTTGTACCCGCCCGCCCAGATCAGAACGGGCGGCTGCTGAACCTGTCCGCGGACGCCAGCGATCCGACAGACCCGATCGATACTCAGCGACCGACGATTATCATCACACACGGCTCGAATCCGTATTCAGTGATTGGCCAGTGGACCCTGATGCAGGCCTACGCCGACGCGATCAACGGGCGATTCGGCGACCGCTTCAACATTCTTTCCTGGGACTGGAATGCGGCAACGCTCGCAACCCCGATTACCGTTCCGAATGCCGAGAACGCCGTCGAGCAGGGCCGACTTCTCGCTCAGGCCGCGCTGGACGTCGGCGTTGATCCGGCGAGAACCAAGTTGATCGCTCACAGTCTTGGTTGCGTCCTCGCTGCTTCCACAGCGCGTGCGATGTTTGAGTCGGGTGGTTCGCCGCTGGCGGTGTTGACGTTTCTCGACGCCGCCGAGTTTCAGCACGCGTATATCTTTCCGCTAGCCGATGGCGCGGTTACGAGAATTGAGAACTTCTGGGCCCCCGCGCCGGGCGGCATGGGCAGCCCGGTTCAGCTATCGAACATTCACAATGTGAAATTCGATGGCGGCTTCAGTGCGATGCTTCCTCCAATCGATCCCAGTCAGTCCAGCCACGTGCTGATGGTGACCTGGTATCTCGAATCGATCAACGATCCTAACTCCGAGTCAGGATTCAATCTCATAGGTTTGGAATGACAGTCGAACGCAAACTCAAATCCATCAGCGGATGTCGCTCCGAAACGTTCGACGTTCGTCGCGAGGAATCACTGTCTACAGAGTCGGCCACACTTCAATGCATGGAGGTCTGGGGCGGGAACGCTGCCGTGGAAAGCGGCATTTCCATTCCCGGCATCGACGCCTGGATTTACAGCCAACCCTATCAGGGACAACCCGTCGGCGGCGATGTTCACTATGCGTCAATGTGCGGCATGGGACGTATCGGCCGCTTCATGCTTGCGGACGTCGCGGGCCACGGCGCCGAGGTCAGCAAGCTCGCCATCGAACTCCGAGAACTCATGCGCAAGTCGATCAATCGGCCCGATCAAACCCGGATCGCGCGGGCGTTGAATCACACGTTCGGACGGCTGAGTTCGAGCGGCGTCTTCGCCACGGCCGTGATCCTGACTTACTTTGCACCCACCAATCAACTTGTGTGCTGCCTCGCCGGCCATCCCCGGCCGCTCTGGTATCAAGCGGCAACACGGAAATGGAGATTGCTCGGGCCATCGATGGCCGACACACTTGAGTTCCAGGGCCTGCCCCTGGGCATCATTCATCCGACGGAGTATCGCCAATTCGCGGTCACGCTAAACAAAGGCGATCTCGTGGTCGCCTATACGGATTCGCTCATCGAGGCGCACGCACCAGACCGAGAGCCGCTGGGAGAAGATGGCCTGCTCTCCGTGGCTGCGTCGATCGATGCCGGCGAGCCCGCGAGGTTCGGGCGCGACCTGATCGCCGCCGTCGATCGCGCCACGGGCGTGGGCGTCGCCACGCGCGATGACGACCTCACCCTGCTCGTGCTGCACCACAACGCCACCGAACCCAAGCCCGTGACCCTCGGGCATCGGCTGCGAATGATGGTCAAGATGATGGGGATCTGAACGGGCGTATCCGACAAAAAAACAGCTCCGTTGCGCCCACGCTGCCTTCGCCCTCAATCGCTGAGCCCAGCACTCGCCAAGCTGGGCGATATTTCTGCAATTATCCCTCTTGCCCGGGAATCTAGATAGGAAAGCCGGCAATCGGTGCCCGGCGGCAAGGCGATCCTATCTCAAGGAGCAAGCGATGAAGATGCAATTGGTTCGAGCGAGTCTGATGGCGTGTGCAGTGGGGATGGGCGCGTGGGCGACGGCCGGCGCCGCCGAGCTGCCGTTGGCGCTCGACGGCAAGTGTACCGTGTGCCTTGGGACGATGGGCAAACTCGTTGACGGCAAAGCGCGGTTTACATCGGAATACGACGGCAAGACCTATCGCTTTCCGTCGGCCGAGCAGAAGGAGACGTTCGACGCCGATCCGGCCAAATTCGTTCCTGCCTTGAATGGGGACTGCGTCGTCTGCTGGGTGGACATGGGACAGCGCGTGGCGGGCAAGTCCGAGTATTCGATTGTTCACGAGGGCCGACTGTACTTGTTTCCATCCGAAGAGCAGAAGAGCACGTTCAGGAAGGCGCCCTCAAAGTATGCACGGGCGGATGTCGCAATGGAAGGAAACTGCGCCGTCTGCCTGGTGAAGTCAGGCAAGATCGTCAAGGGCGATGCGGCGAACGTCGTGGTGCATGACGGGCTGCGATACCTGTTTCCCGGCAGCCGTGAGAAAGAAATGTTTGAAAAGGACCCGTCCGCGTTCACGCCGGCACTGGGCGGGCATTGCACGGTCTGCAAAGTGGAGATGAACAAGCCCGTCGCGGGCAGCGCGCGATACAGTCTCGTGCACGAGGGGCGGCTGTACCTCTTTCCCGGAAAAGAGCAGCTCGATATGTTCAAGTCCAACCCAGGCAAGTACGCGAATGCGGATCTCGCGCTGAAAGGCAATTGCGTCGTCTGCAAGGTGGAGATGCAGAAGGATGTGCCGGGCAAGGATGAGTTCGCCATCGACTATCAGGCGAAGCGATACCTCTTCCCCGACGAGAAGACACGCGGCATGTTTCTGGCAAATCCAGAGAAGTACACACGACAGTAACGACCGATCGCGAACGCGATCACGAACGGACGTGCCCGCGGCGCGGCTCCCCACGCGTCTCGCGGGCCGTCCGCAGCGCGTGGTTAAGCCGGAGGCGCATGATGATCTCAAACTTCGAGAAGACGATGGAGCCCGTGGCGGACATTGGTGAGCTGCTGCCCCGCTTTGCCGAAGACGGCGGCTGGGCATCGCCTGTTCCTCGTCTGGATCACGTGACACTTACACCCCAACAGGTCCATCAGGCGATTCATCGACTGCCGGAACCCTATCGCGGCGTGGTATTTCTCCATGATGCGGGTCGGGTTGCCATTCCGCAGATCGCATTCGCGATTCGGCTCGAAACAAGCGAGGTCCGAGCTATACTCCACCATGGTCGGATGGCGGTGATCTGTCTTCTCTCAAGGCAAGGTATCCCTTCAACAATCGTGCAATCGACTTCCGCAGTAGGTATCGGTTGCGAGAAGCTGGAGACTCCTGAATGATGGATGTGACGACAGCAAAGCAAGCAAGGGCGTCGATCCGAGATTATTATGGTCGCGTTCTTCAGCGTAGTTCTCATCTGAAGACAGACGCGTGCTGCACGCCCAACGGCGTACCGCCTTATCTTAAGTCCATTGTTGAGCAGTTGGATGAGGCGATTGTCGAACGATACTACGGTTGTGGCTCGCCCATTCCGACGGCCATCGAGGGCTGCACCGTGCTTGATCTCGGTTGCGGAACAGGGCGCGACGCGTTCATCTGCTCCAAACTTGCAGGCCCGCACGGGCGGGTCATCGGCCTGGACATGACGCCGCAGCAGTTGGACGTCGCCTGGGCACACGAGCAATCCCAGGCCCGGGCTTTCGGGTACACGAAGCCCAACACGCGATTCGTACAGGGATACATGGAGGAACTGGGCGCCGCCGGAATCGAGGATGATTCGGTCGACGTGGTCATCTCGAATTGCGTGACCAATCTTTCGCCCGACAAGGAGCAGGTGTTCTCGGAGATTTTTCGCGTCCTGAAGCCGGGCGGCGAGCTGTTCTTCTCGGACATCTTCGCAGACCGGCGGCTGCCAACGATCTGGCGCGAGGATCCGGTGCTTTTGGGCGAATGCCTGGCCGGGGCTATGTATATCGAGGACTTCCGCCGCCTACTCCTCTCGTTGGGCGTTCCCGATTATCGCGTGGTCGCTCGACGGCCGGTCGCCATCGACAATGAAGAAGTTCAGGCAAAAATCGGAATGGCGCGATTTGAGTCCGTGACCATTCGGGCGTTTAAGATTGCGTCGCTGGAGGACAAGTGCGAGGACTTCGGCCAGGTTGCAACTTATCTTGGAACGATCGCGCATTGTCCGCACTCGTTCATGCTGGACGATCATCACGAGTTTAACACCGGCAAGCCCATGTTGGTGTGCGGCAACACGGCGGCGATGGTCGCCGAAACCCGCCTGGCGATGCACTTCGACGTGCAGGGCCAAAAATCGTGTCATTACGGGCTTTTTTCGTGCCATTCGAAGGCGGGGGCGAACGAGGGTGTGGGCGGAGTCAACGGTGGGTGTTGCTAAAAGAGTGGGCAAGGACTGCGCAATGAAACTCGAGAATATCTACATAGAGCAAGATTACGAGTCCTACACCGATGAAGCTCATGAAGTGTGGGCAACTCTGTGTCGCCGTCAACTCGCTTCGTTGCAGGACAAGGCCTGTCGTCCATTCCTTGACGGCCTGGAGCGCATCCAACTGGACCTCACGCGAGTTCCGCGATTGAATGATATTAATGATCGCATCCGTCCAATTACCGGCTGGGCGGCCCGAGCAGTGCCCGGTTATATAGATCCGCGGTACTTCTTCAAGAGTCTGCAAGCGCGCGTCTACCCGACCACGGTGACGCTTCGGTCGAAGGATCAGCTTGACTATCTTGAGGAGCCGGACATCTTTCACGACGTATTCGGACACGTCGCCTTGCAGGCCGATCCTGCGTACGGCGAGCTGATGCGAACGTTGGGCGACATCAATGATTCGACGACCACGGACCAGGACGTTCTCGAGATCACGCGCCTTTTCTGGTTCACTATCGAGTTCGGCCTGATACGTGAAGGCAGCGACATCCGGTTGCTTGGGAGCGGCCTGCTTTCATCGTTTGGCGAGGCCATTCACAGTCTTTCCGACAAGATCGTCCGCAAGCCGTTCCGCCTAGCGGAAGTCATTGCACAGCCGTTTCGAGTTGACGTTTACCAGGATGTCTTGTTCATCGCGGAATCCCTCGAGCAGTTGATCGAGGCGTCCAAGGTCCTCATCTACCAGATCAAGGAACGAAACACGATTCGCTGGCGCTGAAGGCCGACGAAAGGACGGGGAAGTCGCTGAATCATGGAGCTCGCCATCATCACCGTCGCCGTGTTTCTGCTGGCCTACAGCAACGGCGCCAACGACAACTTCAAGGGCGTGGCCACGCTGTACGGCAGCGGAACGGTCGCTTATCGCACGGCCCTGACGTGGGCGACGGTGGCGACGCTCGCGGGGAGCATTTTGTCCATCGTGCTGGCCGGCTCGTTGGCTGCTTCGTTCAGTGGCAAGGGACTGATCTCCCCAGAACTTACACAAAGCAGCGAGTTACTGATCGCGGTCGCCGGGGCCGGAGCGATCACCATCCTGCTGGCGACGTTTCTGGGAATGCCGACCTCCACGACCCACGCCTTGACCGGCGCGCTCGCCGGGGTCGCCCTGATGACGGGTTACGGCCGGGCAAGCGTCAACGTGCTCTGGAGCACTTTCTTCGCCCCGCTTCTGATCAGCCCGATTCTTGCGATCGGCGGCGCCACGCTTTTGTATCCGCTACTCCATCGGGCACGACTGAAATGGGGAATCACGCGGGAGACGTGCCTCTGTCTCGGCGACGCACCTCAGCCCGTGCGGTTGACGCAGGAAGGTTCTGCGCTCATGGCTTCGCCGATCGGTGGTGGGTCGAGCTTTGCCATCGCCTCACGCGCGCAGTGCATGGAGCGCTACAATGGCCGGCTCATCGGCATCCGGGCCTCGGCGCTGGTGGATGGCATCCACGGTCTCAGCGCCTTTGCCGTCTGCTTCGCGCGGGCAGTAAACGACACGCCGAAGATCGCAGCCCTACTATTGGCTGCCGGGGCGGCAGGCGTGAACTGGAACCTCGCGTTCGTGGCTCTGGCGATGGCCGCGGGTGGCGTGCTCAACGGCAGAATAGTAGCCCAGACGATGAGCAAGCGAATCACCGAAATCAATCCTGGACAGGGATTGACGGGGAATCTGGTGACGGCGGCGCTGGTGATGGGCGCCTCGAAACTGGGTCTGCCGGTCTCGACGACGCACGTTTCGTGTGGAGCGATCTTCGGCATCGGCGTCGCCAGCGGCGGCGCGCGATGGAAAACTATCGCGCAGATCCTGGCCACTTGGCTGACCACACTGCCGATGGGCGCCGTGCTGGGCGCGGGAATTTACTGGACGCTGACCCGACTGGGAGAATTATGACCGTGAGTGCAAGCATTGATATCCCGTTGGCGGTCCAATCCTGGAACGAGTTCGATGACTGTGTCGCTTTGGCCCAGGGCGAGCCACTTCGCGCATGCGCCGTCGACACCATCCAGGTCAACATCGGCCTGACCTGCGATTTGGCCTGTCGGCATTGTCACGTTGAATCGTCGCCGAGGCGCACGGAGCAGATGGACTGGCCGACGATGCTTCTCGTATTTCAGGCGGCCGTGCGGGCCGGCACAAGGACACTGGACATCACCGGCGGCGCGCCGGAGATGAATCCGAACCTGCGCCGGTTCGTGTCCATCGCGCGGTTCATTGGCCTCCAGGTCATTGTTCGGACGAACCTGACGATCATGCTCGAGGACGCCTACGCGAACATGCCGAAGTTCTATCGTGACTATCGCGTCCACCTGATCGCCTCGCTGCCGTGCTACCTGCCTGAAAACGTGGACCGACAGCGCGGTCTCCGGGTGTACGAGAAGAGCATCGAGGTCATTCGCCGCCTCAACGACGAGGGATACGGCATCCTTCCGGACTTGCCGCTTGACCTCGTCTACAACTCGTTGGGACCGGCGTTGCCTCCGCCTCAGGAAACCCTCGAAGCCGACTACCGCCGTGAACTCGAGGCCCGATTCGGCATCCGCTTTACCCGGTTGCGGACGATTACAAACATGCCGATCGGTCGCTTCCGTCATGACCTGGAGCGTGACGGTCATCTGGTGGCTTATGAACGACTATTGCGCAATCGGTTCAATCCCGAGACGATTGCACCGCTCATGTGCCGACATCAGGTGCATGTATGCTGGGATGGAACCCTGCACGACTGCGATTTTAATTATGCGCTTGGGATGCGTCTCAATTCCGAATCGCCCACGCATATCCGCGACTTCGACCCCGATCGGCTGGTGCGGCGCCGCATTCACACGGGAATGCACTGCTTCGGATGCACTGCGGGAAGCGGATCCTCATGCGGTGGAGCATTGGTATAGGACGGAGTGACCCGAATACAATGGAGAACGACACGATGATGAATTCATTTCGCTGGTTATTAGTTGGATTGATAACGTCCCTCACATGCGTATTCCTGTACGTACAAAACGCCGTGTCTTCGGAGAATGACGAATTCCAGAGAGTAAATCGTCCCGGCTCTGTGAATCTGGAACAGGAGTATTCGATCGAGAATCTGCAGATACCCAAAGAACAGATTCATACATTGCTGCCGCGTGACGCGATTCCGGCCCTGACGGACCCGAAGATGGAACCGGCCTCAAAGGCAAGCTGGCTGCCCGATGACGCCCGGATCATCGTGGTCACTGTGGGCCGTGAAACGATCGGTGTTCCGCTGCGCGTGCTCGACTGGCACGAGATCGTCAACACGACAGTCGGCGGACGGGCTGTGGCAGTGACGTATTGCCCGCTCTGTGACTCGGCGGCGGTCTTCTCCCGCGAACTGCAGGCAGGCGGCGCTTCGAAGGAAGATGAAAAAATCGTGCTCGAGTTCGGCGTTTCCGGCGCGCTGTTCAATTCCAACGTCCTGATGTATGACCGGCGCGACCGGGGTCTCTGGAGCCAGCTCGGCATGAAAGCGGTCTCAGGGCCGTTGGCGGGCACCACGCTCGATACACTTCCTTTTGAGATCGTGTCCTTCGGACCATTCAAAAAGAAGCACGCCCTCGCACAGGTCGTCAGCCGCGAAACCGGCCACGAGCGCGACTACTTCCGTTCTCCATATGATCGTTACTTTTCGGATGACAGTCTCATGGTCCCAGTTGCCGGGATGGGTAGCGCCCTCCCGCGAAAGACACTGGGCGTCGGTATCGCCGTCGGCGAAGGTGATACGACTTACTCCTGGTTTGTTCCTGTGGACGCCATCGGCAGCGGGAAGACGCTTCACACGCCAGCAGGCGAAGTACGGCTGGGTAGAAATGAAGCCGGAATTGCCGTAATCGAGGCGCCTCCGCAGGTGCGCACTGCGCAGACTTTCTACTACTCGTGGTCCGCTTTTTATCCCAATACGAAGGTCGTCGGGGCCTCGGAGTCCACCGGTGCGGAGCGCAATCCAACCGCGCCCGGACTCTCCGTGGGCGATCGCGCGCCCGACGCCGCGCTGACCACGGTCGATGGCAAGACCGTTCAACTGAGGTCTCTTTACAGGGACGGGCCGATCGTACTGACGTTTTACCGCGGCGGATGGTGCCCGATCTGTAACCGCGCACTGTCAAACTGGCGAGACAAGCTCGACGCACTGAAGGCAGCCGGCGGGACGTTTGTGGCCCTTTCGCCGGAGAAGCCGGATCATCTGGCCAGGACCATTGAGAAGGGCAACTTGAATTACACGGTTCTCAGCGATCCGAAGCACGAAGCGGCCAGACGTTTTCGAGTGCATTTCGCGGTCGATGAAGAAACAAAGACCAAGTATGAGAAGCACGGCCTCGACGTGGGCGAGGCCAACGTTTCCGGGACGTGGGAGTTGCCCGCGCCCGCAACGTTTGTCATCGATGCGGAAGGCGTGGTGCGCTACGCATTCGCGGATTGGGATTACCGCAAGCGCGCGGACCCGGATGAGGTGATCAACGCTGTGCGTGAGCTGACGCGCGGAAAATAGCCGTTAGCAAGTTGAAAGTGATTGGTACGATTGATGATCGGATGAGGATGATGGCACGAACATTCGCGATACCCGCAGAGTCTGAGAATGTGAATAATGGTGAACCTGCCCAGCATGGCGCAGCGAGGTCGTTACCATCTCGCACTTCGTGGATGCGCGCCATCAATTGGGTGTCGCTCGTCGTATTGGTGGCGTGTTGCGCCGTTCTGGTACGTTTCATGCCGGTGGACCGTGCCGTGGAATCGCTTCAGAGCAACATGGATAAGCTCGGCATGTTCGCCCCGGTTATCTTCGCGGGCGCTTACATTCTCGCCGGCCTGATGTTCGTTCCGGGGTCGGCGTTGACGCTGGCCTCGGGCGCGTTGTTCGGCTTGCTCTGGGGCACGGTCATCGTGTCGATCGCCTCGACGATCACGGCGGCGCTGGCCTTCCTCATTGCTCGCTATCTTGCGCGAGCGCGTGTACATCGCATCGCGCAGGGCAACGCACGATTCGCCGCCGTCGATCGAGCCATCGGTCTGGGCGGCTGGAAAGTTGTCGCCCTGCTTCGCCTGTCACCGGCGGTGCCGTTCAGTCTGGGTAACTACCTCTACGGCCTGACCTCCATCCGGTTCTGGCCCTACGTGCTGGCAAGCTGGCTATGCATGTTGCCGGGTACATTCATGTATGTCTACATCGGCCATATCGGCGTACAGGGCTTGAAGGCGGCCGGTGGCGCAGGCGCTGTGGATACCGGCAGGACGGCGCTTCTGGTCGTCGGGCTCATCGCGACCATGGTCGTGACGGTTTACGTAACTCGGCTGGCAAGACGCGCCCTCGCGACGCAAGGTGCACTCACGACAGAAGCCACTCCGAATGTTGATGAATCAGTATCGAGAAAGTCGCCTCAATCTGAGAACACACTGCGAACGATCGCACTACCAATCGCTGCGTTAATGATTCTTACGGGAACGATCGTTGTCTGGGCTCGACAGGATGCCCTGCGTGGCCTGTTCGGCCCGCCCAACGCAGTGCTTCAGGAGGCATACAATACCAAGGCCGAAGGAGCGGTGTTCGATCATTCGCGATTTGACGCATTGCTCCGCAAACATGTCATCGACGGCGGCTGGGTGGATTATGAAAGGCTCCAGCATGAAGAAGCCGAGTTGAACGCCTACCTTGCGGCACTGGAGAAGGCGCCGTTTGAGCAGCTCAGCCGCGACGAGAAGCTCGCGCTGCTCATCAACGCTTACAACGCCTGCACCCTGCGGCTGATCCTCGACCATTATCCTCTCGAGTCGATAAAGGACATCCCCAGCGCCAGGCGATGGGATGATGTACGCTGGAAGGTGGCCGGAAACACTTGGAGTCTGAACCAGATCGAACACGAAGAAATCCGCCCGAAGTTTCTTGAGCCACGCATTCACTTCGCGCTGGTCTGCGCCGCCGTGGGTTGTCCGCCACTCTTGAATGAGGCGTACGTCGGCGCCCGACTCGAGCAGCAACTGGAGGCACAGACGCGCTACGTCCATTCGCATACGACGTGGAACCGATTTGACCAGGGGGCGAAGACGCTCTACCTGACGCCGCTGTACAAGTGGTACGGTGGAGACTTCGAGCAGGCAGCCGGCAGCGTGCTGAAGTTCGTCGCGAAGTACGTCGGTCCGGTGGCCAAAGCCCTCGAAAGCGACGATCCTCCCCGCATTGCCTGGCTGGAGTATGACTGGAAGCTGAACGATACGACAAACCGAGTTCCACGCTGAGTGGAGTGAAAGATGAAGACCATGATTGAAGCGAGACAAAAGCCGATCAACGGACAATCCCATGAGGATTCGAAGTGGACTCAGTTGATTCCACCGGGCGTGATCGATTCGCTACCCCAGACCGCGCCGCCGGACGAGCACAATCGCCGCCTCGTCGAGAACGTGCATCCGCTGGACTGGGTCAATCCGACTCCCGGCGGACGGTACAACCTCGTCGTCGTCGGCGCGGGGACCGCCGGTCTGGTTACGGCCGCCGGCGCGGCGGGACTGGGGGCGAAGGTCGCCCTGATGGAGCGCGACCTCATGGGTGGGGACTGTCTGAATGTGGGTTGCGTACCGTCCAAGGCGTTGATTCGATCTGCCCGCGCCGCGGCGGCTGCTCGAGGAGCGGAAACCTTCGGCGTGCGTGTTTCTGGAGAAGTCACGGTTGATTTTCCCGCGGTGATGGAGCGGATGCGGCGGCTTCGTGCCGGCATCAGTCCACACGACTCGGCGCAGCGATTCCGCGAGCTGGGCATCGACGTATACATCGGAGCGGCGCGATTCACCGGACCGGACACAGTGGAAGTCGGCGGGCAGACGCTGCGATTCGCACGGGCATGCATCGCCACCGGCGCCCGTGCCGCCGCGCTGCCAATCCCCGGTCTGAAAGAGGCGGGGTATCTCACGAACGAAACGGTTTTTTCGCTGACTGAGCTTCCCCCTCGACTGGCAATCATCGGCGCAGGGCCCATCGGCTGTGAGATGGCCCAGGCATTCGCTCGCTTCGGTTCCAAGGTGACGTTGCTGGAGGCCGGACCGCACATCCTCGGCCGGGAGGATCCTGACGCCGCCGAACGAATCGATGCCGCACTTCGTCGCGACGGCGTCGAGATACGATGTTCCGTTAAGATACAATCCGTCCGCCATGACGGTGAAAAGGTGATCGGCCTGCAGGAGGGCGACGAGGTGCGCGCCGATGCCATCCTGCTGGGCGTAGGGCGTGCGCCGAACGTAGACGGACTGGGTCTCGAAACGGCGGGAGTCGAATACGACCAGCGCGAGGGCGTCAAGGTGGATGATCGCCTGCGCACGACGAACCGCCGCATCTTCGCCGCCGGTGATGTCTGCTCGCGTTTCAAGTTCACGCACGCCGCGGACTTTATGGCCCGGATCGTGATTCAGAACGCGCTCTTTTTTGGTCGGGCGAAGGCGAGTGCCCTGATCATTCCGTGGTGTACCTACACCGATCCCGAAATTGCGCACGTCGGGATGTACGAGCACGACGCCAGGGAGAAAGGAATCCCCGTCCACACTATCACCATCGAACTGGCCGACGTGGATCGGGCCTTATTGGACGGCGAGACGGACGGGTTCCTGAAAGTGCACCTCAAGCGAGGCACGGACAAGATTGTCGGCGCGACGCTCGTGGCCCGGCACGCCGGTGAGATGATCAGCGAGATTACGCTGGCAATGGTCGCCGGCATGGGACTGGGGACGATCGCCCGGACCATCCATCCATACCCCACGCAGGCGGAGGTCATCCGCAAAGCCGGCGACATGCACAATCGAACACGGCTGACGCCGTTTGTGAAACGTCTGTTCAATCGCGTACTTCAGCTCCGCCGATAGGGCGTTCGGAGAAGGGTGTGACGTGATGAACGCATCGAGTGGATGGCTGCGTGATGCCCTGCAACCCTCCGTGGTTCGTCGCGCCATGGCCTATGCCGTCGTCGTTGGGACCGTCCTGATTGCGATCAATCATGGCGATGCGTTGTTGAGTGGCGAAGTCAATAGCGCCCGGCTGGTGAAAATGGGATTGACCGTGACGGTGCCCTACGTCGTTTCGACGCTTTCAAGCGTCGGCGCCCTGCGCGCTCGGGCGAACCGGATCAGCGCTGAGCGTCCCTGACGGAGCGGCGCATTGAGGCCCCGCCTTTTTCGGGGAGTTGAAAACCTCCATCGGGCGAAGAGCAAAGCAAATGCCAGATCAAAACGCCAGAGTCATCCAGCGGATCGAGATTTCACCGGCGCTGATCGTCTTACGGGTCGCGCCCGATGGATGGGAGCTGCCTGAGTTCACTCCCGGACAATTCGCGGTATTGGCGTTGCCCGGTAGCAGTCCGCGTTGCACGACGAGTGAGGAGGAGGATGAGTCGGCCGAAGCGAACCGGCTGATCAAGCGTGCGTATTCGATCTCCTCGTCCTCGCGTCTCAAGGAATACCTGGAGTTCTATGTGGCGCTGGTTCCGTCCGGCGCGCTTACGCCGCGGCTCTTCGCCCTGCAGTTGGGCGATCCGCTGTGGTTAGGCCCTCGATTCAGCGGCATGTTCACATTGCGCGAGGTGCCGCTGGACAAGCACGTGGTGCTGATCTCGACCGGGACGGGATTGGCCCCCTACATCAGCATGTTGCGAGACGAGTTGCAGTGCGGAGGCCCACGTCACTTTGCGGTCATCCACGGCGCGCGGCACAGTTGGGAACTGGGATATCGCAGCGAGCTGATGATGCTGGAGTCCATGTGCCCGAACATGACCTACGTGCCGCTCGTCAGCAGGCCGGACAACGAGCCGGTCCCCTGGAACGGACGTGTCGGACGGATTCAAACGGTCTGGCGTGAAAGACCCCTGAGCGATCGGTGGGGGTTTGATCCCGCGCCGGACAACACCCACGTGTTTCTCTGCGGCCACCCCGGCATGATTGAAGAGATGACCGTAAGACTCCAGTCTGAAGGGTATTCAGAGCACAAGGCGAAGCAACCGGGCAATATCCACATAGAGAAGTATTGGTAGCGTAGTTTGTTAGTTGTGTAACTCGGATGCGATGATGGCGGTGATGTACTCAAGCGGAGGGCTACAGTCGTTGTTGCCGGCAGAAAATCCGGCGGCGTCGCTGCAGGACGCCAGGGCCTGCGACATCGTTGCTGCGCCGACGCGCCGCCTGAGAATCGGCCTGATCGCCGCCGGCGCAGCGGCCCTGGCTTATGCAGCGACCCTCACAGTGATCAGCGACGTGCATAATAACGGCGACATCGACATGGAAACGACACGTTGGCTCATGGTGACTGCCTCCATCGTAGCCGGCGCTGTCTACTTGGTAGGACTTGTGAAGACACAAAAACGAGCGCCGCGGCGCTCGGATTTTCTTGTCATACTGCTTGTCGGCCTGACGGCTCGTCTGATGCTGGTTTCAGCCCCTCCCGTCTTCGTGTCAGATCTTTACAGATATTTGCTGGACGGAGCGGTGACCGCTTCGGCTATGAATCCGTATCAATTCACTCCTGAGGCCGTACTAGCTGCATTGAATGATACCGCCCCGGCGAGCCGAAATGGCGTTCCGGAGGACCGGGGATCAGCCGGTGCTATCGGCGCCCACGCAGTGCCGGCGCGGCTTGTGGAACTGGGTCGCGAGGGCGGAGGAAATCTATACCGCATCAATCACCCTCACCTGGCGACGATTTACCCGCCGACGGCTCAGACGGCATTCGCGATTGCCTACTGGATCAAGCCGTGGAGCGTGGGCGCCCTTCGTTGTGTTTTGCTCGGCTTTGATCTTGCGACCCTGTTGCTACTGGTCGTGTTGCTTCGCCTGATGACGCTCCCGATGCATTGGCTGACCTGGTACTGGTGGAACCCGCTACTCCTGCGTGAGATCAGCCACAGCGCACACATGGACGTTGTTGTCCTTCCATTCGTCTTGCTGGGGCTTCTCTTTGTTATCAAGAAGTGGCACTTCTCGGCCGGCACGGCCCTCGCTGTTGCGGTCGGCGCCAAGGTCTGGCCGCTTGTCCTGCTGCCGATCCTTGTCCGAGCGGCCTCGCGGCGCAGGCGAGATATTTTGTTCGTTGTCGGCGCGTTTGTAGCAGTGTCGGCGCTGGTATGGATGCCTGTGATGCGATGGGCACTGAATGAATCGAGCGGCTTCTATGCCTATGCATCTTCGTGGTACAACAACACCGCCGTTTTTCACGTCATTCGCTGGTCCATCGGTCATGTGCTGAGGATGGTATCAATCGATTCTGGACATGCACCGGCCATTTCGCGTCTGGTCGTCGGGTGCCTCGTGCTGGGATTCGCCATTACCCAAAGCCGCAGATCCATCACCACCGCGAACGACCTCGTTCGCAGGTCCATGCTGATCGTCGCGGTGCTGTTTCTTCTCAGTCCGACACAATTTCCCTGGTACTACGTATGGCTGCTTCCCCTCCTGGCCGTAGCTCCTCGAAACTCATTGTTGCTTTATACTTGTCTGCTGCCGCTGTACTACTTTCACTATCAATATCCGTGGCTCGTGTGGGTGCAGCACCTTCCCGTGCTTGGGTGGTTCGCTGTGGAAGAATGGACATCCCGACGTCGTATGCGAATGACTGAGAATCGTGAGATGGCCGCATAAATGTTCAACGCACACTCCGTCGCTGTGATCATCCCCGCCCTGAATGAAGAGACGTCGCTTCCGCGCGTGCTCAAAGCTATCCCGGATTGGGTCGATCGTGTTGTTGTGGTGGACAACGGCTCCACGGACGCGACCGCCGACGTGGCCGCATCGGCCGGGGCGCACGTTGTAAGTACGCCGCAGCGCGGCTACGGGCGCGCCTGTCTCGCCGGCATCGCGGCGGCGTGCGACGACCACGATATCCTCGTCTTTCTGGACGGCGACTACAGCGACTTCCCGGAACAGATGGACCGACTCGTGTCGCCCATCGCGGACGGCGAGGCGGACCTGGTCATCGGTTCTCGCACACGTGGACAACGAGCGCGCGGCGCCCTTACGCCGGTTCAACGCTTCGGCAACGCCCTTTCATGTCGATTGATACGCTGGTTCTGGGGACATGCCTTCACCGACCTCGGGCCGTTCCGGGCTATTCGTACCGATGCCCTGGCCGTCCTGCGCATGGACGACCAGACCTACGGATGGACGATTCAGATGCAGATTCGCGCCCTGCGCGCCGGACTGCGCGTGCGGGAAGTTCCCGTGGATTACCGCTGCCGCATCGGACGCTCGAAGATATCCGGCACATTGACAGGCGCTGCGAGGGCAGGTTCGAAAATCCTTCAAACGATTCGGGCGGAGCGCCGTCGTCCCGCGCCGGTTTTGAAGATCACACCCAGATCGCTACATCTTATCGTTTTCACCCGCGCGCCGGAGCCAGGCCGCGCGAAGACGCGACTCATCCCTGCCCTCGGCGCAGAGGGCGCGGCCGAACTCCACAATCGGATGACCCTGCATACGCTGGCGATGACGGATCGCCTTCGATCGAAAGTGGACGCGTCGATCGAGATACGTTTCGCCGGTGGTTCGACGGTAAACCTCGCCAGGGAGTTCGGCCGTGACCGCGTTTATCTTCGCCAGCCCCGCGGCGACCTCGGTGTCCGCATCCATTCCGCCATCAAGGAGGCCATTCTACGCGGGGCATCGTCGGTCGTTGTGATCGGCAGTGATTGTCCTGGCCTCAGCCCGGAGCTGCTGCTGACCGCTTTCGCAGCGTTGAAGGAATGTGATCTCGTACTCGGGCCGGCTCGCGACGGGGGATACTACCTGATTGGATTGCGGGCGAGTTCATCGAGTCGCCGCGGCGACCATCGCCACAACGAGAACAGGCGCCCATGCAATCCCATCGATCTTCATCGAACATATCCGGCGTTGTTTGAGAAGATCGACTGGGGTACCGCATCCGTAACCGATCAGACACTCGCTCGCGCCAGCGAGATTGGCCTTAAGCCCTTTCTGCTGCCGGTGCTCGACGACGTGGACGAGCCCGCCGATCTGCCGGTCTGGAATGCGCATTGTGAGCGGTATCTGCGACAGGGGCGCGTTCCGCGCCTGTCCGTCATCATCCCGGCGCTGAACGAAGAGGCATTCATCGGCTCGGCGATTGACAACGCGACCGGCGAGGATATCGAGGTCATTGTCGCGGATGGAGGCAGCACGGATCGGACCGTCGGGATCGCCGGACAGCGCGGTGCGGTCGTCGTGCGTTCATTCGCCGGCAGGGCAAGGCAAATGAACGCCGGCGCCCGATCTGCGCGAGGGGCAGTGCTTCTATTTCTGCACGCCGACACGTGCCTTCCGACAGGATATGACAAGGAGATTCTTGGACTTCTGGATGATCCGGGAGTGATGCTCGCTGCGTTTCGGCTCGGGATCGACCATCCAAGGCCGGCACTTCGATTCATCGAACGGCTGGCTAACCTGCGTTCGTGTCTGCTGGGACTGCCCTACGGAGATCAGGCCCTGGCGATTCGCGCGTGCGACTTCCATCGTCTCGGCGGATATCCCATACTGCCGATCATGGAAGACTTCGACTTCGTACGCCTGGCACGACGCCTCGGCCGTGTGCGGATCGCGCGCAGCGCCGTGCGGACGTCGGCGCGCCGCTGGTTGGAGACCGGCATACTGAAGCTCACGTTGATAAACCAGGCCTGCATCCTGGGGCATCGACTGGGGATCACCCCGGCCCGAATCGCCGCGTGGCGAAATGGCGCAGCCGACAAGCGAGGCATCGATCTACACAAGAGCGAACTTGTGGTCGATGGCGCGTCCCTATGTAGACAAAGGAAGGACGCACGAACGACGAAGGCGATCCAGATAAACGCTACGAAAGAAACTGCCAGTTCCGGCGAACGTGCCGAGACCCCTTCAGGAGGATGATGACATGACATGGATCAGAACGGTACCCGATGATGACGCCGATGGACCACTCAAGCAGCTCTATGACGCGGCGTATCGACGCGCCGGCCGCGTCTTCAACATCGTGCGTGCGCAGAGCTTGAATCCTTCAGCGCTCCGCGCCGGGGTCGGGCTGTATCAGGCGGTGGTTTTCGGTCCCTCGGAACTTTCACGGTCACTCCGCGAAATGTTGGCCGTTGTGGTCAGCAAGACCAATGGGTGCCATTACTGAACGCAGGCCCACGCGAACGACCTCCGGTCGGAGGTCCCACACGACTGGCAGGGATTGACCGGCGACGGCGTGCCGGAGACGGGCGCGGATGCTTTGTTCGATTCATTCGTCCATCAGGCGGTCGATGACTGGCGCAACTGCGCAGTGAGTCCGGCCGTGCGGGCCATGCTTGCGTATGCCGAAAAACTGACGCGCGAGGCCGCATCATGCACCGCTGAGGATGTTGACGCCTTAAGAAAGCTGCAATGGAGCGATTCGGCAATCCATGACGCCGTGCAGGTCGTTGCATACTTCAACTACATTAACCGCATCGCCGATGCCCTCGGCGTTGACATGGAAAGCGGATTGCCGATGTGGGGACATCCTGAAGCGAACGTGAACGACTCGGGGAAATGACCATTAACCTGTGGGCGGCCCTGCATGGGAATTCGAGAATAAGGATGACTCCATGATTTGCCACCGATCAATTCAAAGCACCGTGCTTGCGGCCCTCGCCGCGCTGACGGCGATCAGCTCTGGTGTGGTTCAGGCCCAGCTTGGCCGTATCGAGATCGGACAACCGTTTCCAGAAGCGAGATTCCCCGCACTCAAGGACGGACGTCCCACGGCGATGGCCGATTTTCGCGGCAAACGGGTGCTACTTCTGGTTTTCGCGTCGTGGTGAGCGGGCTGCCGCCAGCACGTGCCGGTCTGGCACGAAACAACTCGCCAGGTCCGCGAAGCGGGCAAGATCGAAGTCGTCGGCGTCATCCAGGAGCAGCATCCCGACCGCTGCCGCCTCTTTATGCAGTGGAAGCAGATGGATTGGCCGATTCTCGTCGATCCGCTCAACCTACTGGAATTAAGCGTCGTACCCATCGCGTTGTTGATCGATGAGAAAGGCATCGTGCGCGAGGTCATGCGCGATCCTCGAAGTGCGGTAAGTAAGCTCACGGGGCCGCTCGGTGATATGCCGCAGGATTCGTCGAATCGCATGCCTGGGTCGAATCCGGCAATTCGTCGAGTCCACGAAGCCCTGTTCCTAAGTGACGAGCCGCAGCTTGGCGCCGCGTTGCGTATTCTGGATGAAGCGTTGCGCGACAGCGGGAGCGACGGTCGTCTGCACTTCGCGCGAGGCGTCGCGTACCGGATGCGTTATGACTCTCTGCTTCGGCAACCCGGTGATTTCGCGGCAGCGGTGGATGACTGGCAGAAGGCGCTGGACCTTAATCCCAATCAATATATCTGGCGTCGTCGCATCCAGCAGTATGGTGCGCAGCTCGATAAACCCTATCCGTTCTACGACTGGGTCGAACAGGCCCGGCGCGACATTCGAGAGCGCGACGAGACGCCGACTCACTTGTTCGTCGAGCCGGTCGGCGCTGAGGTGGCCGGACCGACCAGGGAGTTCTCAACCGCGGACTCGCGGATCAGCGAGCCCGACCCGAAGGGACGCATTGCCCGTGACAAGAAGAAACTCGTAACCTGTGAAGTGACCGTTGTCCCTCCGAAAGTCGCCCCGGGGCAGGCGGCGCGCGTCCACATCGTGCTGCGGCCGAACCCGCAGGCCGGCGGACACTGGAACAACGAGGGGGAGCCGCTTGCCGTCTGGGTGAATCCGCCGACGGGCTGGAGCGTCAGCGCGCCTCGATTGACCGTGCCGACCGCCACGCAGCCAGTCAGCGACGAGTTGCGGAGTGTCGAGTTCGAACTACGTGCCCCCGACGACGCTCCGTCCGGAACAATCCGAGTGCCGGCTTACGCGCTCTACGGTGTCTGCGAAGGTCCGAGCGGAACGTGTCTGTACCGGCGTGCCGACCTGGTCGGGATTATCGAAGTTTGCCGGACACCATGAACTCGTCGTGCGTGGGCAGCTTGCGAACCCGTCCGTCGGGGCACCGCCGCAACCCTGAGCCTGTTACCCGGCGACGCAGGAAAGCACCGCGCAGGACCTTGACATAGACAGACCAGTCTGTTTAATTGTGGCATGAAACCCAGAGGAACAACCAAAGCTGGAGCGAAACCTTCGGCCGGATCGGGAGCGAAGCAGCGTCTCCTTGAGACCGCGGACCGGCTTTTCTATCAGGACGGCATTCGATCAGTGGGGATCGACCGTGTGATTGCCGAGGCCGACGTGGCCAAGATGACCCTGTATAAGCACTTTCCGTCGAAGGACGACCTGATTCTGGCCGTACTCCGGTATCGGGAGGATCGCGTGCTGGAGTTTTTCCGCTCGGCGATGGAGCGACACGCCAGGCGGACCAGGAGTGAGTTGCAGGGGTTCTTTGCCGCCCTCAACGACTGGTTCGAGTCTCCCGGGTTCCGTGGCTGCGCATTCCAGAACGCCGCCGTGGAACTCGCCGACCCCGCGCATGCTGCGGCGCAGTTCGTTCGCGACCACAAGCGGCGATTTGCCGAGATGTTGCGAGGCATGGTGGAAGAGTCGGTCGGCAGGGGTGCTGCGAAGCTGGCGCCGGCCATCGTCCTGCTCGTCGAGGGGGCCATTGTGACTGCGGTGGTTCAGGGGACCCCCGACGCGGCCAAGGTGGCGCGGGACGCAGCAATTCGCCTCATTAAGAACGCAAAAGGTGCGTAACCGACATCTCTTCCCGGCATCATATAGACAGACCTGTCTGTATATAAGGTCGGACAGGCCAGCGCAGCGTCCTCGGGAGACGGCCAAACGGTACGTCGGGCCGCTGCGATATCCGTCAAGATCAGGAGAATCCTCGATGCAACGAATCCACTCAGTCGAACCCCAACATGCCCAGGGCCGCACGAAGGAGCTGCTGGCGACCGTCGAACAGGCCTTCGGCGCACTGCCGAACGCAGCCAAGGTGATGGCCAACTCGCCGGCCGTTCTTGAGAGCTTTCTCGCGCTCAGCACGGCGATGGGCGGCGTCGGAATCGGCGACAAACTGCACCATCAGATCAAGCTCGCGACAAGTGAGACCAACGCCTGCTCCTATTGTACATCGATCCTCAGTGCCATCGGCCCCAAGGCCGGCCTGACCGCCGCCGATCTTTCGGAGGGTCGGTCGGCCAATGCGAAGAACGCCGGCACAAACGCCGCCTTGAAATTCGCCAGGACCGTCCTGGAAAGCAAGGGCAAGGTGAGTAACGACGATCTCCAGGCCATTCGCAAGGCCGGGTTTGGCGACGCCGAGATCGTGGAGATCGTGGCCAGCGTCGTCGTCGGCTGTTTCACGAACTTCATTAATAATGTGGCGGAAACCACGCTGGATGTTCCAGAGGCGCCGGCGCTGTCCGCCTGCGCCGCATGATGCGACTTGATCCCGCCCGGCCAGACAGCTTATCGTCTGGCCGAGCTTTCTTTTTCAGATCGGAGCATGATGATCATGGGTCGTTACGCGAGCGATGTGGCGTTTACCCCGGCGGTGAAACAGATCCAGCAGGAGAAAGGTTCACGCGCCAGCTATGCCAAAGTCGAGCAGAAGCTGGGATGGAAAACCCGTATCACACCGGAATTCAAGGAGTTCATTGCCGGATTGGACATGTTCTATCTTGGTACGGCAAACGGCCAGGGCCAGCCGTACATTCAGTACCGCGGCGGCCCTCCGGGCTTCCTCAAGGTACTGGATGACGCGACGCTCGGGTTCGCGGACTTCGGCGGCAACCGCCAGTACATCACGCTGGGAAATCTATCAGAGAATCCCAGGGCCTTCATATTCTTGATGGACTATGCGAACTCGCGACGCGTCAAGCTATGGGGCACAGGAAAGGTCATTGAGAATGACGCCGGATTGCTGGAACGGCTCCAGGACCCGGACTATCCGGGCAAGGTCGAGCGTGCCATCGTGTTCGCCGTCGAGGCGTGGGACGTCAACTGCCCGCAGCACATTCATCAGCGCTTTTCGAAGCGGCAATTCGCTCGCGTGATCGCCGAATTGCAGGCAAAGATAGCTGTTCTTGAACAGCAACTACTGCAGGATCGCGAAGCGCAGCATGCGATATCAGCGCCATCGAGAGCATGATCGTAAGAACTCACCGATGCCGCAGGTGAGTGAAGGCATCCGGGATCGCCTACTCAGTAGCCATGAACCACGAGAGCCCAAGAAACATTGATCCGATAGTCGAGGCACATTTCATTAGAAATATGGGTTACGATGGCAGGTGTTCCCATGAAGCCGTGGGCGCGCGGAACACCCTCCTTCCTGCCTGCTGTCGTTCGCCAATCGCTCCAGCTTCGTTGAGCAATTCGGGTACCAGGAAAATCGGGAAGGTGGCCCGGGCGTGACAATTTTCAGTGTAAGGGCAGGGTCATCCCGATTATTGGCATGTAATCGACCGTACCCACGCTCCGCGACTCCATCGGTCTTCACACTTTCTTGAGATTCCGGGATGCAATTCGTGTAATTCGTCATTCTTGCTTATAGATAGATACGTCGGAACCTGCGAATGATTGAGGTCGAGGCAGCATTCCTGCGGTTCGTTCGCCCTTGCTGGCGGCGGCTGCACCTGGTCGCGCGGCACTATGCCGCGAGCGCGGACGATGCGCGCGATCTGGTTCAGGAGACCCTGCTTCGGGCTTGGGCCGCATTCAGCCCCAGCGAAGAGCGGGCGTACCGCGAGGGCTGGCTGTTTGTGATTCAACGCAATCTGGCTGCGGAGTGGGCACGGCAGGCCCGCCGGCGCATCAAACTGGTGCCCGTCGAGCAGAACGAACTGACGGAACTGGCGGGTACCGAGTTGTCCGAGCCGTTTGAATCGCTCCCGTCGACGACGGAAGACCAGTTTCGGGAATTGCTGGACCAGAAGGTCGTCGAGGCGTTTGACTCGCTCGAACCGAGCTATCGGGAAGTCGTCCTGCTGTCTGTGGCTGCGGAACTGAGCTACCGGGAGATCGCAGAGGTGCTTGCCTGCCCGTTGGGCACGGTGATGTCGCGGATGGGCCGGGCCCGCCGCGACTTGCGGCAGAAACTCGCCGGTGCGTTGAAGGCGAAGGGTTGGAAGAGCAACACGCCCCATGAGCCGCAAACCGGAGAAACAAGATGAATTGCGGTGAAGCGCGACAATATATCTTCGCCTTCCTCGACAATGAGCTGGATTCGGCGCTGAGTCTCGAGGTGCAGCAACACCTCGAGCACTGTCCGCTTTGCGCTCGTGAATGTGAGATTGAGAATGCGATACGACGGCAACTGGCTGCGAAGCTCCGGCAGGTCGACGAAGTGCCTGGGTTCGAGGAATCGGCCCTCGTTGAAGTGCTGCGAACCGGCGCATCTGCGTCAAGCGGCTTCTTCACACGTGGAAAGATTCGCTTGCCCTGGAAAGTGTGGACGACAGGTGTGGTCGCCGCGGTACTCCTGCTCGCCTTCACATTGTTTATAGCCAATCGCGGCGCGACTTCCGAGGGCCGATCACTCGCGGACGCACTCGTCGATGATTTCACTCGCTTCGTCAGCGAGGCGAAATCATTGCAGATCGTCTCGGCCGATTCGGACGAGGTCTCCCAGTGGTTACAGGAGCGAACGGCACTGGCCGTGCGCCTTCCTTCGGTGGACCCGGCGATTGGCACGCTGCAAGGTGGCCGCAAGTGCAAGATCGGCGGCGAGCCGGCGGCGTTTGCCTTTTATAAGGTCGGCGACGACTTGGCCTCCGTCGTCGCGCTGCGAGCGCCCGACGGAGCTCTGGCCCGAATGCAGCGAATTGATCACGACGGTCATACACATTGGGTCGACCGCTGCCGGGGCCACACGGTCGTGGCCTGCGCCCGCGATGGACTGATCTACGCCGCCGTATCAACGTTGCCGGAAGAGAAACTGGTCCCCCTGATGACCCCGTAGGAGTGATGCTGATATGCCGCTGGTACGCATGGCGCTGCGCAATCCGTACTTCATCATCGTGATGGCCATCGGAGTGGTCGTCATCGGCGGCGTCGCGCTGTGGAGGCTGCCGACGGACATTCTGCCCCTCTTCAAGACGCCGGCCGTCCAGGTGCTCACGATGTATCCCGGCATGCCCGCCGAGGTCATGGAGAAGGACATCACCAACCGCATCTCCCGCTGGACCGGTCAGTCGAACGGCATTGTCCGACAGGAATCGCGCAGCATGATCGGCGTGTCCGTTGTGCGAAACTACTTCGGCGAGCACATCGACCCCAACACGGCCATGTCGCAGGTCACATCGCTGGCTATGAGCGACCTGTACTACCTGCCACCGGGTACCGTCCCGCCGATGATTATGCCGTTCGACCCGACCGCCAGCATTCCGCTTTGCCTGCTGACGGTCTTCAGCGACACCCATGAGGAGAAGGAGCTATATGACATCGCGTACTACCAGTTACGCAACCGTTTGCAGGGCATTCAGGGTGTTATTGCTCCCGCTGTCATGGGCGGAAAAATCCGGCGCATCCTGACCTACGTGGACCGCGATCGGCTCCAGGCCCGCAACATGTCGCCCATGGACGTGGTGCAGGCGGTTGAGCGGTTCAATACCATGATCCCCACCGGAAGCGCCAAGTTCGGTGACATGGATTACCAAATCAATGCCAACGGAATGGTGGAGCAAGTCGTCGAACTCAACGACATCCCCATCCGACTCGACGGGATGGCGCCCGTGTTCCTCCGGGACGTGGCCGAGGCGAAGGACACCTCGGCGATCCAGACCAACTACGTGAGGGTCAACGCCCGGCGGCAGGTGTACATCCCGATCTATCGCCAGCCGGGAGCCAACACGATACAGATCGTGGATGAACTGAAGTCGATGTTGGGACCGATCCAGGAGCGGTTGGAGAAGGGAATCAACCTCGCCGTCACCTTTGATCAGTCGATCTACGTGAAGGACGCAATTCGCAACCTGGCGCACGAGGCGATCCTCGGAGGCGGGCTGGCCGTCCTCATCATCCTGGTCTTTCTGGGCAGCATCCGATCAACGGTGATCATTTCACTGGCCATCCCGCTGTCGGTCATGGCGGCCTTCATCGGATTGTTCTTCACCGAGCACACCGTCAACGTCATGACCCTGGGTGGCCTGGCCCTGGTGCTGGGCCGGCTGCTGGATGACGCCATCGTCGTCCTGGAAAACACCCACCGGCACCTGAAGATGGGCAAGCAGCCCGCGAAAGCGGCGCTCGACGCCGCCGGCGAGGTAGCCATGCCCATTCTGGTTGCCACCATTGCCACGTCCGTCGTATTTTTCCCGGTCGTGTTTCTCACCGGACTGGGACGCTTCTTGTTCACGCCGCTGGCGCTGTCGGTGACGTTCGCCATCTTTGCGTCGTACTTCGTCGCGATGACCTTGGTACCGATCTGCTGCGCCAAGTTCTTCCGGGCCCATCTTCCGGAGGTGACGCATCCCGACGGACCGCCACAAACCCTGGTAGACCGGCTGACCGAGCGGCTTTCTGCGGCGTGCGGTGTCGTGGTCGGTTGGGCACTTGGCCACCGCGGAGCGGTCGTCGGCGGTACGGCGGCCATCTTCGTTGCCTCGCTGTTCCTGTACCCATGGATCGGCAAGGAACTGTTCCCTGGCATGGACGTGGGGCAGTTCACGGTGAACGTCCGTGCCCCCTCGGGCACACGAATCGAGAACACGGAGAAACTCATCGAACAGGTGGAGAAGTCCATTCAGAACACCATCCCCGAGCACGATCTGTCCATGATGATCTCCAACATCGGCGTCCTGCTCGACTGGCCGGCCGCGTACACGCCGAACTCCGGCGCGATGGACGCTTTTGTTCTCGTTCAACTGAAGGAGGACCGCACCCGGACGATCCAGGATTACGTCGTCGAGCTGCGCGAGCGTCTCAACGACGAATACCCCGGCATCGAGTTCTCATTCGACACCGGTGGGATTCTGACGGCAGCGCTGAATTTTGGTTTGCCCAGCCCGATCAACGTGCAGGTCGAGGGAAACAACCTGGAGGTGGCCGCGAAACTCGCCCGCCGGGTGCAGAAGTACGCCGAAAAAGTTCCCGGCGCAGTCGACGTGCGGATTCAGCAGAAACTGGATTACCCGCAGATCGAGGTGGACACCGACCGGGTCCGCGCTGCCTACACCGGCCTGGGGACGGTGGACGTGGTGAAAAACGTGGTCACGGCATTCAACAGCTCCGTCAACTTTGACCCTTCCTTCTGGATCGACCACAAGAGCGGCAATCACTATTTCATCGGCGCGCAATACCCCGAAGAACGCATCGTCTCGATGAATACGCTTGAACACATTCCGATCAGCGGCCCGTACCAGAATAAACCGGTGCTTCTCAAGAACATCGCCAAATTTCGACGAACGACTGCGCCGGCAGAGGTAAACCACGTCAACCTCAGTCGTGTGATCGACGTGTTCGTGAACGCCCACGGCCGCGACGTGGGCTCGGTCGCTGTCGATATTGAGAAGGGAATCGAACAGGTCCGCGCCGAAATGGCCGCGGAGGACCAGGCCGCCGCCGCCGCGGGCGAGAAGTTGCCGTGGGAGGGCTATCGCATCTACATGCGCGGCGAGGTGGCCAGCATGAGAGAGTCCTTCGCCGGCCTGGCCTTCGGGCTGGTCCTGGCCAGCATCCTTGTCTATCTGGTGATGGTGGCCCAGTTCCGCTCGTTTGTCGATCCGTTCATCGTCATGTTCTCGGTGCCCTTGGGGCTGATCGGCGTCCTGGCCATGCTCTTCGTGACGAATACCACCATCAACATCCAGTCGTTTATCGGCGTGATCTTCATGGTCGGCATCGCGGTTTCAAACGCCGTCCTGATCGTTGAATTCGCGAACCGACTTCGCGCTGAAAAGGGCCTGTCCATCTCGGACGCCGCCCTCGAATCGGCGAAGATTCGGTTGCGCCCCGTACTGATGACCGCCATCGCCGCCATTCTCGCCTTGACACCCATGGCCATCGGCCTGGGCCACGGCACCGACGCGAACATCCCGCTGGCACGTGCGGTCGTCGGCGGGCTGTCGGTTTCAACGGTGCTCGTGATCGTCTTTGTACCGGTGTTGTACACGCTCCTGAAGCGGCCCGGCCGAACGGAACCGGCATTGAATTGGGAGGAGGCATGATCGTGAACGTTTCAAGAGGATGGTTATCAATACGGCGAATCGCCTTGTTCGGAGTGGCCACCGTCCTGGCTGGCGGATACTGGCTCGGCCAGCGGACGACGAAGGCCGGCGAGGATACGACGGCCGGCACAGCGGATGAGGCGCGCCCTGAGCGCGCCCTGGCACGCAAGGTCGAGGTCGTCAAACCTGAACGTGGCGTGATGGCCCGGTCGCTCGATGTTCCGGCGACCATCGAGGCCTACGAGCAGGCCGACCTCTACGCCAACACCTCGGGCTACGTCTCTGAGGTTCGGGCCGACATTGGCGATCAGGTGAAACAAGGCGACGTTCTGGCGATCATCGACGTACCGGAAATGCTGGATGAAATCCGCCATGCCGAAGCCGTTCATCAAGCCAAAGAAGCCGGGCTGACACAGATGCGCTCGCGCGTGGAGACAGCCCGCGCCGAGCTCCAGCGCTACGAGGCTGACCGAGTTCTTAAACAGCTCACGCACGACCGTAAGGTACAGCTTCGAACAGGCAACGCGATCCCGGAGCAGGAACTCGATCAGGCAAAGGGCGAACTCCACGTAGCCCGTGCCCAGGTCGAAGTGGGCAAGGCCCGGGTGGCGGGGGCGGAGGCAGACGTTCTCGCAGCCGAGGCCGAGGTGGCAATGGCGGCAGCAGCAGCAGCACGGCTGCGGACTCTAATGGAATACGCGACGATCCGTGCGCCGTTCGAAGGGGTGGTCAGCCGCCGGCTCGTCGATCGGGGGGTGCTGGTTCAGCCGGCGAACTCAGATGCCAGGTCCGCGATGTTCACGGTTCAGCGAATCGACCTGCTTCGTATCTTTATCGAAGTCCCGGAGACCGACGTCCCATACATCCGGATCGGTTCGGGCGCCGCGGTCAAGCCGTACGGAATGCCCGGGATGGCGTTTAATGGAATGGTGACGCGTACCGCTTCTTCGTTGAACCCAGGTACACGAACGATGCGCGCGGAGATCGACCTGGCCAATCCCGACGGCGTCCTCTTGCACGGTATGTATGCTCAGGTGGTCCTCGAGCTGGACCGACGGGAAAACGTGGTGACGATTCCGGCCACGGCGTTGCTGACCGAGGGCGAACAGGTTTTTGTCTTCACCGTGCAGGATGATCGCGCAACCCGCACGGAGATCCAGACGGGATTGGACGACGGCATCCAGGTCGAGGTCCAGCATGGACTGGATGACGACGCACTGGTGATCCTTGCCGGCAAGGGACTGGTATCCGACGGGACGCCGGTCCGGCCAGTGCTCAAGAACGACGCGCCGCTGCTCTCAGCAGTGCGGCGGTGATCCGTTGCCAAGACTGCGTCCTGCTGGTGGACGTTTAGCCGCGACCCGATCGGGTCGCGGAGAAAACAGGCAACGCTTATTCAAGGAGATTCAAATGAAAGCCATCAGTTATGCCGTGTTGACGATGTGCTCGGCCGGGCTTCTCGTAGCGCTAACGGGATGCGCTCAACCGACGGGAGAGACTGCGGCGACGGCCGACCCGGTCGCCCTCTGCACGGGCTGCGGCCACATCAAAGGCGCCGCCGACTGTTGCAAGCCAGGGCAGCCGACCTGCGGCAAGTGCGGCCTGATCAAGGGCGCGCCCGGGTGCTGCCGGATCGCCAAGGGCTCGACGGATCCCGTCTTTCTCTGCGCCAAGTGCGGCTTCATCAAGGGAACGGACGAATGCTGCCCGGCCGGCAAGCCGACCTGCGGCAAGTGCGGCCTGGTCAAAGGTTCGCCCGGCTGCTGCAAGATCGAAGCGGCTGGCTGAATTGTGTGAAACCGCCGACGCGCGGCGCGGCTGACGACAAGCCCTGGAAGCGCCGGGAGCTAACGGCTTCGTCCCTTCGTACTTCGGAGAATAAACAGTGAGAACTTGTTCAGACATCTTGCGCCGGCCCTTCGGACCTTCAGCCACTTGGCCACTTGGTCGCTTGGCCCCCTGGCCCCTTTTACTCCTGCTCATCGGAGCGTGTGTTGAACAGCCGATTGTCAGGGAACTGCCCGACTTCCGTGCCCGAGATCGAGATGCGCCGGGCGGTTCTCTGAAGCTCAATCCCTCTCTCGTCGAACCGATGTACACCACGCTATTGCCCATCGACCTGCCGACCGTGGTCAAAGTGGCCGCGGCGGACAACATCGCCATAAGACTTGCCCGCTATCAGGTCGAACAAACGCACGGTCAACTCGAAAGCAGGGTCGGCGCCGCGCTACCTGCCGTGGTCCCGCGGGCCTTGTTTCAACGAATTGATGGACGAAATCTCAACTCAAACGGCGATCTGTTCAATGTCGGCTTCGGCGTGTTTCAACCCTCGGTCGCCGTCGAGTGGATTCTGAACCCCGGTCAGGCAATCTACGAAATCATCGCAGCCAAGAAGCGTGTGACCGCCTCGCAATACCGGGAAGCGGCGGTGATTCAACAATCGCTTCGCCTCGCCATCGAACAATACTACGAACTCGTCCTGGCCCAGGCGCTGATCGCCGCCGCCCACCAAGCTGCCGAGGAAGCCAAGGAACTTGTCCGAATCGAGCAGCTTCGCAAACAAGCCGGCGTTGGGGTGCTGGCCGACGAATTGCGGGCCCAGGCGCGACTGGCGGAGCGCGAGCAGGACTTTGCTGTGGCGATGAACGCGCTTTACCACGCCTCGCTGGCCCTTACCCTCACGCTCCAGCTTGAGGACCCGACGATCACACTCATACCCGATGCGGATTCAGTGCCGCCGTTGCGGCTTGTACGCGACGACCTTGAAATTGAGGAGATGCTGGCAGTCGCTGTGAAGTTTCGGCCGGACCTCGAGGCCCTGCGCATCCTGGCCGAGGCGGCGGCGGACGATGCACTGGGGACGTGGTGGCAAGGGCTGGGGCCGGAGTTCGCATTGTCGTACCACTACGGCGGCATCACTGCGCACTCCAACAACATTCGACCGGCCCAGGGAATTCCTAACAACCTGATCCTGAATCCACTCTCGACGACCGGCAGCTTCTCGGGCAACGCCTTTCTCAACGGGCTGAGCCGCGAGGTCATCGGACGCGGATCGCGACAACTCGAAGGAAGCCGCGATGTCACCTTTAGGTTCAACCAGCGAACTGAATTCAATGCCGGCGCCGCGGCCCGCTGGAGCCTGTCAGCCTTCGGCGACCTCAGAACCGCCCGCGCCGCCAAGCAGCAAGCCATGCTCGAGGCCAGGAGAAAGCTACTGGAGGTTCGTGCCGAGGTGGTCGATGCCGTACAGACCAACAACCTGAGCGATAAGCTCATAGAAATGGCCGGCCGACAGGTCACCGCTGCCAATGAAGCGCTCCGATTGACGGAGGCAAATCTCGAAGCGGGAACAATGACGACGCTCGACGTGCTTCAGGCCCAGGACGCCGTCGCACAGGCCCGGCTGCGCTTCGCCGAGGCCGTGGTTCGCTACAATCAATCGCAGGTCAATCTCCTTGCGGCCTTGGGAATCTTGGATGAGTGTAATACCTTCAACTGAGTGGGTCTTCGGGGACTTGTTCGCTTGACTGCATACGGAGGCATCACTGCCCTCCAACTGCCCTCATAACGCGCCACGAGACGGTAAAAAACCGTGGAGGAACAGGACATCGGCGAGACGAGCGAAATCGTTGTCGCTTCGGAGATGAGGCGATAAACTAAGCGCGCGACAGAGTTTGAGAAAACGGGGGAGATCGAATCCCTCCCTCTCCGTTCTTCGCACAACAGAATTCAGTCATGCCTGTAGGCCCTTGTTATGCGCCGAGTTATGCGATTGCGCGTCCGGCTTCTTGCATGAGAGTTTGACGCTCTCCGTCTCTTCGAGACGAAAGCACCGAAATCGTTGATTCGAATACACCTATGGCTGTTTCTCGGTTGCTGACTGCCCGCTTGCCCTCAAACTGCCCTCAAATGGACTCTCGGGATGGACGGTGGTCGTGCTTGTCCTGGCGTGTTGGCAACGACCGGGTCCTCACCCTCGGAAAGGCGCCGGTTCATGTCCAACGCCCGCTGCAACAGCGGATTGTCATTCTGGTGGATCGGTGGTCGGGGGCTCCGAAATCTCCAGTTTCGCGCGCCATTCAGCGGCCTTGGCGTCGTAGACGCCTCCGGAATCGGGGGCCTCTTTGTGCCGGCGATCGTAGAAGTCGGTGAGAAGCTTGATCACGCTGGTGGTGCGGTGATGGTCTGGGCCAAGCGATGATTCGAAGATCGCGTGCGCTGCAAGCATGGATGATTCGGCCTCGTCAATGTGCTCCATCGCCGCGAGCGTACGGGCATGTTGGGTGAGGAATACAGCAGTGAACCAGTGCCCGGCCGGCAACTCCCTTCTCGCGCCTCGCACCGCTTCCGCCGCGAGTCGCTCTGCTTCCTCGAGTTGCCCCAACTCTTGAAGTAGCGAGCTCATGCCGTTGATCGCGATCAGCGTATCACGATGCGCATCGCCCAGGGCACGGCGAGAGCCCTCCAGGCCCTCGCGGAGGAGGGGTTCGGCCTCGGCGAGTTTCCCCTGCTTCTGCAGCAGCCCCCCAAAGTTGTTGATCGAAATGAGAGTGCTAGGGTGCTCGTCTCCCAAGACACGGCGGCGACCCTTCAGGGCCTCGCGCCATTAGGTCTCGGCCTCGGCGAGTTTGTCCTGGTCACGGAGCAGCGCCCCCAAGTTGTTGATCGAGACGAGTGTCTCTGGGTGCTCATCGCCCAAGACACGACGGCGACCCTCCAGGGCCTCGCGCCAGTAGGTCTCGGCCTCGGCAAGTCTGCCCACGCTCATCAGGACCGCGCCCAAGCTGTTAATGGACGTGAGCGTGTCCTGGTGTTCATTACCCAGAACACGACGGCGACCCTCCAGGGCCTGGCGAAAGTGGCGCTCGGCTTCGTCGAATCTGCCCTGAGCACGCAGCATCGTCCCCAGATTGTTGATCGTAGCGAGGGTATCGGGGTGCTCATCGCCCAATACACGGCGGGAACTTTCCAGGGCATCGCGGTAATAGGTTTCGGCCTCGGCGACTTTGCCCTGTTCGTACAGCAGGGCGCCCATGCTGACCATGAATTTGATCGTGTCCGGATGCTCAGTGCCCGCAACGCGGCGTTTGATCTCCAGGGCCTCTCGCAAATATGCCTCGGCCCTGGCATGACTGCCCTGTTGTCGCAGCAGCCCGCCCAGTCTGCGGACCGATTCGAGCGTGTCGGCGTGCTGATCCCCCAACACGCGGCGGCGGATTTCAAGGGCATCGGTCTGCGGCACTGTGGCTCGATCCAGCAGACCGAGTGCACTCAGTGAATCCGCAACGGTCTGTAGCAATCTCGCTTTCACGAGCGGCTGATCGGCGAACTGCTCATCAATCGCCTTCAGCGCCCGCTCAAAGATATTCTCATCCAGCGTCTCCAGCGCGATGTTCGTGAAGTTCACACCCACGAGCGCCGCGTCGAGGTCGTCGAGCAGCCGCCGGACTTCTCCTTCATCGAGCCGGCGCGCTTCCAGTGCCGCGCGGCGCTCCTCGACGATGTTGCGGCGTATGTTGATCCCCATCAACGCCGTCTCGATGCCCGCGAGCTGGCTCGCTTGGAACTCTGCAACTTTCTCCAGATCATCGGCGCGCTGCGCGGCTTCGGTTCTGGCGATCTCGGCGCGTACCGCGAAGGTGGCTGTGCCGATGATGCCGGCAATCAAAATTGCGGCGATCGCAATTCCCGCCGCCAGGGCTCCGCGGTTTCGTCTCGCGAATTTCCGAACCCGATAAACCCTGGATTGTGGCCGGGCGAGAACCGTGTCGTGATTCAGGTAACGAACAATATCAGATGCGAATGCACCAACCGTCTCGTAGCGGCGCGATCGGTCCTTCTCCAGCGCTTTCATGACGATCCAGTCGAGGTCGCCGCGCAGCATGCGGTGGAGCGCGGCCGGATCCGTGCGGCGTTCCTGGGCGACCGTGGCGGTCTTGCCGCCAAGTTTCTTTACCCGCGTCGAAGGGGTAGGCGGCTCCTGGTCGCGAATGAGTCGCTGAAAGTCCATCAGCCCGGCGCGGGACAGCGAAGCGCGCTCGACGGGAGTCGATCCGGTCAGCAGTTCGAAGAGCAGCACGCCGAGGGAATAGATGTCCGTCCTCGTATCAATGTCTTGTTCGCCGCCGGCCTGTTCCGGGCTCATGTATTCCAGTGTGCCGATCATCTGACCTTGCTGGGTCACCAGTGACAACCTATCGCGATCGTCATCCAGCGCGCGGGCGATACCGAAATCGATGACCACCGGCCTCGGCTTGTCGTCATGGACGGTGACCGGCACGTTCGAGGGTTTGAGATCACGATGAATGATGCCCTTCTGATGGGCGTGCTGCACGGCGTTGCACACCGCCGTGAATAAGTCAAGCCGCGCCCGCAGGTCCAGGCGCCGCTCGTCGCAAAACTTGGTGATGTGCGGCCCCGCCACCAGCTCCATGACGAAGTAAGGCCGTCCGTTCTCCGTCGCTCCGGCGTCAAACACCCGGGCGATGTTGGGATGGTCCATCATCGCCAGTGATTGGCGTTCCGCCTCGAAGCGAGCGATGATATGCTTGGTGTCCATGCCCAGCTTGATGACCTTCAGCGCGACCGTCCGGCGGAGCGGCTCGGTCTGCTCGGCCTCGTAGACAGATCCGAATCCCCCCTCGCCCAACTTGCGGATGATACGGTAGCGGCCAATACGCTCCGGATCAGGAGGGATCGTCGCATCGCCTGCACCTGCGATGAGGCCCTCCATCTGTCCCCGCACGCCGCTACCTCCAAGGTTCAGCGAGCGGGCGTCGCCGGCCAGCAGCGCGTCGACTGCCGCGCGGAGCTCCGCGTCACCGGCGCAATGTTCGTACAGGAATCGCTCGCGCTCCGGCGGTGCCAGGTCGCAGGCATCCAGAAAGATGGATTTGGCCCGTTGGTGAAGCTCCGGGGTCATACCGCCTCGCTTCCGCCAAGGAAGGCGCTCAGCCACGCACGGGCCGCGCGCCATTCCCGCTCGACGGTCTTGCTGGAAACGCCCAGCACGTGGGCGATCTCTGCATGGGTCATCCCGCCGAGGACGCGCTGCTCGACGATCCGGCATTGACGCTCGTCGAGTGCGGCCAGCTTCTCCAGCGCCTCGTGAAGAACCAACAGGTCGATGTCCGGCCCGCGCCCGACGTCGATGACCTCGCTCAAGCTGACCCGCGCCCGTACACCCCCGCCGCGCTTGTCCGCGCGCTTGGCCCGGGCGTGGTTCGAAAGAACCTGCCGCATCGCCATCGCCGCCACCGCGAAAAAGTGCGCCCGGCTCTCCCACTGGATCTCGGTCTGGCCGACCAGCCGCAGATAGGCCTCATGAACCAGCGCCGTGGCCTGAAGACTGTGGCCCGGTGTTTGGCCCTGGAACAAGTCCCCGGCTACCCGGCGCAGCTCCTCGTACACCAACGGCATCAGCTCGGCGACCGCGGCCTCGTGTCCCTCGCCGACGCGGGCCAGCGCCCGGGTCACATCTTGCTGGGCAGATTTCACTGTGCGACCGCCGTCTTCTCGCAACCGGCTGGCTACTGAAAATGGATCCGTGATTGGCAGGGCAAAATCGGCCCACCGGGCTTACCCAAAATCATACCCTGAGAAGCCACTCGAAAAAACCCTTCGGATTCATGTCCGTCTCCAGCCGGTTTTGGTGTGATTCCTTATAGAGGCCCACCCCGCCCGCGATGGCTGGCCGACAACCAAGTAGCTCAAAACAACCGGAGGTTGAACACATGTTTTATCGAACGACACATCGCAAGACACTCGAAAACGTAACTTTGGCGCGATATCCCCGTCGCCTGGCGGCGGGCGTCGTCGCGGTCGTCGGGATGCTCCTGGCGGTCTCGACCGTATTGGCCCAGGACGATCAGGTGCCGGAGGGGCTGTCGGCTTCGGACTGGTCAAGCATCCGCGCGGCGTATGAGGCGAATCGTCATTCGGCGTTCGCGGTCGAAAATGGCTTCATCGCGCGCAATCCCGGTCAGCGGTGGCGAACGCAGTTCGATGGCCGTGGTTTCGTCACGACGCCGGATGCAGGCGCTTGGTCGTGGGGGCTGGAACTCGTCAGCTACGGACGCGCCGGCGCCGAGCGATGTGTCGGCATTGTGGCACCAGCCCCTTCAGCCAGGGGTTCAACTTCCAGCCGGTGTGATGCGACAATCCCAATCCTTCGCCGGTGCGGCCAGCGAGTCGAGTACGACTGGGACGACGTGCTCACCGAGTGGTACATCAACGATCAACGCGGGTTGGAGCATGGCTATACGGTGCATCAGCGGCCGGAATCCCACCGGTTGGAAACCGGTGCCACAGCAATCACCGGCAAGATGCCGGTGCCACACCATTCAGTTCGGCCACACCTGCAATTCACGCTGGCCGTGCGCGGCAATCTGGCTCCGCGGATCAGCGGCGACGGCCGCAACGTGACCTTCGTCAACGCCGCCGGCGCAGCCGTCGTGAACTACAACGGCCTGACCGTCTTCGACGCCACAGGCGCGGAAGTGCCGGCGTGGTTCGAGGAAGGAAGCGGTCAGCCATCAGCGGCCGGCGATCAGGCCGGACTTTCGTCATTTGTCATTGGTCATTCGCAATTCCTCCGCATCGTCATCGACGATGCGGATGCCATCTATCCCCTGACCATCGACCCCGTCGCCCAGCAGGCCTACCTCAAGGCGTCGAACACCGGCGCCAACGACCAATTCGGCTTCGCGGTGGCCGTCAGCGGCGACACGGTGGTGGTCGGCGCGCCTCTCGAGGACAGCAGCGCCACGGGCGTGAACGGCAACGGGGCCAACAACAGTGCCAGCAATTCCGGCGCGGCGTACGTATTTGTTCGAAATGGGAGCGGCGTCTGGACGCAGCAGGCCTATCTCAAAGCGCCGAATGCAGAAACGGGCGATGGCTTCGGCTGGTCGGTGGCGGTGTCGGGTAACTGGGTGGTGGTTGGGGCGCCATTCGAGGACAGCAGCGCTACGACCACTCCGGGTGTGCTTGCCGACCCGGCTGACAACAGTGCCGTCGATGCAGGCGCGGCATACACATTTGTCCGCAGTGGCACGAACTGGTTTCACTTCGAGTACCTCAAAGCATCGAATACCGGTGCCAACGACCAATTCGGCTTCGCGGTGGCCGTCAGCGGCGACACGGTGGTGGTCGGCGCGCCTCTCGAGGACAGCAGCGCCACGGGCGTGAACGGCAACGGGGCCAACAACAGTGCCAGCAATTCCGGCGCGGCGTACGTCTTCGTGCGCGATGGCATCTGGAACGTTCAGGCGTACCTCAAGGCCTCGAACACCGACGCGGGCGATAACTTCGGCACCGCGGTGGCCCTCTCGGGCGACACGGTGGTGGTTGGGACGCCGGGTGAAGGCAGCAGCGCGAGCGGAGTGAATGGCAATCAAGCTGACAATGGAGCCGGATCATCCGGCGCGGCGTACGTGTTCGACCGCGCCGCCGGAGGGGTCTGGAGCCAACAGGCCTACCTCAAGGCGTCCAATTCCGGCGCATTCGACTTCTTTGGCCAATCGGTGGCTGTAAGCGGTGACACGATAGTGGTCGGAGCATTGGGCGAGGACAGCGCCGCCACCGGCGTGAACGGCAACCAGGTCAACAACAGCGCCAGCGCTTCCGGCGCGGCGTACGTCTTTGTAGGCGACGGCACCACCTGGAGCCAGCAGGCCTATCTCAAGGCGTCCAATACCGGCGCAGGCGACAATTTCGGCCACTCCGTGGCCGCGAGCGGCGACATCGTCGTGGTCGGGGCGCGTCGGGAGAGCAGCAGCGCCATGGGCGTGGACGGAAACCAGGGCAGCAACAGCGTGCCGGATTCCGGCGCCGCGTACATCTTCCTGCGCAGTGGAGCGGTGTGGAACCAGCAGGCCTACGTCAAGGCGTCAAACACGGACGCGGATGACCGCTTTGGCAGCGCGGTGGCCGTCTCGGGTGACACGCTGGTGGTCGGCGCGTATTTCGAGGACAGCAGCGCCACGGGCGTGAACGGCAACCAGGCCGACAACATCGCTGCCGATTCCGGCGCGGCGTACGTCTTTCTATTGCCTCCAGACTGCAACGAAAACGGTAGCTTCGATCATCACGACATCAGTGCCGGCACAAGCCCCGACTGCAACGCCAACGGCGTACCCGACGAATGTGACCTCGCCGCCGGAGCGAGTGATGACTGTAACTCAAACGGTACTCCCGACGAGTGCGAGTTCGCGGGCAACGATTGCAACGCCAACGGCATCCCCGACGAGTGCGATTTGGTTACCAGCCGCGTGACCGATTACGACATTCCGCTAAGTGAGCCGCTGTCGATGATCGACAACGTTACCGTCAGTCACTCCTTCACTGTTCCGACGAGCGTCGACATCCAGGACGTGGATGTGGGCGTCACCCTGACGCACCACGATATCCAACAACTGACCATCACTGTGAGCCACGGAGCCACGTCAGTGGTGGTGTTCTCCAACATGTGCAACGCGTTTTCCGACAACCTGGCCGGCGTGGTATTCGACGATGAGGCCGCCGGCCCGATCGTGTGCGTCAACACTATTTCGGGGAGGTTCCTTCCATCCAACTCGCTTTCCGCGTTCGACGGAATGGACGCGGCTGGCGTCTGGACGATCTCGGTGCGTGATCAACTCGTGTTTGCGTCAGAAGAGGGGGAAGGTCAACTCCTGGGGTGGTCACTGCATATCCAAACCATGGATCCCGATTGCAATTCAAACGGTATTCCCGACGAATGCGAGCCGGATTGCAACGCCAACGGCATCCCCGACGAGTGCGAGCCGGCGGACAACGACTGCAACGCCAACGGCGTGCGCGATGAGTGCGAACTCGAGGGCAACGACTGCAATGCCAACGGCGTGCCCGATGACTGTGAACCGGACACCGACGGCGATGGCGTGATTGACGCCTGCGACCTCTGCCCCGGCTTCGATGACAGCATTGATACCGACGGCGATGGCGGGATAGACGGCTGCGACCTCTGCCCCGGCTTCGACGACAGTCTCGACGCCGACAACGACGGCGTGCCCGACGGTTGTGACAATTGTCCGAACACGCCGCTGATCGCCGGGTGGAGTTCATCGACGCACCGCCGACAGGGCGGGGCTGCCATCTCCAATTTCGCCCAGGCCGACGAGGCCATTGCCGAAGGTGTGACGCTGGGCGGTGGCGTCGTGGGAGCGGTCAATTTCAACAACCCGTTGCAGGACTTTGCATTTTTCGATGATGACGTCAGCCCCTTCGGGCTGGGAGAATCGACTAATGAGGACAACTTCGTCGTGCGCTCCTCAGGCTACCTGCGCGTCGAGACGGTGGGGTGGTATCAATTCCGCAGCACCACCTTCCCCGTCGACGGGTCGCGGTTGCGCCTGGACGTAAATGGCGACGGGAACATCGGCGCTGGCGAGGACATCATCCTCTACGACGGGACCGGGCCTTCCGGGTCCCAGGTGAACAGCAACTTTTTCATATTGGTCCCCGGCTTCGATTACAAAATCGAACACGTCTGGTTCCATGCGGCGGGCCAGGCCACTTGCGAACTGAGCGTCCTCTGCCTCGGTTGTGCCGACTTCCTGTTCGGAGCGGCGCCGAATACAGTTGGTGGTGTTTCAGTCGCAGTCGCGACCCTCGCACAGTTCGCCGATCAGAGCGACTCGGATTCGGACGGTTTCGGCGACGTGTGCGACAACTGTCCCGATGTCTATAACCCGGATCAGGCGGACACCGACGGCGACGGCATCGGCGACGCCTGCGACCCGTGTCCGGCCATACCGGGGACCAATTGCGACATCCTCGGCGACATGAACTGCGACGGCGTGCTGGACCTGGACGACGTGTCGGCCATGGTGCTGGCACTCCTTGATCCGGACGCCTACGCGGTCGCGTACACCGAATGCGACATCCTGACCGGCGACATGACCGAAGACGGCAGCGTCGATGGCCTCGATGTGCAGGGCTTCGTGGACCTGTTGATCATGCCGTAGCAGAGACCGTGGTGAGTGTCGGTTTGTTGCGGGGTTGTCTGCGCGGTGGTGCGGTTGCTCGCTCTTCTCGGCCGGCGGGGACGCCGGCCGTTACGTGAAAATGCGGAGACGCAGGCCGCTGCGTCGGTGTACTCAACTCGTCTCGTCGTCACCCCTTGTGGGTGACGAAATCAATCGTCGAAGAACTTACCGTCAGGCACAAGGCCTGACGCTACGGCATTGCGCAACCGCTCGTAATGATCTACTGGCTGATCAACGCGACGACGAAGGGTTGAATATCCAGGGCATCCAAGACTCCGTCCGGAACGAGGTCGGCGCGCTGTCGCTGGCAGAGGGGCGCCGGTTCACCGAGAAGCAGCGCGACGAATTGCTCCACGTCCGCATCATTTGACTGCCCGTCTCCGTCGATGTCGCCGGGGATGGGCGACTCCTGATCATTTGGACAGCCGGGGGTGCCTTTGTCCGCGCCGCTTGCCGTCCAGTTCGTGGGCCAGTCTCCGACGAAGAACGGATCGATGCGTTCGAGCGAGGGCCCCTGCCCGGCCGGCGAGGTCGGCCACGGCGCGGTATTCGTATACGGCACTTCAGCTACGAGAACATATGGCACGAAGACCTCGGGAGGCGGTTGAGGCGTATCCGGTTTGTGGAGCTGTATTGTTTCGCCTGAGTTGCTGAGTTGGCCGTTGTACGGGCCGATGATGTCCACCGTGTCGTCGAGTTCGTAATGGACACGGAAGTCTTCAAGCTTCGCCGTCTCTGTGAGCGGGTCAAAGCTGACGACCAGCAGGAAGCCCCGCGCGGGGATCGTCGTGCCGATCGGGAAGAGATAGTCAATTCCGGATGATAATCGCCAGGGGTGCGTTTCGTTTGGCCCGGGGAAGTAAGTGAAGAGATTCGCCGGGGCATTAGTCACGTTGTGCAGTTCGACAAACTCGTGATCGAGATTATCCACACCGGGTGACACGGACGGCGGGTGATACATGAGCTCGTTGATAACGATCGAACCGACACGCGGCAGCGCATTGGCTGCGCCGGGTGTTCGCTCCAATAAGGCGTAAATCGATCCCGAGCCGTTGGGAAAGCGGCCCAGCGAGACGCCGTTCTCCGAGGGGCCGAACTTGATGTAATCGCGGCCGCCGAGCATGACGCCATTTGCATCGGCCTCGGAGAGTGCGACATCTTCCCCGATCGAAGAGTTGAGCGAGAAGCCGAGTTGCGACTCATAAAAGACAAGATAGCCGTTCGCGGCGAGGACGGTGCCGGGCGGGATCTGAAACCTGGTCAGGTTCGAAAGGTTGTCGGTAAGAAACCAGTAGCTCACGTCGATTGCTTCGGAAGTCGTGTTGTGCAGCTCGATGAAGTCCTGCATTGGAAGGTCCGTGTGCGCCAGCACTTCGTTGATGACGACACTTGTCAGCGGGTAATACGGAACGACGCTTCGGAGCGAAGCGAAGTCCTGCACATTGGCGCCGCCGCTCCATGTGTTTGGCGAACCGAATGTGCTGGAAGTGCCGTCGCGATAGTTGGAAAGCGGCGTGATCGAGGCCGATGGATTTGCTTCCAGCTTGCATACTTCGTCATTACCAACGCCACTAACGGGATTGACGCCTTCGCCGGCGGGTCCGTAGACGTGAGCGTTCAGATGATTACGGATCGTGAGCTGCCAGTCGCTGTTGTTCACGCGGAAGTTCTGGGCGGTAATGTAGGTTCCATTCGTCGAGTTAGCGGCTCGCACATTCAGCCACCACTGGCCCAGTGCGGGGATGTAGTCATCGATGTTGTTGCCGAGGTCTTCTGAAATGGTGAGGATGGTTCCGCTTCGCAGATCGGACCAGATGGGATGCGAAGTCAGCGTTAGTACCTGTGTGTCGCCGCCGGTGCTGTCGTTGATCTCAAAGCGCCAACCGCGCATGTCGAGATGGTCCGTGATGATGACGAGTTCGTACCAGTCGCCGCCGTTTCCCTGCACGCGACCCCAGTAGGTATCCGACTGGCCGCCTGCGAGGAATTGAGAATCGCCGACGGCGTTGTATTCGTTCAGAATCACGTCGGCCGCCGTCGCCGTTCCAGCGAGGAGCAGCGAGATAAGCAGCATGGCTGAGATATACCTCACGACCTCCGACCCTCCAGTTCCATTATCCGACGACGACGGCGCGATTTCGCTCGGCGTGGTCGATGTGTGTTTCAGTGCGCGAGAACCAATGAGACCGCTTCGCCGGGCAAAAGGGTCTCGTTTCCAGTTGAGATGATGACTTCCCGCCCCCAGACCGGCCAGTTGGGCACCTTGCGATGGCGCAAGGGCGTTTCGCGAATGGCATCCGAGATGCTCTGGACAGTGCCTTCGATCTTGCGCGGGCCATCGGGCCCGGACGAGACCGGATACAACCGAACGCTGCTCCCCAGCGACGCAAGTGCAGCCTGGTTTTCCGGAAGGTAGGCGACCACTCGATCGGTTCGGACCGGAGAAATGACGAGGAGCGGATCGCCGCTCATGACGCGGTCACCACTTTGAACAAACAAGGCGGTAACCTGTCCGTGAATCGGCGATCGGAGAATGCACTGGTCCATGCGATAGGTCAGCTCCGCGATTTCCCGCTCGCGCACGTCAGCGGCCAGTCGGATGGGAGTAAGAACGGACTCGTAATCGATCGGAAGCTCCTGTCGATCGCTGTACGTAAACCATCTCCGGTCTGCATCCTGAAAGACCTGGAGCATTCGGGCGATGTTCTCCTTGTTCGTTTCGATCCGCGTACGAACTGTTTCGACTTGAGTCTCGAAGTTATTCAGCTCTCGAAAGGACGCCTGCTCCTTTTCGAACAGGCGATTGAGAATGTCGAGTTCGACGAGCAGCCCGTTGAGAAGGGATTGATCACTGGCTTGCGTGACCAGTGCGCTGAGATACTGAATGTGCGCGGATTCGCGGTCCGTCAGCAAGCGACGCGACAAGTCGATTTCATTGAATTCGATGTTCGCGACGTCCAGCTCGAGCTTCGACCGCTCTGCGTCGACTTCTTTGCGCAGGCGTTCGAGGTCCGTCGTGAGCGTGACCAATTCAAGACGCTCTCCGCGATCGTCCATGCGGACGAGCACATCCCCCGGCTCGACAAACTCGTGTAACCCAGCACCGAGCTCACGCACCATTCCCGGCTCGATATTGGTCATGACGATGGAACGATCCTCCGCATAGCCGAGGAAAGCGCCGGGTGACAGTCTTCGCGGATACATGGTGATGGCAGCGATGACCGCGAGGCCCCAGATGACGGGCGGCGCATATCGTTTGAAACTCCGGCGCAGCGTCTCACCGCGTTCGCGATCCGCAGGGTTCTTTTCACCGAATGGGCTCAAGAGACTTCCTCTCTCTCGGGATCAACGAGCAGGTTCACGAGACGAACCGGGCCGCAGGCGCGCAGTGCATCGAGCAGCGCCGGGGCCTTCTCAGGATTCTTGAGGCGAAGCTTGTACACAAACTGGAGCGCACGTCCGCCTTCCGCGCTGTGAGAAGGGCCCTCGTCCATGGACACGAGTACCTGTTTTCGACAATACTGCCGCAAGAGTTTGGACAACGCGGATTCATCAAATCCTGCGGTATCGATCTGCATGCGTAGTACGCTGTCGAGGGATCTCCATCCGCCGAAGCCCGAGTGGTGCAGATACCATGCGACCAGATTCGCCCCCACGGCGCCGGCGACCGCGGCGTGGATTGAGCCCATGCCCGCAGCCATGCCACAGACGAGACACAGGAGTACGTAAACGTTGTCCCGCGCGTCGCGAACGACCGTGCGGAAGCGGATGATGGCCATGCCGCCCAGAAGTCCGAATGCAGCAAGCGGCGCGGTCATGATGAGCATCATGCTCATGGCGGCGATCATGCTGATCAGAATCAGCGCTTGTGTGAAGGTGCGTGAGTAGGAGACGCCGCGATGCGTCCACTTGTAAAACCAGGCATTGAGTTGGCCGACGATAAAGGCGATGAGCAGTCCATAGAGCATGGACTCCATGGAGAGCAGTTCCGAGCCCTGAAGGGTCATCAGGATGTTGTCCAAGGTCATGTTCATGCGTATCGCGCCTCCTCAAGCGGCTGGATGAAACCGTTCGCCGCCTGTGAACAGATCAGATACTTGCAGACGCCGCGACGCACCATGTCCGATCTTTCAAGAAGGTCTTGAACCCAGTCCGGATACGTGTCGTTGAACTTGACTTCGAGAATGACGCCCTGCAGCCGCACGGGCCACCATACTTCGCGAAGCGAGCCATCGGCCAGATCCAGCAGGCCGTAGCGGAGGTCGCGATCAAAACTGATGCGGACGCGCTGGCCGAAGTCGCTCTCGTAGGCCTCGCGACGGTAATAGACGGAGAGCGCCGGCGTGGCCTGAATTTCCTGACGCAGGTGCAGAAATTTCGAAAGGTTTACCGCGGCGGATGAATCAACAGGCAACTGCACCGAGTCAGGAAAATAATTCATCCAGAGCAATTGTTCTGCCAGATCGCTTTCCAGCTTGACGCGCGTCTTGTGGACAATGCCGTTCAACTTTCGTTTGACTTCAAAAAAAGCAGGAAGGCCGTCCTTCGGGTGATTAAACTCGCGATAGGTTCGAATCCGAAGCTTGAAACGATCTACCCGGCGATCGATCACCGATCTTGCGAGTACAAAATCCGGCGAGTCGAGATAGACGGAATGGATGGGATACTGATGATTCGGACGGTCTTCGCAATGGGAATCGAATCTGAGGTTCGCGCGGCAATATCGTGCAACGCGAGATGCCGTTGCCTCGTCCGTAATAAACTTAATCTCGTAGCGTTGCCACGCAGTCTGCATCTTCGTCCGGTGTTATTCGTCACGCGTAGCGCAATCGTTTAACCGCCTCCATCGCCCCCGACAAAATTTCAATTACTTCCAAGCCATTCAGCGCCCACACACGAGACGTGTGAAGTTCACTGATGTGTGCCAGGCGTGTTACACCATGGACACCTTCGGATGGCGAAGTCGATCGTTAAAGAGTTGATCGAACTCATGATCGGCCCCACTACGAGTTCATACGTCTGACCGCTCGACGGAAGAGAGTGCATCTTAACGGAATCTTATTCAATGATGCACCCGTCTTCTGAGATGGGGCAGGAGGATTCTAGCGATGTAATCAAGGTATTCTGATCGGACAAAGAACTCCGATTTAGGTCAGTCGTCTGCAATAGATATTACCCCGTAGCCAATAGGGGAGTTCCCATCGCGGCAACTCGTATTTTTTTGCCCGTAAGATTTGCTGCGGCAGGAGATTGACAACGCAACGGCCCGGCGAGTCGAGTGTGATCCTCGCCGTAGAAGTGGCTAATAATATGAATTTCAGCGTAGAACAGATTCGAAACCGGCGAACGCACTGGCGCAAGGGTGGACTCGCACAGTGGTCACGCGAGCGCACACTTCAGGAATTGAAATCGCGAGGCACTCCGAATTCATCAGCATCGTCGCGGCCTTCGGATCCTCGAAACGAATCCGATGAAGGCGAACGGAGCAAGCATCACCGCAGGCGACATGCCGGCGCCGCAGGACGAGCTGCCTGATGATCCGGGTCCTGATGGGGTAAGCGGATCGGAGTCTTGTGAGTCGGGTGAATTCGCCACGTTCGTAGTTTGAATGCCGCTGCCCGAGACCGGCAACGGGCAGCCGTCCGATGAAACCGGTGTGCCGGTTGGCGTACCGGGACACGCGTCGTAGCAATTCGGCACGCCGTCACCGTCATCGTCGCCCGGATCGAGCTGGATGCAATGGCAACCATTCGAGTCGACCACAAGGCCGGCTGGTGTATTCGAGCAGTGATCCAGACAATCCGGCACACCGTCCTGGTCCGCATCAGTGGCAGGATTCGATTGCAAGCATGAACAGCCCTTCAGGTCGACGGATTCGCCGGACGGCGTATTCGGACAATCGTCGAAACAATCGATGACGCCGTCGCCGTCGGAATCGACAGCAGGGTAGAGCTGTGAGCAGGCGCAACCATTCACGTCCACCGTCTCGCCGGATGGCGTACCGGGACAATCGTCGGAGCAATCATTGATGCCGTCGCTGTCGGAATCGAGCACCTCGCAATTGCAGGGGAACTCCTTATACCAGAGGAGTGATTCGGCTCCTCCGTCGTCGATCGTCAGGAAGGCGCTGCGTTTGCCGTCGACACAGTCGTCATTGGGCAACAGAGCAAAGCCCTCGAGATTCCAATTGTTCGGGCTTCCCGTCGGACGGCCATAAGTGAATAACTCGTTCATCTGGCGTTCGCCGTTGACCAGTGTGGATCCGAGGGTGGCCACTTCGATCCGATTCCAGTTTGCGCCATGGAGGATATAGAAACGCCCGTCGGATCGATCAAACGTCAGTTCGCAGCTTTCGCTGTAGTTGGTTCGGTAGGCGCCAACAAACGTAAACGACGCATTATTGCGGTTGAGATCGAAAGCATAGATGCGTCCGCCATTCTGGTGGGCGACGAACATGAGACCGCCCATGCCGTTCTGGCTGACGTAGGGGTTACCATTGCCGTCCACGAATCCCTGGGCAGACAGGAATGAGTCCGGCACGAAGGCAAGTCCCTCTGCTCCGGAACCGTCATCGAGCGGAAGATGCAGTGACGTATTCCAATTGTTCCGAAGGACAGCAGTGCCGTAGATGGATACGTCAAACTCCTTGATTCGCTCCTGGCCCTCGATCAGCAGGTAGACGACTTCTTCGCTGTAGTCGGCTTGCGTGATGGCTTCGAGATCACCGAAGTTTGTCCATTCGCCTCGCAGGCCATCGCGTTCGTCGACTTCAAAACTGCCGGCGCCATCCTCCCTCAGCACCCAGAGTTTCGAGCCGCCCGAGCCGCCGTTTCGGCAGACCCAGAGCCGACGCGTCTCAGGATTCCAGAACGCGCCACTCAGGTTCACATGAAAGTCATTAACGCCGGGCCCTTCGATGTGCGTGATATTCGTGGACTCGGAAAGATTCTCCGCCGGCCAGGGAATCTCCGCGCCCTGTAGCCCGCTAACGCCCGCTAAAGTGAGGATTACGACACAGGGGAACTTCGCTTGAAGAAGCGTTCTCACCATATGTGTTCTCCGCCGTCCCCTCAACTTGATCTGGTTCTCAAGGTCGCCCAGAGTGCCTACCTTTCGAGAAAAATACGATTCAAGCTTCGCAGGCGCGGGGGGAAATCCCTGATCTCAAAATAAAACGATTTACTTGGTCCGAGAATCGGTTTGCTTGGGTGAACGATGGGAGGCAAGAGGCCCTAAAACGATTTCGTGAAATACTTTATAAACTTATACACATGTCTATAAGTCTTGGTTGGGAAGGGTTTTTTCGTCCTTAAGTGGCGTCAACAACGCTAAGCTCGAGAAACCCGACTAAATAGCTAGGAATAATACTGATTGATGTTGACGTTATCGCTAGGGTCTGATAAGATTCAATAGAGTTGAGAATCAGACTCCGACCCGCCGTCGTAACCCCTTGTAGAACCTGAGGATAATATCTGCTTCGGCAGCAATCCTTCACGAAGGTAACGTCGCGATAGAAGTCGTCGCATAGCTGTGCACGTGCCTCACATCTATCAAGTGCTTACCTAACTGAGTGACTGGAGCAAGCATGATGCGTTCTCCGTTCAAGCGGTTGTTCACTGTAATCTTCCTGTCGAGTTGTACTTCTGCGATTGCGGCCGATCTCCCATGGCCGGCCGAATCCATCTTGGACGCAGTTAATTTAACCCATATCGAAGGGCCCGGCGTTAATGACTTTCATGTGAACCTGAGTGGCGCCTATTGGAATCCTCAAATCCGTCGCCTTTGGGTCTGCCGGAACGGTGGCCCGGGCGGCGGCTCGAAATTCTGGGCCCTGAAGGAGGATGGGGCCGGCAGCTTCGAGGTTGATTACAAAGACGGCTTGCGTGGTGAATGGTCGGGCTTCGGAGACCTCGAAGATCTTACACAGGCCGATCTTTTCGAAAACTCCATATACCTGATGGTGGAGGGCCAGGAACGCATCAAGGAGTTTGACGTATCCACCTACGGCGTTGCGATCCTTCGTAATGACTGGGATACGCGTCCCTATCTGCCGCTCTATGGCGACTCCGGCGCGGAGGGCATCGCCTTCATCCCCGACTATTACCTGCAGGCCGGCGGGTTTGTCGATTCCATAGGCGCTCCGCGCGTAAGTCAGAATGGCATGGGCGGCCTCATGTTCGTCGCCCATCAGAACGGCGGACGAATCTACGTCTTCGATTTGAACCGCCAGGACTCCACCTTCACTTTTGTCGGCAGCTACCTGACAAACTATCACGAAAGCTGCGCCTTGAGCTTTGACCGGAGCAGCGGTTATCTCTATATCCTGCACGGAGCGAATCACAATCGTGTCGAAGTGACGAGTTTATCGTCCTCATTTTTCAACGGGGAAAGACGACTCAACGAGATACTCACCTACGGAAGGCCGACGAACAGCGCTTTGATCTCGAACATGGAAGGCATCGCCGTTGTGTCGGGCACGGATTGCAACTCTCACGTTCGCAAGTTCTTCCTGACTGTCGATGATGGAGGCCCAGACTCGCTCTTCATGTTCAGCCGCTTTCCCTGTCTCGACATCGGCGATGTAAACGGCGACGGCGCCATCAACGGCCTCGACATTCAAGGATCCGTCGAAAACTTTCTGGAGATACGGCCCCGTCCTAACTCGATGGGCACACCGGAATCTCGGTCATCGAATCCGAACATCGAACCGATTGTGCGGCGCCTCCTCGACCTTTGATTAACTGAGGAAGCTCGCTCTGCAAGTCCTCCGTGAGGTGATTGGTCTTCGTCGATCGATCATCTGCCGACCGTCTGCTCCAAGCACGCCCAACTTTTTCATTCGCCTGAAGCGAAGCCACGATTCGAGAGATGACAGCCGAGAAGCTTCACAACTTGTCGAAGACGTTTCCTGCGTTCGCTGGAATCAAATTCGATCACGCCTCAGCATAAAGAAGTAAAGTTCACGAAACCGGAAGCTGCCCGGTTTTGGAGCTGAATTCTCGAATAAGAATCCGCGTCTTGCGAAGCTCAAAATGTGGCGTGCATCACTTTCCGCCAGGTCATTGACCGTTAAGTATTAGTACCTATCTCTGTCGCGGGGTTTTCTGTTCATTCTCCGGGACAATGCTCCCTCGTCTGAACGAGTGAAATCGTTCACCTCGAGTGACCGTTGCGCGCTCTTCAAAGCCGGTCCCTGTGTTCCTCAGTTTTCTTAAGCCGAACGATCGAATTATGACTGGCGTGGACATTGATGCTCACTATAATGAAATTTCACTTGTCGGGTCAGATGTGCAAAGAGATCCGTGAATCCGCTGATGGATTCGAAAGGGCCGCTTCGTTCTCAGAGCTAACTTCCGCAGCGCTTGAGAATTAGGGTGCATGCGCGCTTTGCTCTAACCATGTATTCATGCGCGTTGCATGAGCAAAGCGGTTACGAAGGCGTGGATCAACTTCAACGGGCGCACGTTGCGGTTTTGCGGCTGAATTTCACGACAGCTTCGCGCGGGTGAAACCGTGAATACCGATCAGCGGAACAAGAATTGCGAGTGGCGGCGGAATGCACAAGAGCAGAATTGTATTCTGTGGCATGGCTACGATATCAGAAGGACCTATGCAAATCCTGCGACCATCTCGAATGTGTCGCCATGAATATCTTGATCGAAGGGAAGAAGCAGATGAAAAGCAGCATCATTGGACGAGCGGTCATCTTTGTGGCCTTTGCCTCGCTTTGCAGCACAGAGGCCTACTCTCAAATACGCATCACAGAGTACATGTATCAGGGCCCGGATGGTGAATTCGTCGAGCTTACAAATATCGGCGAAAGCGCCGTCGACATGACCGGATGGAGCTACGACGATAACTCGAACACCCCTGGCTCGTTCAGTCTGAGCGGTTTCGGCGTCGTCGCCCCTGGCGAATCTGTCCTCATCACCGAGAGCACCGAGGGAGCATTCCGTACAGCGTGGGGTCTTGCAGGGGGCGTCAAGATCCTTGGCGGTTCCGGTGTTGTGGCTGCACTGGGTCGCAATGATGTGATCAACATCTGGGATAATTTGAACACGTTGATCGATCGCCTTCAATACGGCGATCAGGACTTCCCGGGATCGATCCGTACTCAAAACCTGAGCGGTTGGGCCTGTACACAGGGATTGGGCGCAAACGATCCGTTCAAGTGGTACCTTTCAGGTGTCGCTGATGCTCAGGGCTCCTTTACATCCGCAGGCGGAGCAATCGGCAGCCCCGGCGTATTTGCTTCGGTCGGCTGTTCGTCCGGCCCGACCGGCGCATGTTGTGAACAGGGCGATTGCACGGACGGCTTGACCGAGACAGACTGCGAGAACGGCGGCGGAACCTATCAGGGCGACCTTACCGAGTGTGCGAACGTCTCCTGTCCGCAGCCCTCCGACGGCGTCATCCGCATTACCGAATACATGTATACGGGATCCGATGGTGAGTTCGTCGAACTGACGAACCTCGGCGCTTCACCGGTCGATATGACCGGATGGAGCTACGATGACAACACGAACTTGCCCGGTTCCTTCGATCTCAGCGCGTTTGGGGTCGTGGCGCCGGGCGAATCGGTGATTATCACCGAGGCCGACGAGACGGTGTTCCGAGACGCCTGGGGTCTTGCGCCCGGCATCAAGATCATCGGCGAATCCGGCGTTGTCGCCGCGCTGGGCCGCAACGACGCCATCAACATCTGGGACGCCTCAAGTACGCTGATCGATCGACTTCAGTACGGTGACCAGGATTTTGCGGGCTCGATTCAAGCGAATAATTTCAGCGGCTGGGTCTGCTCAGAAGGACTCGGCGCCAACGATCCGCACTTATGGATCCTCTCTGGGATCGGTGATCTTCAGGGTTCCATTCAATCGTCGGGCGGCGCGACCGGAAGTCCGGGTGCCTTCTTCTCCGTCGAATGTGCAAACGGGGCGACGATAATCAGCACGATTCCGGCCAGGAAGTCGTCCGTAGCAACACTCGCATCCGTCTCCGTCACGTTCAGCGCGGATGTCGTCGGCGTCGTTGCGGGTAACCTGACCGTAAACGCCTCTGCGGCGACAAAGGTTTCTGGTAGCGGAGCCGGCCCGTACGATTTTTCCGGCTTCGCTGATCCGACACCGGGTTCGGTGAGTGTTGCGGTTGCCTCCGGTGGCATCGTTACACAAGAAGGTTCAATTCCCTTTCTGGGAGATGCGTGGACGGTGGCGGTCGGCACGGTCCTTGTCATCAATGAGATTCACTATCACCCTCACGATCTGCACGACCCTGCACAGACGAGCGAGTTCCTTGAATTCATCAACGCCGGCGCGGTCGCCGTCGACATGAGCAACTGGACGATCTCCAGCGGCGTTGGTTTCACTTTCCCGGTCGGCACGATGCTCGATCCGGGGCAGTATCTAGTCGTCGCGACGAACCCGACCGAACTAGAGGCGCGGACCGGTCATGCCGGCGCGTTTCAGTGGACTTCCGGCAATCTGAGCAACAGCGGCGAGACCGTAGCTATTAGCGATGCATCGTCGAACTTGATCGATTCCGTGACCTATAGCGACTCGGGCGAATGGCCCACCTCACCGGATGGCAATGGACCCTCGCTTGAACTGATTAATCCCGGCCTTCCGAATCAGTATGCCAGCGCATGGCGCGCCTCATCCGGTGACTACGGAACGCCCGGCCAGCAGAACAGCGTCTTCGAATCCGAACCGGCGCCCCTGATTGTCGGCCCCATGCACAGCCCGTCGATTCCTGCCGGCAATGCGCCGGTGCTTGTTACCGTTACCGTGCTTGACAATGGGGTTTCACCGCCGGTGGTCACGCTGCACTACCGACAAGATGCAGAAACACCCGGCGCCTACGCATCAATCCAGATGCTCGACGATGGTGCGAGCGGCGACGGCGCAGCTGGTGACAACATCTACGCGGCCACCATGTCGGGTCTGCCGGATGGAGAACAGTACGACTTCTACATCAGTGCTGACGACGGGAATGCCGTCGCAACGTTACCGAGGCATCATTTCAGCGCGGACCCATCCTGCAGCACGACCGGCTGCCAGATGGACGAGAATCCAGGATGCGTACTTTGTCAGACGTTTTTGTGTAAATTCGCTGACGAAGTCGTGCCGACCGATTTCCCCGTATATCACATCCTGGTGCCGCGACCCTCGAAGGCCCAGCAGGAGAGTTTGGTTTGCAATATCAGCGCAACTGCCTTTGATCCGTGCAAGACGGAATACGATGCGACCTTCATCGACGATGTGGGCAAGGTCTTTTATAACGTCACCGAGCGCTACCGCGGGCAGAGCAGCATTTTGCTGTTCCCTCGATCCTACGCCGTCGACTTCTCGTCAAATAATCCGTTACAGACTCCCATGGGGTTTCCCGTCAGAAGGTTGATATTGAATGGAAATCAGCCGACCCGACAGAAGCTTGGATTTGATATCTTTGGAGACGCCGGCTTGCCTACGTCGAAGTGTGAGTTCGTCCGGCTTCGATTCACGGGCATCAATTACGACACGACGAGCATCGGCACCAACGGTTTTAACGGCCTCTATGCCTGCATCGAGCGCGTTGATAACGATATGCTCGATTCACAGAATGGCGCTGTTACCCCGAATCGCGGACTCACGTCGAACGGCAATCTCTATCGCGGAGAGAACACCGCCAACTTCGACTGGCGCGGCGCGGAACCAGGACCGTATCGCGTCAACACGTGGGGGCGCAACGGTTACGCGAAAGAAAACAACGAGTCGGCGGACGATTTCACGGACCTGATCGCGCTATGCGACGTCATGAACAACTCGACGCCGGAAGATTATGCGACTGCGATGGCGGCGATGGTTGATGAAGATGCGTGGAGCAGATACTTCGCGCTCCATAACATCCTTGGAAACCGAGAGGGTGGCATCTATCGTGACACGGGCGATGACTACTTCCTCTTCTTCAATCCAGCGGGCCATGTCGATGGCTACAACGCGAAGTTCATTACGTGGGACACCGATTCCATTCTTCGAGATCCCAATGAGACGATCTGGCGAACGGGAAACACGAACAACAACATCGCTTCGGTCCGAAACTTCCTGCGGCACAATGCATTCGCGCCGATTTTTGTCAAGGAAATCCACGACGAGATCAACAACGGATTGCTGACCATCGAGAACTTCAACGCGCGGATTGACGCCATGCCGAATGCGGCGTTCTTTGCCGGCGGAGGTACGGTTAACGTTCCGCGGACTCGACAGGGATACAAAAACTGGTTCGCGTCTCGCGTAGAATTCATCAATGCGGAGATCATCGATTCCCTGACACTTACGGACCTCCCGTCGTCGCCCTACACCGACCCGAATCCCCTGATCCAGATCGGCGGTCAGCTCAATCAGGCAGGCACGCACCTTGTGACGGTTAACGATCAACCGGCGACCTTCAGCGTGTATGCCGGCACATGGTCCTACGGTTACACCCTCTTGCCCGGCAGAAACAAGATCAAGGTAAAATCCTACGACCGTCAGGGCGAAGTCACCGAGACGATCACCGGCACGATCCTCTACGACCCGCCGCCCGAAGCGCCGGGGCTTCGCCTGACGATGCCCAATCGCATGGTGGACAGCAAGACGCTGACGCTCAAGGCGGTAATTCTCGACGAAGAATCCAACATTGAATGGCGAACCTGCACCCAGGTCGGAACGGTGTCCGCTGTGCGGCTTTCCGACAACTCGCCGGTCCCGACGTCGGTCACCATCTTCGAGACATTTCCTGCCGGTGCGGGCGCGGGAGGACCTGCGCCGGGAACGCTCCGCTTCTACAACGGCGTGGGCAGCGTATCGCTGACGCTGGACGAAGGCGCCGATACGCCGCCCGGCGATATCCTGGTGACGGTAACGGTGGGTTCCTACAGCGCGTCACGAATCGTCGATGTGCTCGATGGGGAGGCACCCGGACTCTATCGCAATCTTTCCGGCACGCTGACCGGCGCGGACTTGATATGGAGCCCGAGCGATGGCGTCATACACCTGACAGGCAATGTCATCTTAAGCGGCAGCAGCAATACGCTGACCATTCATCCGGATACGCTCATCATGGTCGACGCGGGGCCGTTGGCCAGCGGTACGGCCATCCTTCCTCAAAGTGGAGGGCGTGTGCATGCAACCGGGACGCATGCTCAACCCATTTTCTTCTTCCCGACCTCCGGCGCCGCGGCCATGGTGCTTCCACAGGGCATGAACGAACGCAACAATCCGTTCTCCTGGCGGGGGATTTATCATCGGAACTCAGGCAGTTCGACCTACTCGCATGTCTTCTTTACCGGTGCGGGCAACGGTGAGGTGGCGAGTCATCCTCGACCGGCCATCTTACGCGTATCCGGCAGCCATAGTCTCACTGTGCAGGACTGCGTTTTTGCGGACTGCCCTGGAATGGGAATGCAGGCACTGAACGGCGCCAGCGGTACGTTCTTGTTCAGTCGTGTTCTGATGTCGCGAATGGGAATCGGCGGCGAGTGGCTATGCAACGGCTGTACCCTGACGATCGAGGATAGCTGGTTTACGCGCATCGGCCGTGCTCCGGAACCCAACGGCGTTGACGGTGACGTCCTTCACCTTGATAGGCCGAACAACACTTACATCGTTAGGCGCAGCGTGCTGACCGATTGCGGCGATGACCTGATCGACCACAGTACCGGTGCACAGCCCGTCATCGAGGACAGTCTCCTCTACGACTGCCGAGACAAGATTGTCAGCATCGGCATCCTCGCCGAAGGACCGGAAGCCACGCTCACCATGCGAAACTGCCTGATCTTCAACGGACCGGGCGGTATTCGGTGTAACGGCGCTCCGGCGTTCATTACGAATTGCACGATCGGCAGTAATACAAATATTAACGGCCGAAGCTGTGCCTCCGTGATCAACAAGAGCATTCTTTGGACCAACAGCACGAATACCTGCTGCGGCAACGTGGACTACACGATCGTGGGCAACCCGGACCACCTCGGCTGCGGCACCGGCAATCTCTCGACGAATCCGCTCTTTATCAATACGAGTTGTGACTACAACCTGCAGGCCGGGTCACCGGCCCTGACCGCAGGCCCTGGCGGCTCACAAATCGGGTGGCTCGGATTCCCCTACGCGATCAACGGGTGTCAGAATGACATCGACTGTGCCGATGGCAATGCCTGCACGACCGACGAATGTGACAACGGCAACTGCCATAATACGCCGATACTCGGTTGCGAGCCGTGCATTACGGAAGCGGAGTGCGATGACGGCGATGGCTGCACGCTGGATACGTGTGAGTCGGGCCAGTGTATGCATACGCCGATTCCAGACTGCACACCCTGCATGGATGCCGGCGAATGTGACGACGGCATCTATTGCAATGGAGAAGAAACCTGCGTGGATGGTGCGTGCCAGGCAGGAACCATGCCCTGCACGCCGGAAACGTACTGTGACGAAGCCACCGATAGCTGCGTCGAGTGCCTTGACGATTCACACTGCGACGACGGTGTCGCATGCAACGGCATCGAAACCTGTGTCAGCGGCGAGTGTCAGCCCGGCATTCCGCTCGATTGCGACGATGGAAACGAGTGCACACTCGATACGTGTGAACCGGAAGAGGGCTGTGTTCATACGCTCGTGTGTTCGCCGACGGTGCTTGCTGTCGGGCCGCGTTACCTGGCCATCACTCCCCCTGCAGATCAGGCATCTCTGGCCCTCCGCATTGAGTCCGAGGTTCTGCCCTGTACGCCGAAGTATGTGGACGAGAATGGCCTGCTGACCGACACGCCTGTCTTCCAGTCCTCCGCGGCTTGGGGGACGGTCTTTGTTGCTGACCGCGAGATCATTCCCAGCATCGAGTACTCGGTCGTGGCGGATGTCCGACAGGAACACGAAGCGGAGAACCTTACGCCTGCCGTGACGGCTACGACCTGGTCGTGGGGCAATGTCGACAACGATGGGGTGATCGGCCTATTCGATCTGCTCTGCGTTCTCGACGGCTACCAGGACATCTTTACGAACTGTTCACTTCAGTCCGTGGACCTGATGGGCCAGACGCCCAACCGCATGGTGGACGTTTTTGATATCCTCGCCGTGCTGGATGCCTTCCAGGAGATCGCGTATCCGGACCCGAATCCCTGTGTTCAGTATTCCACCGCCGAGGATGTTCCGATCTGGCAACCCGGTGTATTCACCATGCAGCCAGGTGCGGTAAGGATCGCTCCGGGCCAGCGCGTCACGCTGCATGTCATGATCACCGGGGTTGACGATCTGCGGGCCTACGAACTGGCCTTCCGTACCTCGGGTGGACAGCGCGGGCAACTGCTTCTCGAAGATATACAGGTTGACACAACTCGGCCGGATTACATCTTCGCGAACCAGAGCGCACACTTTGTTGCCAATGTTCCTCAAAGCAAGATGGTGAATGCACTGGCATCCGGCAGCGCATCCGCAGACACGCCGCGATATCTCGTCACGTTGACGTTATTCGCCGGCATGGACGTCACGGGCTCCTTCTTTGTGGATCTGGATGCGACTGGATCGCGAAGCGTGCTCGTTGATTCAAGCGGCCGACCGATTGGAAACTGGTCGAGCCGGGTGGCGACTGTGCGTGTGAGACGGCCAGTTGCCCCGGTACAACAGAGTACACCCGTACAGCGTCATTAAAGTGGGAGCGTCTGGTGAAGGAGAATGAAGATCGAGTGCAGGATTCATCTGTCGACAAACACTGTTATCACGACAAGTCGTCGTGAGGGTGCATCGTTACGAGACGGAGGAGGCACGGGGCGTTCATGATTGCGCCGCTCAGTAAAGGTATGCAATGACTCGTACCAGGGCGGTTCTCGCGATGCAACGGGATGCGTTTGCCGAACAAGTAATGTTCACCCTTATAGGAATGCCTCAACCGGAGATCAGATCATGAAAGGGTCACCCATGCAGAAATTTCTCGTAACGCTTATTTGTGTTGGGTTGATTGGAGTTACCGCCGCCCATGCGGCTACCGGCACCGTCCAGCTTCGCACCGGCAGCGAACCTTCCGCGGTCTGCGGTACGACCAGCACGGCGTCAATCAGCATCGACATCGAGCTCGCTGATCTGAGCGACCCTGTGAATGGAGTTCAGGTACGAATTGCCTACGACGACACGGTACTTAGTTTGAACACCTCCAGTAGCACGGAATTGGAAGGGTTTACTCGAGTATCGCTGATAGACATGGGCGGGCTCGTGATCTACACCCTCATCAACAACGGTGGTTCGGTCGGCGGAGGTGCCGGCCCCTTCACGGTGGCTACCCTCGTTTTTGATGTAAATGCAGAGGGAGCAACGGACATCAGTTTCCAGGTCGATCACCCTCCCGTGAATACTCGGCTAACGACGGCGGAGATGAGTCCGCAGATCATCGAGGGAAAGGATCTGACCACAATCGCATCGGGTCAGATCAGCATCGACGACACAACGACAACAGCTACGAATAACGGCCCTGTCTGCGAGGGAGAGAGTCTCACGCTCGACGGCGGCACGACGGGCACGCTTCCCAATCCACCCTATACGTTCGTATGGACCGGTCCGGAAGACTTCACTTCAGACGAAGAGGACCCACTCGTATCAGCGAGCGCGTCCGTGGCGATGTCCGGGAATTACACACTCACTGTGACGAATGCACAAGGATGTACGTTTCAGGCAATGACCAGTGTAACGGTAGATACGCCACCGGTCGCTCCTGACAGCGCCTCCGTCGATCCGGACAGTTACTGCGCGAGTGACGCTCCGGAGGAGATCGAACTGACCGCAGTCGGTGGTTCGGGCGACACCCTGGAGTGGTACGACGACGAATGCGGCGGCAATCTGATCGGCACCGGCAGCCCGCTGATGGTCAGCGCCCCGGCCGTGACCACTACCTATTACGCGCGCTGGACCAACGCATGCGGCAGTACTACCTGCGCCGAGACCACGGTCACCGTTCTTGATGATCCGGTCGCTCCTGACAGCGCCTCCGTCGATCCGGACAGTTACTGCGCGAGTGACGCTCCGGAGGAGATCGAACTGACCGCAGTCGGTGGTTCGGGCGACACCCTGGAGTGGTACGACGACGAATGCGGCGGCAATCTGATCGGCACCGGCAGCCCGCTGATGGTCAGCGCCCCGGCCGTGACCACTACCTATTACGCGCGCTGGACCAACGCATGCGGCAGTACTACCTGCGCCGAGACCACGGTCACCGTTCTTGATGATCCGGTCGCTCCTGACAGCGCCTCCGTCGATCCGGACAGTTACTGCGCGAGTGACGCTCCGGAGGAGATCGAACTGACCGCAGTCGGTGGTTCGGGCGACACCCTGGAGTGGTACGACGACGAATGCGGCGGCAATCTGATCGGCACCGGCAGCCCGCTGATGGTCAGCGCCCCGGCCGTGACCACTACCTATTACGCGCGCTGGACCAACGCATGCGGCAGTACTACCTGCGCCGAGACCACGGTCACCGTTCTTGATGATCCGGTCGCTCCTGACAGCGCCTCCGTCGATCCGGACAGTTACTGCGCGAGTGACGCTCCGGAGGAGATCGAACTGACCGCAGTCGGTGGTTCGGGCGACACCCTGGAGTGGTACGACGACGAATGCGGCGGCAATCTGATCGGCACCGGCAGCCCGCTGATGGTCAGCGCCCCGGCCGTGACCACTACCTATTACGCGCGCTGGACGAACGCATGCGGCAGTACTAACTGCGCCGAGACCACGGTCACGGTCTTCAGCGTGCCTGCCTGCTCCATTACGCTGGATTCCTCGGTCTGCGCCGTCTCTTCCAGCAACATCGCCACGGGACCAGCCGGGATGGCCTCCTACGACTGGATCATCAATGGCGGCGCCCTGGATTCCGGTCAGGGCACCGATGAAATTACCTACACCGCGGGCGCTGGCCCGATTGTGACGATCGAACTCACCGTCACCGACGCCAACGGCTGTATGAGTTCGTGTGAGGAGATCGTCAGCGTTGATCCCTGCATCACGATCAACCTTACGGTTGAGGGATTGAACGGAAACACAACCGAAGGCGCGCCGGTCGCAGATCGCAGCGTTCGATTCAATCTGACGACCTGCCCCGGCATCGTGGATACGCGAATCGAGACGGTCTCCTTCGTGCGCACCGGTAGTAACGGCGCCGCGACCGTGACGCTGACCAACGTCAACGCCGACGCGACGTGGCTCAGCATCGTCGAGGGCCACACGCTCAGACGGCTCGTGCCCATCGATCTTAGTGGCGACAACTCGGATACCGTAACGGTCACGCTGATCGCCGGAGATTTCCATACGGCCACCGTGGCCCAGGACAATTTTGTCGACATCGTGGACTTCTCCATCCTTGCATCGCGGTGGAACACCGTGGTCAGCGATTGCGGCGGCGGCAACCCGGAGGACTGCTCGATGGGTGCGGACGCGAACGGAGATGGAATCCAGACCACGGCTGATTTCACGGCGATCCAGATCAACTTCCTCACGATCGGCGACCCAATGAACGGTTGCGCGTTCCTAGCGCCGCCGCTCGCAGATGGGACGGCTACTTCCCCGCTCATGACGATCCTGAGGTTGTTAACGCCCGACAAGAAAGCGCCGACGGCGCCACGTGGCCGAGCGAGCATCGACGTCGCTGAACTGCGCGCGATCGATGCCGTAGCCGTTGCAGCGGATCTCGACGGCAACGGTGTCATCGACGGCCGTGACATCCGAGCATTTGCGGTGCAAAACGGTTTGACCCTTTTGCCTGAATTTGAAATCAAGCTTCAGCAGATCGAGTCCGCTGAGGCCGCCCAATCTGAGGCCTTACCGCTGAGCGGGCGTTGAGAAGTGTGAAGTGTACGTGTTTCGCGCAGGGCTGCGTGACTTATTTGGAGAAATAACCAAGCACCAGTCGCGTTTCCTACTCAAACGATGGGAGCGACACTGGAAATGCGAATTACGGCCTGCAGCCGCCGGAGAGATTATATGAAGTTGGGATTACTAAAATTACAAGCTTGGACCGTCCTGATCGCGACGCTTGCCGCGGCCTCAGGAGCGACCTACGCGGGGCAACCGCTGATGACGACACAACTCGTCAGTCCTGCCACGACGCCGGGCAGTGCGGTAGAGCTCCATGTGTTTGTCCAGGACGTCACAAACGTACGCGGCTATCAAACGCGCATTTCGATACAACTGACATCGGGAAGTGGAACGGTCAGCGTCGAGTGCCCATTGGGAGCATCTGATCCGAATGTCCGCGTGGATACGGACCGGTCGGACTTCATCTTTGACAATGTTCCGAACGTATTCAGTAGCACGAATTGCGTGACGCGTTCAGTAACGGCTGCCCGGCTTTCGGGTGGTTCTGACGTCGGTGTTACGCCTGCATATCTGGCGACCTACACGCTGACCGTTTCTGAAGATGCGGCCCCCGGAAGCACGTTCGAGATCCGGGTTGATCCACCGCCGGATTCCGAACTTGCAGACCCGCTGAGTCAGCCGATTCCGTTCGACGTGGGCGCGCCAAGCATCCTTGAGATCGTGCCACATGAAAACTTAATTTTTGATACCTCGTTCTGTTCGAATTGTCTTCGGATTGGAGACACTGCGACCGTCCAGCTTCGGGTGTTCGGGCTCCAGGAGCCGATCAACGGCGTGCAGGCGGTATTCTCCTTCGACTCAGCCGTATTAGAACTTTCCAGTACGATCATGGGTGATGGTGAGGGTTCTCCATGGGATTCGGCGGCTCTCATTTATCTTGAAGAAGTCGAAGGCGATGCGATGATTGCTGTCGTATTAGTCGGCGAGTCGACACAGGCCGAGTCCGTGGTTGCCACACTTATCTTCGATACCGTCGGCTCGGGAACAAGCAGCATCGACTTTCGGGAGGCCGACCCTCCGCTCGCCACGAAGCTGACATCAGCTGCTACAAGCGCTACAATCCTGCCAAACACCTCTGGCTCGAGTGAGATGATTGTCGGCCAGAGATCCAAGGGTGATCTCAACGGCGATGGTGCGCGAGACGGACTCGATATTCAGCGATTTGTTGAAATTCTCCTTGATCCTCAAAGCGCAACAGCGGAGGAGTTCTGTGCGGCCGAACTGAGTGGAGATAGTCAGGTGACGCGAGATGTCGACGCAGAAATGTTCGTAAATTGTCTTGTTAATGAAATCTGTATCTGTCCGTAATGGGAAATACGATAGTACGGTCGAATGGTTCGAGAAGAAGCTCCGAATGCGCAAGGATTCTTGCGCTTCCGGATGAAGTTGTGAGGGAGAAGCGGTGAGAAAGAACGTCTTAAATCTACTTGCTGCGGCAGCGGTCTACTTGGCGGCGCAAGAAGCCGTTCGCGCGGAAATTAACCTCGAACTTCGTCCAATTCAGACACAAGCCCGCGCCGATGCGAGTTTCGATATCGGCCTTTATGCGGTTTCTGACAACGCATCGAATCAGCCGCTTTCGGCTATGGACGTCATACTGGAGTGGGATCCTTCCGTTCTGCAGCTCATTGGTCGCGTGAACAACGGTCCCTACAGCTGGTTCATGTCTGCTTTCACGAATGATTCCGGTGCAGACGGACTAAATAATACCTTTGACGATGGAGATGCCTATTACACGGCGCTGGCGCAGTTTGGCACACCGGCCCAGGCCACGCCCGCGGGCCTTCTCGTTACCACGCTTCAATTCACCGCGCTCGCCCCGTCTCCGGAGAGCACGGTCTCCATGCCGCTCAACAGCGGCACGTTCTCTCAGACTGCCGTCTATGGATATCCCAACGTTGCACAGATCGTCACGGGATTACGCGTTTCGGCGACATTTGTTGTGTGCGGAGCCACCGCCGATGGCGACCTGAATCAAGACGGCGCCGTCAACGGTCTGGATGTGCAAGTCTTTCATGACGCGATGTTCAGTGAATCGCACCTCGATGCGCACATATGTCACGGCGATTTCAATAATGATGGTTCAGTGGATCACAACGACATCAACGATTTCGTTGTCGCACTGCTGGATAGCTAGCGATGGCTATGAGCGCGTATATCAAGAATCCAACTCAGGGCGGGCGGTGCTATCGACAACCGCTTTGTTCTTCCCACGTACTCATTGTTTAGAGTGAGCTTGTAATTAACCAGGGCGAATGTTTTCATTCGTGAGCCCGATAAAGATAAGAAAGCAAAGTTAACATGGCAACCCAATATAAAAAAATCCCAGGCACTGCGAAAGTGGTGCGCCGCGGGCTTAACCGGATGTTAGCTTCGCTTGCGTTCTTCGCGATGCAGGCAGTGCTTGTTCAAGCAAACGTCGTCATTAACGAAATCATGTACCACCCTCCGTCGGATCTCGAAGTGCACGATTTCCTCGAGCTGCACAATACGGGCGCCTCAACGGTCAATCTGCAAGACTGGTGCGTAGGCGGAATTGACTTCTGCTTCGGCGCGGGAGCGAGTATCCCAGCGGGCGGATTCATTGTCATCGCAAAGGATGCGGCTGCCTTCGAGGCGCTCTACGGTATTCCTGCGGATCATGTTTATAACGGCAATCTCAGTAATTCCGGCGAACTGCTCTCGCTGAGAAACGCCTCAAGCATCGTTGTCGATGCAGTTGAATACAGTGATAGCGGTTTCTGGCCGCCCCTGGCAGACGGCGAAGGCGCCTCGCTCGAACGAATCGATCCAACGCTCGGAGGCAACACACCGCGAAACTGGCGCGCCAGCATCGACCCGGTTGGCCACACCGTTCGGTCGGCCAATAGCGTGCTTGCGGTCGGACTGCCGCCGTGGATTACACAGGTTGAGCACACGCAGGACGCAGAGGCCTCAACGCCCATCCACGTTACGTGCAGAGTCGAAGATGCAGACGCAGTCGAGCTGACTTACAAAATCAATTTCGATACGGATGTTACCCTCGCGATGCACGACGACGGCGAGCACAATGATGGCGCCGCCGGCGACGGCATCTACGGCCAGACCCTACCAGGCCAGCAAGTAAATACCCTCATTCGCTATCGCATTACTGCGGACGGCGCCACGGGTTCGATGCGCTATCCACGCTCTGACGACACCATTAACTACTTCGGTCTGCACATCCCGGATCCCGAACTCACGTCTGACCTGCCGATTTTTCACTGGTTCATGGAGCCTGTGGACTATGACAACGCGATTGCTCATAAGCTCACCGATGAGGTTGAGCCGGCGGTATTCGTCTACAACGGCGCCGTCTATGACAATGTCATGGTCCGTGTTCGTGGAGATACGTCGAGAGTGTGGCCGAAGAATCATTGGAAATTCAAGATGGCTCACGGGCACAACTTCGACGCTCCCGAACTTATCGAGCGCTCCGTCGATCAGTTTAACCTGCAGTGTCATTACTCCGACAAGAGCTACATGCGCGAAATCCTCGCTTATGAAACATTTCGCGATGCGGGAGCACCTTCGAATCAAACATTTCACGTAAGACTGCAACAAAACGACGCTTTCTACGGGCTTTACAATTTTCTTGAGTCCGCGGACTCAGATTACCTGCAGCGCAATGGACTCAGCACAGACGGCGCCTGGTATAAGTCTGACGATGACTGCAGACTTAGACCGCTGGCAGACCTACCGAACGAATATCAAAAAGTACGTAGGGAGTACGAAGACTTTACCGATCTGCATCAGCTCTTGACTGGGATAAACAGTCTGACGGGACAAGCTCGTCAAGACTTTATCTTCGACAATATTTACATACCGGAAATGATTAACTATATCGCAGCCCAATGTGTTATTCACAACAACGATCATGTTGCAAAAAACTTTTATCTCTTCCGCGACACAGAGGGAACCCGGCGATGGTTCATGCAAACATGGGACATGGACCTGACCTTTGGACGCAACTTTGGCGCCGCCGGCGGTGTTCTGAGCGATGGAATATGGGCTGATGATGACGCGCCGCATCCTACGAATCCATTGGTATCGCCCAGTCATCCGCTCTTCGGAGATACAAACCATCGCAAGTGGGACGATCGATGGAACCGGATGATCAACGTGCTTCACGCTGATCCGAAGATCCGTCAGATGTATTTCCGGCGGTTGCGTACACTGATGGATGCCAAGCTTGCTGACAACAGCTACGAAGACCGAATCGACGCGTTGTCGCCGCTCGTGGCTGCCGAGGCGGCGCTCGATGCCGCCAAATGGGGTCAATACGGCCAGGCACAAACCCTTACTCAAGCGATTGATATTCTCAAGAACGACTATCTCGCCGTCCGGCGCGTCCACCTTTTTCAAACGCACCGGGTATCGGGAAGCATTCCCGAAGCGCAGTCCCTCCATCCGCAGATCATTATTAACGAGCTGATGTACAATCCGCCCGACACACAGGATGCCGAGTTTCTCGAACTCTACAACCCATCCCCTACCGAGTCGGTCGATCTCTCCGGATGGCGTGTCGATGGCCTCGGCCTGACCCTGCCCGCAGGCGTCGTGATCTTGCCAATGGATTACGCGCTACTGGTCAAGAACGATGTCGTTTTTCGGGCGACCTACGGCAGCGGCAAATTTGTCGCCGCACAGTACACCGGCAATCTCGACAACGGCGGTGAAACCATCACGCTTCGCCATTCCGATGGCACGATCATTGACATCGTACATTACGATGATGTGTCGCCCTGGCCGACCAGTCCCGATGGCGGCGGCACTTCACTGGAGTTGATCGATGCCAGTCGAGATAACAATCGCGCCGGCAATTGGGCCGCCAGTCTTGTTGCCGGCGGTACCCCCGGCGCAGCCAATAGCATCTCCGGTTTCCTTCCGGAAATCCCGAATCTTTTCGTGAACGAGGTGCTCCTCTCCAATACCTCGGGCGATCTGGACGAAGCCGGTGACGCAGACCCCTGGATCGAAATCTACAACGCCGGCAGTTCGACGGTCGAGTTGGGAGGCATGTACCTCACGGATAACTATGCCATTACGGACAAGTGGCAGATTCCCGAAAACACACCTTTGTGCGCAGGGCAGTTTCTCGTCTTCTGGGCTGACAACGAGCCCAGCGAAGGCCCGCTCCACACAAACTTCCGACTCAATGCTTCCAGCGCATCCGTCGGGTTGTACGCGTCCGGGGGAGTGCTGGTCGACTATCTGAATACCCCCACACTGACGAGCGGGTTCTCCTACGGTCGTCTGCCCGACGGCGGTATCCGAACTTACGAGCTCCAGATCAACACGCCGGGCGCACGCAACAGCGGCGATGCCTCGCCGATGATTCTGAACGAGTACAACGCCGTGCTTCCAAACGGCTTTCTGAAAGATGGGGCCTCCGATACCTACTGGGGACGCATCATCGGAAACGGCGGCGACTGGTTCGAGCTGGTCGTTACGCGTGATCATCTCGACGCACGCGGCTGGAAGCTTGTCGTTGCGAATAATGCCGGGATCGCGGCGCCGGTCATCCTCACCTTGACCGATCATCCGATCTGGTCAAACCTGCGCAGCGGCACGATCATTACCGTCTCCGAGGACCTTCCGGATGACGTCAGCTTTGATCCGGCCAATGGCGACTGGTGGATCAATGCCCAGGCGTCTGCCTCCGCAAGCGGAACCTATATCACGAACGCCAACTTCGACGTCACGCAGACGAACTGGCAGCTCACGATCAAGGATGCAACGGGCCAGACGGTCTTCGGTCCGGCAGGCGAAGGCATTCAGCCCGCCAGTGGAATCGGCAACGATGAAGTTTTCAAACTCGAGGAGGATCCCGGCGCGCATGTCCATCCACGCTCGAATTATACGGACGGCGTGTCAAGCAGTTTTGGGTCGCCGAATATTTACTCAGGCGGTACGCTCCAGCAGGACTTCACGGAATTGCGATCCAATCTGGTGTTCTGCGATGTCCCGAGCGAGTGCGATGACGGCAATCCGTGCACCCTCGATGAATGCATCGACGGCGAATGCGTGAATACGCCGGTCATCCCCTGCGATCAGCTCAGCATCGTGCCGGTCGGACAATCCGGCCCCACGTTCTTCGCCTGCTCCGGCGAGCAGTTATTCCTCTCGCTGGATATGGCCGGCGTTCATACGGCCATTAACGGGCTCCAGGCCTTCCTGGAATACGACGCCACGCAACTCAGTCTCCATTCGGTCGTACCGGGTGATGGGGCGGGCTCTCCGTGGGACTCGGCCGCGCCGATTTATCTGAACGACACAGGCAGCGAAGTGCAATACGCATCGGTACTACTGGGTTCGAGTACGGCGCAGGACTCGACGGTGGCGACCTTCATCTTTGATGTCGTGCCGCCGGGAGGAAACGAGATTCCGACGTACGTACGTTTCGCGACGCTCTGCCAGCAATTCCAGACGAAAATGACCACCGTCGCGAATCAGACGATTATCCCCGGTTTGAATGATTCCGGCCCGATCGTAACCGGTCCGCGCATGGATCTCACGATCCAGCTCGAAGGCCTGGGGCACGCCGTAACCCGGGAGGTGACATTTGTTCTTACGACCTGTGGCGAACCCGTCCAGATGATCGAGATGCCGGTCTCCTTCAACAGTTCAGGAATCGGTACGGCCACGCTGACGAATATCGACCCGGCTGCTGTCTGGATCAATGCGTTCGAAGGCCACACGCTCCGACGTCGCCTGCCGGTCAATTTCACCGAGGGTTGTTTCTCGACGGTCTCCTTCACCGATGACAATCGGCTGCTGGCCGGCGACTTCGGCGCGCTGAATACTCCTAAGGACAACTTCGTGGACGTCGTCGATTTCGCGATTCTTGCCGTGCGGTGGAACACGCTCGTCTCAGACTGCGAAAGCGGTCCGCCTGCCGACTGTCGCTACGGCGCCGACATTACCGGCGACGGCATGCAGAATACGATCGATTTCACCGCCCTGCAGATTAACTTCCTGAAATTGGGAGACAGAGATAACGACTGTGCAACGGTAGCCCCGTCGCCTCCTTCAACCGGCGGGTTCGGCGGTGCCCACGTGTCCCCTGTCACGGCATCAACCCTGCTCCCTGCTCGACTTTCTTCAGGGTCAACGGATCGATCAAATCTCGCAACAGCCGAATTAAATGCACTCGGCATCCATGCGGCGCTCGCGGACATGAACAGTGACGGGCGCATTGATCACCAGGACATTCGACTCTTCGCGAGTTATCACCAACTTGACCTGCTGCCGGAATTCGAGCAAAAACTGGTCACGCTTGAGACCGCGTCGACAGCAAGTTTGGCGCCGATGCCACAGCCCTAGTCTGCGATGTGTGGTAGCTACTGCAAACCCCCGTGTCGGCGCGACTATCGACGCCGATTCGTTAGCTGGACTTGATGCGGAGTCCGTCGTAGGAGAGCGCGATACCGGCGGGCAATTCCTGATTGGTTTCTTCGTGCGCTAATTCGTGGGCGATGTGCGTGAAGTACGTCTGCCGAGCGCCGATTCGGCGGGCATGATCGACGGCCTGTTCCAGATTGAAATGGGTCGGGTGCGGGCGCTTGCGCAGGGCATCGAGGATCAGCACATCGAGCCCGGAGAGCAGCGGCCACGACTCCGCCGGAATTACGCTCACGTCCGTGCAGTAGGCGAAAGCTCCCACGCGAAAACCCAGGACCGGCGTCGGTCCGTGCAACAGCGGGATCGGCGTGATCGTCCGCCCGCCGATTTCAAACGGACCGTTGATCTCGTGGAGCGCCAGCTTCGGCTTCGCGGAAGGATACGCATCGTCGTCGTCGAAGACGTAGGAGAACATCGAGCGCAGCCGATCGAGCGTCGCCGGCTGACCGTAACACGGCAATACCTGTTCCTGTACCCAGTTGAAGCGTCGCAAGTCGTCGAGGCCGGCGATGTGGTCGATGTGATGGTGTGTGTAGAGCACGGCATCCACACGACGCACGTCGTTGGCGAGGCATTGCAGCCGAAGCTCCGGCGAGGTATCGACCAGTAGGGTCGTGTTTTCATATTGGATGGTGATGCTGGGTCGAGTGCGATGGTTCCGAGGATCGTCCGAGCTGCACACGGCGCAGTCGCAGGCGATCATCGGGACGCCGTGCGATGTGCCGGAACCGAGCACCGTGATGGTCAATTCGCCGCTCATTCGTGGGGCATTATACGCCGCGGCCCTGCTTTGCCGATGACGGATAGGGCGGCCGCCACGCCGAATTGAAAGGCCATCCGATGACGCCATTCGTTGCTATCTGCCTGAGTGTCCTGTTGCCCGGTCAGATCGGCGGGCTCGCTGCCTTGCAGGAGGCCGTTGGCGTGCAGGCGGCGTTGGACCGTGCCGGGTTTTCGCCAGGCATCATCGACGGCAAGCTCGGGCAGAAGGCGGCTCGGGCACTGGAGGCGTTTCAATCGCATCGCGGCCTGCCTGTCACCGGTCGGCTCGATGCCGCGACGCGTCAGGCGCTGGAGGTCGATTCGCGTCCTGCGTTGACCGCATATCGAATCACTCCGGGCGATGTGAAGGTGGTCGCACCGCCGCCAAAGAGATGGCAGGACAAGGCGAAGGTCTCGCGTCTGGGATATGAATCGCTTGCCGATCTGGTCGCCGAGCGCGGACACTGTACGCAAACCCTGCTCGCGCGACTGAACCCGAAGCACAACCTGGCGCGGCTTCGCGCGGGCGATGAGCTGTACATCCCCAGCGTATGGACGCCGGATCGCCTCCCGCAGGCAGTGCGACTGGAGATCAATCTGGAAGCTCGCACGATCGAAGCCATCGACAAATCGGGCCGGGTCGTCGCACTTTTTCATTGCTCAATCGCGAAGGACAAGGAGAAACGACCGAGCGGTGCAGCACGTGTGACGACGATCAGTCGCAATCCGGAATATCTGTTTGATCCGAAGATGTGGCCGGAGGTAAAGGACGTGGATCGAAAGCTGCGCATACCGCCGGGGCCGCGCAATCCCGTCGGGCTGTGTTGGATCGGCCTTTCATTGCCGGGCTACGGCATCCACGGCACTCCGCATCCGGAGCTGATCGGCAAGACCGGTTCGCACGGTTGCTTTCGGCTGACGAACTGGGACGCGCTACGCCTGGCGAAGATGATCCGCGTGGGCACGAAGGTTCGCTTCAGTGAAAGCACCGGCCTCGCCGTGCGAAGATAACGGGGCTTGATCAGTCTTCAGGGCTTGGAGGCGAATCGCCGCCGGAGCCGTCCTTGGCGCGTTCACGGCGGTCCTTGCGGATGAGCTCCCGAACCTTGTCCTGGGCTTTCTGCGACTGCTCGTCATTCAAAGTAGCGAAGACGTCTTGCGTGAGGGTGCGCTCGAGGCCGGCTTTGTCGCCGTCGCTGAGATCGGGCTTACGAGATGCTTCGCGATAGTCGCGGAAGGCCTTGTCGATCTCCCGCTTCTGGTCGCCGTTGAGACCGGATAGCTCGTCGACCACGCTCTTGAGAATTCGCGGATCGACCTTCTGGATGCGCGGCCGAGCTTTGCCTTCGAATTCTTCATCCCAGATTCGCTGGAAGCGAGATTTCTGGTCTTCCTTGATGATGGGCGTCAGACTGTCGTGGAGGAGCTTCTGTGCGGCCTGAACCTGGAGGCGGACGGGCTCCATCTGCCTTTCCCGCTCTTCTCGCATGGCGCGCATTTTGTCCATGATCTGCTGCATCTTCTCGTCGTCGTTGGATTCCCGGGCGGCCTGAATTTCCTCGCGCATTTCGCGGTACTTGTCTGCCTCATCGGGAGATCGCGGGACGGAATCGCGGATGGCGCGCACGTTGGACTCAAATTCGGCAAAGAGGGGCTCGGCCCGCTGGACCTGATCGTCGGTCAGCTTGAGTTCCTGCTTCATACGATCCAGGATGCGCATGGGTCGGTTGGGGCCGAAGTCGCGCACGCGCCGGGAATCGGGACGATCACGTCCGGGACGGTCTCTTCCCGCGCGGTCGGATCGGCCGGGCTGTGCCATGACTACGGCACCTGAAAGCAGGACGATGACGAGCGAGGGCGATAGGATTCGCCTGAACATGTGAGTTCTCCTGAATGCGAGCATTGGGTACGATTTCCTTCTTCGTCGCGAATCGGGTTAAGTCAGATCGCGTGTCAAATCTGCGGCAAGCAGATTCGCTTTGACGCGCTTGCACACAGATTGTACCGCCTGGGCACCTTTCGGTTGAGGTAAAGTTTCGGGGGTTGCCCGATGATGAAAACGTAGGAACCGCAGGAAAATTGCATCGGACATCCAGAGGCCGGTGGTTCAGGCCACGGATGAGTATAGTATTGAAGAAACTCAATCGCGACGGAAGATTCTATTGCATCGAAGGTTGCGAATTGCGGTGCGATCCATTTTGTTCATGCAGCACGAAATTGGGGCACGGCATTCGTGCAGATCGCTCAAGCCCGTATCAGAAAGCGACTTAGCGCTGGAAAAGGTCTTGCATCGGTTGTGCTCATCGCGTATCTTTTTCTGACCTTGGCAACATGCAAGGCAGAAATCTGAGCGGCCGCACGAAACGGGTGGGGCTCGTTTTACTGTTACGTTCGGCCGGACCTCGCAAAGGAAACACTTGTGGATGTGTCGCTGGGAGCGATGCCACCAAGAAAGCCAGGGAAGGCAGGAAGCGGTGGAGCCGCAAAGGTGGTGCCTGCGCATCCGCCGTCGCAGCGTGCGACGATGCCGTCGGTGCGCTTTCGCTCCTACGGAGAGAGATGATTAGCTGAGGAACTCGGCCCTCGCGGACTCGAGCGAGAGTCATAGCAGGCACAGCGCAAGCCCGTGCCGGGAAGGACAAGGAACACATGAAGAATGGAAGAACAAACTGGACAGGATACCTGCTCGCGGCGGGACTGGTACTGGTCACACAGGGAACGCTAAGCGCTGCGATCATCAACGTGCCGGCTGGCGGGAACATCCAGGCGGCGATCGACGGAGCGGCTGCGGGGGACACGATTCTGGTCGCGCCGGATACCTTCGCGCTCGCAATGTCGCTGAATATCAACAAGGCGAACCTGATCGTTCAGTCGACGGGTGGCGCGGGGGTGACTCGGCTTGAGCTGAACGACGCGACAATGCCGGTGGTGAAGATCACGGCGCCGGGCTGCACGCTCAACGGCTTCTGGATTCGCCAGCTGGACGACGGCGTTCAGGCCGGCCACAGCGGCGGCTGCGTACGGATCGAGCCGGACGGCGTGAGCCCACCGCTCGGTACGGGCCCGACGACGATGCCGACACGGCCGATCACGACGGTTCAGAACTGCATCATCAGCGGCGACGAGACGGGCGAGGGAATTGTAACCTACTCGCCGGGCAGCAGTGCCCTGGTGTATGCCCACGTGCGGATCCTGAACAACCAGTTCATCAAGCACGGGGCGGGGGCTTACTCGTTTCTGGACGCCATCCATTTCCATTTCTCGGATCCGGACGGAGCGGGTCCGATCGGGAGCGTGAGCGCGTCGGACTGCTTGATTGAAATCTTCGGCAACACGGTTCAGATGGCTGACCGCAGCGCCGTCTATGTCCACAACGACATTTCTCGCACGAAGATGGACATGGGCGATAACGTGTTCACCATGGCTGCCGGTGCGGACTACGGCGTTTACTTTTCCGGCTATGTCTATGAGGGCAGCAGCTTCAACATCGTCAACACGTCGATTTCCAACGTGGGCTACGGCATCTACGTTGATGCCGAGTATGGCTCGAGCGTCCAGATCATCGACTGCACGATCACGAACTTTGCCAGTTACGGCATCTACGCCTACCTCTACGGCAATTCGCATCTGGTGATCGATCCGACGACCCTGAGCGGCAACGGTACGGCGGACTATGGCATCTACTTGGAAATGTACTACGGCTGCACGGCGTTGATTGACCAGGTTTCGATCGACAACGTGGACTACGCCGGCATCTACGCCGACACCGTGGAATCCGGCAGCACGCTGGATGTCACCAACAACATCATCGTGGGCGCCACGAATTGCGACTACGGCGTGTACTCCTACACGGAGTACGGCTCGCACACGAATGTTTCCAACAACAGCATCTCGGGCTTCGATTACGCCGGTCTCTACGAGGACTATCCCTACGCCGGTTCGAGCTATACGGCGATGAATAACCGCCTGATCGCCCCGGCGGCGACCGGCGCTGACTACGGCATCTACGTTTACGGGCCGGAGTATGATTCGACGGCCGACATCGTGGGGAACACCATTGAGAACTTCACGGACTACGGGATTGCAGTGGAATACACGTACTATCACGGCTGGTTGAACATCTCCGAGAATCGTCTCTCGGCCTTGGCCGGCTTCGGCTCGTACGGCATCTACCTTTACGAGATCTATGACCGAAGCTGGGCGCAGGTCCTGAACAACCTGGTCAGCAGCTTTGACTATGCCGGACTCTATCTCGACGACGAGATCTACAACGACTCCAGTCTCATCGTGGATGGCAACACCTTTACCGGGGCGAGTACCGGCGCGGATTACGGCATCTATATCAACGATGTGTACCAGCTTTCCGATGTCACCATCTCAAACAACACGGTGACAAACTTCGATGACTACGGCCTGTATTTCTACGAGAATTACTACAACTCGGTTTTCAATGTCGTGAACAACGTGTTTACTGGCCTTCCGACGACCGGGGCCACTTACGGCCTCTACCTGGACTACCCCGGCTACGAGGGCGGCATCACCACGGTCAGCGGCAACACGGTGACGAACATCAACGACATGATGTGTTACATCTACAGCATTGAGTATGGGGCAACTGTCTATCTGGACAATAACAGCTTCAGCGCCATCGCTGACGGCTGCAACACCGGCCTCTACATCGATGACTACATCGAGTACGGCTCGATCTTCTACATGAGGAACAACACCTTCACCGGCTTCGGCAATCAGGGCGGCGGCGAGGCCGGCGTCTATCACGATTCCGAGGTCTATGAGGGCTCGACCTGGATCATGGATAACTGCCACTTCGTCTCCCACGAGATGGGTTGCGAGTACGGCTTCTACTGCGACGACGGCTTCGACTACGGCTGCGTCGGCTTGTTCACCAACAGTTCGTTCAACGGATTCGACAACATGGGCTGGTATAGCTACTACGCCGAGGACGGCAGCTTCGTGACCGTGGACAACTGCGTTTTCGAAGGCCGCGAGGGCGGCGCCGATTACGGCATGTACTTCGACGATGGCGCGGCCTACGGTAGCCGGATCACCGTGACGAACTGCCGGATATCGCGCTTTACCGACACCGGCATCTGGTGTTATGAGATCTATGAGGGCTCGCGCGGTATCTTCAACAACAACGTGCTCATCGGCGAGGCCGGCGGGGCGACCTACGGTCTGTACATGGACGAAGAGGTTGAGGACGGCTCGTACTGCGAGGTCATCGGCAACCAAATCAGCAACATCAAGTACACCGGCTCGGATGCCGCGGGCATTTACTTCGACTATAACATCTATGACGGCAGCATCGGAATCATCTCCAACAACACGATTCGATGTCTGCCGGACGCCGGCGGCGACAGCCACGGTATCTGGATGTACTACGTCGCGGAGTACGGCTCGCAGCTGACGATCGCCCATAACGACATCGAAGGACACACCGGCGCCGGCATCTATCTGAACGATGACGTGTCCTCCGGCTCGATTCTCAACGTGAACGAGAATCGCATTGTCGGTGGAATGTACGGCATCTTCACCGACGGCTACGGCGTTGAAGAGGGCTCGATGACGGAAATGGCTCGCAACCGCATTACCGACTTCACCGAGGTCGGTATCATGCACGCCTACGTCGATGCGTCCGACCTGACGATCCGTGAGAACAGCATCGTCGGCGGCGGCACCACCCACGGCATCGCCTTCGACGATTTCATCGGCGCCGGCGCCCGCGTGCTCATCGAGGGCAACTGCATCCAGAATGTGCCGACCGGCGTGCTGGCCGACATTGTTCTCGACTCTGCTGTGCTGAAGATCATCAACAACGACTTCTCCGGAGTCACGACGCTGGGTGTCGATGGCGGAAGTTCGACGGCACTCAACCCGGTGGATGCCCGCCAGAACTTCTTCGGTGCGGTCACGCCGGCCCTCGGCGAGGTGCTGACGACGCCGCAACTGGCGGCTGCTCCGGATACCGACGGCGACGGCGTGCCGGACTGCGACGACGCCTGTCCGGGCACGGCAGCCGGCGCCGAAGTAGATGCGAGCGGCTGTCCGACGGACGATGGTGGAACTCCGCCGCCTCCTCCTCCATCGCCGCCGTGCGGAATCTGCGGTATCGGTGTATCCGGCATGATGCCGCTGTCGCTGCTCGGCCTGGTGTGGATGCGGCGGATGTCGTCGCGTCGGCGTCGGGTGATGTAAAGGCGCGAAGCGCAGGCAGGTTGATCGCCTGCCTGTCGTGTCCGCGACTTGAATGGATTGATTAATCAGAGGCCCGCCATTGGGTATGCCCCGTGGCGGGCCTCTTTATTTGCGCGAGAGGAGGGTCGTATTACGGGCGGGGGCATTGTGCGGGTGCTTCGCCGTCGGTGGCGTCTATCGCTATAATTGTGTCATTGGGCATGGAGCGATTATGAGTAAATCGAAAGTAGCGATCCTGCGAACAACGCCGGCGACCGTGCTTGCCGATTATCACCGGCTGCTGAATCTGGCGGATTATCAGACCGTCGTGGCCAAGGACGTGGACACGGCGCTGAAGATCAACATCAGCTGGCACTTCTTTTTCCCCGGCAGCTCGACGGTGCCGTGGCAGCTCGATGGGGTCATTCGAGCGATGAAAGCCGACGGCTACAAGCCGGAGTTGATTCACGGCTGCCACAATCGCACCGTGGTGATCGACGCTCACCTGGGCGAGCGGGAGAACAAGCAGGTCCACGTGACCGAGGCGCACGGATTGCGGAACATACATCTCTACGAGGGTGAGCCGTGGGTCAACGTGCGCGAAGCGGTGGGGGATCTGGCGGATAAGTTTCTCGTGCTCAACAAGGTGTACCCCGATGGGTTCGCGATTCCGAAGCGATTCATCGGCGAGAACATCATTCACCTGCCGACGGTCAAGACGCACATCTTCACGACGACGACGGGTGCGATGAAGAACGCCTTCGGGGGCCTGCTCAACGAGCATCGTCACTGGACGCACGAGGTGATCCACGAGACGCTGGTCGATCTGCTGATGATTCAAATGAAGATACATCGTGGCGTCTTCGCGGTGATGGATGGTACGTTCGCGGGCGACGGACCGGGACCGCGCTGCATGATCCCGCATGTGAAGAATGTGATATTGGCAAGCGCGGACCAGGTGGCAATCGACGCGGTGGCAGCGGAGCTGATGGGGTTCGATCCGATGTCGATCAAGTACATTCGCATCGCGAACGACATGGGGCTTGGCTGCGGCGACCCGCGAGAGATTGAGATCGTCGGGGATCAGGAAGCAGCGCAGGAGAACTGGCACTTCGACGGGCCGTTCAAGAGAATGACGTTTGCTTCGAAGATGCAGCACAAGATTTACTGGGGACGGCTTAAGTCGTCGATGGAGTGGTCGCTCAAGACCTGGCTGGCCCCGTGGGCGTACATCGCCAGCGTACTCTATCACGATAGCTTCTGGTATCCGATGCGAGCGAAGCGGCACATGCGGGAGGTGCTGGCGAGCGACTGGGGCAGACTGTTTCAGAACTGGGAGACGCTGACGCCCGATGCGCAGGGTTTTCCCACGGTGGGCGAGAAGCCGGCTGCGTTGAAGCTGCTGGGGGCTGCGGCGTTTCGCAAGTCGATCGGCATCCTGGGGACGTGCATCCGCGAGGCGCCGGAGTTTCGGCCCTTTAAGAAGAAGTCGCACGGGCTGGGATGATAGGGTGTTCGCCATCTTCGGGCGTGTGATTGGGCTTCGGCCTGCGGGACGCCGGCCGCTACGATCCGTTACCGGCTATCCACCGGTTTTGCGCGTGAGTTGTTATGCAAGTTTATTTAGTACGACATGCGATTGCCGCGCCGCAAGAAGCAGGTTTTATCGACGACGCGGCGCGAGAACTGACGCCTGAGGGGATCAAGAAGATGCAACGCAATGCCCTGGCGCTGGCATCACTGGGGGTGCAGATCGACGAGATCTGGACGAGCCCATTGGCTCGGGCGCGGCAGACGGCGGAACTGTTAGCGGCGGGATTGGGCGGCCCCGCAACGACACGGGTGGTGAGCGAGCTGGAGCCAAGCGGGGATTTCGAGGCGATTCGCAAGCGGCTGGCGGAGAGCACACGGCTGACCGGCGTGGCCCTGGTGGGGCATGAGCCGTATCTGGGAGAATTCGCGGCGTATCTGATGGGGGGGGCGCCGTCATTGATGATTCGGTTCAAGAAGGGGGGCGTGGCGATGATCGAGATCGAAGATTTCTCGCCGCCGCTGCGAGGGGAGCTTTGCTGGCTGATGACGCCGAAGCAGTTGGGGAAGATGGCGTAGAAATGTCAAAACGTCGAAACGTCAAAACGCCAAAATGTCAAAACTCGAAACGAGGGGGTTTGCCTGGTTCGCTTGTTTGAGCAGCGAGCGGATTGAGGACTGGTGATGTGGGGAAACGGGTCACAGTGCTGGGGTAGTTATACACAGGTTCTTATAAGGTTATGGGGGAACTTAGATTGGGTGGGATCTCGGGCTGTGAGATTGACGGATTCTCCCCGATGGCGGGCAAATCGTTCATCGAGTTGCTGTCAGAAGACGGGGTTGGCACGGCTGTGCGCAATCTTAACGTGACGGGGGTTGTGGATTCTGGTATGCTTCTGGTTCGCCGAGTGTAACTGAATCGATGGCTCAGATCATCTCGATTGGCCTCTTCTTGCCGACTGCGAGGGGCGGGATGTCCGACAGCGTGCAACCAACCAACTTGGTCGCCTTGGTGGCCTACATGGAGAAGCAGGCCAGGCGATATCTTTCCAATCTCAAGAAGGTGCTTTCCGAAGGGGAAACGGAAGCGGTTCATGATGTCCGGGTCGCCTCGCGGCGGCTCGAGGAGCCGCTGCGCATCGCGTCGGCGTGGCTTGGTGTCAAGCCGATCGAGAAGTCGGCGCGGCTGCTCAAGCAAACTCGCCGTGCGTTGCGCATCGTACGCGACCTGGATGTGCTGCTGGCGTCGCTCTGTGGAGCAACGATGCCGCACGGGTTGGACGCAAAGGACCTGGCGAGACTCGAAGGAGCGCTCACGAATCTGCGCGAGCGCGGCATCAAGAAGGCACGACGTCGATTTCGTCGTCTCAACAGTACCCGGGCGGCCGGAAAGGTGCGCAAGCTATCGTCGGCCATGCAGGAAATCGTGGAGGCATCGGACGCGACGCTGATCGGGGAACAGATCGATGACTTGTTTCGCAAGTCCGTTGAGCGGTTGAAACGGCGCGATCCGCGGGTGAGTGAGGCCGCGGATCTTCATCAGACACGAATTCACCTCAAGCGCGTCCGCTATTCGACGGAGCTTCGTCGGGATGTTTGCGGCCAGGACCACCCGGAACTGCACAGGGCGCTGATCAACATGCAGGATCTTCTGGGCTACTGGAACGATCAGCTTGCCGCGATTCGCGTAATCGCGCGATTGGCTCGAGACGAGCAGGCGTTGTCGGATGACGCGGGCTGGTGCGCACGGCTGCTGGATCACTGCGCTCATCGAGGCCGGGAAGCGGACGCGATGCGTCGTCGCATTCTGGATCGATGGGCGGATTTCGCCGCAGTGCTGCAATCGGTGGATTTGGCTGAATCGCCTGCAACGGATGATTCGTCCTCGGCGTCGGTCGCGGCACAACCATCGGCGTAGGGCGCGGGAGCGAGGTAATCACGTCCTTGAGAAATGCCGGCGATTCCATCGAATTGGAAGGATTTCCGAATGAAGAGGGCGCGGGGGCGGAGCCCGATGCGGAACATGCGGGGGTTCTTTCCACTTTCGCAGGAACGGAGGACGAGTCTTTTCTCCAGCGTCGCGCGGGGGTGGTTCGTCGTCCGCCGCCGACAAAGTTCGGCGCGATCGACGTGGGGACGAACAGCATCCACCTGGTGATGGCGGAGATTTCACCGGAGGGAGATTTTCGGATTCTCGGGCGCGATCGCGAGTTGGTGCAGCTCGGCAAGGGGGGATTCGAAGCGCATATTCTGACGGCCGATGCGATGGATGCCGGGATCGCGGCACTGACCCGTTTCGTGAAGATGTCGCGACTCAAAGGAATCGGCCGGCTTCGGGCGGTGGCAACGAGCGCCGTTCGCGAGGCGCACAACGGCGGCGATTTCGTCGAACGGGTGCGGCACGAACTGGGGATGGAGCTTCACGTGCTGAGTGTCGAGGAGGAGGCGCGACTGATTTATCTCGCGATCCGCCATGCGGTGAAGCTCGGCGAGGACGACGATCTGATGTGCGACATCGGAGGCGGCAGCGTTGAGGTGATCGTCGGCAACGCGCGGCGCGCGCAGATGACCTATTCAGCCAAGCTGGGCGGGCTGCGGCTGGCGGAGCTCTTTGTGAAGGAAGACCCGCTTCCGATGGGCCGATTGAAGCAGTTGCGACGACACATTCAGGCGGGGCTGTCACCGGTGGAGGAGAGGGTCGGGCGACGGAAGTTTTCTCGCTGCATCTGCACGTCGGGCAGTTTTGAGTGTCTCTCGCGGATTTGTCTGCATCGACGAGGAGCCACACCGGGCGAGGGTCTCGGGCATATTCAGATGTCGCGGGAGGAATTGAAGGCGATTCTGTCCGATCTCTCGGGAATGACGCGCGAACAGCGGCTGCGAATTCCGGGAATGGTCGCCAAGCGGGCGGATACGCTGGTGCCTGCGGCGACAACGCTGCTGACGATCGGGCGGATGTTCGATGTGGCGCATTATCAATATTGCGATATGGCCCTGCGCGAGGGAATCATCATCGACCATATCGCGCGGAGTCGCGCGCACCTGCTGGCGAGGGCGACATGGCCGGACCCGAGGACGCGGAGTGTAATTCAACTTGCGGAGCGGTGCGGGTATCATCGCTCGCACGCGGAGCAGGTGCAGCGGCTGGCCCTGACGCTTTTCGATCAATTGTCGGTGCTGCACGGCATGGACGAGCGGCATCGGGAGCTCCTGGGGTATGGGTGTCTGCTGCACGACGTGGGCTATCTGATCGGGCATTCGGGGCACCACAAGCATTCGTATTATCTGATACGCCACGGGGGCCTTCAGGGCTTTACAGACGCGGAGATCGAGTTGGTTGCGAACCTGGCTCGTTATCATCGCAAGGGGAAGCCGAAGAAGTCAGACTTCAGTTACAGTCAACTGGATCGGGGGAATCGGCAGGCGTTCAAAAAGCTGATCGCGCTGTTGCGTCTGGCGAACGCGCTCGATCGTACGCATTACTCGGTGGTGCAGTCGGTGAGCTGCAATCTGCAGGAAGATTGCGTGGAGGTTCGCGTTCATTCGTCACGGGATTCGGAGCTGGAACTCTGGACGGCGCGTCGTGAGATGGTGCACTTCGAGAGGGAATACGGAATGGCGATGAGCATCGTTCCGGCAGAAGCGAAACAGGCGGAGACGGCAAATGTCCATGAAAAGTGAGTTGCTTCTGCAGCCACACAACTACCCCGGGCGACTGATCATCGTCGAGGGGATCGACGGCTCGGGTAAGAGTACGCAGATCCGCCTCGTCGAGCGCTGGCTGCGGAGTCTGGGATACAACGTCTTTTTCACGGAGTGGAACTCGGCGGACCTCGTGAAGAAGACGACCAAGAAGGGTAAGAAAAGCCGGAGCTTGACGCCGACGACGTTCAGTCTGCTTCATGCGACGGACTTCGCGCATCGGCTGGTGAGCAACATCCTGCCGCCGCTCAAGGCGGGGATGATCGTCCTGGCGGACCGATACGTCTTTACGGCTTTCGCGCGGGACCATGTACGGGGGTGCGATCGGGAATGGATTAGAAAAGTCTATCGCTTCGCACCGAAGCCGGATATTTCGTTTTATTTTCGCGTGCCGATCGAGGTGTCGCTCAAACGGATCACGATGGCCAGACAGGTGCTTAAGGATTTTGAGGCAGGGATGGATCTGAATCTGCACCCGGACCCGATGGAGAGCTTTCGGTTGTTTCAGGGGATGATCCTTGAAGAGTACGATCGAATGTCAGAGGAGAGCGATTTTGTGGTGATCAGCGCGACGGGGAACATCGCCGAGCAGCAGAAGCAGGTGCGAAAGGCGATCGCGGAGCGGATGGGGACCTACGACAGAAAACCGAGGATTGCATGAGCCAGCTAACTTTTTTTGGTGAGGGTCTGCCGTACATCGAGGCGTACGACTATCCCGGCGTGCTGATCACGATCGAGGGCACGGATGGCGTGGGCCGGACGACACAGATGATGCTGCTGCGCGAATGGCTGGAGGTGCAGGGCTACGGCGTGATCGAGACGGGCTGGACGCGAAGCGCCTTGATCGGGCGGACCATTGCGCAGGCGAAAGAAGGACGCCTGCTCAACAAGCTGACGTATTCGCTCTTGTATGCAGCAGACTTCGCGGACCGGCTGGAGAAGGAAATCATCCCGGCGCTGCGGAGCGGGTTCGTGGTATTGGCGGATCGATATGTCTACACGGCCCTGGCGCGCGACGTGGCGCGAGGGGTTGATCGGGCGTGGGCGCGGGATTTATTCGGCTTTGCGCCGGTGCCGCACCTGGTGTTGTATCTGAAGATCGACGTGGTGAGTCTGATTCGTCGGGTCATTCCGCGCGGGGTGATCGATTACTTCGAGTCGGGCATGGACCTCGGACAGGGGGATGATCCGTACGATTCCTTCAAGCGCTATCAGACGACGCTGATCCGCGAATACAACACCATGGCGGAGGAGTTCGGCTTTCACGCGGTGAACGCGCGCTGGAAGCCGGAGCGGATTCATCAGCGCTTGCGAGAGATCGTGACGGAGTTCTTCCAGCAGCGAAAGTTTTTCGATTGGAGCCGAGCGCCGGGGCTGGTCGAGGAGGCAGGGCCGGTTGCGCCGACGCCACCAGGACCGGATCCGGAGACAATGGCGAAGACGGGCTGATGTATTGGGGTTTCGGAATTCGGATGGAAGCGCTTGGCGCGATCTCCAGCGTTCGAGGTTACACGGGCTGATCAGGTTTTTGCTGCGCGGGCGGTGGAATAATGGCGGGGGTAGGTTGCTCGGCGAGACTGCCTCGCTTGAGGAAGTTGATTCTTGGTGGGGCGGCGGCGCCACCGGAGATGATGGTGGAGAGGCCCATCTGCACGCTCATGTCGGTGGGGGTCACGCGCTCGAGGGGGACGATTTCCATGTAGCCGCTGGTGGGGTTCGGCGTCGTGGGGACGAAGACGGTGGCGTAGCGCTTGCCGGTGCTCGAGTCGGTGATAATGTTCGTCATCAGGGCCATGGCCATCATGTTGTCGCTGGGGAAGTCGATCAGGACGACGCGTTTGGCGTCGTCATCCGGGTTGTCGCTGTTGGAGAGGGCGCGGACCATGCGCTTCAGCGAACTGTAGACGGTATCGACGAAGGGGATTCGCTCGAAAAGGTTCTCGGCGAATTCGATGATGCGACGGCCGACGGCGTTGGCGCCGAGCCAGCCGATCATGTAGAGCATGACGACGGTGAGTACGACGGCGAGGACGCTTTCGTACCAGGTGGCGTCGGCGGGGTCAAATTTGCCCTTGAGTTCGTACTTGAAGGTGTAATTGAGGGCGGCCGTGCCCATGTTGAGCAGCCAGGAGCCGGTGGACAGGGCGATACGGTAGATAATACCGACGAGCCACAGCGTGACGAAAATGGGGATGATGAGCAGGATGCCGGCGACGACGCGACCGCGGATCGAGCGGGGAGAGAGGGACCGCTTGGGCTTGTCGTCGGCGGAGTCGGCTGTGGGTGGGTGCTGCTGGGTCATGTTCGCGTCCTTTCGAACGGGCTAAGTATATACGCGGCCGGGCCGGGAGGGATTCCGGATTTTTCGGGATATTAGCGGGGAAATGGGGGCCCTGGAGATTGCCCCGGATGGGCGGCGTTCTACAATGTAAGCAACGGTCAATGGCGAGCAGCCATTGGCCGGGAGGCCGGAACATGGGCGCGCTCGAACGACAGGTGCGGCAGGCACAACAACAGCTTTGGCTGAATCGCTGGCTTGGGCAATGGGGTTGGTGCCTTTTCGCGGCGACCTGCGTCTGGTCGGCGTTGCTGCTGGTTGACCGGCTCCTGGGATACGACTTTCCCACGGGGTGGTTTGCGTTGGGCGGGCTGGCGGCCAGTCTGGTCGCTTCCGGGGTGTGGCTGGCCCTGACCCGCGAGGCGGACCATGCAGCGGCGGTGGCGCTGGATGCGGCGGCGGGTTTGAAGGAGCGAGTGTCCACGAGCTTGCAGGTTCGGCCCCATGCGAAGGATCCTTTCGCGGCGGCTGTCGTGGCGGACGCGGAGCGCTGCGCGGCGGGGCTCTCGGCGCGCAAGCTGATACCTCTGCGATGGTCAGGTTCGCTTTCGTACGGATCGGCGATGCTGATCGTCGGGGCGATTCTGCATCTCTTGCCGGAGTTTGACCTTCTTAATCGTGAAGAGGCACAGGCCGCCGATCAGGCGCAGCAGGAAGTTCGCGCTCGGGTGCGCGAAGTGGTGGCGCAACCAGTTTCAGCGCTGTCGCAGCTTGCGGAAAAGCACTCGGACGGTGAGATCGACCGACAGGTTCGCGCGCTGGAGGAGGCGCTCCGCCAGGATGCGGAGAAAGACCCGGATGTCCTGCGGCGCGAAGCCGTCAAGCAGCTCGATAAGCTGCAGGACACGCTGAAAAACAAGGCAAACGAGGATCGATTCAAGGCGTTGGACGAGACGAAGAAGAAGCTCAAACAGCTCGGCGGACCGGAAGACCCCAAGGGCGATGCGGCGAAACTGATTGAGGCGATGTCGTCGGGAGATTTTGATCAGGCGCAGAAGGAACTCAAGCAGCTTCAGGAGAAGCTGGCTCAGCGGGCTCGAGAGGGCAAGCTGGACCCGCAGCAGGCCGAGCAGATGCGCAAGCAGCTCGAGGAGCTTGCACAGAAGCTGCAACAGGCGTCGGAGGATCAACAGAGCAAGCGCGAGATGCAGAACATGGGCATGTCGCAGCAGGACATGCAGCGAGTGCTGGACGCGCTTTCGAAGAAAGACCCCGAGCAACTGGAGAAGCTGGCGAAGGAATTGTCGGAACGGCTCAAGGACAAGGGTGTGACGCCGGAACAGCTACAGAAACTCATGGAGAAGATGGCCCAGCGGCAGGAGGCCTGCAAGTCGATGAAGGAAATGGCTCAGAAGATGGCCAATGCCGGACAGAAGCTCCAGGAAGGTGATACCGAAGCGGCACAGGACGAGTTGGGCGAAGCCGGTGAGATGCTCAGCGAAATGGAGCAGCTTGAGCAGCAGCTCAATGATCTGGAGGCCCAGATGTCCATGCTGGATGATGCCCGTGACGAATTGAACGAGGGCGATCAGGAAGGCGAGGGTGCGTGCAAGCCCTGCGGCGGAACGGGATTTCGCAAGGATGGAGCGCCCTGTCCGCACTGTAACGGGACCGGCGAAGGCATGGGCGGTGCGGGCCGCGGGGCGGGCAAGCGCGACCGTGACGATAACGTGGATGTGGACTTCAAGAATGAGAAGGCAAAGGTGAAGACGGCCAAGGGCGGGCGGATCGTCTCGCAGCAGCACGTGAAAGGCGAGCACCTTAAGGGCAAGAGCGAGGCGGAATTCTACGACGCGGCCAGCGCGGCGGAGATCGAGGCCACGGACGCGCTCAATCGTGAGCGCATCCCGCGGGCGTATCGCAAGGCGGTGCGGAATTATTTTGACCGGCTGGGCGATGAGTTCAAACCGGAGCCGGGAGCGGCGAAGGAGACGCCGCAGGGAGGCGAAAAAAAGGCGAACCAGGCGGGGGCCGATTGAGCTTCGCCCGTTGATCCGCCTGCACTTGACGGGGCACGGCGGGATGTTATGTTATTGTGTTCGCGGCGGCGGTTGCTGTTGCAAGTCGCGGGTGTAGCTCAGTGGTAGAGCGTCACGTTGCCAACGTGAATGTCGTGAGTTCGAATCTCATCACCCGCTTTGAGGTTGGTTTGCCCGAAAGGGCCGATTGGGATTGCTGACCGTGGCGGTGGGCAGGGATGCCGGGACCGCATGACATACGAACTGCTCGCGGGATACCGACCGGAGAGGTCAGGCGCAGGCCGCGGGATGGTGACGCTGAAGAGATCGACGCCGGGTCGGTCGGGACGCTAGAGACGCCTGACCGGCTTTTTTGTTGCGCGAGTGTCGCTTTGGTGGCACGGAGCGGATTGACCTCTTGGTGGCGGGTGAATGGAAGGAGAGTTGCGACACGATGAGAAGCGAAATACCGGGCAGTCAGCGGGATGGTGATGCTCTGGCGACGGCTGATGAAGAGACGCCGGAGAGCGTGCAGGAGCGGCTCAAGCAGGTCATCAAGGTGGCTGTCTCCGAGGCGGGGGTGCTGCGCAAGCGGCTGACGGTAACGGTGCCTCGCGCCAGCGTCGATGAGGAGATGGAGAAGGAATACAAGGAACTCGTCACCGAGGCGATCATTCCCGGCTTTCGTCGGGGTCGCGCGCCGCGGCGTCTGGTAGAGAAGCGCTTCGGCTCGGAAGTCGGCCAGCAGGTCCAGACGCGGCTGCTCTCCAATGCCTATCTCGCGGCAATCGAACAGAAAGAGCTGAAAGTGCTCGGCGACCCGCTCATGCTCGTGAAAATGAAGGACCCCAAGGCCGAGGGCGCGGACAGCGGCGAGCAGCTCGTCGATATGCGAACAGCGCTGACCCACATCAAGCTTCCGGACGAGGGGGATTTTGAATTCGCCTGCGAGGTCGAGGTCAAGCCGGAATTCGAATTGCCTTCGCTCGAGGGCGTCCCGGTTGAGCGGCCGGTGTTGAAGGTCTCGGAGGAAGACGTGGACGAGCAGGTGCGTCGGCTGCGGGCCATGCGCGGCCACTGGGCGCCGGTGATCGATGGCGCGGTGCAGATCGACGACCTGATGATCTGCGACATGACGATGACGGCGGATGGCAAGGAAGCGAAGAAGGCGGAGAATATTCAGGTTTCGGCGCGGCCGCAGCGAATCGAGGGCGTGGCGTTCGAGGACTTCGGCGACAAGTTCAAGGGGGCGAAGGTGGGACAGTCGAAGACGTTCGAAGGGACGCTGCCGGACGACTACGAGATGGAAGACCTTCGCGGCAAGAAGGCAAAGTTCGAATTCAAGCTGAATGATCTGAAGCGGATGGAACTGCCGGCGCTGGACAAGGAGTATCTCGAGTCCCAGGGCTTCGAGAGCGAGAAGGAGCTTCGCGACGAAGTCCGAAGGCAGATGGAATCGCGAATTGGCGAGGAAGTGCGCCGCGGCATGCAGAACCAGGTGCGAAAGTATCTGCTGGATAACACCAAGCTGGACTTGCCGGAGGGCTTATCAACGCGTCAGTCGGAGCGTGCGGTCCTTCGCAAGGCAATCGACCTGCAGCGCGAAGGCGTGCCGATTTCGGAAATCGAGAAGCACGCGGACGAGCTGCGAACCGTCGCGCGAGAAGAGACCACCGCGAACCTGAAGCAGCACTTCATCTTCGAGGACATCGCCGAGAAGCTGGAGATTGAGGTCACCGAGGAGGAGATCAACGGAGCGATCGCCTCGATGGCACGGGCCTATAACCAGCGATTTGACCGGATGCGCGACCAGCTCGCCAAAAACGAAGGTCTGGAGTTGCTCTACTTGCAGATTCGCGACGAGAAGTGCATCGACAAGATACTGGAGACGGCCAGGATTACCGATGCAGAAGTACCTCGCAAGGGAGAGGAAAAAGCCGAGAAAGCACCCGCGGCGAAGGCGAAGAAGCCGGCTGCGGAGGGCAAGGCGCCCAAGAAGGAAGCGAAGCCCCCGGCAGCAAAGGGTGAGACGAAGAAGTCGAAGTGAGGAAGTGACACTGCAAGCCGCGGTGAGGCCGACGGTGTCGCCGCGAGTTTAGACACGAGGACAACGTGATGATACATGATGGCGTGATTCCGTATGCGGGGACGATGCCGCCGCATCTGGCGAGTACGATGGCGCAGGGCGGGGCCCCCTATCAGCGGATTCGGGAGATGTCGATCGAGGACATGCTCCTGGAGAACCGCATTATCTTCCTGGCCGGGCCGATCACGGATCGCACGGCGAGTCTCGTGATTATGCGGCTGCTCTACCTCCAGAGCATCAAGAAAGACCAGGACATCCACCTGTATATCAACTGCCCAGGCGGCATGGTGGATCAGACCCTGGCGATTTACGACACGATGCGCTTTCTGACGTGCGACATCGCCACCTATTCGATTGGCCAGGCGGCCAGCGGCGGGGCGATCATTCTGACGGCCGGAACCAAGGGCAAACGCTACGCCCTGCCGAACAGCAAGATCATGCTCCACCAGCCGTGGGGCGGCATCACCGGTCAGGCGGAGGACATCCGCATCCAGGCGGAGGAAATTCTCAAGGACAAGAGAAAACTCCTGGAGATTCTGTCGCTGCACACGGGAAAGCCGATTGAGAAAATCGAGGAGGCGACGGAGCGCGACAAGTTTATTAACCCACAGGAAGCGCTGGAGTGGGGGCTCGTGGACGAGATCCTCGGCTCGACGACAGGGGATAAGGATAAGAAGAAGTAAACGTTCAAACGCCGAAACGCCAAAATCGTCAATACTTCAGAATGCGGAATGCGGCGTCGGGTAGATTCAGGAGTGCCAGATGGCGGAAAACCAGACTTTGATTCCATTCGTAATTGAAAAGACCGGGCGGGGTGAACGGTCTTATGATATTTATTCTCGCCTGTTGAAGGATCGGATCATCTTTCTCGGCGGCGGAATAGACGACGAGGTAGCCAACGTCATCATCGCGCAGATGCTGTTTCTGGCGAATGAGGACCCTCATGCGGACGTGCACTTCTACATCAATTCGCCTGGCGGCAGCGTGTCGGCGGGTCTGGCGATTTACGACACGATGCAATTTCTGCGTTGCGACGTGGCGACGTATTGCCTCGGCGTGTCGGCGAGCATGGGGGCGATCCTGCTCTGCGGCGGCACGGCGGGCAAGCGTTTTGCCCTGCCGAATTCTCGGGTGCTGCTCCATCAACCGCTGATCGGCGGGGTCATGCAGGGAGCGGCGACGGACTTGTCGATCGAGGCCAAGGAGATCCTGCGATTGCGGGAGATTCTGTACGGCATCATCGGCAAGCATTCAAAGACGGACATGAAGAAGATCGAGAAGGATTGCGACCGTAACCTGTGGCTGGACCCGGTGGAAGCGATGGAGTACGGTCTGGTCGATCGCGTGCTGGAACGACAGCCGGAACTGGTGAAGCGGCCGTCCACGGATGATGATTGATGATGGGTCTCGGTGGATTCTTAGTGCCTTTCTTGCCGGATTCGCGGCATCGCCGGAGTGGGGCCGGCTTGATCGCAGCGAGTCTGCTGGCAATGGGTGCGGCGTGTAACGGGGGCGGGGCCGATCCGCGCGTCACACAGATTCAGGAGCTGGAGGATCGCATCGCGCAGCAGACGCGGCAGCTTCAACAGAAAGACGAGGAGCTTGTCCGACAGTCCCGGATGATCGAAGAGCTGCGGGGCCTCGAAGGTGACAAGCGACTGGCACAGCTCGTTCAGGTGGATCGGATCGAATTGGAGCGCCTCTCCGGCGGTTACGACGAAAACCGTGACGGCGTGGACGAGGGCGTGGTCGCCTATCTTCGATTGCGTGACGCAGAGGGGGATACGATCAAGGCGGCCGGCACGGTGGTGATGGAGGCCTATGATCTGGCGGCGCCGGAGGGGGATAAGCTCGTGGCGAAAATCGAGCTCGACGCCGACGCGGTGCGGGACGCCTGGTTTGGACGGTTTATGACCTCGCACTACACGATCAAGGCGCCCTGGCTGAGCGGTCGAAGTCCGGCGAATCGACAGATCACGATCGTGGTGCGCTTCACCGAGCTGCTTACGGGTCGAACGTTTGATACCCAGCACGTCGGCGAGATTCACCTGCCGCCTTCGTGAGGGGAAACAGCCGCCGCCCGGCGGATCTCCGGTCATTTTCTTCTCGACACTTCCGACGTTAACTTTCAGTTTGAACGAGCCGGCACTTGAGTCTGCGCTGTGGGTGGTCCTATGCTCTTAAGGAGAGGGGGCCCGCGCCGTGGCGCGCCATCAACCGGTGAGGCAGGGACGCCGAAAGAACGGCACGACACCCGCGAGCCAGCGGCGCTTGGCGCATGCTACCGGCGCCGTGGGGGGCGGCATTTTTTGCGCGGTGTGGGGCTTGGCTGGTTAATTATTGTTGGATTGAGCGGCATACCTGACTGAATTCACACCGGAATGTCGGTCGCAGTACTGATAACGCCGATATATGTGGAATCCGTCCGATAAGGACGCTCGGTGACGCTGGCAGTTTATTGGCGTCGCTATTATCGGCATTCGGTTGCGGTCCGAGGGCGTAAACGGCCGTTGAATACAGGACTTGCCTTCGCCCGGGCAGTTGGGTTGGCACCAGGTCGCGTAGTGGCATGGCGCCGAGCGTCGGTGTGGCGATCGGGGTCCATCGTCGAACTCGACGGCGCGAGCGCATGAATGGAATCGGCGTGAATTCAAGGGAAACAAAGCGGCTGCGGTGAAACGTGCCGCAGGTCGTTTGAGAAGTCAGAGGTGCAATGCAGTGAGCGCCAAGCCAGACATGACGGAGAATCGTTATCCCGCAATCCGACTTTATTGCACGTCCTCGCCGGAGACCCCACGCGCGACGTTTGATGTGTCGCGACCGCTGACGATCATCGGTTCCGGTCCCGGGAGTGACCTGGTATTGGCACCGGGTCAGGTGGACGGGGCGCATGCGGCGCTGGTGCGATTGGGCGGGGGCGTCTTTGTCAGCGATCTGGGTGCGCCGGGCGGTACGCGCGTCAACGAGTCGTTCGTCCGCTGGGCACGACTGGAAGACGGCGACGAGTTGAAGATCGGTCCGAATTCGTATGCCGTGGAAATCGAAGCGAGCGAGGACGCGATTATCACCTCGGTGCGTAGGTTCTTCCTGCGCAATGACCAGTCAATCGGTTCGATCGGCAGCGAGGATCCGGTTCTGCTGATCGGGAGCGACGCCTCCTGTGACATCGTATTGGGTGAGGGTTCGATCGCTCCGCGGCACGCGATGGTGGTGTGGACCTGCGAGGGGCCGATGGTTCGTGACCTTCGCGGACGGCGCAGCGTTCGCGTTAAGGACCGTTGGGTGAATGAATCGCGAATCTCCGCGGGCGATTCGATCGGCGTGGGGACGTACGAAATGGCTTTCGAGATCGAAACGTCCGCGACGGGCGAGTCGTATGGCGGGGCAAGTCGATCGGCATCGGGCTGGCGGCTGTCGGATTTGCCTTCGGATCCGGACCAGATCGTGGCAGGCCGCGTACCGGCAGGGTTCTTCGGAAATCGAGATGCATCGCCGGACGGCGACGTCGGGCATACAGAACTGAGCGAGGATGAGGCAGCGCGCGAGCTGGTACGTTCGATGGAAGCGATGGGGGAAGCCGACGACACGGCCTGGGCGTCTGACGGCGCCAACGACGAGGGGCTGGACGATTCAGACGTGCTGGAATTGTTGGAAGAGGTGGAAGAGATCGATGAACGGAATGCGTCGCCGGAGATGTTTCGAGGGGAGAACGTCAGCCCGCGGCGTGCTTCTTCAAGCCGGAAGGAGTTCCATGTGAAAGGCGAGAATTCGCGCGAGGATCGAACAAGCGGCGTACGAGCAAATGAATCGCTCCGCGCCGATCGACTGGTAGGTGAAAAGAACGGCGATTTGAATTCGATTTCGCCTGACCTTCGACAACGTGTTATCGCGGCGCAGCAGGCGCTGGATGAGCGGGCACGCAAGTTGCGCGAAGAGCTCGACGCGGAGCGCGGCCGTCTTCGCACATGTCAGGAGCAGCTTCAGACGCAGGCACGGCGGCTGCTGGATGCCGCGCAGGCGACACGCGCACAGGCGGATGAGCCCGCGAGCGACGCAGCCGAAGACCCCATGCGGACCGTCGAAGCGGCCATGGAGGCCGTGAAGAGAACCGCGAGCGGGACACATCGCATGACCGAGGCAGCGACTCACCCTGCGACAAATCCTGAGCTGGGGACGAGCGAAGATGAGTCTTTGCAGGATCGGGTGGGCGAACTGGCTCGGATGGTTCGAGACGAGCGATCGGAGATGCATGAATCCGAAGCGAAGCTGGAGACGCTGAAGTTTGAGATCGAGCGACTTGCGGACGAAGTGTCGAAATCGCGAGAAAAGCATCAGGTACAGAAGGCGGAGCACGAGGCGCGTCATCAGACGCTTTCGCGGGCCATCGCGACGCTGGCCAGCGAACGCGAGGCGCTCGTGACGCGGTTGCGCCGGCTGGACAGCAAAGAGGCGGCGATCAAGACCCGTCTGGCCGAAGCCGAGCGGGTAAAAGTGGATCTCGCTCACGAGTCGGAGCGATTGGTACGGCTTCAGGACCTGCACGACGAGCGACTTCGGGAGTTGCGGATCGGACTCGAAGGCGAGCGGCATCGTTTGCGGATTCGCCAGGCCGAGCTTCAGCGAAAGGCCGGCGAGCTGGCCCGATTGGCGAGCGCCCGGCGAAAGGCGATCGAGGAGATCATCACCGAGCAGCAGTCGAACCTTAAGGCGGAGGAGTCGGAGCTCAAGTCGAAGCGTTCGGCACTGGTCGAAGCAGGTCGTGCGGAACTGGAGCGAACGGCGACGGAGCTGGAGCAGGTGTTAAGCGTTCGCTTGTCGGATGTCGAGGCGGAGCTTCTGACACGCCAGGAGACGCTGGACTCGTGGATTCGAGCGATATACGACACTGCACGGCCTTCGTTTGATCGCGTCCGGAAGGCGGATCGCAGCGCGGCGTGGTCTGCCCGGCCATACTCCGCGTCGGGCATCTCGCATCGAATGGAGACTCCGATCAAGGAAGTGACAGATGTGCGGCATCTCGCGCAGCTTGAAAGCGAGCTGGACGGGCTGCACCGTGCAGTCGTGCGGCTGGATGACGAACCTGAGCGGTGGGGCGGCTTCTCGGAGCCGAGCCAGGTCGAAGGAACGACCATACCCGGATCAATCGCATCGCGCAAGGCGCGATGGTCGGGCGACAGCGAAAGTCTGACGGCCAGGTTGAACGAAAAGCTTACCACGCTTCGCAGCGGGATTGAGGAAATCGGCCGGTCGATCGGATCGGGTAATGGATCGACCGCTTCAACAGAATCGCTGCGTGAACCCGCATCGATCGACTTGGACTAGGTATTCTCCGTAACCCGCTTTCGCGTGTGCCGCGCGAACGCGGGTTTGATAATCAGAGCAAGATCGTCGGGGCACGTTTTCGAGGATGACCGACGATCGACTGCGTACGAATCATGAAGGCCATTCGATGAACCCATCTTCAAGCGGCTCGTCCGGATCAGCATCGCAGGGGCACGGCGGCGCTCTGCCTGAATCGAATCTGGAATCACAGACGGGCGGACTCCCTCCGCTTTCGAGCGCGGCCGGTGAATTGCAGACACAAATGGCGAGGGATCTGGAGCGACTGCAGCGCGTCTCGTCGCACCTGTCCACGGCACGGGCATGGGCTGAGCAATACCCGGACGAGGCGTCGGCGTTGGCGGCGCTGTCTTCCGGAGGGATGTTGTCTTCCACGGGGACGGGGCCGATGCCGGGCGGGGCCTTGAGGAACTGGTCAAGCCGGACGCCGGACTTGTTCAACGTACACAACGGACAGTGGCAATTTGGAGGCGCGGCGCCGGGATTTTCGTTACCGGGTCAGGCGAGGCGGGAGCCGTTACACTATGCCTTTGGGGGCAAGGGCACCGCCATGAGTTCATCCTCTTTGCCAAATGAGTATCGAACGGACGCGCCGGGATCGACCGGCGCGCCGGAGGCGGGCAGTGTGAATAGCACGATTCAATTTCCAGGCGTCAAGGGCGGTGCGGCGGGCGCCGGCGGCACGGCGAATTCCAGCGGCGGTGGTTCATCGTCGCGCGGGCGTTCGAACGGTGATCGATCTTCGACGGCCAGGGCGGACGAATTGCGCCGGCGCTTTGCACGCGCACAAACGGCGTTGGACGAGCGCGCGGAGAAGATCAAGTCGGCGCTGGCGAAGGAGCGCGGACAACTCAAGGCATTCCAGGCGGAACTACAGGCCAAGGCACGGGAGCTTCACGAAGTCACGCAGCGGCGTCAGGAAGAACTGGAGCACGATTACGCCAGGCGGCGCGCGGAGATGGACGCCGAGCAGGCGGAAATGAAGCGGCGCTGGGCGGAGATCGAAGGCCGTCAGGCAGCGATCGAAGATGCAAACCGGGCATTCATCGAGCAACAGAAGGCGGAACTGCAGAAGGCGGCCGGCACTCGACTGGAGCAGATCGAACGCGGCGCGATGACGCTGCAGCAGCAGCTCGAACAGAAGTCGCGCGAGCTTTCGGAGCGCGAGGCGCAGCTGGAGCGTACGCTGGCGGTGCGGAGAGCGGAGATTGAACGAGAGGCATCCAGCCGACTCGTGCAGATCGAGGCGCGGCAGCGGGCTCTCGCGGAGCGGGAGGCCGAAGTCGAGCGGATGTCGACGGAGCGGCTTTCGCAGGTGAAGCGCGAGACCGAGGCGCTGCGCGTTCAGCTCGAGGTGAAGCAGCAGGAGATCACGCGGCGCGAGGCGCAGCTTGATGCGAGCACACGCGGCCGATTGGAGACGGTGGAGCGAGAGATCGTTCAAAAGCAGAGTACGATCGAGGCGCGCGAGCGGGCAATCGTACAGCGTGAGGCGGAAACGGAGAAGAAGTTACAGGCGACGATCGCCGAAGCGGAACGTAAGGCCCAGGCCGCCATTGCTGAAGCGGAGCGTAAATCGCAGACGACCCTGGCCGAGGCAGACAAGAAATCGCAGGCGACGATTGCGGAAGCGGAGGCCACGGCGCGGGCTCGGCTCGCCGAGATTGAGCAAACGGTCGCTGCACGACAGGCAGAGATTGATAAGACGGTCGCTGCACGACAGGCAGAGATTGACAAGACGGCCGCCGCACGACAGGCGGAAATTGATAAGGCGGCCGCGGCACGGCAGGCAGAGCTGGACGCACGCGAGCGGGAATGGATCAAGCGCCAGTCAGAGCTTGAACAGGCAGCCGCCGCACGACAGGCAGAGATTGATAAGGCGGCCGCCGCACGACAGGCAGAGATTGATAAGGCGGCCGCCGCACAGCAGGCAGAACTGGACGCACGCGAGCGCGAATGGATCAAGCGCCAGTCAGAGCTCGAACAGGCAGCCGGCAAGAGACTCGAGCAGATCGAACGGCATGCGGCGACCTTCACCGGCAAGGTGGAGGCAAAGGAAAAGGAACTCGCCGATCGTGAGGCCGTGTTGCGACAGGCGGAGCAAACGCGCCTGGCAGAGATTGACCGTGAAGCGTCAGCGAAGTACGCGGAGTTGGAAGGACAGCTCAAGGAACTGGCCGAGCGCGAGCGCAGTCTGGAGAAGAAATTCAAGGCCCGACTGGCGGAGATCGACCGACGGCTGGCCGATCGCGAGGAAGCGCTGAATGTCCGGGAGCGAATGCTTGCGGAGCGCGAGGCGGAGCAGGCACGCGAAGCCGAAGCGCGCATGGTGGAAATCGACCGCGAAGCGGCGACGCGCCGGGCAGAGCTTGAAAAGCGTCTGAATTCACTGTCGCGCCGCGTGGCCGAATTGGACAAGGTCGCGGCGTCGCGAATCGCTGAGGTTGAGGAAGAAATCGCCGATCGGCGAAAGGCAATCGACGAGACGACGCGCTCGCTGGTAACGCGCGAGACGGAGCTGCGAACTCGTCAGGAACAGTTCGACCGCGAGCGCGAGGCGAAATCAGCCGAGCTCAAGGCCAAGGCGAAGGAACTCGCGGAACTGGCGAAGGTGGAGCGCGAGCGCATCGCTGAAGAGGCCCAGGCGACGCGCGCCGAGCTTGATGCGCTTACCAAGCAGCGACAGACGGAACTGGATACGTTTCGCCAGGGGCTGGATTCCCGCGAAGCCGGGCTAACGAAGCGGGAAGACGAGCTTAAACGGATCATTTCGGGTATTGAATCGCGCGAGACGGCACTGGCGAAGCGCCTGTCGGAGCTGGAATCGCGCGAGTTGGAGTTGTCACAAACAACGGCGGAGCTGACGGAACGCGAGTCAAAGTATCAGGCGTGGCAGACGCGGATGACGGAGACGGAGCGTCAGATCGGCGCTGCCCGTGAGAAGCTTCAGGCGGAGCAGGCGGAACTTCAACGAGCGCAGATGGAGCTTCAGCGTTCGCAGGCCCAGGCCAAAGAGCAGCGGGCAGCGTTTGAGGCGCAGACAAGGGAACAGCGAGCGGCGCTGGAGGCCGAGGTGCAGGAGCAGCGGGCAAAGCTGGATGCACAGGTCGAGGAACAGCGGTCGGCGCTGGAGGCACAGGTCAAGGAAGAGCGAACGGCGCTGGATGCGCGGGCGGCCGAGGTGGAGAAGTCGCAGAAGCGGCTTGAAGAACTTCGCGGCAGGATCACGGCGCAGGACGAAGAACAAAAAGCGCGCGAGTATCGAATTCACGAGCGGCTTTCGGAAGCGAAGGCGCTTGAGGAGCGTCTCAAGCAGGCAGCAGCGGAACAGGCGCATGAGCAGAAGCGTCTGGACAATCTGCAAAGGGCGAACGCTGCCCAGGCGGAAGAACTCGGGCTGCTGAAAAAAGAACTCGTCGATCAGCGCGTGTTGCTGAAAGAGGCACAGGCGGTCTTTCAGGTTGATCGCGAGAAGCTGGATCGTGAACGGGAGACGCTGAACGCCCATCAGGCGGAGCTGACCGACGCGCAGACTCGCTTTGAAAAGGAACTGGCGACCTACGAGCGGCAGCGTGAAGAACTGGCCGCCGAGTCGGCGCGTGTGGCGCGACAGCGGGAAGAGTTGTCCGGCCGAGAAATGCGGCTTCGCGAGGTCGAGTCGGAGATCGAGCGCGCGCAGGTGGAGATCAAGGCGCAAGAGCGGTCCCTTGCGGAAGAGCGGTCGTGTGTGGCCGCGGTTCGCAGCGAGGCCGAGGAGGCGCGGGCCGAGTTGACGCGGCGCATCGGTGAGACCGAGGAGCTTCGTCGGCAGCTCGTGGAGAAAGCGGAGCGGCTTCGCGAACGCAAGACCAAACTGGCGACGGACGCGGCAACGGTTGACGCGCGGCTTCGGACGCTCAGCGGGGAACTGGAAGCCGCGAAGCGGGAGCGCGCACTGATTGCCAATGAGCGCGAGCGCGTGGAGCGTGAGCGTCGAGAGCTGGCAATCGAGCGGGAAGAATTTCAGCAGCAGCGCGTAGAGTTCAAACCGGGGGCGGCGTTTTCGAAGGAAGTCGACGCCTCGTTGAATGAAGAGGCGCAGCGGCTGGTCGCTCGGGAAGAACAACTCGAAGAACGCGCGAAGGAGATCGAGGCGCATCGTGATCGCGTCGCGCGCGAGCAGGCAGAGCTGGATCGCCAGCGGCAGGAGCTTGAGGCGTCCCAGCGGGATCATCGAGAGGCCGCGGAGAAACTGGAAATCCTCATGCGGCGGGCGCGAGACATGGCCACGCAGACGCAATCGCGCGAGGAATCGCTGCGCAATCGCGACAAGGCAATCTCGGCGCGGGCGGCAGAGCTTGAAGAAGCCGATCATCGCCTGCGGGCACAAATGGATGAAGTACAGGAGCGTCAGCGAGAGATTGAACGTCAGGCGCAGGATGTGGAGCGTGCGCGACGGCAGATCGAAGAGGAGCGGGAAGCTCGCAAAGCGGAAGAGGTTCGCGGCAAGGCGGATCTGACGCGGCGAGAAGAAGACGTGGAGCGGCGTTGTCGTCAGCGGATGGAAGAGACCGAAGCGCAGCTGGAGCGTCGCATCGCGACGTTCGAGGAGGAGATCGTCTCGCGGCGAACGCAGCTTGAGCGGGAGCTGGCGCGGCAACGGGAAGAACTGGAGAACGAGCTGGCTCGCAGACAGACGACGGTCGAGGCGAAGCTGGACGATGAGCGCGCTCAACTGGAAGCGGAGATCGAGGACCTCCGACGTCGGCAGGCGGCGATTCGCGAAGAGCAGGAAGCGCTGCGGATGGAGCGTGAGGAACTTCGCAGGAAAGCAAAATCGCAAGAAGAGCAGATCCTCGCCGCGCGATCGCGCGGGCGCGCTGTTGAAGATTCGGATTCGGCGCTGGATCTGGATACAGCGGCAACGGTTGAGACAAGTCGATCGTCCTCTCGACGAACGGCGATCGTGGAGGATGATCTTCCGCCGCTCGAGTTCGTCGATGATCACTCCTGGGATACCGACGCGCCGGAGCCGCTGATCGGCACGAGCCGCGCATCGCAGAGTCGGCAGAAGGACCGAGTGGATACGGCCGAGCCCAGGGCCGGCGGAAAACGTCGGCCGGTGTTGTCCGGTGTCATCGCGGTGATCCTCGGTGCTGCTGCAACCTTCGGCTACATGTATTCACCCGCACGGCTGTGCGAAGTGCGCGGACTCATCGTTCCGCAGTCGGACGGCCCGACTGCTATGACGGCGGCGGAGCATCTGAATGCACTCCTCAATGACGACGCGGTGCTCACGCAGGCATCCAGTGCCGCGGGCGTGGACTTACGACAGCTTCATCGTGACGGACGGATCGAATTCCGCGTGAAGGAACCGGGCGATGCGATCGAAATGACGGCTCGAGCGGACTATGCCGAGCAGGCATCGGCGCAACGCTGGCTGGACTTGATCGGGGGGGCGTATCAAGCATCGGTGGGTCGCAAGGCGAGTACGCAGGACGACGTGCAGCGGCGGCTTGCCCGGCTGCAGTCGGACCGGCAGACGCTCCTGAGCGAACTTGGCGAAGAGAAGCAGGCCGTGGCGGCGCTCCGATCGCAATCGGACATGACGGCGGACACGATCGACGTGGATTCCGCCCGGACTCGCAAGAACGAGTTGAAGACGCAGGTCAGCGCGGCGATGGATGAAATCACGAGCACGAAGGCGGCGCTGCTGGCGTTTGAATCGGCGCCGCCATCCGACGAACCCACGGAGCCGGACGAAGCCCAACTCGCAGCGTCGTACGCGAAGGATGTTGAACTCTCAGAGGCAATGGCCGAGCGCACCGCACGGTCGCGCGAATGCTGGGACGTGCTGCGGCGCGTGCTAGGGGAGTCTCAGGGGCCGCTGGAGTCCATGGTCGTGACGTTGGAGGCCATGCTTCAGGAGGTGCGATCGCAGCATCGAACACAGACGAACGCGGACATCCGCAAGGAGCTTGAGCAGCTTGAGGCCGATCTGACGGACTACGAGGCGCTCACGCGGCAGTTCACGGAGTCCTGGGATACGCTGGCGGGCCAGATCGCCCGCTGGGCGGAGACGTCAGACGCGACAAAGATTCTGGAGCTTCAATCGCGATCCGAGTCGTTGGTGCGGGAGTATTACGGCAAGTCCGGTGTATCGTTCAGCGCGGCGGCAGAGAAGGCGGACGCGATCGGTCGTGAAGGCGCGGAGATGACCAAGCGCCGGGTCATCCAGAATATTCTGACGAGTCTGGCACATGACAACCTGGAGGCACGAAACAACTGGATCGTGCTCTCGCGGATGGTGGTGCCGAGATACAACGTGTCGCTCAAGGCAGCGTGTGACGCGATCAGCGATCTCAATCCTCGAATAGCAAAATTGCAGGCCCGCCATCATGAACGGCTCGTCTCCGAGTTGGAAATGCAGCGCCGCGAGGCGCGCCAGTTGCAGCATGCAGCGCTGCGAGAGGCCGTCGAAGAGGCGACGCGAAGGCATCAGACGCTTTCGGATGAGTTCTTGAAGATTGACGCGGTGGCGACGATGGATGCGTCGGCCGTTGCGAACCTTCGGCTGTTGCAGGAAAAGATTCGCCAGAAGGACGAACGCATTTCCTCGATCGAGCGCAACCTTCAGGCGACGGACGAAGAGATCAGACGGGTGTCGGCATCGGGCAAAGTGAGCGTGCCGGGCTCGGTGGGATACCGGGCCTTGGCGCCAGAGGTTTCGCCGGTGTTCGATCCCGAGAAAAAGTACGCGGCCGCAGGCTTGGGTGGCTCAGTGGGCGTCATGGTCTTCCTCGTTACGATGTTCCTCGTGCCCGGTCGTCGGCAGCAAAATGCGGCGACAGCGGCGGTGCGTTAATCTCCCTTCGTTAACAGACAGGTCGCCATGCTTCGCGTGATGATGCTGTCCACGGATTTGCAACGAGGTGGCTTACCCTTGCGCCTGACTCGACTTGCGCGCCGACTGCGCGCGTCGGGTGTGGAGCCCGTTGTGGGGTGTCTGACCAGTCCGGGACCGCTTTCGGCGGAGCTTGATGCGGACGGTATCGAGACGTTTTCCTGCGATGCGAGTGGGCGGCTCGATGCCGGTTGCCTTTGGCGGCTTTCGCGGCAGGTGCGGCGTTACCAGCCGGATGTGGTTCATGCTTCGCTCTTTCATGCCAACGTGGCGGCGCGGCTGGTGGGGCGGTGTGATCGAATGCGGCCGATCATTACGTCGACCGTGACGATCGAAATTGAACGGGCGTGGCACCGTTGGGGGGAGGCGGCGACCTGCGGCGCGTCGGATCTCCACGTGGCGAATTCACGGGCCGTGGCGACGCATCTGCGCGAAGACTTGTGCTTTCCGTCGGATCGTCTCGTAGTCATTCCGAATGCGATCGAGTTCGAGGAGTTGGATCGTGTGCAGTCGATCGAGCGGGAGCGATATGGTATCGCCCCGGATGCATGGTTGATCGTGTGGGCGGGGCGGATGGATCCGGTGAAGAACCTGCCGGTTTGGTTGGAAGTGGTAAAGCGAACGGCGCGACAGGGCAAGGTGTGCGCCGTGTTGTTGGGCGACGGACCCGAGCGCGCGAAGTTGGAGGCCATGTCGCATCGAGACGGCCTTGGTGATGCAGTACGTTTCGTGGGATGGACGGACGCGACGGCGGCATGGATGAAGGCGGCGGATTGTCTGCTGTTTCCGTCGTTGACGGAGGGCTGTCCAAACGTGGTGCTGGAGGCGATGGCGTGCGGCTGCCCGGTGATTGCGAGCGATATTCCTGCGTGCCGAGAGTTGATCGAGGATGGCGTCAGTGGATTGCTGTGCCGGCCCAATGACATAAGTGCCTTTCAAGCGGCACTCGACACGTTGAGGGCGGGGGGGGACAAGGGGCGCCAAATGGGGGCGGCGGCCTGCGAGCGGGTCCGGTCGGGGCATCGGATGGACTGGATCGTGGATCTCTGGCGGGATGTTTACGAGCGAATTGTTGGGTGATGCCCTGTGAAATCTGCGCTGGCAGGATTCGCAGCAGGTGACGCACGCGCTCCAAGTCTTTATTTTACCGAAGCTTTTGCCGGACGAGTCATCCGCGGCCGAATCGTAGAGAAAATATTATGGAAACTCTTGCATGTGAAGTGGGGCGTGGTGTAGAATAATCCCACGAAGTGGGGCAATAGACAGGCGGGTGTGGGCAAATGCGAAGATTATGGTCCTTACCGGCTACTACGAGCATGGAATCGACGAGAAGAACCGCCTGGCGATCCCGGCCAAGCTGCGGGGCAAGCTCGAACTCGATCCCGAGGAACCTCAGCTGGTGCTGGTACCAAGCCGGAAGCCGAGGACGCTCTGTCTCTACACCGTGCGACAATTCGAGGCGATGGCGACTTATGGTCGGCCGAGTCTCCTGCCCGACACGAATCTGTCGGACTTTGAATCCGTCTATTTCAGCATCGCTCAGCATCTGGACGTGGACAGCCAGGGCCGGGTCGTTATCCCGGACCGGTTGCTCCGTTCCTCGGGTCTCGAGAAGGAAGTCGTGGTCTGCGGTGTGAAGGACCACATTGAGATTCGTCGGAAGGACGACTTCTTCCGCGACCTGGATCGGTATCAGGAGAGTGCGGAAGAAATACAGGCACGGGCGCTCGAAGCGCTACGTCGTGCTGAATCAGAAGGGCGGCAACCCGGCCTTTAAGGCCGGAAAAACCTGACCAGCGGGCAACGCGGTGTTTGCCTGGGTGAGGTGGTTTTGAGTGCGGTGACGCGGGAGGAGAACCGGATGAGGGCCTCCTTCCGCGTCCCACATATTTCAGGATTTTTGGCGCGGTTACGGTGGAGTCGGGCCGCGAAGTACATAAAGGTATTGGCTCCTTTCTACATCGCTGGGCGGCTCAAGGATGATAGCCAGCCGTATCCAGCAGCACGGTAGGTAAGGCGAAAAGCAAGCGGTTATTTCAGGCATACTTGGAGAAGGCGGATTCGTGGATCGGATGATCCTCATGGATACTTTCGGGCGGCGGTGTACTCGCCGTGGACGCGAAAGCGCGTCGCACCGCCGGTCGGTTCGTGCAAGGATGCACGAGCAGGAATTCTAGAACGCCGGAACTCCAAGTGACGAAATCGCCGATGGCCGGTCGCCTTGCCATGTCGTGGGCGACGCGCGGTCCGCATAGACAACGCGTTGTGGCCGCCCGCTTCGCCACGGAGGGCGAGGGGGGCGCCAAACTTTTCATGTCTTGCGTTCTGCCGGGTGTAAGCAGAACAAGTTGGGTTACGATGTGGGGATGACAGCGCGCAGGTTTCATTCGGAGCGGGCGAAGCGCGAGGGGCGCTCGACGCTCGCCCGACAAGCCGGCGACGGGTCGCAGAGTCGCAACGAACGATTGAGCATTCTTGTTGCGGCGATGGTTCTTGTCGCGGGGGGCGCAGCTGCCTACTGGAAGAGTTTTGATGGCCAGTTCGTCTTTGACGATCAGATCGCGATCGTCAACAACGAGATGATCCGGCGCCTGCTGCCGATCGAACGGTTTTTTGAGTCTTCTCAGCCGCTCACGGACATTTCACTGGCGATCAACTTTGTGCTCGGGGGATTGGAACCGTGGGGGTACCACCTCTTTAACCTTCTCGTGCATCTGGCGTCGGGGCTGGTCCTTTTTGGCATCGTACGTAGGACGATCGGGCTGCTGGATCGTCGCGGGAGCGATTTCGGATCGCGGATTTCGGATTGCGGATTGACGGAGGCGAACGGGCGACGAGCCAGCGGCCGAGCGGTAACGCAAGAGAGCGGGGCCGTAGCTGACCGCGGGTCTTCTGCCGGCAGTACTTTCCTGGCATTCGCTATCGCGCTCTTGTGGATCGTACATCCGCTCCAGACGGAGAGCGTCACGTACCTCATCCAGCGATGCGAGTCGATGATGGGGCTGTTTTATCTGTCGACGCTCTACGCGGCGATTCGTGCGGCAGTGACGGTGCGGCCGGGTCGATGGATGACCATCAGTGTGCTGAGCTGCGCCGCCGGCATGGCGACCAAGGCGGTGATGGTAACGGCGCCGGTGATGGTGCTGCTCTACGACCGGACATTTCTTGCTGGGAGTTTCGTCGAAGCGATTCGAAGTCGATGGCGGCTGTATGCATGGCTGGCGGCGACGTGGCTGTTGTTGGCCGGGCTGGGGGTTTTCGGCGGTGTAATCGGCGAGCCGGAAGAAACTGCGACGGTGGGTTTCGGCTACAAGGGTGTAACGCCGCTGGATTACTTGCAGAGTCAGCCGGGGGTCATCCTTCATTATCTGCGGCTTGCGGTATGGCCGGTGGGGCAGTGCCTTGATTATGGCTGGCAGGTGGCACGCGGGATCAAGGATGTTGGTGTACCAGCGGCAGTCATCGTTGGATTGATTGTTGCGACCATCTGGGGGACGTGGCGACGGCATGCGCTGGGGTTCGCCGGAGCGTGGTTCTTCCTGATTCTGCTGCCCACATCGAGCTTTGTACCGATCAAGGACCTTGCCTTTGAGCATCGCATGTATCTGCCGCTGGCGGGTGTTCTGGCGGTGGTGGTCGCAGCAATACACGCGGTGTTGAGGTGGTTGGATTCCCTCGCCGGCGCTTCGGGCACTTCTCGCGCGGGTGGAGTACCGATGCGATCCGAGGGTTCTTCGTGGCTCGGGAAATTATCTGTCGTCGGGGTCTTGCTTGCAGCGGGGGTGCTGACGGTGCTGACAGCACGTCGGAACGCGCTCTATGCCGATCCGGTGGCGTTGTGGTCGCAGACGGTGGAACGATCACCGGCGAACGCCCGGGCGCGCAATGCGCTGGGCTTTGCGATGCTGTCCCGGGGTGAAACCGACGGTGCAATGGAACATTTCGTGGAAGCCCAGCGGCTAAATCCGCAGTTCGTGCCGGCCTACGAAAACATGGGCAAGGCGCTGCTCATCGGACGGCGATTTGCGGATGCGGCGGGTCAATTCGAACGAGCCATCGAACAGGGCGCAGGGAGAGTCTCCGCGGAATCTTACTTCGCGTACGGGGCGGCACTGATCGAAATGGGCCGACCGGCGGATGCGGTCGAGCCGCTGCGCCGGTCGATCAGTCTGAAACCGCATCGCGAGCAGGCATATTACAACCTGGGGAATGCGTTGTGGGCCTCGGGAAGTCGAGACTCGGCCGTGGGCGTCTATCAGCAGGCGCTCAAAGTGAATCCCAACTTCACCGAGGCGAGGGTGAATCTGGGGCTCGTCCTTGCGGAGCAGGGTCGGGTGGATGAAGCGATCATCTGCTATCGCGACGCCATCCGCCTGTACCGGGGAGATGGCCGGGCGGATCCACTGAAGAAGGCCCATTACAACCTTGGCCTGGCACTGAGGTCGACAGGGAAAACGGCTGAGGCAACGCGGCATTTCAGGGAGGCACTGCGCATCGATCCGGGGCATCGTTCCTCGATTCGGGCATTGGAAGAGCTTGGTGTGGGCGGCGGCAGCGGGGGATGAACGCGGCCGGGGGGAGGTCCGATTGTGCCGACGGTGCGGGGGGCTGTGAGAAAGTCGACGGAAGAAAATTCCCGAGTCGCACAATTTCGCTTTTGTTTGCGATAACAATTCGGTACGATAGATATCTGCTATTTGCCGCGGCTGTGTTCCTTCCGCCGTGGCCGTTATGGGTGTGGAGGAACGTTGAAGCCCTTCGATCTTGTTCAGAGTGCTACCGTGTTGGCGCCATTTCCAGGGGACCCCTTTATGTTGACAGTCGTCGTGCGCTCCAATCGTGTATCGATTCTCGCCTGCCTTGCGTTTTCGATGATTCTCGCCGTCTCACCGGATAGAACTTTTTCCGAAATTCAATTTCGGGATGGCCCCGTCGAATTGCAGAAGACGGATTCCCTTCAGGCCGCGGCATGGTTGGGACAGGCCGCTCGGCAGGCAGGCAGGAAGCATGTCGTCGTACAGTTCGACTCGCCGGTGACGGCGGACGAACGTGCCAAGCTGGACGCTTCGGGTGTGCGGTTGCTGGATTCCCTGGGTGGCCATGCGTATTTCGCGGTGGTCTCAGGCCATCGGCTGGACGAGGCGCGCGTCGCGGAAGTTACCAAGCTGCGATCGGCGGTGGAGATCGCGCTCGAGTGGAAACAGCACCCGATGCTGAATCGGCGTGAGGTGCCGACGTGGGCGGTCGTAACTCCGCTGCCGGAGCCGGCCGTACTGGATAAGAGCGAAGACGAGAAAATGCGGGAGACGGCGCAAAATCCGGTGGTGGGCGCGTACGTGCGATTTCACCCGGATGTGAACCTCGACACGGAAGCCGTTCACCTCTGCCGTGAATACGGGGCAGACGTTCGCTCCTACATGCGGACCATCAACGCACTCGTGATCGAGTTGCCTTTCGATTCGATTCCGGGTCTCGCCGCGGAAGACAAGGTTCAATGGGTCGAACCACCGTTGCCGCGCATGAGCGAGACGAACGACAGCAACCTGGTGCGCGTGGGCGCGGACATCGTGCAGGCGCCGCCTTACGGGCTGGACGGCACCGGCGTCACGGCGCTTATCTATGACGGCGGTCGCGGTCGTTCGACGCACGTGGATTTCGGCGGACGACATGTGAATGGCGATACGTCGTCCGTGTCTGACCATGCCACGCACGTCGCAGGCACGGTCGGCGGAAGCGGTGCTGCGTCGGGCGGTGTGCGCAAGGGCATGGCGCCAAATGTGCAGCTCCTGGGATACGGTTTTCAGTTTGATGGTAACGGCACGTTCCTCTACACGAACCCGGGCGATCTCGAATCAGACTACAACGACGCGATCAATAATCGCGGCGCGGACATTTCGAACAACTCGATCGGTACGAATACGGAGACCAATGGTTTCCCGTGCAGCATTCAGGGCGATTACGGTCTGACTTCGATGGTGATCGACTCGATCGTTCGCGGTTCATTGGGCGCACCGTTTCGCGTGGTCTGGGCGAACGGCAACGAGCGACAGGGCACACGCTGCGACGTCGAGGGCTTCGGCCGCTACTACAGCACGGCGCCTCCGGCCGGCGCAAAGAACCACATCACCGTCGGCGCGCTGAATTCCAACGACGACTCGATGACGAGCTTTTCAAGCTGGGGACCGGTGGATGACGGCCGAATCAAGCCGGACATCAGCGGACCGGGCTGCCAGAGCGGTGGCGATAACGGCGTGACCTCGTGCAGCAGTAGCAGCGATACGGCTTATAGCGTGAAGTGCGGCACCTCGATGTCCTCGCCGACGGTTTGCGGCATAGGTGCACTCATCCTCCAGGACTACCGAGCGCAATATCCGGGGGAGCCGGACTTCCGAAATTCGACGCTGAAAGTCCTTCTGGCGCAGACGGCGGTGGACCTCGGCAACGTGGGACCGGATTTTCAGTTTGGTTATGGCTCCGTTCGCGTGCAGCCGGCGATCGATCTGATGCGTGCCGGAAACTTCCTGGAGGCAGAGGTCAGCCAGGATCAGGTCTTTGCGGTCCTGGTGGTGGTGAATCCCGGCGATCCTGTGATGAAGGTGACGTTGGCATGGGACGACGTCCCTGCGACGCCAAACACGAACCCGACACTGGTGAACGACCTGGACCTGGTCGTCTTCGATCCGGGCAACAACCGCCGGTATCCGTGGACACTGAATCATCTGGCCCCGAGCGCGCCGGCAGTTCAGACGCAGGAAGACCACATCAACAACATCGAGCAGGTGGAAGTGCAGTCGCCTCCGCCGGGCTTGTATCGCGTCGAGGTTCGCGGTCTCAATGTACCACAGGGGCCGCAATCGTTTTCGCTCTGTGCGTCGCCTCTGTTGGTGAATTGTTCCAGCCGCGGCGTGATCGCGATGGAGCATCGGAAGTACAAGTGCTCCAGCACGGTGACCCTTCGCGTGGTGGATTGCGACCTGAACACGGATGACGGCCTCGTGGAAACGGTCTCCGTCACGATTGCTTCAGATTCGGAGCCGGCCGGCGAGACGGTCCTGCTGACGGAGACGGGCCCGGATAAGGCGACCTTTGTCGGCACCATTTCCATCTCGACGACAGATGCCGCCGGCGTACTCCTCGTGGCGGACGGTGACGACCTCATCGCCACCTACATCGACGCCGACGATGGTGAGGGCGGGATCAATGTCCCGGCGACGGATACGGTGGTTGTCGATTGTGCGCCACCGGTTATTTCCAACGTGATGGTTCCTGTGGTCGCTGCACGGAATGCCACGATCACGTTCGATACGGACGAACTTGCGTCCGCGAGCGTTCGCTATGGTTTGTCCTGTGGTTCCTTGACGGAGACCCAGGCGGCCGACGGCTTCTATGCAACGCATGCCGTTTCACTTTCGAATCTTCAGGACAACGCGACATACTTCTTCGTGGTGGATGCTCAGGATCAAGCGGGCAACATTGCGACGGATGACAACGGCGGGGCCTGCTACACATTCACCACGCCGGAAGTTCCGGAGAAGTTCACCGAACTCTTCAGCAGCGCCGACAACGATCTGGATTTCCTCTCGATTCTGTTCGTGCCGAACGGGTCGAACGATTTCTACGCCGCCTGTGCGACCCCGATTTCGGTCCTGCCGACGGACCCGGCGGGCGGGACGACGCTCAGTCTGTCGGACGACGGCAACCAGCCCGTGACGCTTACCGGCGGGGATACGGTGCAATTGTACGGCCAGTCGTGGGGCAGCTTCTTCGTGAACGCGAACGGTAATATTACGTTCGGTTCGAGCGATGGTACCTACACCGAATCGCTTTCCGCTCACTTCTCCAAGCCGCGCGTGGCGGCACTCTTCGACGACTTGAATCCCTCTACCGGCGGCAACGTGAGCTGGAAACAGCTCTCGGATCGCGCCGTGGTGACCTATCTGAACGTGCCCGAATACAACACCAGCAACCAAAACACGTTCCAGATTGAGCTCTTCTTCGACGGTCGGATTCAGATCAGTTACCTAAGCATTGCCGCGACCGACGGTCTGGCAGGGCTATCCGAAGGCCTGGGATTGTCACCGGATTTCTTCGAGACCGATCTCTCCGCTCTGGGTGATTGCGGACCGCGGCCGCCCTCCGTCGGCAATGCTTCGGTGGAAGTGCCGCAAGACGGCGATGTGACGATCAATCTGGTCGCATCGGATGACGGCACGCCGGATCCGCTCGCATTTATCATCACCACGCTACCGACTCACGAACTGCGCGACGTCGGCAACAATCACCTGATTACAGCCGGCGAATTGCCCTACACGCTGGTCGGCAATGGCAACCAGGTGAATTACACGCCGGCGCCGGGATTCAGCGGACTGGATAGCTTCCAGTACAAGGCGAACGACGGTGGCACGCCGCCGGACGGCGGCGATTCCAACATCGGCACGATTTCGATCACCGTGGTGCCGGTGCTCGGGCTGCCGTTCTTCGATGAGTTCCCCGCGACGACATTCGATCCGCTCAAGTGGAGTGTCGTCACCGGTGCGACGATCGACAACGTGTGCATCAATCCGCCGAGTCCGCCGTTTGCCGCGAGGTTCAATGGCTCGCCCTCTGGCACCGATCAGATTCGAACGCACGCGTTCAATCTGGTGGGCGCGGGTCAGGTTCGTTTGACCTACGGCTGGCAGATTCGCGGCGGCGGAGACAGCCCCGAGGCGGGTGATGATCTGTTCGTCGAGTACCTGGACGGCGTGGGAAACTGGCAGATACTCCGCCAGCACCTGGGCAGCGGGCCCGACATGACGACGTTCACGACGGAGGACCTGATTCTCCCGGCGCAGGCGCTTCATAGCACCTTCAGCCTCCGATTCCGAAATACGGCGACCACCGGCGCCTTCGACGATTGGTTCGTCGATGATGTGTCGCTGGTTCATGCGAATGCACCGGTTGCCGTCGACGGTGCGATCATCACACCGGAGAACATCCTCCAGAACGCCGCGCTGGTGGCGTCGGATCCGAATATGGACCCGCTCACCTACACGATCATGACCTTGCCGGCCAACGGCAAGCTTCGCGACAACGGCGCGGGCACGGCGATTCTCAGCGCGCCGTATTCATTGGCCGGCGGTGGTAACTCGGTTCGCTATACGCCGAACCTCGGTTACACCGGACTGGACAGCTTCACGTTCAAGGCAGACGACGGAACGAATGACTCGAACATTGCCACGATCAGCGTGACCGTGGGCATGCCGCAGCCGGTGCACTTCTTCCCGCTGAATAGCAATCCGGGTTGGAGCGTTCAGGGGCTTTGGGCCTTTGGTCAACCGACGGGCGGCGGCAGCCACAACCGTGACCCGACCAGTGGTTTCACGGGCTCCAACGTGTATGGCTATAACCTGAGCGGTGACTATCCGAACGGCATGCAGGATCCGATGTATCTGACCACGACCGCGATTGACTGTTCGACGGTCAGTGGAGCGCTCCTGCGATTTCGGCGATGGCTTGGCATTGAATCGTCAACTTATGATCAGGCGAACATCGAGATTTCCACGAATGGAACGATATGGACCACCGTGTGGCAGCATGCGGGCCCCTCGATCAGCGAGTCGTCGTGGTCACTGCAAACTTATGACATCTCGCTCATCGCTGACGGCAAGCCCGCGGTGTACTTGCGTTGGGGTATCGGACCGACGGATTCGTCGCTCAGTTATCCGGGCTGGAATATCGACGACATTGAGATTCTCGGCATGGTGCCGGGCGTATGTACCGTCGGCCTCTACGGCGACGTCAACACCGACAACGAGGTGAACGGCATCGACCTTCAGAAGTTTGCGGAAGTTCTGGTTTCGCCCGGCTCGGCCACGCAGGCGGAGAAGTGCGCGGCAGACGTTCATGCGGACGGAACGGTCGATATGGTTGACCTGACGGAGTTTGTGGAGATGCTGCTCCAGTAGCAGTTTACCGATTCCGGTAATCTGCCGCTTCGCCGCAACCGCCCTGCGGCGCCAGCGCAGAGGGTACGAACTGCGCTGTTTGCATAAATGCAGCTTGCATCTGCGGTTGATGCATCGGCTCGGCTCGGTAGCCGGCGCCGGTGACGAATCTGTCGGGCTTGACTCGAAGGCCGTTGTCGCGATATACTGATTGCCTGCATGGAGTTACGTTATCTTCAGGGGAAGCGGGGAGGATCATGAAGCATCGCACCTTACTGGCTTATTCCGTCGTCATTGGCATCCTGGCGCTCGGTCTCACCTCGTCAGCTTCTGCCTCGCTTGTGCTCGGCCAGATTGATGACTTCGAGAACGGCACGCTCATGAACTGGGGCGGTGGTGCGTCGCGCTCGAATCAGCTCGGCGGTCCGGGCGGCGCCGGTGATCGTTACTTAAGTGTGACCTCATCCGGCGGTGGCGGTCCCGGCAGTCGGCTGGCCACGTTTAACGATTTTCAGTGGGCCGGCGATTACATCTCGGCCGGCATCACCGGCCTGACGATGGACCTCAAGAATTTCAGCGATCAGGAACTGCACATGCGGCTCTTCCTGCTCTTCGGTAGTGGCGGTGAGTTCACTTCGACCAACGCCATCATACTCGCGCCGAACTCGGACTGGCAGTCGGTTTACTTCGGTCTGACCGCTTCGGACATGACCGCGGTAGACGGCGGTGTTGATCTGGACCTCTCGTTGTCGAACCTGCCGCGACTGATGATTCGACATCAGGACGGCGAGCCCGGCGGCATCGGGTCTCCCCCTTCGATCGCGGCCACGCTCGGAATCGACAACATCATGGCCGTCCCGGAACCGTCGACGCTCGGACTTCTCGGCATCGGTGTACTGGTCTTGATCCGTCGCCGACGTTGATCGTCGGCTCGCAGTCTGCGATTACTTTCAAACGCCTTTTCTGTGTGGATGCTCCGTTCAAGATGGGGTCGTCCATTCCGCGCGCGATGCGCATCAGGCAATCCGAACGACACGACTCGTTCGTGCTGGCTCGGGTGCTGCCCGCTCGATGTGACGTTTGAGTTCAGAACTTGTTCTTCTCGTCCGAACGAAGATAGTCCTTGCGGGCAGAAGCATAGGACTCAGGGGATTCGGGCAGGCCCTCGACGATAATCCGTTCCGGTGTAACCGTATCAGGGTTCGTTGTGGGTGGAGTTGTCGGTAACTTGCCGCCGGCGGCGCTGGACAATTCTCCAGCCAGGGCTTTTTCGTGGATTCTCACCAGGATCGGAATGCACCAGCCGCAGCCGGTTCCCGCGCCAAGGCAATTGGACATCTGCGATGCCCTCGTCGGGCATTCGCGCCGGGCGAAGTTGACGAGCTTTCGCAGCGAGACGTGGTAACAGTAGCAAATCTGATCGTCGAGATTCATCGTATCCGATTGTAGCGACAGAAGCCGGTATCACGCACGACCGGTTGTATCTTCACGAGCAGCGGGCCATGGCTACGGCGGTAAGCATGGCGCGAGCTTTGTTCATGGTTTCCTCGTACTCGGCGGCGGGATCGCTGTCGGCTACGACGCCGGCGCCTGCCTGAATATCGAAGACCCAGCGGTCGGGCGAGGAACCCGGCGTGACGACCATCGTCCGCAGGGCGATGCAGGTGTCCATGTTTCCGGAAAAGTCGAAGTAGCCGACCGCTCCGCCGTAGGGTCCACGTCGCACGGGTTCGAGTTCGTCAATGATCTGCATGGCCCTGATTTTCGGCGCGCCGCTGACGGTACCCACGGGCAGTGCCGCGCGCAGGGCATCCACGGCGGTCATGCCGGGAGCCAATCGACCGGTGACGTTGCTGGAGATGTGCATAACGTGGCTGTAACGCTCGATCGTCATGACATCGGATAACTGAATGCTCCCCGGCTCGGCAACGCGGCCGACGTCGTTGCGGCCGAGGTCCACGAGCATGATGTGCTCGGCGCGATCCTTCGGGTCGGCGAGGAGTTCCGTCTCGAGGGCGGCATCTTCCTCGGCTGTTGCGCCGCGGCGGCGCGTCCCGGCGAGCGGGCGATGGGTGATGATGCCCTCCTCCACGCGGCAGAGAATCTCCGGACTGGCGCCGACCAGCACACAACGCGGACTCTTAACGTAGAACATGAACGGCGAGGGGTTCACCACACGCAGGGCGCGATACACGTCGAACGGGTCGGCCGCGGCCTGCATTCGCAATCGCTGACTGAGAACAACCTGGAAGATGTCGCCCGCGAGGATGTATTCCTTCGCACGAAGAACGGCCTGCTCGAATGCCGGCTTGTCGAAGGTGCTCATGCAGGCCGCATCGGGACGGGCGTCGAGGTCCAACTCCGTACCGACGCTTGTTCCGGGTTGCGTGAGGGTGGACACGATGGCATCGATGCGTCGGCAGGCGTGATCGTAGGCGGCGTCAAGCGTGCCTGCTTCCATGCTCGCGTGAGCGACGACGAGGACGGTCTTGCTCACGTGGTCAAAGATGACCATTTCGTCGTAGATGCCGAACAGGATGTCATCAAGGTCGCGGTCGTCCGTGGGGCCGACGGTTTGCGACGCTTGCGAGAGGTCCTCGTAGTAGCGGATCGTGTCGTAGCCGGCGTAGCCGACGGCGCCGCCCGTAAAGCGCGGCAAGGCGATGGACAGGGGCAGGCCCGCGCCTCGCGGGCAGGTTTGCCAATCTTCCAGAGCGTCACGAAGACGAGCCAGCGGATCGGTCGTGTCAGACAGCAATTCCATCGAGCCATCGGCGCGCTCGATCGATGCGACGCGACCTTTCGCGCGGAATACGGCCGAGGGGCGAGCACCGACAAAGCTGTATCGAGCGATGCGTTCGCCGCCGACGACGCTTTCGAGGAGGAAGGCGTGCTCGGCATCGGCGGAGAGTCGCGCGAATGCGGCCACGGGGGTCATCTCGTCGGCGATGAGTCGCCGGACGACCGGCGCCATGCGGGCGCGGCCTGCAAGGCCACGCAAGGCATCAAGGGATGGGTGATAAGTCGGCAAGCCAATTGCTCCGTCTTTGAATTGTATCGGCGAACGGTCGAAGGGGGTTTCGTTATCGGTGGTACCCGGTCGCAGAAGGGGGGCATCGAAATTGGCGTACCTGCGAATTCGACGATATAATACCCCAGTATGTCGTGCAACTGCTAAAGAGGGCGCACGCACAATGGTTGCCCTCTCGGGGCGAGGTTTCCACGCACGATTTCTTGTGTGGTGAACATGACGACGCTAAACGTTTCATCTTCAGTCGAGGCGACCCTTCGCCGTGTATTCGGTGACGATCTGGATCGTGCTGCGCTTGAAGCCCTTGCCATTGAAGGATATCGCTCGGCTCGGCTGTCTGCTGGTGAAGTCGCTCGCGTACTTGGCCTCGACACTTCCTTACAGGCAAGTCAGTGGTTGGCGCAACGCGGCATTTCCCTCAACTACACACTCGATGATCTTGAGGTTGACCGAGTATCACTGTCCCGGCATTTTCCCGAGATGGCTCAATGATCGTGGTTTCCGACGCGAGTCCGCTGAACTTGCTGGTTCGGATTGGTCACGTCGACGTCCTGCCTACGCTATTCGGTGCAGTATTCGTTCCCCCGGCGGTGGTCGCCGAGTTATCACATCCCAGCACGCCTGACGTCATTCGTAACTGGTTCGCAAGTAAACCGCCATGGCTACAAGTCAAAGCCCCTGTGCGCATCGATCCCACGCTCGATTTTGACGACACCGGAGAGCGCGAAGCGATCAGTCTGGCGCTCAAATTCACGCTGATCTGCTCTTGGTCGATGACAAGAAGGCCCGAAATGCCGCCGTTGCGCGTGGGCTATCCATAACCGGAGCAGTTGGCGTACTCGAGATTGCTTCCGCCCGCGGGCTCCTGGACCTTTCCGACGCGTTTCGCCGACTCCGTACAACGGATTTCATCGTCGCGCCGACGATTCTGGACAACGCCCTTCGCCGCGATGCAGGCCGCAAAGGCATCGACTGAGTACTGCTGAACGAGTGGGCTGGGTTTCGACCGCTGCTTGCGGTGTAATAGCCTCCTCAATGGCGGTCACATCCACATCGTCGGGTTCAGGCAGGTCGACCGGCGCGTTTCGCCCGTGGGCGGCTGTGGCGTCTCTGGCATGGGCTGTCTGCGGCGCGGTTGCGCTGGTTGTGCCGTTTGTTGAAACCGGCTCCGGTTGGCAGTGGCGGCCGAGGAGTGAGGCCGATCTGGTCGGGGCGACGGTTAACGCGGAGGCGCTGTCGGTAGACGATCGGGGGGTAATGCTATCGCCACAGGGCGAAAGGGCGATCAGCATCATCACGACCCCGCTCACGCTTGCAGCGGGCACATCGCGCGTCGTGGTCGTCGAATTGGCAACCGTATCTGGAGCCGCCCAGTCTGATGCCCCTGCGCGGGATGCAGCCGCAAGTGAGCGCTGCGTAGTCCGGCTTCTCTGGCAGACGGAGCCGGTGGAGGGGTTCAAATTTCTGGAGACCGAGGTCGTCCTTGCATCCGGACCGGTTCGTGCGATGTTCAGTCTGACGGAAGCACCGGAGCGGATTCATCGACTCGGCGTGCAGGTCCTCGGTCGGAGGCCGATTTTCTTTCGCGGAATCGAACTGACGAACCTATCGACGACTGCTCGCGTCAAGGCATTTGCCGGCCAGGCGATCGAGCGCGAACCGCTGCGGAACCATTCGATCAACTTCATCCGCGGACCGGTGCTGCTGGGACATGGCTTGAACTACTATCTTTGCGCGTTGATCGCGGTGGCCGTCGGCGGATATCTGCTGCGATGCGTCGCGGCGCGGCGGCGGATCGACTGGCGCGTGCCGATCGGCGTCACGCTAGCGGCCTGGCTTCTCGGCGACATACAGGCCACGGCGAATCTGATTCGCAACGTCCGTGACGAAGTGCGTGACTTTGGCGACTTGCCACGCGATGAACAGATCGCCTTGAGCGAAGGACCGGACATCGCCTGGGCCTGCGAACAGTTGGTGGAGCATTGCCCCGAGGGTGAGACATACGCCGTCGTCAGCGACGATCCCTTCACGCCGGCCCATCGGCTGGACTATCTGCTCGCACCCCAGCGCACGCGGGTGGAGTTGACCTTCGACGAGCCGGAATTCATCGTTGTGATCGGTTCGAGCGAGCTTCGTTACGACGACGTACACGGTATATTTCAATTCAAGAGCGGCCCGCCGACACCGGCAACGCTCGTCGCAAAGAAGTCGGACACGGTCTATCTGCTCCGCCGGGGGGACGGCCGATGATCTCGACGATCGTCTGGCTGATCAACGCGATTGTCATGCCGTGGGCGACCGGTGCGCTGCTTCTCATTTTGATCTTCGGATTGCGCACCGACCGAGTGCGCGTCAAGATGGATGCGTCGCCTGCAGAATCCCCCGCCCTCACCGCTCGCCTGGGCAGTGCATTGTATCTCGCGGGCGCGGCGTATTTGATGGGGCAGGTGCTCGTCATGGCCCTGCTCTATGCGGCGTTTGTCGTGACCGGCAGCAGCCATGCACGGGGAATTTGTATATTACTCATCTTTCTCGTGGCGTTCGGCGGATACGTAGTCGAGCGGCTATCTCGGCTGCATACCACGAGAAATCAACAAAATGCAAAGATGGCCGAAAGCATGACACGGTCGCGGCACCGGCCCATCGTCTGGCGCCGGCTAATTGCCGATGCGAAGCCGCTCTACATCTTCCTCGCTCTGTTGCTTGCGATAAAGCTGGTGGTGATGACTGCGGCCACCCTCGGCGTTCCCATCCGCGGTGACGATGCCATCTCCATCTGGCTCTATCGCGCTAAGGTCATCGCCGCGCTGGATGCCATGCCGCTCGATCCCGCGCATCCCTATTACCTCGGCGGCTCCATCCCCACGTATCCGGTCTTCTGTTCGCTCATGGCTGCCTGGATTCCTCTGGTGACAGGTGAGTGGCACGAATCGCAGGCCGCGATTCCCTGGCTGCTGACGTATCTGAGCGTGATTTGTATCGTGGCAGGTGGGCTGCTACCGAGGTGCGGCCCGATGGTCGCATGGCTGGCTGCGTACGCGGTTGCATCCTTGCCGCTTATGGCGATTCATGTCTGCCGGCCCGGTTACGCAGACCTGCCGCTCGCGGCTTTTCTCGTTGCTGCGGTACTGCAATTGCTCGCGTGGCGGCGTTCGGGAAGGATGTCCGACTTCGTCCTGGCGGTCGTCTTCGCGACGGCCGCGGCACTCATGAAACGCGAAGGCCCTGCGCTGGCAATCCTCGCCGTCGGGCCGATTCTGCTTTGCAGCTTCCCGATCATTCGCGCGACATCCGCGAAGTCCTCCGCGTGGGTGGCGGCAGTGCTTGCTGCAGCCGTCCTGCTCTGCGCGATCCTCCTCGACTTTTCCGATCAACATGCGGCTTTTTCGCAGCTTGCATGGCAACAAGGTGTCGCGGCGGCGCTGGTGCGGCACGCGATCGAGTGGGGCTCGTTTTCCATCTTGTTCCCGATCGGTCTCGTATCACTTGTTGTGATCGCCCTTCGTCGAGACGCCGATCATCGCGCGGCGACGGTCATCACGTGTTTGTTGCTGATTGGATTCGTCGCAGGCATATTTCTGCTGACGCCCCAGGGGCGCTTCGCGCTGAATGATCAGACGCCGTCGCGGCTGCTGTTGCAGGTCGCTCCGACGCTTATCGTTCTGATGGCGTCGTCGCTCGGCGCATGGTGTCACCACGGCACAGGATGTAAGTCATGATGGAGCGGGTCCTCCGCGAGGATGTGCTACGACTGGTTCACGCGCATGCGCTGCGGGAGTATCCGCACGAGTGTTGCGGGATGATCCTTGCGACCGGCGAGGTGCGCGAGTGTGAGAATGCGATGGATCGATTTCACGCGGCGGACCCGGAGGCCTTCCCGCGAACAAAGGCGAACGGCTACTGTTTCGATTTCGATGACCTGGTATTCTTGAATGCATCGCTCGAGCGCGACGTGCAGGTCGTGGCCATTTACCACTCGCATCCTGACGGCACGGCTACATTCAGTGCAGCTGACCGTGAAGCGGCGATGCCCGGCGGAGTGCCACTCTATCCGACACTGCTCCATGTGATCGTCGCGGTCGATGCTGCCGGCGTACGTGAAACCCGGTGCTTCGGCTTCACGGAGGGAGCGTATCAGCAACTGTCTGCGTGGCGGACGGCAGGCCCATAGTTCGCGACTGGACAGTTGGCTGGGCCGGAACGTTCCGAATTCGTTGAATTGCGTACAACAATTCGTAATAATAAGTATAACTTGTTGCATGTAAACTAGTTACGATAATATGACACGATTTTGTACGAGAGTAGGCATGGCTGGAGGCATGAATTACTCGCCCTCAGGCCTCTTCGGCCTTCAGGAAGCGACAAAGTGATTCACGCAGGGCCTTGCAGAGCGGGAACTAGTTGCTGTAGTATAAGTTACGTCTTCTCCAGGGCAGTCGAGGCAAAGAGGCGTACCGGGAAGTTTGGAAGGGGTCGCTTGCCAATCGGCCTCGTCGGTCCAGTCGGCAAGAACAGACGGGTATTCACAAACCGTTGGCTCGATTGAAGTAGGGTGCATGTCATGACCACTGTGACCAAAAAGGACCTGATCGATCGAATTGCAGACCGGACCGGAAACAAGCGGGTGGTGGTCAAGCGTATCATTCAGCATTTTCTCGACGACATTGTTGAGGAACTCGGCAAGGGCAACCGCTTGGAATTCCGTGACTTCGGCGTGTTTGAAAGTCGAGTTCGAGCCGCCAGGGTTGCGCAAAACCCGAAGACGCTCGAACGAGTGGAAGTGCCGGAGAAGCGGACGGTTAAGTTCAAAGTGGGCCGGATCATGAAGATGAAGCTCGGTATGGATTCCCATCCTGCGAAGTCGTCGAGTAAGCAGGCGGCGCAATATCCGACAGGAAGCTGACCAGTCTTCAAACTCACAGCACCGAATGCCGGGAATGAATCACGTGCTCGTTCAGTAGCGCGACAGCGATCTCCGGTGCAACAGCCCTAACTCGTTTACAGCGCGTCGGATAGGGCAGGACGAACTTTATCGTCTCGTCGTGTGCGACTTTTTTTCCCTGCTCAGGGAGCCGGAGCCCGAAATCGTGATTGACAGGTGGCACGCCGCGTGCTATCTTTAATTGAGAATGAGTCTCAATTGCCTCGCCGTGCGGTTTGTCTGCCGGCCTCTGCCAGGTGGCTCATTACAGGACGCATAAACCGTGATCGCTTTTCTGGATGAACCCATCGTGTGTCGATCGCTCGCTGAGCTCGCCCCCGGTGAGCGAGGACGCATCGTTTCCGTTGCGGATGGCACTGGCACGCGGCACCGGCTGCTTGAGATGGGCCTGACACGCGGCGCCAGCGTGGAGATGATCCGAGTGGCCCCGTTGGGCGATCCGATCGAGCTTCAAGTGCGCGGATATCGACTCAGCGTTCGCAAAGCCGAAGCGGCGACCGTGATGATCGAAAGGGCATAATGGCCCGCAGCATTTCTACGTGACCGCAACGCACGTTCATACCGGTCAATTCGCCGTCGCAGGCAACCCCAACTCCGGCAAGACCACGCTTTTCAACGCGCTGACCGGCCTTCGGATGAAGGTGGCGAACTATCCCGGCGTGACGGTTGAGAAGCGCGAAGGCGTGCTCATCGGAACGGAGATCACGCTGCTGGATCTGCCCGGCGTGTACAGTTTATCCGCACGTTCGCCGGATGAAGAAATCGCGCGCGACGTGCTTCAGGGCCGGCTACCCGGCACTCGCAGGCCGGACGTCGTTCTCATTGTGGTTGACGCGAGCAATCTGGAACGCAATCTCTACCTGGCGACGCAGATTATTGAATTCGGGACGCCGGTCGTCGTGGCGTGCAACATGATGGACATGGCGGCGCAGCGCGGACTCCAGGTCGACTGTGCGGAACTGTCGCGCCGACTGGGAGTTCCGGTGGTGGCGACGATAGGGGCACGCGGCGTGGGGCTTGCGGAATTGCGCGAGCAACTGCTGTCATCGTCGACATGCAGCTCGCCGGGTCGGCAATGGCGATTGCCGGATGTCTTTGAAAAAGCGGTTGACCGCGTGGCAAAGCGGTTGCGCGAGTGTGGGCTCGTGCCGACACACACGGCGCCGGCCGGGGCCCTGTTGTGGATGGTTGATTACCTCTCGGGCGATACCGCAAGTCGCAGGTCGGCCGAGCGATTTCTTGCCAGACTTTCCGCAGAGCGTGCCGAAGGGATGCGGCAGGAGGCCGAAGCCTTGGCGAAGGAGCTACCGGACGCGGCGAGCGAAGCGATTGAGGCACGGTATGAGTGGATCGCCGAGGTGGTGGGCTCGGTCGTGCGTCACGAAACAACAACATCGGGCACTGCATGGGGCGTTGCGCATCGGACGCCGACTGACCGTGTGGATGCCGTGCTGACGCATCGATTCTTTGGTCCGCTGATCTTCGCCGTAGTGATGTTCGTGTTGTTTCTCTCCATCTTCGCGTGGGCCGAGCCGCTCATGTCGTTGATTGAAGCGGGGCAGAATGCACTGGCCGGGTTCGTTGCTTCACGGATGGACGAGGGGCCGCTGCAGTCGTTGCTGACCGATGGGATCATCGCCGGCGTCGGCGCCGTGCTGATCTTTTTTCCGCAGATCTGTATCTTGTTTTTCTGCCTGGCGCTGCTTGAAGACTCGGGCTACATGGCCCGCGCCGCCTTCATCATGGACCGGCTGATGAGCCGTGTCGGCCTGCACGGCAAGAGCTTCATCCCGCTGCTGTCGAGCTATGCCTGCGCCATCCCCGGCATCCTCGCCACGCGGACGATCGAGGATCGCCGAGACCGCTTCACCACCATCCTCGTCGCCCCGCTGATGAGTTGCTCGGCGCGGCTGCCGGTGTACATCATCATCATCGCCGCGGTTTTCGGTGAGCGCACGCTGCTCAAGGCCGGCGTGATGTTCTCGATGTATGCGCTGGGCACCATCACCGCGCTCCTGCTCGCTCTGCTCTTCAAGAAGACGCTCTTTGCCGGGCCGCGGCCTCCGTTCATCATGGAGCTGCCGCCGTATCACATGCCCAAGCTGGGAGGTCTGCTGCGATTGACGTGGGACCGTGGCAAGCTCTTTCTGACGAACGCGGGCACGATCATCTTCGCGGTGTGCGTGGTGATCTGGGCGCTGTCGTACTTCCCGCGTACCAGCGAGGCCGACTTCTCTGACGATGCCAAGGCCCGACTTGCCGCAGTTTCACCGGATGACGAAGGCGAACGCGATGACCTCATCGCCTCCGAGCGCCTGCGCCACAGCTACATCGGCCGCATGGGCCGCATGATCGAGCCGGCCATCGAGCCGCTCGGCTTCGACTGGCGGATTGGCATTGGTGTGCTCTCGTCATTCCTCGCCCGTGAAGTGTTTGTCGGCACGATGGGCATCACATTCGCCGTCGGCGAGGCGGACGAAGAATCCATCGGACTGCGCGAACAACTCGCCGGCGCTACCTGGCCCGACGGCCGCAAGCTCATGACTCCGCTCACCGGCATCGGCCTGATGGTCTTCTATGTGTTGGCGTGTCAGTGCGTCAGTACGCTGGCCGTAGTAAGAAAAGAAACCGGCACCTGGCGCTGGCCGGCGTTCATGTTTGCCTACATGTCGATCCTCGCATACGTCGCCGCCCTTGCCGTTTACCAAATCGGCGGGCATTTCGGCTGGGGTACTTGAAGCAATGATTACCGTTGTCCAAAGATACACAATCCAGTTGGCCGAACTTTAATCAGCTGTTGATGAACGCGCAACGAGTCCTTATCCTTGTCCTCAGGATGGCAACGCCTATTCTTGAACAAAGCGCGACGGATTGCGACCGGCTGATCGAGGAGATCTGCGGCCATGGGAATCTTGACGACATCATTCCACGATTGTCGCGAGATCAGGCCAAGATTCGGCGGATTGAATCAGCACTACCCAGCATTCCCACAAAGCACGAACTCGTTCTGGCCGATGCGCGAAGCATGTCCAATCTCGCGCCTGAGTCTGTCCAACTCGTCGTCACCTCGCCGCCCTATTGGACCTTGAAACGATACAATGAACATGACGACCAGTTGGGCCACGTCGATGACTACGAATCCTTCCTCGATTCACTCGATCGAGTCTGGAGTCACTGCTTTCGCGCCCTCGTGCCCGGTGGCCGGCTCGTCTGCGTCGTCGGTGACGTTTGTCTCTCGCGCCGCAAGAACAACGGTCGTCATACCGTTGTTCCACTCCATGCGGCCATTCAAGAGCGCTGTCGAGAAATCGGATTTGACAACCTCGCCCCAATCATCTGGCACAAGATTTCCAATGCTCAGTACGAAGTAGCGGGGAACAACGCCGGTTTCCTCGGAAAGCCGTACGAGCCGAACGCGGTCATTAAGAACGATATTGAGTTCATCCTGATGCAACGCAAACCAGGAGGATATCGAAGCCCCAGCAAGGCGGAGCGGGTGCTTAGCGTCATCTCGGCCGAGAATTATCAACTCTGGTTCCGGCAAATTTGGAATGATGTCACCGGCGCGTCCACACGAGCGCATCCCGCGCCCTATCCGCTCGAACTGGCGGAACGGCTCGTGAGAATGTTCAGTTTCGTAGGCGACACGGTGCTTGATCCCTTCATGGGTTCGGCTACGACTAACCTTGCTGCAGCCCGATGGGGCAGAAATAGCATCGGCGTCGAAGTGGATACTGCTTACTTCAAGATGGCCCGTGACCGACTAGCAAAACACGGCGCTGACCTTTATGTATCTACAAGCATCATCTCTCGAGATTGACCGGACACATCCGTGAAAGACTACAGATCGCGAATCTCGGCGGCGGTTGAGCATTTCTGGGCGACCCGTGTCGCACAATTCAATAAGCAGGGAAACGCTTCAGGCGTCCGTGATGCGGGCGAACGATCCGCAGTCACCGGCGGCGCGCAAATGGACGGATTCGTCCGCCTTATTTGCGATCTACTGGCGACTGCTGGCTTGCCGCAGGAGTGTATGCATACCAAGCGAAACGTCGAATTGCCAGGTTGGTTTCGAGCGGAGAAAAGCTGGGACTTGATCGTTATTCTCGATGATCGACTGATTGCTTCGGTTGAGTTCAAATCTCAAGTCGGGCCATCCTTCGGAAACAACTTCAATAATCGAACAGAGGAAGCAATCGGCAGTGCGACAGACCTGTGGGCGGCGTATCGAGAAGGAGCGTTCAAGCCGTCTTCCAGACCCTGGCTCGGCTATCTGATGCTATTGGAGGAAGCCCCCGGTTCGACACGGTCTGTTCGAGTGCAGCAGCCCCACTTCAAGACGTTCCCTGAATTCGTAAACGCTTCCTACGCCGGGCGATACGACATCCTACTCACCAAGTTGCTGCGAGAACGCCTCTATGACGGAGGATGCATGCTACTCTCCGATCGTGTTTCAGGCCCGTCTGGCGAATACAAGGAACCGAATCAGGAGTTGACCTTCGCTCGATTCGCGGAGTCGCTCCTTGCTCGAGTGTGCGCCGCGCTACAGACGCGAGGATGACCTCGTTTGTGTTTTCGGTCAGTTGGCAGTCCTCCGACGGCGCTCAACATAAAGCAGCAACACCGCGATATCCGCCGGGTTAATCCCGCTGATACGCTGGGCCTGACCGATCGAGCGCGGGGCGATCTTCGTCAGCCGCTCGCGGGCCTCAAATCGCAGCTCGCGGATTCCGTTGAAATCGAAGTCTTCGGGGATGCGGCAGGACTCGGCCTTGCGGAAGCGCTCCACTTCGCGGAGCTGTCGCTGAACGTATCCGCCGTACTTCGCCTCAATCCTAGCCGCGGTGATAGCCGATTCAAGCATTCCATCCGTGGAGGCAAGCAGTTCCGCCGGGATTCGATTCCGCCAGTCACGGTTCGCGCCGGTGTCCTCCCATTCCAGATCGGTCCGCAGAAACCATTCCGCAAGTGAACGGCCGTCGATTCGCTCCCGCCTGGCCCACGCACCGAACGACGCAATGGCCTCCTGCTTGCGACCATATCTTTCCCAGCGAGCGTCATCCACCAGGCCGATCTCGCGGCCAAGTGGCGTCAAGCGAGCGTCGGCGTTGTCGCTCCGCAAGAGCAGGCGATACTCCGCGCGACTGGTAAACATGCGATACGGTTCGATGGTTCCCTTCGTCACCAGATCGTCGATCATGACGGCGATGTACGCCTGATCACGCCTGAGAACGATGGGTTCGCGGCCCTGCACGCGCCGTGCCGCATTGATGCCCGCGATGATGCCCTGCCCGGCCGCCTCTTCATATCCGCTCGTCCCGTTGATCTGCCCCGCAAGATATAGCCCGCCGACGCGCTTCGTTTCCAGCGTTGCCATCGTCTGATGCGGCGGGACATAGTCATACTCCACGGCATAGCCCCACTGCACGATCTTCGCCCGCTCCAGCCCGGGTATCGTCCGAACAAACGCCTCCTGTACTTCGGTCGGCAAGCTCGTGCTGATCCCGTTGCAGTAGATGCGCTCGCTGTCGTACCCCTCCGGCTCAAGAAAAATCTGATGCCGATCCTTCTCCGCGAACCGCACGACCTTGTCTTCAATGCTCGGACAATATCGCGGACCCGTCGACGTGATCTGCCCGCTGTACATCGGCGCACGATGCAGATTCGCACGGATCAGCTCATGCGCCGGCTGCCCCGTCCAGGTGATCCAGCATGGAATCTGCCGCTGGTCGATCCGATCATTCATAAACGAAAACGGCACGGGCTTTTCGTCGCCCGGTTGCACCTCCAGCGCGTCGTAATCAATCGAGTCCCGATGTATCCGCGGCGGGGTGCCGGTCTTCAACCGCCCCAGCTCCAGACCAAGTGCCCTAAGCGTGGCACTCATCCCCACGGCGCTGCCCTCTCCGATTCGCCCCCCCTCGCGCTTCGCCTCCCCGCAGTGCATCAATGCCCGCAAGAAAGTCCCCGTCGTCACAACCACGCATTCGCAGGGGATACGTCGGCCGTCCGTCAGCTTCACCGCATGAACGCGCAGCGCCTGCCCGGCCATTTCCGACGCACAGGTCTCGATCTCCTCGACCGTTCCCTCCGTAATGTCCAGATTCGGACACGACGCGAGCAAGTCCTGCACGGCCTCTTCGTAAAGCTCGCGGTCGCACTGCGCTCGCGGCGCCCAGACGGCCGGGCCCTTGCGAAGATTCAGGATGCGAAACTGAATACCGGCTCGGTCCGTCGCCAGGCCCATCAGCCCGCCCAGTGCGTCGATCTCGCGGACCATCTGCCCCTTGCCGATCCCTCCGATCGCCGGGTTGCAGCTCATCCGCCCGATGGCGCGCCGATCCATCGTCACCAGGAGGGTCGTCACTCCCATGCGCGCGGCAGCCCACGCGGCCTCCGCCCCCGCATGGCCGCCCCCGATCACGACGATTTCGTAGCACTGCTGCATGGTAAACATGATAGCGGTGAAACGTCGAAACGTCGAAACGGCAGAAGGGAGCGGTCAGTCGTCTTCGCGGAGTCGGTCGTAATCTTCGGGCGTGTTCACGTCGAGCGGGATGGGCACAGCAATGATGGGCAGCTCGTGTACGCGGTCGGGATGTTTCCGGGCCAACTCGTTAAGTTGGCGATTCGGCGCCCAGGAATCGGCATCAAAGAGAATGCGCATCGAGAAGATGGCGGGGTGGCCGCGGTGACCGGCATAGGTGGCGATCAGGATGTCGGGAGGGCTCTTGCGAGGCAATCGCCAATCTTCCGCTGCGGTGGTGATGATCCCACCGGTGATCTGCGGCTGATCGGCGAGGAGGACCATCACGCCGTCGTCATCGTCAGTTTCGAATTCCTCGCGAATCGTCCGAACACCGATCTGCACGGACTCGATCATCTCACTCTCGGGCTTGTCATTCGCCGCGACGATGAATCGCTCGGGCAGGTCATCACCGACAAACTCGCGGACCTGATGGTTGGCGACCACGCACAGGCCGTCGACCGTGGAATCGAGCACAGCGTCGAGCACGGCCTCCAGGATGGTGCCATCGCGATAGGGCATGAGCTGCTTGAGTCGGCCCATGCGGCGCGACTGACCGGCGGCGAGAACAAGGGCGATGACACGTCGGGACATGACAAGTAAACGTCAAAAAGCCGAAAAGCCGAAAAGTCAAAACATCAAAACACGAGCCCGTGCAGAATCGCAGGTCAACGCTGCACCGTGGCTTGCCGTTTGGCGAGGAATCGCTGAGTGGGCCGCGTTCACCAAAGTTGCTCCGGGTAGTATAAAAACGCTGCCTTCTGAAAACGGCAATTGTGAGCAAGCGCCTATTGTCTGATTTGAGTCGACGCGGGTCAACCTTGTTTCGAGGCGGAGGCGTCATCGCAGCGTTTCGAAGCAGTCGGCCCGCAATCAGTTTCAACCGGCTTGGGGCCTTCAACGCGGGTGGGCTTGTCTTTGCGGCGGGTCTCAACGAGCTGGGCGATGATGCTCACGGCGATCTCGGGGACGGTGACCGCGCCGATGGACAGGCCGATCGGCGCGTGAACGCTTTCGAGCTTCTCGCGCGGTACGCCCAGGGCCGCGAGGTCGTCGAAGATCAGCTTGACCTTGCGGCGGCTGCCGATCATGCCGAGGTAGCGCGCCGGCTGGTCGATGACCGCGTGGAGGGCCTGCTCGTCGTGATGGTGGCCGCGGGTGACGATGACGACGTAAGTATTGGCATCGATCGACTGTTCGCGAAGTGTCTTCTCGATGTCACCGACGGCGGCGCGAATCGGCACGGGCAATCGCTCCGGTCCGCAGAGATCGGCACGGTCGTCGATGACCGTCACGTCGAAGTCCAGGGCGACGGCCAGCTTGGCCACTTCGCAGCCGACATGACCGGCGCCGGCGATGAGCAGCTTCGCCGGCGGCTCGATGTGAAGTCGATACTCGTCGATGCGATCGTCGACCTGAACGCGAAGCGGCAAGTCGGCTGCCAGGCCCTGCTCAAGATTTTCGGCTGCGGTGAGAAAGGGTGCTGCTTCCGCGGCGCTGCGGATCGGCGTGACGGCGATCCGCATGGAACCACCACAGATGAGCCCGTCGTCCCAGCCGTAATCATGATCGAGCTTAAAGCTGAGCAGCGCGGAACGGTCTCTAAGGAGCAGCTCGAACGCCTGCTTGCGGACCTCCGCCTCGACGCAACCGCCGCCGAGTGTGCCCTCACTGGTCATGTTTTCGTGGAGCAGCATCGCGGCCCCTGCTGCCTGCGGCGTGGAGCCGTAGGAGCCGACGACGGTGCAGAGCGCGACCTTGCGGCGCTGCTCAACCTGCCGTGCGAGAGAACGAAATAAGGCGACAAAGGGGTTCATGGCTACTTTGCATTCTTCGAACCGAGGATCGCTTTCGCCGCGGGGCTGTCCTTCATCGGCAGCGTCGTGCGGCGAACCTTGTCATAGGCATAAAGTGCCCCGGCCACAGCAGGCGCCGTCGGCACGAGGCCGATCTCGCCGACGCCGCGGGCGCCGTAGGGCGTCTCCGGGTCGGGTTCCTCAACGAGGATCACTTCCACCTCGGGCATGTGATGGGCACGAAGCACGCCGCAACTCTTGACGTCTTCATACAGCGGCCGGCCTTCCTCGCAGGGGAAGTCTTCCGTCAACGCGTAGCCCAGGCCCATGTGGATGCTGCCTTCGATCTGACCTTCGAGAAGTGTCGGGTTCATGGCACGACCCACGTCGTGCGCCGCGACGACCTTCCTCACACGGCCCTCGTCATCGAGGATCACCACCTGCGTGGCGAAACCGTACGTCAGGTGCGTCTTCGGGTCCGGCACGTCCGCGCCGAACTTGTCCGTTTTGTAGCAGACCCACTCGCCTTCGTAGACCTTGCCGGCCAGATCGTCGAGCTTGCGACCGGTGTCGAGATCGGCCTTGAGCTTCTTTGCCGCTTCTATGACGCCGTAAACGCCCAGCACCGTGCCGCGGCTGCCGGTCGTCTGGCCGCAGTCGATGGCGTGCGTCGTGTCGCTGGTGGCGTCGAAGATTTCGGCGGGCAGGCCGGTCTCCGTCGTCGCCGATTGGATCAATACGGTAAAGAGCCCCTGGCCCATCTCGGTGAAGCCGGTGCGGATCATCACGCGGCCGCCCGGCTCAACGGTGAGCGTCGCACGCCCCGCCTCGGGCAGGCCGTTGCCGATGCCCACGTTCTTGATGCCGCAGGCGATCCCGGCGAACTTCGCGCCGCGATAGAGTTCCTTCACGGATTCGAGCGTCTTGCGCAGGCCGAACGGCTTGACCAGTGGCTGGCCGGTGCAGAAGCGGTCGCCGACTTCGAGGATGTTTCGGCTGCGAATCTCCCATCCATCGACGCCGACCTTTTCCGCGAGCATGTCGAGACAGCCCTCGACGGCGAAGGCGGATTGATTGGCGCCGAAACCGCGCATCGCGCCGCATGGCGGGTTGTTCGTATAAACGGCCAGCGCCTCAATATCGACATTCGGAATGCGGTATGGCCCGGCCGCGTGACCCGCTGCGCGCTCCAGCACTTTTGCGCCGACAGACGCGTAGGCCCCCTTGTCGCCGATGATGCGGGCACGCAGAGCCGTGATCCGGCCGTCTTTGTCACAACCCAACTTCAGGTGCGACTTGACCGGGTGTCGCTTGGGGTGCAGCCGCAGACTCTCTTTGCGATTGAGCACAGTCTTTACGGGAAGGCCGGTCAGATGCGCGAGCAGGGCGGTCTGGGCCTGGATGGACATGTCCTCCTTGCCGCCGAATGCACCGCCGTTGGAAACAAGCTCGACGTGCATTCGCTCGTGAGGCCAGTCGAGGACGCTGCAGCACTGACGGCGGTCGTCGAAGATGCCCTGGCCCTGCGAGAGCAGGTGCAGCCCGATTTTGGATTTTGGATTTTGGATTTTGGGTTGTCGTGCCCACCAGGCAGCTGTCTCACGCCATGACTGCGCCGGTGCGCGCCCGTCGCCATCCAGCTCGACCGGCATGGCGATGCACGCCTCCGGCTCCAGATACATGTGCTCAATCCGCTGCGTTTGCCATACGCCATCGACAACGTGCGCACTCGTCGCAAACGCCGCATCCACGTCGCCGCGCACCAAGGCCGAACGTGAAAGCAGGTTGCCGCCTGGATGAATCTTCGGCGCGCCGGGCTTGAGGCCATCTTCCGGCGTGGCGACCGGCGGACGGATTTCGTATTCAATCTCGATCAACTCCACGGCGCGGCGGGCAGTTCGCTCATCAACCGCGGCAACGGCGGCGAGGATGTCACCCACACAGCGCGTCTCCTCGCCCTCGGCCACAAAGATCGGCCAATCCGAAATGATCAGTCCCACGTGACGCTTGCCCGGCACATCCTTCGCGGTGACGATCTTGATGATGCCGTCGAGGGATTCAGCGGCGGACGTATCGATTCGTTTGACCAGTGCCCGAGGGTGATCGCTGAAACGCATGGCCGCGTGAATCATTCCGGGGATGGCGATGTCGTCGATGTACTGATGATCGCCGAGCACGCAGTCGATGCCGCCATACTTGGCGAGCCGCGTGCCGACAGTTCCGCTTTCTATGTGCCGCATTCCGCATTCGCCATTACGCCGAACTCGCCCCAGCGATTCCACGGCATCCACGATTTTGGTATAGCCCGTGCAGCGGCAAAGGTGCGCCCGCAGGTCGCCGGCGATCTCGTCGCGCGTGGGGTTCGGATTCTTCTCGATGAGGGCGTGTGCCCGCATGGCGATGCCCGGGATGCAGAAGCCGCATTGCACGCCGCCGGCCTGAACGAAGCACTCGGCGATCTGCTTGCGTGTTTCCTCCGGCAGGCCTTCCAGCGTGGTGACTTCCTTGCCGGATGCCAGGGTCGCTTTCATCGTGCAGGAGAGGCGGGGCTTCCCGTCCACAAGCACCGTGCAGCAGCCGCACTGGCCCAAGGGCTGGCAACCGTCCTTCGGGCTGGTCACGCCGAGCCGGTCGCGGAGCAGGTCGAGAAGCGAAAGATCGGCGGCATCTTCGACGGAGACCTCGCGGCCGTTAACGACGAGATAGAGCGTGTCGGATTTTGGAGCGACGGCCATTAGTCACCGCGAGTGAGTGGTCAAGTACGAATTGTATTATATCGTAACGGATGCTCGCGGACAAAGTCGCTGCGCGCAGCGCGGCCATCGGAAGTTCGCTCACACGCGGAAAGCGTCTGGAAATACCTGATAATCAATGGCCGTGGCCGGTTTCGTCGTCGATAACGGCTGACGAGGATACTTTCGTCGGCATGCCGCCGATGCGTTCCGGCATGTCGGCGAGGACGTAGGCGGTGACAGCCATGGCGGCGACGCACTTCGACAAATCTTCCGGGTCCACTTTGTCCAGCGTGTCGGAGTGGGAATGGTGATAGTTGAAGTACTTCTCGCCCTCGACGGAGAAGCCCATCAGGAGCACACCGGCCGGCTTCATCGGGCCGATGTCGGCGCCGGACCAGCCGCGCGTAGTCTTCATCGGTCCGAGCGGTTCGAGAAGCTTGAGGATTTCATCCATTTGCCTCGCCGCTGCCTCCTGTCGAGCGGGGTCGGCACACTCAACGCTGAAGCCGCGCGGGGCGAAGCAACCGGAATCGGCTTCAATCGCGGCGACGTGGTTGTCCATGTCGTTTGCATGTCGTCGTGCGTACTCCTTGCCGCCCGCCAGGCCGTTTTCTTCGTTGGTCCATAGTACGACACGAATGGTGCGGCGGGGGATCATGTCGAGCTTGCGCAGGACGTTGATCGCCTCCATCGCCATCACGCAGGGAGCGCCGTCGTCATGGGCGCCGTCGCCTACGTCCCAGGCGTCGATGTGGCCGCCGATGACGACGATTTCTTCGGGTTTCTCGCGTCCACGCAGCTCGGCGACGACGTTTGCGGAGTCGGCCATGCCTTCGTCGCGGGCTTCCATCTTGAGGGTGAGCTTGACGTCTTTGTCGCGCCGGAGGAGTCGGGCGATCAGTTCCGCGTCCTCGATGGAGACCGCCGCGCCGGGTACCTTTACTTTGGCATCGCCGTAGCTCATGGCGCCGGTGTGCGGCGTTCGAAGACTGCCGGCGGTGACACTACGGACGAGGCATCCGACGGCGCCATACTTTGCCGCCAGTTGCGCGCCGCGATGGCGAAAGCGAACTGCCGTCCCGTAGCCCGATCCCTTTTCGCGGTCGTAGGGCGGCATGGGATTGTTGAACAGGATGAACTTGCCGCGGGCCTTCTCACCCGCTTTCTCCAGTTCTTCCTCATCCGCGACCACGAGGACGCCGGCGGTGATTCCTTCGGGCGGCGTGCCGACAGACATGCCGAGACCGAGCATCGCCATTTCATACTTTCGCGGGCTGACCATGACCAGCGACTCGCGGCCGCGCACCCATTTCGGCACCTTCACCGGCTCGGCGCGTACATTCTCCTGACCGTCCTTCCGCATGCGGTCGAGTGCCCATTCGATGGCCTGCTCAAGCTCGGGCGAGCCGCTGAGTCGATGACCGATGTCGTCGCAGAGTTCTTCGAGCTTGTTCCATGCGTCGTTGTCCGCGAGGGTGGCGTCGATGATCTTGCGTGCCGCTGCCTGATAGCGTTGATGCATGTCGTGGGTGGATAGTGCCTTCTTATCGGTCGCTGTTACAGGGTTGGCGAGCAGGCACCCGAAAAGGGTGCAGACGACGAGTACAGACAGATTGAGATGCTTCATTTGAGGGCTCCAGCTATCGGCCGCGATCGTTCGCAAAGGATCGGCTGCGCGGTATCATTTTAACATCCGAGGACGGGCCGTCCAACGTGCGGTTCCCTCCCTGTTTCCCTTCCACGGGCCGAGGTTACAATGCCCGTGCGGCTAGGAGACTCTCACTCATGCAATCAAGTCGTCGTGCCTTTCTTCGATCCTTCGCGGGTACGGGCATCTTTGCGTACGCATGGCTGCGTGACGGCTGGCCCGTGCATCTGGCCATGGCACAGGATGCAGCACCTCCGACGGAACGCCCGGCGACGACCGCCACGAATGAAAACTTCTGGTTCCACATTCAGCAGGCCTTCGACGTCGATCGCTCGATCATCAACTTGAACAACGGCGGCGTGTGTCCCTCTCCGCGGATCGTGCACGAGGCGTACAAACGCCAGTTGGATTTTGCCAACCACGCCCCGGCGCGTCACCTGTGGCAGGTGCAGGATCCGCAGGTAGAGCTGGTGCGCGTACGTCTGGCTCGGGCCTTCGGATGCGATCCCGAAGAATTGGCCATCACGCGAAATGCCAGCGAGGCGCTTCAGATCGCCCTGAACGGCATGGATCTGAAGCCCGGCGACGAGATTCTGACGACGACGCAGGACTATCCACGGATGCTGGAGACGATTCGTCAGCGCGAGCGGCGCGACGGCGTGGTCATGAAGCAGCTCAAACTGCCGGTGCCGATTGAAACCGCCGATCAGGTCATTCGTCTCTTCGAACAGAACATGACGGAAAAGACGAAAGGGGTGCTCCTGTGTCACGTGGTGAACATCACGGGGCAGATCCTTCCCGTGGCGGATGTCTGTCGGATGGCGCGCGAGCGGGGCATTCGCTCGATTGTGGACGGGGCTCACGCCTTCGCGCAGATCACTTACCAGTGCGCCGATCTGGAATGCGATATCTACGGCGTCAGTTTGCACAAGTGGCTGACAGCGCCGATCGGCACGGGATTCCTCTACGTCCGCCGGGAACTGATCAGGAACGTGTGGCCGTTGCAGGCCGCGCCGCGCACGCTGGATGACGATATTCGAAAGTTCGAAGAGATCGGTACGCATTCGACCGCTCCCCGTCTGGCGATCGCCGAGGCGCTGACCTTTTATCAGGGCATCGGCCCGGCGCGCAAGGAAGCCCGTCTGCGCTGGTTGCGAGACTACTGGGCACAGCGCGTATCAAAGCATGAGCGGGTGAAGTTTCACACGAATCTGGACCCGGCCCATTCGTGCGCCATCGCGACGATCGAGATCGAGGGCGTTGACTCCGAGGCCTTGACGAACCACCTCTGGGCGCGGCACAAGATCATTGTGACGCCGATCCTGCACGAGGACTTTCAGGGCATCCGCATCACGCCGAATGTCTATACGACAACGAACGAGCTGGACATCTTCTGCGATGCAATTGAGCGCGTAGTGGAGAAGGGGCTACCCTCGACAGAAAAGGCGCCGCCCGAGGATCATGCGACCAGCGAACCGGCGGATCAAGCCGAGACGACGCAAGCCGTCCACGAGGATTGAGCAGCGGGTGGCCCGTGTACATCTCTTGATGGAACGTCCCCGGCAGGATTCGAACCTGCAACCTTCGGCTTCGGAGGCCGACGCTCTGTCCAGTTGAGCTACGAGGACACGGCTCGACATCATGTCGGGCGAGGGCCATTCTACCCTTGCGATTTGTTACAGCAAGCAGTCGCGAAGCGGATCATCTGTAAGATGAGGTTGTTCGGGGAGTTGCAGCGGGGGAGGAATCCGTATGCTCGTTGCCGCACGAAGGGGGATTGATTAAGATGCCGCACAGTCGGATCGGCAAACGCCGATTCGCGGAAACGAAGCGAGCAAGGCCCCGGGAATAAACATGACAACATCCGCTCCATCGGCGACGCAGGATACGAAATCACAACAACATCTTGCCATCGCCGATCAATACGGTGCGCACAACTATCACCCGCTTCCGGTGATCATCGAGTTCGGCGAGGGCTGCTGGGTGACCGACGTCGACGGCAATCGCTACCTCGACATGCTGGCGGCTTACAGTGCGCTGAACTTCGGTTATTCGCATGAAAAGCTCATCGCCGCCGCGACGAAGCAGCTCAACAAAGTCACGCTGACCAGTCGCGCCTTTCATAACGATCAGCTCGGCCCCTTTTGCCGGGAGCTGTGCGATCTGTCCGGCTATGAGGCCGTGCTGCCGATGAACAGCGGCGCCGAGGCCTGCGAGACGGCCCTCAAGATGGCTCGCAAATGGGGCTACACGGTCAAGGGCGTGCCAAAGGACAAGGCGGAGATCATCTGCGCAGAGGGAAATTTCCACGGCCGCACGATCACCATCGTCAGCTTTAGTACGGATGCGCAGTATCGTGAGGGCTTCGGCCCCTTTACGCCGGGCTTTCCACGGGTGAAGTTCGGCGACCCCGTGGCCCTGGAGAAGGCCATCACAAAGAACACGGTCGCATTCTTCGTCGAGCCGATTCAGGCGGAGAGTGGCATCCTCGTGCCGCCGGACGGCTACCTGCGCGAAGTGCGAAAGATCTGTGACAAACACAAGATTCTCTTCATCGCCGACGAGATTCAGACCGGCCTGTGTCGCACCGGCTATCGATTCGCCTGGCAGCATGACGGCCCCGAAGCGCGGCCCGATGCGATGTGTCTGGGCAAGGCGCTGGGCGGCGGTGTGCTGCCAATCTCCGCGGTCGTGTCTTCACGCGAGATCATGAGCGTCTTCAAGCCCGGCGACCACGGCTCAACCTTCGGCGGTAATCCGCTGGCATGTGCCGTGGCCCGCGCGGCGATTGAGCTCATCAAAGACGAAGGACTCGACAGCCGGGCGAAGGAACTGGGCGAATACTTCCGCGGCAAGCTTACAGCCGTGGGCGCGCCGGCCGTGAAAGAGGTACGCGGCCGCGGCCTTTTGATCGGCGTGCAAATCAAGTCCGACTATCCGAAAGCCCGCTGGTTCTGCGAGAAATTCATGGAAGAGGGCCTGCTCTGCAAGGACGCCCACGAGGATGTCATCCGCTTTGCACCGCCGCTTGTCATCGAGAAGGCAGACATCGACTGGGCTATGGAACGCATCGGCCCGATCCTCCAGTCGGCCAAGCCGGTGAAGTAAGCTCGCCGATTGACAATCGATTGGCTTCGCCCGATTTGCGACACTTGCTATAATGGGGGTATGGGCACGGCGACCTTTCAGGCATATGTGATGGCGGTTGACCGCGTCGAAAAACGGCTAAAACGCGTCGCAGCGGCATTGGACCTTGCCGGTGTTCGTTATGCCGTTATTGGGGGCAACGCAGTGGCGACGTGGGTCGGCCGAAAAAATCGCAGCGCCACGCGGGCGACGAAGGACGTCGTCCTGCTGGTCGAACGGAGTGACGAACCGCGCGTGGCCGCGGTCATGCAGGGACTTGGCTTCGAGCGGAAGGACCTGCGGCGATTAGTTCTCTTCATCGATCCCGAAGAGCCGGACCGCCGATCTGGCGTTCACCTGGTATGGGCCGGCGAGCGCGTGCTGCCCTCTTACCTGCACCCAGCTCCGCGGCTTGATGAGGCAGTACGCGACCCGGAAGAATTCTGGGTGCTCGATCTTCCAGCACTCGTGCGCATGAAGCTGACCTCGTTTCGGGACATCGATCGCGTTCATATCGCGGACATGCTGGATGTTGGCCTGATCGACGAGAGTGTCCTCGATGCACTTCCGGCGGACCTCCGCGAGCGAATCCGAGTCATTCAAGAAACTTTGGAGGACTAGCGAGCGCTGCAAAAGGGAGATTCTCCATGGTCTCGTCAACTCCGCCAATAAATGTCCTTATCCTCGGCGCAGCCGGGCGGGACTTTCACAATTTCAATTGCTGCTATCGAGGCGACGATCGTTATCGTGTCGTGGCCTTCACCGCGACGCAGATTCCAAACATCGACGGCCGATGTTATCCGCCGGAGCTGGCCGGCGCGCTTTATCCCGAAGGCATCCCCATCCATCCGGAAGTACAGTTGGAGTCGCTCATCACCGAGCACGGCGTGAACCTTGTCGTTTTCAGTTATTCCGATGTGCCGTATGCCTACGTCATGCACCTGGCCAGTCGCGCCGGCGCCGCGGGGGCGGATTTCGGCCTGATCGGCACGAAGCCGACGATGCTGCCGTCAAAGAAGCCGGTCGTGGCCATCTGCGCCGTGCGCACCGGCTGCGGCAAGAGCCAGACGACGCGCCGCGTCGCCGCCGTCCTTCGCGAGATGGGCAAGCGCATCGCCGTCGTGCGGCACCCGATGCCCTACGGCGATCTGACCAAACAAATCTGCCAGCGTTACGCGACGATCGATGACATGGATCGCTACGAATGCACCATCGAGGAGCGCGAGGAGTACGAGCTGCACATTGCCGGCGGCAACCTGCTCTTCGCCGGCATCGACTATCAGCAGATTCTCGCCGCCGCCGAGCAAGAGGCCGATGTCGTCCTATGGGATGGCGGCAACAACGACACGCCCTTCTTCAAGCCCGACCTGCACATCACTGTCGCCGACCCGCACCGCCCCGGCCACGAGCTGGCCTACTACCCCGGCGAAACAAATTTTCGCATGGCCGACGTGATCCTCATCAACAAGGTCAACACCGCCCGCGTGGACGATATTGATGTCGTCGAGGCGAACGCCCGGACGCACAACCCGCGGGCGAAGGTGCTCCGTGCGGATTCAGCCATCACCTGCGAAGGAAGCCAGCAGATTCGCGGCAAGCGCGTGCTGGTGGTGGAGGATGGCCCGACCCTGACGCACGGCGAAATGACCATCGGCGCGGCCCACGTCGCCGCGCGGCAATTCGGCGCGGCGGCCATCGTCGATCCGCGGCCCCACGCGGCGGGCTCGATCCGCGAGGTCTTCGCCAAGTACCGCCACCTGACGGACATCCTTCCCGCGATGGGCTACGGCCGCGAGCAGATCGCCGACCTCGAAGCGTCAATCAACGCAACGCCCTGCGACATAGTGCTCATCGGCACACCAATCGACCTGACGCGTCTGGTGAAGCTCAACAAGCCGGCGCTTCGAGTGTCCTATGAACTCGCCGGTGAAGGCGCGAACGCGCTCGCGAAGATCATCCGAAGCCATCCACGTCTCGCGTAAAGGTGCATTGCTCACCATCGAACGCACACCCGCCATAGATCACGGTATGATTCCTCCCGTGAGAGATTCATCTCATCCAACAACGCCGCCGTCCGACGGGCCCTCCACCGCCGCCGAATGGCTCGATCGCCACGACACGCTCGGTCACTACGAGCGCGTCGGCTACGTCGGGCTCGGCGAAAACTACAATCGCTGGATCTATCGCCTGCGGCGGCGACACTTTCTCGCGCTCGCGCGGCGGCACGGGCTGAAAGCCGACGACCGAGTGCTCGATGTCGGCCTCGGCTCGGCGTTTTACATCGGCCTCTACAAGGAGCTGGGCATCCGCGATGTCTGCGGTGTGGATATCTCCCCGACGGCCGTCGATCGAGCACGCGCGGAGTTTCCGGCGTATCGCTTCGCTGTCTGCGACATCACATGCGGCCTGCCCGACGAGGTCGCGCCATTGCCGGCCGACGGAATCACCAGCCGCCACGACTGGGTCTCGGCAATGGACATGCTCTACCACATCGTCGAGGACGAGCTTTTCTTCGAGGCCCTGCTGCATTGCGGCCGCACTGTTCGACCGGGTGGTCGGCTGATCGTCTCGGATAATTTTCCCGATCGTAAGCTGCCTGCGGATACCCATCAGGCGTATCACACATTGGAGGAATACGAGCAGACGCTCGCACCACTGGGCTTCTCGCTTACGGAGGTCTGCCCCGTTTTCTATTTCTCCAATGGACAGGTCGGTTCAGCCGGCGCGAGCTACCGACTGATGTCGCTCTACTGGCGTACCTTTTCCCGCGTACTGAGCAAGGTGGTTCGCACATGGCGGCCCGCGGGCGAAACGCTCGGCGCAATGAGCGGATGCATCCTCACCGGGGTGGACTCGGTGCTGCAGCAGCAGCGATCATGGATGGGTTATTCAACCCGGACGGCAGTGTTCACGCGACGCGAGTCGTAGCCCGACAGAGTGAATCGTCCACCGACTCCTCGATGGCCGTTGAAGTTAACCTGCGTTATCCTGCAGCTATACCGATTAGGCGAGCGCGAGTTCGATTGGCTGCGCGCCGGATTGTAGAGAGCTGACGTGAAGGATGGAAAAGCCGAGTAGGTTGCCCTGCTCGTCAACTTTCTCCATGACCCGATCGTCGGCAGTCTCACGGAAGTAGCCCGGATGCGTCGAATCGAAGAGGACTTCGAGAAAGTCGCCCTCGGGATCAAACCAGACTTTTAATGACTTTCGGGCCATATCACGATTCTTTGCTTCGGCCGATTGGTCAAATAAGCCGTTACCACGAACGCGTCATCGTCGCCGAACTTCACCACTACGCATAGCCACTTGTCACCTACGCGCGTACCAAGGTAATACCGGTAATGAAGTCGCAGTTGCGAATCGCTACTTGATTGTATCACTTTTTGGGGAAGAGACAAGGTTTCTGGAATTGCTTCTTCCATCCCGATCATTTCCGGGTGCTCGTGAATATGGGCCTATCGCTCGTCCGTAAGTCGGATCTGCCGGCCTCTGAAATCAGGCAAGAGCCGCACCGTTGCTTCCTCGCATTACGGAATTCGAAATGCCTTCATCGGGGTTTCCTTCCTCGGAGATATTCCAACGAACCGGTCCCGCCGCTAGAATCGTGGCCGTGAAACCGGTGTGGTTTTAACTGGAGCTTAAAAAGATGTCGACATCCCTGGCAGGCCGTCATTTTGTGAACATGAAAGACCTCAGCCCCGCGGAGCTGGCGCGGGTGCTCGAGAGCGCCGCGAAGGTCAAGAAGCAACCGGCCGAGTTTCGGCAGAAGCTCTCCGGCAAGACGCTGGCGATGATCTTTCAGAAGCCCAGCTTGCGAACGCGCGTCTCCTTCGAGGCGGGCATGACGCAGACCGGCGGCCACGCGATCTATCTCGCGCCGACGGATATCAGTCTCGGCAAGCGCGAGACGACGGAAGACATCGCCATGGTGCTTTCGCGCATGGCCGACATGATCATGGCCCGCGTCTTCGGGCATGACATCGTCGAAGATCTGGCGAAGTATTCGCGCGTCCCGGTGATCAACGGCCTGTCCGACCACGAGCACCCGTGTCAGACCCTGGCCGATCTGCAGACGATCATCGAGCGAAGAGGCCGGCTCGCAGGCCAGCAGTTCGTCTATTGCGGCGATGGCAACAACGTCGCTCACTCGCTCATGTACGGCGGCGCCCTGACCGGCATGCACGTCACGATCGTCACGCCCAAGGGCTACGAGCCGAACGCTGCTGTGCTGGAAGAAAGCCGGAAACTCGGTCAACAGAGCGGCGCGGAGATCAAGGTCACGAACGACATGGAATCCGGCGTGCGCGGGGCGGATGTCATCTATACAGACGTCTGGGCCAGCATGGGTCAGGAGGCCGAGGCCGAAGCGCGGAAGAAGATTTTCATCCCGTATCAGGTGAATGCCAGGGTCATGTCGCTCACGAAGCCGGATTGCACCGTTCTGCATTGCCTCCCGGCGCACTACAACGAGGAAATCACCTACGACGTGACGCGCCTGCCGGGCTCGGCCATCTTCGATCAGGCCGAGAATCGTTTGCACGCCCAAAAGGCCCTCATGCTGCACCTTGCCGGAGCGATCTGACGCCGACCGTTTTGTGCTCTGCTTGAGCATCAGGCGGCAACACGACTCGACTCGAATGCAGCGAACATCGCTCTTGGGTGCATCGCGCGGGATCAGTCCGCGTGTTGCGTCCATTCGATAGCACTTGCCCAGTCCACACAAACCGTCCGCCATCTCGGACGTGGATAATCCGCGCCTAAGATATAAGTAAGGCGCTGCGGCGATCTTGACGGTTCCCGCGGCAAGCGCGGACGAAGCGAAATCCTGGCGGGCGACAGCACGGTCTGGCGTGGAACAGGCCTTGCCCTCTATGATGCGTGAGAGCGAGTGGGGGAGGGAGAGATGCTGAAATTCATGACGGGAATCTCGGGGTTGGCGCTTTTGGCGTCGCTGTGTATCGGGGCCGGTTGTTGTGGGAAGAAGAAGGCCCCGGTTCCCTACGCTCAGGCACGGTCCACGGTCCTGCTGGGGGCCGAGCCGACCGCCCCGATGGCCACGCGGATTGCCCGGAGCCCGTGGCCCGCGACGGATGGAGAGTATGTAGGCCCGCAGGAGACGTATTTTGTGGAGTATTATCGGGATAACTTCGGCGGGAATGAGTTCCAGGAACGCAGTAACCCGCAGCGACAGTATCGCAGCTACCGCGTCGGCATGAAGCAAAAATGAAAACGTTTCGAACCCGCTCGATGAGGGCGGCGTAGATAGAGTAATCCTGCTCCTTTTTTCGCTCCTTTCCTGCAAAGCATGCCCGATCGGTGGAATCCGGTCGGGCATTGTTTTTTTGGGGTTTCTCACGGATTCCCGGTGAGTCGTTAAATACTACAACGCGCTATTTGTTCCTGGCTTCAAGCCGGCTTTTGGCGTGCCGGGCGCCCCATCCCGTGCCGCAGGCCGGGACGGCGAATCGATTCACGCAACACATCGACCACCGCGATCGGGCTGCAAGAAATAATAGCATGTTGAACAAAGCTGAATTCCCTGAATTTTACTCCGATCGGCGCAATGCTGCGCGCAGTGATGATCCAGAGAAGAACCTAGTTCAGTGTGCGCGCCGGGGATTGCTCTGTCCCCCATCCCTGCTTGCGCAAGGGATGGGGGGACCCGGGCGATTTACCGTGCTGCGCGACTGCGCGAGCTACCAGTCGCGATCCAGCGGCAGGCCCAGTTCGCGCTTTTTGTCGATCATGCGGCGGAACTGTTCAGCGGTCGATTCCTCGCAGTCGCCGCCCCAGCATTGTTCGTAAGCCCAGTCGTAGAAGACTTCCCATGCGGCAGCTTCGTCGAACGAATCCTCGAAGGATGAATCCGCTTCGTCGCCGCCGGACATCCTCATCGACTCGCCGCCGCCCATCATCATCTCGCCTTCGCACTCGTCAGGGATGCCGTTGGTATTTGCATCCTCGCTCGTCTCGGCGGCGATGTCGCATTCGTCGGGAATGCCGTTCTCGTTGCAATCATCGCACGCCGGATCATCTTCGCACGCCGCGATATCGCACTCGTCAGGGATGCCGTTGGTATTTGCATCCTCGCTCGTCTCGGCGGCGA
>CAYLOE010000006.1:0-194179 GCA_964385225.1 uncultured Planctomycetaceae bacterium
ACGAATGCGACATCGCCGCCGAGACGAGCGAGGATGCAAATACCAACGGCATCCCGGACGAGTGCGATATCGCGGCGTGCGAAGATGATCCGGCGTGCGACGACTGCAACGAGAACGGCATTCCCGACGAATGCGACATCGCCGCCGAGACGAGCGAGGATGCAAATACCAACGGCATCCCTGACGAGTGCGAAGGCGAGATGATGATGGGCGGCGGCGAGTCGATGAGGATGTCCGGCGGCGACGAAGCGGATTCATCCTTCGAGGATTCGTTCGACGAAGCTGCCGCATGGGAAGTCTTCTACGACTGGGCTTACGAACAATGCTGGGGCGGCGACTGCGAGGAATCGACCGCTGAACAGTTCCGCCGCATGATCGACAAAAAGCGCGAACTGGGCCTGCCGCTGGAGCGCAGTTGGTGACCAGTGCCAGGTAGAACTGTAATTGCTTGAAACCCCTCGCTTGCGCTGCGGGTTCAGATCGCCGGCACGTGCTCGGATTGGGGGCGGCGAGCGCTCGCGTCAGCCGATCGCCACGAACTTGCGGATGTTCTTCACCAGTTCCTCCACCGTCTGCGGCTTGGAGAGGTCGAAGGGCAGGAAACTGCCGTGGTTGTGGTCGCTGGCGAGGATGATCAGACGGTCGAACTCGACGGTGTAACCCATCTCCTGCGGCTGGTGGCCGGTCATGAAGATGTCGGCGCCGACGGCCTGGCCGAATGCTTCAAGTTGCTCCGTCGTCTGATTTCGGCCCCAGACGAGGTTGAAAATGCTCTTGTTGTATTGCAGGTCTTCGGGCGTCGGCACACGCTGGAAGACGGTCAGATCGAAGTCGTCCATGTCACACGCGTTCGGCAGGGAGTGCGACATCCAGATGCGGTTGGGCGTGATGACCGCAAGGGGGAAGGAGCCGATGAACTCGTTCATGGCTCGCAGGACTTCGTCGGCACGTTCGCCGCCGTAGGCCATGGCGACGGAGTCGTTGTAGTCGTTGAGGACGAGTCGGCCGTTCTTGGCGATGGGATAACCGGTGAACTGGGCCAGCTCGTGGTTCGACTGGAGAAAGTGGACCTGCTCGGGAAACTCGCACTTGTACTTCGCCGCCAGCAGAAGCAACTCGTGCGAATGGTCGATGGCGTCGCCGCGCTTCTCTGCGTGGACCATCTCGTGAAGGATGACATGCCGAGCCGGGGCGCGGTCGAGCATGGCATAACGCTGGAGCTTTTCAAAATTCTTCACATGGCCGTGCAGGTCGCCGGTCATGACGCACTGGCCATAGGCGGGCAGCCGGATGATGCCGCCCTGTCGGTGTGGGTCTTCGTTGTTCAGCCGGGCGGCCTCGCGGAAGGCGGTGACGGCCGCGGACGGATCAAAGTGGGTGGTAGTGGACATGAAAGAGAAGATCGCCATTTTTTCCGGCTCGAATTGCGTCGGCGCTTCGAGGTCGGAAACACCGGGCAGCGGTTTCAAGCGAGTTTGCTGGTACCCCATTGGCAGGTCGAGGAGCAGCGTGAACCTCGACGGGCCGTCCATAATGCTTCATTACGTGTCAGCAGTTCACCCATGTTAGGGATGGGGCGGGGGCGGGTCAAGCGGGGGCAGATGCCGAAAACGCAAATACGCCAAAACGTTGGAAGGGGGTGTGAAAGGGGATTCACCTACGAGCGAGCGTGCGCGATCAATCCTTGCAGAGCGCTTTCTCGGCGACGGACAGGGCGCGGGAAAATTCGGCGACGGTTTCGGCGGCGCGCAGTTTGTCCTGCAGGGTTCGATCGATCAGCAGACGGCACAGGCGGCCGAGAAAGAGCAGGTGGTCCGTTTGCGTGGGGCAGCAGACCAGGAAGAACAGGTCGGTCAGGCCACCGTCACGCTGGCCGAAGACGACGGGTTGCGCGGTGCGAGCAGCGGCGATGATCGGGGTTTCGAGATAGATCGGCCGAGCGGGATGGGGAATCGCCACGCCATCCTGCAGGGCCGTGGAGGACTGGGCCTCGCGCTCCTGAAGCGATTGCAGGAGAGCGCCGGCGTCGATCGTGGAGTCCGCGTTTTCAGCGAGTCTAGCCAGCTCGCGAAGGACCGAAGTTCTGGTCTTGGCGAGCAGATCAATGGCGATGCCCGAGTCGCGCAGGGCCGGTGTGAGCAGCAGCGCGGCGGGGGCAGCAGGATGGCGATCTTTTTTGCGCCGCTCGGGCAGCGCTTCCATGTTCTGTTCGATCCAGTTCGAGACTTCGCCGGCGCGGAACTGCCACTGCCCGCGGACCTGCTCGGCGGGCAGGATTTTCTGCTCAGCCATGCGGATGACCTCGCGGGCCGAGACGTGCAGACTGGCTGCCACGTCGTTGACACTGAGGATGGTCCGAGGCATGAGACGATTCCGTATGACGGAGGGTTTATGGGGATCAGCACGCAGAGCTTGACGGCCCCGGGCACACTCCGGCAACATGCCGGCGTCTCCGTTGCCGTTGGCCTTTGACACACGGCCACATGCCTAAAGATAACCGGGGGGTTACTCGATAACCAAACGGCTTGACTTGCCCTCTTTGACGAGGCGGACGGCGGCGCGGCCGGTGAGGACGCGGTCGAGGAGTTCACCGACGGCCCGGGCACGCCAGCCGGTTCGCAGGGCGGGTTGAACATCGAGGGCGTCGCCGTCTTCCGAGGACTTGAGAAACAGTCGCAGGTCCTGCTTGGTGGCGAGGATCGAGTAAGCCAGATCGTGCTGTTCGCAGTAGATGCGCAGGATGGTGGCGAGGAAGGACAGGAGCATGTCTTCCTCGGGCGAGGGCTCCTCCAGCGGCGGCAGGGGCCAGGACTCCGGGTCAGAGGCCTTGGCGGTTGCGACGGCGTCGGCAAATCGCTTCAGATCGGAGTTGGAAACGGACAGGCCGCGAAGGGTTCGCAATTTGTCCGATTCGGTCCACCCGCGGCGAGCGATCTCGACAACCAGATGATCCTTGAGAATGGCTCGCGACGGACGGTTATAACGCTCGGCCAGTTGATCACGCACTTCAAGAATGGCGCGAACGATGGCAAGCTGCTTGCGGGTCAGGGTGGCGCTGCCCTTGAGGCGCTTCGCGCGTTTTTCGTCGTTACTGGGCCGGGCGGCGGTTCGGCACAGGGCTTCGCATTCTTCAAGCAGCCAGTCGGTTCGGCCGAGCGCATCGAGCCGGCGCATCAGGTGTCGGTCGATGGCGGGCAGGTGAATGACATCTTCGACGGCGTAATGAATCTGTTCCTCGCCGAGCGGTCGACGTCGCCAATCGGTAAGCGTCTGCGACTTGTGCAGCTTGACTTTGATCGCCTCGGAGGTGAGCCGGGAGAGACTGATCGGATAGCCCAGACCGACAAAGCCGGCGGCGATCTGGAGATCGACGACGTTGGCGGGAGGTCGGCCGATTCGTTTGACGCACTGGGCGAGGTCTTCACTGCCTGCGTGGACGAGCTTGCGGACAGACGGATCGGCGACGAGGTTCCAGATCGCGGTGTCGTCGATCTCGGAAGCCATCGGATCGACGACGGCGTGAACTTTCTCGGAGGCGATCTGAAGGAGACAGATGACCGGCTGGAAGCTGTCTTCGCCGACGAACTCGGTATCAAAAGCGAAGGCGCCCTCGGCGCGAATGGCCTCGCAGAGTCGATCGAGATCGGACTGACGGGTAATCAGGAGCGGGTCGAATGGTTGCGACATGGTCCGTTCGCGGCATTGTAGGCCCTTGCGATAGGATTGTGAACCACGGGAAACACCAAAACGCCAATACGCCGAAAGATCGCGACGATAGGCGTCGAGACTCGGTGCGGGGCTAGGTTGGTTGGGTTATCAGCCGGCTGCGGGCTGGAGTCTTGCGTGATCCACGCGCGGCGCCACCAGGGCGGACCTTCGTGGCTCCGATCGCTGGGTATGCAGCTCGTCCACCTCGGGAACCGGTAGCTGCTCGATCGCCCAGTTGATCTGCTCGCCGGTATGGGCGTCGACCATCGGAATGCGCGCCGGCTGCAGGCCATCCCAGAACTCGATGGGGCCCTTCTTGAGCTTGCGAGCCCACCAGAGCAGTCGGGGAGCGCTGATGAGGATGCCGATCTGGCCGATCACCTGGAAAAGAAGGCGTCGAGGAGCGAGCGAGTCGTTCCGCCAGTTCAGCAGGATGCGCACGAAGTTGGCCGGGTTGTAGAACGTCGTGTAGGCGCGGATGACGTTGACCTGCCGCTCCCACGGGCGCGGATGCTTGGAGGAGGCGACGTGGTTGCCGTCCTGGTAGGCCTGTGGGATGAGCCGGCCGGCGACGCGTTTGAAAATCTTTCGTTCCTTCGCGGCGGGCTCGAAGTCCGCCGTGCCGACCGCAGGGCCGAGGTAGGTGCACTGATAGGAGACGGCGCCCTTGTCGTACATGTAACGGGCCTGATTGAGCAGGCCGTTGAGTGAACCGTTCGGCGAGCGTAGCGGCTGATCGTCGTTGTGGATCATCATGGCCATCGGTTCGATGCCGAGACCGCGCAGGGCATCGTAGACGATCGTGGTCTTGCCGGGGGTCTGCCCCTTGTTGACCAGTTCGGCGGTGATGTCCTCGATGCCGAACCAGATGGCTCTCATGCCGGCCTTGCGGCACAGCGGGAGGATGTCAAGGTTCTTATGGACGTCGAACTCGGTGGCTTCGGTGTAGAAGCGGATGACCTCGCCCATCGGCTTGCCGTTGACCTTCGTATTGGCCATGGCGGTCATCAACTCGATGACGGTCTCTCTGTTGTTGAAGAAGTTGTCATCGGTGCTGAAGAACTCGTGGATGCCGAAGTTTTCGCAGATGTGCTTGATCTCCGCGGCGAGGCGCGCGGGGCTCTTGTGACGCCAGGTGCGCTGGTTGACCGCGGGGATGGGGCAGTAGGTGCAGGCAAACTTGCACCCGTGCGTCGATATGACCGACGCGATAATGGAGAGCTTGCCGACTTTGCGGGGCGGATAAGGTGCCGGCGCGAGCGTTTCGCGGCGGTGAGGCGGCTCAAGCATGCGATAGCCCGCGTCGGGCATGGGCATCTCGTCGATGTCGCGCAGGAGTCGCTGAACACCGGTATTGATCGCAAACGGTCGGTGGGCCGGGGCGTCGGGTGAGAGATAGACCAGCCCGGGGATTTCGTCGAGGGCGCCCTCGAAGCGGGTGCGTTCGAAGGCCTCCAGGCACGTATCCTGCGTGCCCTTGCGATCGAGGATGGCGTTAAGCAGTTCGAGGAAGACGTAGGCCTCGCCCGTCGAGACACAATCGGCGCCGATTGACGAGGACGACGAAGCTCCGTTCGCACCCTCCGCGGGGCCGAGGTCGAAGTAATCGGTCGGCTCATAAATGGCCTTGGGGCCGCCGGCGAGGATCAGCGGGCGGTTGTCACCCATGCGGCAGGCATCGCGGACGATGTCGTAGGACTTCTCGGCGTGGACCTGCATGGACGAGACCAGAAGGATGTCCAGCGGCTTGCCGCCGAGTCTGGCCTTACTGGGCTTGAAGTTCGGCGTCCACTGCTGAAGAACGATGCGAACGTTCTTGAAACCGGCCGCATGGAGACAGTCGCCAAGGGTGCGCACGGAGCAGGGGGCCATCCGTTTGTCGGCGTACCAGTAGGGCAACATGCGGGTGCGGTAGTCGAACGCGTAGACGATCGCGATGGCGAGGTCGTGCGCGTCCGTGCGCTGACGCAGGGTTTTGATCATCGCCGTGAAGGCGCCATCTGGAATGTACACGTCGTCTGGTTTGCGGCGAGGGAGTTCCACTCGTTTCTCCGGGGGGGGTTTGTCAATTAATCCGGCCGGGCCTACCGCGCTCAAAATCCGATGCCCGAACAAGAACGGTGCAATGATAGAAAGAATATCGGCAGTTGGCCAGCCCTCAAGCCGCTCGATTGCGTGTCAATTCGACCGATTGCGACGAAGGCCCTTTGGGCTGAATCAGGACGGTTTTTGTCGCCCTTCCCCTGATGATCGCCCTTCCCCGAGGGCAGCCGTGCCTTCATTTCAGCGATTATCCCCTGGTGTTCATGCCTGGCCGATGCGTTCGGCGAGTTGTGTATCCACCACGGCGCCGCGGACATTAAAGTACCTCGCCTCCGGGTGATGAGCGATGATCGCACTGGTCGATTGCTCGGGATCGAGCTGGAATTCCTCGCTGAGCGTCACGTCGATGCGGCCCGGCTCCAGCAGGGGCCAGAGCTTGGCCTGATCCTCCAGATGCGGACAGGCGGGGTAGCCAAAGCTGTAGCGGCTGCCCTGATAGCCCTGCTGGAAAAGGCGACGGACCTCGCGGGCGTCCTTGTCTGCGATGCCCAGTTCCATGCGAATCTGCTTGTGCAAGTACTCGGCCATTGCCTCGGCGGCCTCGACGGACAGGCCGTGTAGATGCAGATAGTCGCGGAACTTGTTCTCCTCAAACCATTCACGTGCAATGTCGCTGGCCCGACGGCCGACCGTCACAAGATGAAAGGCGACGACATCCACGTCGCCGGACGACACAGGCCGCCAGAAGTCCGCGAGGCACCAGTGCGGCGCCTCGGTCTGGCGCGGGAAGGTGAAGCGCAGGATTTCGCGGAGAGTAGAGACCGGCGGGACGCCGTTACCACCTTCTGCCCCCGTCGGCGGCTCGTAGATGATCAGGTCGTTGCCCTCGCTGCACGCCGGCCAATAGCCGTAGACCGCCTGCGGGTTGAGGATGCGTTCCTTCGCACAGCGCCGGGCCAGCTCGTGCAGGATGGGCCGGACCTCGTTCTTGATGAAGGCGTCGTACTCGTCCTTCTTGCGGCCGGCGGGCGTGTATTGCCACTGAACGCCGAAGAGCATCTTCTCGTTGATGTACGGCATGATCGTCTGAAGGTCGATCCGCTCGATAACCCGCGAGCCCCAGAACGGCGGCGCGGGTATTGGATTATCGACGGCCACACTGCTGCGCGAGACGGAAACCGGCGCGGCGGCGCTCTCTACAGAAGCTTGCCGTTTGGCGACGCCCGCGACCTTGCGATTTGGATCGACGATCGGCAACCCTTCGGAAAGCCGCCGCATGAGCGCCAGCCCTTCGAACGCGTCGCCCGCATAGGCAAGCGTCCCGTTGTAGATTGCCCGCAGGTCGTTCTCGACATAGCCGCGCGTCAGCGCCGCGCCGCCGAGGATGACCGGCATGGTAAGCCCGCGCTCGTTGAGGATGTGCAGATCGTCGCGCATGACCAGGGTGGACTTGACGAGCAGGCCGGAGAGGCCGATGGCGTCGGCCTTGTACTTGTCGAAGGCCTCGATGATGTTCTGGATCGGCTGCTTGATGCCGAGATTATGAACGGTGAAGCCGTTGTTGCTCAGGATGATGTCGACGAGGTTCTTGCCGATGTCGTGAACGTCGCCCTTGACCGTGGCGAGGATGATGGTGCCCTTGCTGTCGCCCTCGACCTTCTCCATGTGCGGCTCAAGAAAGGCCACGGCGGCCTTCATCGTCTCGGCGCTGGAAAGGACGAACGGGAGCTGCATCTTGCCGGACCCGAAGAGATCGCCGACGACGCGCATCCCGTCGAGCAGGAAGGTGTTGATAATCTCCAGCGGCGGGTATTTGGCCATCGCCTCGTTCAGGTCTGCATCAAGGCCGATCCGGTCGCCATCGATGATGCGTTGCCTGAGGCGTTCCTCGATGGGCAGATCGGCGAGCGACTTTTTCTTTTCGCCGACCTTTTCGCCTTCGCCAAAGAGCTTGATGTAGTGTTGCAGCGGGTTGCGTCCGTCGCGAGGGCGGTCGTAGATCAAATCGAGGGCTGCATCCCAGCGCTCGTCGCTGATCTTGTTGCGCGGCAGAATCTTGCTGGCGTGGACGATCGCCGCGGTGAGGCCGCGCTGCATGGCTTCATGTAGAAAGACCGAGTTCAGCACGGCCCGCGCCGCCGGGGCGAGGCCGAAACTGACGTTCGACAGGCCGAGGATGGACCCGCAGCGCGGGAGCTCCTTCATGATCCGCTCGATGCCGTCCAGTGTTTCCAGAGCCAGCCGCCGATCGGCTTCACTGCCGGTCGTGATGGGAAACGTCAGGCAGTCGAACAGGATGTCCTCTTCACGAATGCCGTACTTGCCGGTCAGGAGCTTGTGCAGCCGCAGGGCGATTTCCACCTTGCGGTCCGCGGTCTTGGCCATCGCCTCCGTCGGGTCTTCGTCGATGGTCAGTGCCACGACGGCGGCGCCGTACTTCCGCAGCAGCGGGCAGACCGTCGCCAGTTTTTCCTCGCCGTCTTCCAGGTTCACCGAGTTCACGATGCACTTGCCGCCGGCGCGCTTCAGGCCTGCTTCGATCACCGGGGCTTCGGTCGAGTCCAGCATGAGCGGCACGGTCACGTCCTTGACGTACCGCGCGACGACCTGGTCCATGTCCGGCACGCCGTCGCGGCCGACGTAATCGACGCAGACATCGAGCACATGCGAGCCCTCGCGGACCTGCTCACGGCCCATTTCAACGAGTCCGTCAATCTCACCGGCGACGAGCAACTCGCGAAACTTCTTGCTGCCGTTGGTATTGCTGCGCTCGCCGACGATCAGGAAGCTGTTGTCCTGCCGAAGGGTCACGGACTGATAGATGCTCGAACAGCTCGGCTGGCACATGGGCTCGCGCGGCTTCGGCGTGAGCCCGCGAACCGCATCGACGACTGCCGCGAGATGTTCCGGCGTCGTGCCGCAGCAGCCGCCCACGATGTTCACGCCGTCGGCGACAACGAATTCTTTGAGCCAGCGGGCCAGTTCCGCCGGTGTCAGGGCGTAATGCGTGCGGCCGTCGACGAGCTGTGGCAGCCCGGCGTTCGGCACGACGCTGATAAGCCGCGAACTGTGCCGACCGAGAAAGCGAATATGCTCCGACATCTCCTGCGGACCCGTCGCGCAGTTGAGCCCGATGACGGCGATCTGCGGATAGGCCTCCAGCGCGGTCAGCGCCGCGCCGATTTCCGTTCCGACGAGCATCGTGCCCGTGACTTCGATCGTGATGGAGACGATAAGCGGCACCTGGCGGCTTTTTTCGTGCATCGCCAGCGTGGCGCCGGAAATGGCCGCCTTGGCCTGCAGGATGTCCTGACACGTCTCAATCATGAGCGCATCCGCGCCGCCGTCGAGCAGCCCGCGGGCTTGTTCGGCGTAGCTGTTTTCGAGAATGTCAAACGTCGTATGGCCCAGCGTGGGTAGCCGCGTGCCAGGGCCCATCGAGCCGAGGACAAACCGCGGCGACTCGGCCGTGGAGAACTTCTCTGCCGCCCGCCGGGCAATCTCCGCGGATTTCTTGTTCATCGCGTAGGTTTGATCGGCAAGGCCGAATTCTGCGAGAACGACCTTGTTGGCCCCGAAGGTGTTGGTCTCGATGCAGTCGCAGCCGACCTTGAGAAACGAAGCGTGAATCTCCTCGATGACCTCCGGCCGGGTATCCGTGATGATATCCGTACAGTTCTCGCACCCGCGATAGTCGCCGTCGACGGACAGGTCATGCGAGAAGATACTGGTGCCCATCGCGCCGTCGATGACAACGACGCGCCGCCGGGCGAGTTGCAGCAATGGATGGTCAGACTGCATCATTCATTTATCCCCAAGAGCTTCATCGGCGGTATTTTAGCGACTTTGGGGCCGTTCGTAAGGCCCGAAGGCCGAGCGTCGCGGTGCCATTTGTTCTCGGCCCCGTGGCCGGGTCGCGTAAACTAAGGTTGGAAGCTGAACAGCCGAACCGTATAATAAGGGTATGACACGCGAGATTCTTCTGGCACAAGCGCTTCAACTGAGTCCGCGCGAGCGTGTTCAACTTGTCGAGGATCTTTGGGACAGCATCTCTGAGGTGCCCGAGGCCGTCGAGTTGACACCTGAGCAGTTGGCGCTGCTTGAAGCTCGCCTGGAAGCACTTCATTCCGATCCGTCCGGTTCTCTTCCGTGGGAAGAAGTCAGGGAACGACTCTTTAAGGAACTTACCCATCCGTGATTCGTCGACTCGTCGTTCGCAGGGAGGCGGAGCTTGAGGCGGCTGAGGCCGCGCGATGGTATGGCGAACAGGAGCGCGGCTTACGGGTGAAGTTCCTGATGGCGGTACAGTCAACGATCGAGGCAATCATCGATCGCCCGCTTGCATTTCCTTCAGTTTCCGCAAGTGTAAGACGAGCGATGGCACGACCATTTCCCTATGGCGTGTTCTACTCCGTAGAGGAAGATGTGATTGTGATACTCGCTATTCTCGACTGCCGTCGAAACCCGGAGCATTGGCAACGTCGAAACTGAAAAGTTTAGGCATGGTGTTACCAGTTGAGTCGCTCCTGTAGAGCGAGTCGCAGGTTTGCTTCATATGTAGTCTTGATGACTTTGTTGAACTTCCGCAATCGCGAACGCAGGCAGCGGAATACCGGCTTTCGTGGCGTTTCCTGCGAGATCAGGCCACAGATTTGCGTACGGCCGCGAGCGCACGGTCTACGCCGTTTTCCGGAATATCCAGGTGCGTCACGGCCCGAAGCTGCGTGGGCTTCATCAATCCGCTGAAGCGTACGCCGTCCTTCGCCAACCGCTGGAGGAAATCCGCTCTCGGCATGCCCGTGCCGCCGATGTCGAAGACGACGATGTTCGTCTCGACGCCGGCGATTTCGACCTCGATGCCTTTGATCTCCGCCAGTCCCTTCGCCAGTGCCGTTGCCTTGGCATGATCTTCGGCCAGACGTGGGATGTTGTGTTCCAGCGCATACACACCGGCTGCGGCGATGATGCCCGCCTGTCGCATGGCGCCGCCGAACAGATGCTTGTATCGCCACGCCTGGGCGATGAATTCCCGGCTTCCCGCCAGCACACCGCCCACCGGGCATCCGAGCCCCTTGGACAGATCGAACCAGCATGAATCGAACGGCTCGCAGTAATCCTTCGCGGATACGCCGGAGGCGACGGCGGCGTTGAACAGCCGCGCGCCGTCGAGGTGCAGCAGCAGGCCGTGCTTCTTCGCGCAGGTCGCTACTTCTCGAACGGCGTTCAACGGCCAGACGCGGCCGCCTTTAAGATTGTGGGTGTTCTCGACACAGACCAGCCGCGTCTTCGGAAAGTGCGGGTCGTCCGGACGGATCGCCGCCTCGACCTGAGCGGCGGTGAAGATGCCGGTTTCCGTCTCAAGGAGGCGCAGCGATGCACGGCTGTGGACCGCAGGCCCGCCGCCTTCAAAGTGGACCGGGTGCGTGGTCGCCTCGGCGATGATTTCGTCGCCCGGCCGGCAGTGGATGGCATGGGCAATGAGGTTGCACATGGTACCGGTGGGGAGGAACAGAGCGGCCTCCTTGCCGGTGATTTCCGCTGCCATTTCCTGCAGGCGGTTGACGGTCGGGTCCTCGCGTTTTTGCTCGTCGCCTACTTCGGCGTTGGCTATGGCCTGGCGCATGGCCGGGCTTGGGCGTGTCTGCGTGTCGCTGGAGAAGTCACAGGGAAAGTGGTTCATGGTCTGCCCCGAGTAGATTGCCTGTTACTCGGTAATATATGGCGAATCGACCTCGGCGGCTACGTTTGTCGGCCGGAGGGTGCGGGTGAGTTTCAATTCTCCATCGGGGTTCGGCCGATGTTATAATGTCAGTTCGAAGGTCACCCACGGTCACGGCCGGCGTCAGTCGGCATGAGGCGTGATGGAAGCGGCGACCTGATGCGAGAAAAGCGAACCAGCAGGATTGCGGAGCCCACCGGGATGAAGCGCACACGTCAACGACGATGGATCATGCTCGCGGCCCTTTGCATTGGCACGGCTACTCAACTCACGACCTGCCGTGAACAGTCCGCGCTGCTGGGCCTGCGCACGGCCTTCAGCTCGATCACCCTCCCGATCAATACCATCATCCGCCAGTTCTTCCTCGGGGCGATCTAACTTCTTTAACTCTGGCTCGGAAGGCGGCTGTCGACGCTGTGCGTACGAATACAGTGATCCTGGACTGAAAGTGACGCGCGGCAGGGGAGTTGCGACACGCCGGTTGATTTGCCCTATAATGCGATTTCCTCCTGACGCAAGAGTCCCCTTACCAGACGAAGCAAGAAAGAGAATTTGAATGATGACATGGAAGCTGATTACTTCGAGTGTCCTGATGGGTGTCGCGTGTTCGCTGGCGGGCTGCCACGAACCGGCGGCCAGGTTGAGCGAGGCAAATCTGGGTGACTCGGCGAAATTGAAAGCCGCTGCTGCCACGTACTGGGAGCAGGACGAGTCCAACGTTCCCCCGACCGGTTATCGCAAGGTCGCACTGCTTGAGTTCGCCGTAGAGTATGTGACCGAAAAACTCGAATCACTCGCCGACAATCAGCCCGGCGTGGTGATTCATGAATTCATTCCCATCGGTTTCGTCACGTCCATGGCCGGTGCGGGGCGCATTCGCATTCAGATCGACGAGCAACTTCGCAAGGAGCTGCCCGACGAGATGCTTCAACACTTCGAGAAGGAACTCAAGGCCGAAGGTCTCGACCTGATTCCGCAGGAGTCGATCCGCTCGACCGCCGCCTTCAAGAAGCTGAAGCTGGGCGAGCCGGGACACACCGACCTGGGTCATGCCTTCAATGTCGCGGGGACCGACGTCGGCGTGCCGCGATTGCTGGTCATCGAGCCGGCGTCCGGTTTTGATGTCATTCTAGGAACGACGGACGGCCGCACCGTGGAAAAGGTGGAGCAGGATCTGATCAAGGAGATCGACGCGGATGCGGCGCTTCGCGTGCGCGTGCGTGTCAGTGTGTATCGCCAATTCGCCTCGATCGAGAAATGGTCGATCGTTCGTGTCACGAAAGAGGGCGCTTCAGGTTATCACTTCGCCGCGCGCTCGCTGATCTCCGACGAGACGGTTGTCGGCAAGGAAGACTTCCTTCCGGTCGCGGGCATCATCAAGACGATCGACACCGACAAGTATCGACAGGCGATCAAGACGCTGTACCCGCCGTATCTCACCATGGCGGCGCAGGTGCTCTCGAATAAGACATCCACCACCGCGCACGTCGAGGCAAATTAGCGCGGATGACCCATTGCTGTAGCGTCACACCTTGTGGGTGACGAATTCAATCGTCGGAGAACCCACCGTCAGGCACGAGGCCTGGCGCTACGGCCGCGAACGAAGTTTTTGCACTACAAGCCCGCCGTCTGAAGCGCATCCGCACCGAAGAAACCGACGTACACCACGCGAAGGATAATCAGGACGGCCACGGCGACAAGACCGAGCGCAAGCCATCCGAAAGTTTCATCCTTTGCCGAACGGATGGCACTGATCGACCCGAACAGGGCGAGGGGTATTCCCACGACGATAGCGCCCGGACCGAGCGCCGCAAGGGGATGCCCTCAGCAAAAGACCTGCGACAGGCCCATGCCCGCGAAAGGGAGGAAGGAAGCTAAAAGGGCTTTCTTGCCGGACATAACAATTCTCCAATGCAAACCGCCACGGGCGATTTCCGGCAGTTTATACCTACGGGCATAGAACGGCAAAGCGAGAGCGGTCTTGCGGCCGCCCCGGTTTCCGGGGATTATCCGAGAAGCTGATCATCCGGCAGCGGCGGCGCCGGGCTCGTGCAGATCGCGGCATGCAGGATGGCACGTGCGAAACGGTAGGGCTCGGTCAGTGAGGACATCGCGATGGCTTCCGATCCATCCTTGGCGCTGCGCAGGAATACCTTCTGATCTTTAAAGGAGACCTCGACCTCCGCGTCGCCCAGATCGAACCGTCGCAACAGCGTCGCCTTGCCCGACACGACGGAAAACTGCATGACATCCATCCGGCCGGGCACGATCCGGTAGTACACGGGGCGAAGTCGGGCAAAGAACCAGTAGATCGCCGTGCCGATCCCGAGCGCCAAACCACTAATATATTGCCTGATCGGCATCACGTTACTGAAGCCACACGAGAGCGCCATTGCAGCGAAGAGCCCCACCAGGATAACCGAGTAGAAGGATTTTGATGTCGTGTATCGCTCAACGATCACGGGCTCGAACGGTACATCTTCGATGTCCGCCAGATGTGAAAGCTCCTCTATTTTCCCTCGTGCGGTCAATCTCCCGGATGATCGGGGCGGCGACAACTCCTCCGGCGCGAGCATTCGCTCGGGCCGATGGCGATGCTTCATTCGCATCGAAACGATAACAGCAAACACCAGGAACAAACAAAGGAAACCCCAGAACCCAACCCGACCGAACGTCCCCTCCAAGTACGCCAAGCTGCTGATCACCACAACAGCCGCGGCGAGTCCCAACAAGGGATTCGTGTTCTTGTACGGCACGCCGTCCGAATGTTTCTGCAGGATCAGCGCCACGCGCGGTGGATCGTCCGGGGCCGCTCTCGGCTGAAAAATTGACTTGCTCTCCGGTCTTGTATGCTCGGTCATGAACGATCCTTTGACTCTCACGACCATGCCACCCACACGCGGCTATGACACCCGGCCGCAAATTCTACGCCGAAGGCGTTACGGCCTACAGCCCAGGGTTGGTCGCGGAGCGGCCTACCCTGGGTCGCGTGTCCGATCATCCGTTCAACCCTGAAAGGGTTGCGCCGCGCGGGTGCCCCACCCCGTGCCGCAGGCCGGGGTGGGGGACGGATGAGTGATGGACCTCGCTCAAACCCGCATCCCTTCAGTACGCCGTCCCTGCTTTACAAGGGACGGGGCACCGTCGCGAATCATTTTTTTCGAAACAACTTGGCGCTTCCTCGCCATGCACGCGATTCTGCTGCGCGTCACGGATCGTTGACGGCGTACTTCCGCGGGTTGTAAAATCCCTCCTATGACCGTCAAAGAAATCCTCGCACAGCTCAAAGCCCTCGGCGATGACGCCCGGCGCAAGCACAACGCCAAGGTCGGGCCTGATGGGACTGCCGGCGCACCCCCAGACAAACAGTTCGGCGTCAAGACCGGTGACATCCGCGCGCTGGCGAAGAAGATCAAGACCCATCACGAACTCGCGCTGCAGTTGTGGAAGACCGGCAACATCGATGCCCAACTGCTGGCAATCCTCATCATGAAGCCCGGGGAACTCTCCGCGAAGCAGCTCGACACGATGGTGCGCGAGGCCCGCTTCGCGTGGGTGGCGGACTGGCTCAATGCGTACATCATCAAAGAGCAAGCTCCCGCCGAGAAGGAAACGCTTCGCGCGAAGTGGATGAAGGACAAAGACGGCTGGGCCGCCCGCGCGGGGTGGAATCTCACCGCGTCAAAGATCAACAAGGGTGGGAAGGATGCGGCCGAGCTTGATCTGTCCGCCCTGCTCGATCGCATCGAAAAGGAAATGCCCAAAGCCAAACCCGAAACCCAGTGGGCGATGAACAACACCCTCGGCGCGATCGGCATCAAGCACGCCAAGCACCGCAAGCGGGCCATCGCCATCGGCGAAAAGATCGGCCTTTATAAAGACTGGCCGGTCTCCAAGGGTTGCACGATCCCCTATGTACCGGTGTGGGTCAACGAGATGGTGAAGCGAAAGGGGTAAGAGCTGCCGATGCCGATCCACAAGGACATCCTCGCGTACAATGCGGCCCTCTCACGCGGGGCGGCTTGCGACCAGCGCATCTGCGATGCCCTCGCCAAGGCCATCGATCGAAATCTTGCGCCACACGGGGCGGAGAACAAAATCTGGCACCGGCACCCGGTGTGGTTTCTGGACGGGAACCCGATTGTCGGCTACAGCAAGCTCAAAGACTGCATTCGCCTGCTCTTCTGGAGCGGTCAATCCTTCGACGAACCCGGTCTGGATGCCGAAGGCAGCTTCAAGGCCGCGGAGTTTCGGTATACATCCGTCGATCAGATCGTCGCCAGGGACCTGAAGAGGTGGCTTGAGAAGTCGATCGAAATCCAGTGGGATTACAAGAACATCGTGAAGCGCAAGGGCAAACTTGTGCGATTGAAGTAGGTGCGGTCTTCTGGGCGGCATCCAGCATGGGCCTTGGCAACGGTGAGGCGGCTTCACGAGGGCAGGATTCTCGCCGAGCAGAATCAACTTCGCATATGGCTGGCGAATGGAGAGGGCGGGCATGTAGAATGCTTCGGCAACGGAATGATGCCGAATAAGCTAAGAGCACCATGGCGAAAATAAAGCGAGAAACCGAGCCTGAACAACTGCCCCGACTCCTTGTATCGCGCTCGCAAGCAAACAAGGAGCTTTCAGCTCAACTCAAGATCGGCGAAGAGTTGCGCGATCGACGCATCGACAAGGAAGCCGAACTGGACTCTGCTAGGGCCGACCGATCACGGTGGATGGACTTCGTCACATTGATGATCAAGCGGTTTATATCTCCTCCATCGTTTGCGAGGGACTTTGAATACTCTTCCAGTGGTGTTTATTCACTCGATCCTACGCTTAGGCAGAAACTTAACTATTATTGGGATGACATGCAGGAGAGCGTAAATGTGCTTAGATCGGTTATTGAGCGACTGCCGCTTATCGATGAGATTGCAACTCCAGGCGGCCTAAAGCCGAAGGGACCGCTGAAGGATTCAGCCGTTTTCATTGTCCACGGCCATGATGAGGCCGCGAGAGAGATGGTCGCACGATTCGTTAGCCGGCTCAGATTAAAACCCGTAATCCTTCACGAACAGCCGAATCGTGGTCGGACGATTATCGAGAAGTTTGAAGGTCATAGTTCTGTCAGTTTCGCTATCGTGTTACTGACGCCTGATGATGTCGGTGGGAAGGACGAGGCAGGTCTGAAGCCGCGCGCTCGTCAGAACGTGATTTTGGAACTCGGCTTTTTCTGCGGAACGCTGACCCGCTCGCGAGTGTGCGCCCTTGTCAAGGGTGAGGTCGAGCTACCTTCGGATTACTTGGGCGTACTTTATATTCCATTCGATGACGGTGGTGCATGGCAAATGCAGCTTGCGCGCGAGATGAAAGACGCGGGACTCACCATAGATTTGAATGACGCCTATGAGCCAAGGGTCGAGCGCGGGGCAACATTCGAAGAACTACAGGAGGCTGAGCAGCTGTATTCGCAAGGTTTGGCGGACGCGGCAGAGGCCGAGGGATGAGCTTGGCGCAGTGTCTGGATCCTCGCCTTGGGCGTGGGCGGCGAATGGCCGCGAGACCGCGCGGCCCACGATTGAATCGGACGTGGCGTACAAGTTGCAGCCACGTGTCCTTTCGCCGCTATCGCGGCTCCAGTTCACGGCACACGGCAAGTGTGAGAGGCCCTGCAACGGGCATGAATGGCACTTCTCAGGCGTAAGGCGCTACAAGCGGCCGCGCAAGGTGAAGGGTCGGCCGCAGCCGGTGTGGTTCAGGCCGTTTTGACATTGTCGCTTCACTCGTTACCGGCGGGGTTGGTCGAGGGCCGCGGCCACGCTATCCGACTCTACATCCCGCTCAGGAGTGAGTTCCTGCGGCAGATAGAACTTGTGCCACCGATCCATATGACACAGGCCGCGTTTTAAGCCAAAAAACACCATTTACGAAAACTTTCTCCATTTATATGGTGTTTTACTTGCCATATCGAATTTTATGAGGTACTATATATACAGTTGTATAAAGTGCCCCCTAATCAAAGGAGACCCCGAAAATGCCAACGATCACAATTTCAGACGCTTATGATGCCAAACTCAAATCGCTCGCCGCCAGCAACCCCTTTCAGCCACGCGAGTATTGGGTCGAACGGCTGATCGATGATGCTCTCACCCAAATCGACGTCTCTAACGCGAACGGTCTATCGACTGCCGATAGCGACGTCATACGTCTGAATCCTGAATCACATCAGCTTACACATACTCGCCTGCTCTCCGCGACAATTGATGGAAGGGAGCTTCATCGGCCCAAGTGGAACAGTCTTATGCTTGAGATGCATACCAGGGCACAGAAGCATCTCGGTTCTTTCAATGCATTGCGCGAGGTTTCTGGAGCGAATATTCGAAAGGGACGGTACGAAGACAACGGGTACAAGTACATTCCCCAGGCCGATCTATCTATCCAAGGTGTTCCCGCGAACGAGGCATGTGATCATTCCTTCCGTTTGGCCAAGGCACTCAATATCTCGCTTAAGGTGACCTTTGAATGGTACGACAAGGAAGAGGCCGCGCACCCCGGACGGCGTGGCATTATCGAGTGGTACCCTAACGGTTGCTGAGGTAAACGCTCACGCCTTTTCGAGCAGCGTCGTATCCATGATGAAGCTGTCGGACGCCACTGGCGTCCGACAGCTTCATCATGGATACAATTGCAGCCGCTTCAACGCATGGTCAGGAGGCCTCATGCTTCCACGGGCATCGTCATGCCGGTTTGATCCACTCCATGCCGTTTCTCGCGGCGGCGGTCATCATCCGATTCATCAGCTCATCGGTGATGGGCGGCATGTTGCTCGACACGCATCGTTTATCGCATCAGCGCGCGGAATCCGGCCTGCTCAAAATGATGGTCGCTCGTAAGTGCTTCCTGAAGCCCTTCACGCCGCATGACATGGAATGAGATGCAATCGGTAAGGCCCCAGTTCTTGTCGGAATGTTGCTCGAATATGCGCATGCCCTCGGCGATCAATTCTGACGTCGCCGCCTCGATTCGAACCGCTATTGCTTGACGCAGCACGGCGACCGTTTCCATGGAAACGCTGCGCAACGGTGGCGAACACAGCGCATCCAGAAACTCCAGAAGAACAAACTCCGTCGTCAGTAACGGACCCTTCTGATTGGCTTGAAGGGCACTGGCCCTCTCGTGCAGTGCGTCCTTCCGACGAACGAGCGCAATGAGAAACGATGTGTCGATGAAAGTCGCGGTCACCGCCTGGGCGTCCCCTTGACGTAGTGCTCGTGCTGCTCGGCGAAGTCGGCGGGCAGGTCATCGTCCGCTACTGCCAACTGCGCGATGGCAGCAAGGACCTCATGGCCGTCGCCGTTCCCACTTGCTGCACCGGCATCAAAAAGCACGCGCACAGGCGTATCGGGCGCGATATCCGCCGGCACCGGATCATCCAGGATCACGCGCTGTCCGTCGAAATGGCCGTTGATGATGGTCATCAGGATTCGCCGCCTCTGATCTACAAGTTAGTGCCAAACCTGTTATTGGTCAAGTTTTATTGTCCTCGCCTTAAATATCGCCCACTTATGTAACCTTGTCCAGCGCCTTCACAAATGCCGTCACGCCTGCGCCGAGGTCGAACTTATACCCCTGCTCCGCTAGCGTCCATTCCATTGCCGCGATTGCGCCGACGGTGTCTACCTCGTCCACGTAGCCCATGTGGTTCAGGCGGATCATCTTGCCCTTGAGCTCGCCCTGCCCGGTGGCCAGATGAACGCCGAAGCAGGTCTTAATCTCCTTTCGCCAGCGCTCCTCTGCGATACCGCGCGGGAAGTCGGTGCCGGTCGCCTTATAAGACGGGTCGTCGGAATAACAAAGCCATACGCTGTGCGTCGGTCAAGCCGGCACCTTCGCATAGACCTCGCCGACGCCCTTGAGCCACTCGATGTCGCCGGCCTCGGCCCTTTCATGGACCTGCCGCAGGAACTCCACGGTTTCGGACTCGAAACACGGCTCGCTCGGATCGTCGATCGGGATGACGGCCTCCACCTCGACTTTGACGACACAGCGACCGCTGTGGACCCATCGCACTCGTTTGACCCGCTTACCTTCAAGTCGCATAAGTCACCTATCAAAGTAATGAACGGTAACCAGCTTGGCGGCGTTATTCTCCTTCAACCACGACCACACTGATTTTACGGACGTTCCATCCGGCAAGAGTAGTTCGACTTCGACCGCTGGATTTGGACGGTCCCTCTGTCGCTCTTTGAGTAATTTGCCATCCGCCACCGCTGCAACAACTTGCCACTCTGGTATTCCGCGTTCCTCTAATTGGTGCGCCGCGTGCTCACCGATTGCGTATCGGCCGTCGGCAACGGCCTCGCGAATCTTTTCATATAATCGCTTCATCCTGGGAGCGCCTTTCGCCCCCCGTCTGGATTATACCGTGAAGGCCGATCATCCCTGAAGCGCCTTCACAAATGCCGTCACGCCTGCGCCGAGGTCGAACTTATACCCCTGCTCCGCTAGCGTCCATTCCATTGCCGCGATTGCGCCGACGGTGTCTACCTCGTCCACGTAGCCCATGTGGTTCAGGCGGATCATCTTGCCCTTGAGCTCGCCCTGCCCGGCGGCGACGTGGATGCCGTACTTCGCCCGCATCGTCTTGCGCCACTTGTCGTCGTCCACGCCGGCGGGGATGTTCAGGCCGGTCACGCTGTCGACCGGGTCGGCGGCGTAGATCGAAAGGCCCAGTGCCTTCGCCGCGGCACGCGTGGCCTTCGCCAGTCGGGCTGATCGCGCCCAGACGTTTTCAATCCCCTCGGCCTTGATCTGCCGCAGCGTGTAGCGCAGCCCTTTCACAAGCTGATTGTTCGGCGTCCACGGTACGTCGCTGCCTGCCTGGCTCTTGCGGTACGCCTTCAGGTCGTTGTAGAACGACGGCGAATCGTGCGACTCGATGATTTCCCATGCCCGCTCGCTCACCGCGGCAAACGCCAGCCCCGGCGGGAGCATCAGCGCCTTCTGCGAGCCGGTCACTGCCACGTCGATACCCCATTCGTCCATCTTGAAGGGGATCGTCCCGATCGAGGTAATCCCGTCGCAGAGCGACAGCGCGCCATGCTCGCGGCAGACCTTGGCGATGCCCGCGGCATCGGACAGGGCGCAGGTACTCGTCTCGCTGTGGACGAAGATGACTGCTTTCACGTCGGGATTCTTCTTGAGCATGTCGGCGACACCCGCGGCGGTAAAGCCGTGGCCGTACTCCTGCGTGTACTCGACATGCGGCAGGCCGAAGCGCTTGAGGATCTTCTGCCAGCGCTCGCCGAACTTGCCGCTGTGACAGACGAGCGTCCTGGCGTCCTTCTTGCAGCAGCCGAGGATGGCCCCCTCCATCGCCGCCGAGCCGCTGCCGGTCAGAATGAGCGGCTGGGCCTTCGTCTGATAGACGTAAGACAGCAGCTCGGTGCACTCCTTGAACATCTCCTTGAAGCCGCTCGTGCGATGGTGATCCAGCGGATAGGCCATCTCCAGGAGCGTCTCAGGGCTGACCATCGTCGGACCGGGCGTGAAGAGTCGTAGTTTCATCATGGCTTGTGTCTCCGAATCTGTTTCTTGCCTCGTGAGGCAAATACGTATTGTGTGGCACCGTGCTTCCAGCCGGTGACGTAGTATTCCTTGCAACTTGCGACGCCTGACCATGCGGCAAATGCCGTGCCAGGCGGCCTATCAGGTTACGAGTATAATCGCCGATGATTGTACTGACGAGCAACCGCCGCCGCCGAACTGAAGGGCCCGGCCGATGCATTACTCTAGAGGGACTTACACCATGCCGTTTCGCCGAATTGTCGTCATGATGTTACTGTTGACGTTTCTGGCTTTGCCCTTCGCCGTGGCAGGTGATGCTTCGAGCGAGGATACGCCCACGGACTACGAGAAGCTCCTTTCCGGGCAGGCGCGTGCGCTGGTGACGATCAAGTACGTCCTCAAGACCGAGTACGACGAGGGCTCTGATGAGGAGGAGATGGAAACCACGGGCGCGATCATCGATCCGTCAGGGATCATCCTCTGTTCCAACATGTCGCTCGCCGCTTCGCGACTGTTTGAGGCCTACGGCATTCGGGCGATGGCCAAGCAGTTGAAGGTCCTGATCGACGAGGACACCGAAGGACTGGATGCCAAAATCGTGGCACAGGACAAGGAGCTGGACCTCGTCTGGCTGAAGATCAAAAATGCCGACGGCCGGAAGTTTCCCGCGATCGATCTGAGCAAATCGGCACGCGTGCGCCCCGGCGATCGGCTGCTGACCATCGTTCGGCTGGATAAGTTCTTCGACCGTGCCGCCGTGATTCACGAGGGTCGAGCGGCGGGCGTTCTGCACAAACCGAGGGAGCTGCTCGTTCCCGGCAGCGGCCTCGACGGTGAGGCGGGCCTGCCGGTGTTCAATCCGCGCGGAGAGGTCGTCGGTATCTTTGTCACGCAAATGCCGGACGCGGAAGACCACGCAAGCGACCCCTCCGGGCTGATCGAGACAATGGAAGTGTACATTCTCCCGGTGGACGCCGCGGAGAAGGCAACAAAGCGGGCACTGGCGGCGGAGAAGGCCGGTTAAAATGCACAAGCACCATCGGGCGCAAACAGCTTGATGGCGCCGTCAATCACTGAGTATTGTCCGTGCAATATGAACAGTGAGTCACGCATCGCCATGTGGTCCGGGCCGCGTAACATCTCCACCGCCATGTTGCGCGCCTGGGGCAATCGGCCGGATACCTTCGTTTGCGACGAGCCGCTTTACGCACACTATCTCCTGAAGACGGGCTTACCGCATCCGGGGCGCGATGAAATTCTCGCTGATCACGAAAGTGACTGGCGAAAGGTTGTCGCCTGGCTAGCCGGTCCCGTTCCGCAGGGCAAACGCATCTTCTTCCAGAAGCACATGGCTCATCACCTGCTGCCGGAGATCGATCGCGTCTGGCTGACCGGCCTGCGGCATTTCATGCTCATTCGCCATCCGGCCGAGATGCTCACCTCGCTGATCAAGGTCATCCCTCGCCCGCGTGTGGAAGACACCGGCCTGCCGCAACAGGTGGAGATTCTCGAACTTGTCCGCCGCGCGACCGGAACACCGCCGCCGGTGATCGATTCGCGCGATGTATTGACCGACCCGCCGCGAATGCTACGCCTGCTCTGCGAGGCGCTGGACGTGGAGTTCACCGAGGCCATGCTCACCTGGCCGCCGGGCCGACGCGAGACAGACGGCATCTGGGCTCCGTACTGGTACGCCGCCGTGGAGAAGTCGACCGGTTTCGAGCCGTATCGACCTAAGTATGAAACCGTGCCGCCCGAACTGGAAGGCGTGCTCCACGAATGCCTCCGCCATTATGTTGTCCTTTACGCGCGACGGCTCGGCCCGTGAACAACCATTCCGTCGCCGGAGCATTGCCCGTGCAGCAAGCATTCAACCCGAAGAACAAGGACCTGATCGTCAACATCAACGGCCGCCTCGTCCATCGTGACGAGGCCGGTGTGAGTCCGTTCGACGCATCCGTGCAGGGCGGCGACGCCGTCTGGGAAGGCCTGCGGCTCTACAAGGGGCGCATCTTCAAGCTGACGGAACATCTGGCGCGCCTGCGTGGTTCTGCCAGGGCGCTGGCATTCGAACAGATCCCCACCGACGACGAGGTCATCGCCGAAATTAAGAAGACGCTCGCGGCCAACAACATGACCGACGGCGTTCACATCCGCCTGACGCTCACGCGCGGCGTCAAGATCACCAGCGGCATGGACCCGCGTCTCAACACCTCCGGTCCGACGCTCATCATCCTCGCGGAGCACAAGCCGCCGGTCTATGACAAGTCCGGCATTTCGCTTGTCACCAGCAGCGTGCGGCGCTTTCCCCCGGACTGCCTTGACCCGAAGATTCATCACTGCAATCTGATCCAGTCGATCCTTGCGAAGATCGAAGCCAACGCCGCCGGCGCCGACGACGCGATCATGCTCGACACCCGCGGCTTCGTCGCCGAAACCAACGCGACGCACATCTTCATCGTTGCGAGCGGCAACGTTCTTACCAGCCGAACCGTCGCCTGCCCCGAGGGAATCACCCGCGCGACCGTACTCGAACTCTGCAAGGAGAACGGTATCCCCCATGCCGAACAAGACCTGACGCTGACGGAAATCCATCGCGCCGACGAATGTTTCTGCACCGGCACGATGGGCGAGCTGGCCCCGGTCGTCAAAGTCGACGGCCGCCTGATTGGCAGCGGCCAACCCGGCCCAATGACGAGCAAGCTGTCAGGGCTGTTCGCGAAACGTACGGAAACCGAGGGTGTGTCGGTCGCCACTAGCTGAATCTGCGTAGTTGATGACTTCGCGAGTTCTTCCCGCGGCACTACACGTTTCGCAATTCGTCAGCCGCAAGATTCGCATCGCGCATTATCTGGCGAAGAAGCCCGCGACCGATATCCCGTTTCCCATGAACGGGCACAGTCGTTCCCCTGCCATCAGCGTGACGGAAAATCGCATGACTCCCGCTTTGGCGGACACAGACGAACCCGTGTCGTTCGAGCACCTTGATAATCTGACGTGCGGACAGCGCTGGAAGCCGCTCGCTCATACAGCGACCTTGACCTGTGAAACCCCCACTTCCTGACAGATCGGTTCACCTCGGCTCAATCGCTCTTCGACATGCAGGCGGATCGCGTCTTCGATCAGCGACATCGCCTCTTCCTGCGTCTCACCTTCGGTGTAGCAGCCCGGCAGTGTGGGACAGATCACGACGTAGCGCCCGTCCTCGTCTCGCTCCATGACGACTGTGAATTGATACGACTTCATCGTGGTTCAACCCCCACCCAATCCGGTGCAAGCCGCTCGCCATTTTGCCGTGAGTACCCGCATTCCTCCAGAATCTGATCGAGCGACCCTGCATCGACAGCCGTCCTCACGAATACGGACGGCTTTGTCGACAGTGTTTCGTGCGGCTTGCGCCGTCGACCCGCAACTCATCACGTCAAGCGGCATCGCGTGGGCGATGTACTGGCCGCCCTCCGCCCAGAGATGAATGGTCAGATCAAGCTTCATGACAGGGTCTCCGTTCGAAAAGGACCGTAGTGGATGAACGGACCTCTTTGCACAATAATACCGCATGAATTAGAGCAAGACAACTCAGACAACAAAGCGAGGACCACGGATGGCAAAATCAAGACGCAAAACGGTTGCCGGCGCATCGTCCGCTCGCGCCAAGAAGGGTAGCGCCACGGCAACGAAAATCGTCGGCCTCGCCGAAGCCGTCGAAGCGGCGGCGGCCAAGAAGCGCGACCCGGCGATCGACATTCCCATCCGCTCGCTGTCAAACGCCAAGTACAACAAGCAAAAACGCATCATCGAGATGGGCGACCGGCGGCAGACTCGGAACTTCTTCAATCTCGGCCAGGCGAAGAACTTCATGCAGACCATCCTCATCGCCAGCGGATGCAAGAAACTCATCGACGAAGACAAAACCGTCAGCATCCGCGGTCTCTACTACCTCACCAAGCACACCATCACCGGCACGACCGAGAAGACCTTCAACGACCAGAGCGAGAGTGACCCGATCATCGAAGACCTCGAAGTCGCCATGGAGTCTCTGCGAGAGGAGTTGCACGTCTTTGCCGACAATCGCGGGAGTATCGCCGGCAACCTGACCATCGTCAGCCGCGGCGACGAGATCGACCTGCGCCGCATGGGAGCAGGGGGGTTCTCCATCCCTTCGATCGTCGAGCCGGACGTGATGCAGTTCAAGAAGTGCGACGCGAAGTTTATCCTCCATGTCGAGAAGGGCACCGTCTGGAGCCGCTTCAACGAGGACAAGTTCTGGCAGAAGCACAACTGCATCCTCACCCATGGCGGCGGCCAGCCCCCGCGCGGCGTACGTCGGCTGCTCTATCGCATGCACAACGAACTGAAGCTGCCGGTGATTTGCCTGCTGGATAACGACCCGTGGGGGTTCTACATCTACAGCGTCATCAAGCAGGGCTCGATCAATCTGGCGTTTGAAAGCGAGCGCATGGCCGTGCCCGATGCCAAGTTCATCGGCGTCCGCAGCCACGACTACGAGGAATACGAACTGTCCGACGACGTGAAGATCGCCGTAGACGACAAGGACATCAAACGGGCCAAACAGATCATGGAGTACCCCTGGTTCAAGGGCAAGAAAGAGTGGGAGAAGGAAGTGGCCCTGATGCTCAAGCACGGCTTCAAAATGGAAGTCGAATCGCTCCTGACCAAGAGCATCAGCTTCGTCACGGAAAGCTACGTGCCGCAAAAGCTCAAACAGAAATCGAAATGGCTGGATTGAAGCATCTCTACAAAGCCCAGGGCAGGCCTGCCCTGGGCTTTTGCCAAGCAGAATTGCGGAGTAAACTTTCGGTTCTAGTTAGCAGAAATCGGCGCGGAGTATACCATGCCGCTTCAACAATCCTGGAACGACTGGTACCATTGCAACGGCAACACCTATGGTACTTGGCTTCCGGGCGTTCCTCGGGGCTTCCGCACGCGGCACCACCGCGAGCACGTGGACGGCGATTACAAGAAGCCGCCACCGTCGGGCAAGTACGATACCCGCCATCAACGCGCCAAGGAGAAACTCGCACAGCCGCCAGTGTATCTGAGCTTGGAACAGCGCTGTGTCGCCGTCCTGTCAATGGCCGACAAACTCCTCCGCGATCAAGTCGAGTTGATCGCGCTCGCTGTCAACGATCATCATTATCACCTGCTCGCGCGATTTGCGGACCGCCGTCCCAAGCACTGGATCGGCCGCGCCAAGATGCACGCTTCGATGGAACTTCGCTCATTCGGTCTGCCCGGCCGCGTCTGGACCGCCGGCTGCCGGACGCTGCCTATTACCGACGGCCAGCACCAAGCTAACGTGTTCAATTACATCCTCAAACATATCCGACAAGGCGCGTTTGTCTGGACGCTTCACGATCCGCCGCCATGTAACGGCCCGTGCAAATACAAGCCGTAAGCAGTTAATCAATTATGTAAATCGTCACGCGCACGAAAGCCCAGGGCAGGCCTGCCCTGGGCTTTCGTGCAGCGTTGGCTCGCTCGATGACGATTGAGCAAGGCACCTTACCATTCTAACTCCCCGATCTTCCCCGGCTCCACCCACCGCGCCTGATCGTGCGTTGCCACGAGGCACCAATGCGCCGGCGTGCCCCGCTTGCGAATGAAAGGCCCGAACGGCAGGGAACTCTTAGAATGATCCTCGCCCCGCGCGTCGTACCAGCCGATCGACAACTCGTCCGCCGAGACGGCCGCTTCTGCATCTTCCCAGTGCAATCCAGTATGCCATTGCCTCCAGCCATGATCTGCATTGTACGACGTAAAGTCTCCGACAGGTGTATGAATGTTTACTCTCGGCGAGATGGCGTCGCCCGTCTCCCACCGCCAATCCGGCACGGGAACCGACTTACCATCGTAGGTCAGTTCCTCAACATACCCGGAGCATACTCGACAAAAGAAGTGTGCATACGAAAATCGAAGTCGCCAACCGTCGGCCTCTCTCACTTCGACGCCTCGATGGATGAATACCACGTAGAACGCCGTCCCCAGTACGAGAAAGACGATGCCGACCGTGTGCCTTTTCCGCCACTTCATGATTGACTCCGTGCTGCACGGACTCCGACGCGGACGAACACTGCCTAATCTGGGTAACGCAGAATGACGCACCGGATTCACGCGGTAGAATGACAATCATGGACGCCCAGTTGAACAATCAAACCATTCTCATCACCGGAGCGTCCGGCGGCATCGGCTCGGCAGCCGCGAAGGCCTTCGCCGCCGAGGGCGCCCGCGTGGCCTTGCACGCCTTTCGCAATCTTGACGCCGCGAAGCAGCTTGCCGAAAAGCTCGGCAAGGGCGCCGTTGCACTGCGAGCCGATCTGCGCGACGAATCCCAGGTCGACGCCATGTTCGCCGAGGCCGTCCGCAGCTTCGACCGCATCGATTGCCTCGTCGTCAACGCAGGAATCTGGAACCCCGAATCGATTCCGCTGCACAAGATGTCCCTCACCCAATGGCGCGAAACGCTCGACGCCGATCTGACCAGTGCCTTTCTCACATGCCGCGCCTTTTTGCAGCATCTCGCTGCCGTCCCGCGCGAGGATGCGTCCATCGTCCTCGTCGGCTCCACCGCCGCACTCTTCGGCGAGGCCGATCATGCCGACTACGCCGCCGCAAAGGCCGCGCTCGTCCATGGCCTGACGCGCTCGCTCAAGAACGAAATCATCTGCCTCGCCCCGCGCGGCCGCGTCAATTGTATCTGCCCCGGCTGGACGGATACACCCATGGCGCGACAGTCCGCCGCCGACCCCGCAGCGATCCAGCGCGCCATGGCCACGACACCGCTGAACAAGATTGCTTCGCCGGAGGACATCGCCCGCGCGATCGTCTTCCTCACATCGCCCGTGCTCGCAGGTCACATCAGCGGCGCGATCCTGCCCATCCACGGCGGCATGGAAGGCCGCATGATGAACCACTGACCATGCCATCCTTTGTGGGCCGGCCGACCGATGCATGTGCGATCCATGCGGTACGGCTCAACGTCGCGGCTCAGGCAGCGCGGGCTGGGCGAATGCGTTATTTCCACGACATGCAGCAATTCGCAGGCGAGGGAGGTGCAAATATTCATGACGCAGGTGACAATACCCGGTCAGTGGACGGTCGCGCCAGGCATCGGGAGATGCACGCACGCCGCACTACGAGAGGAGTGGTCATCATGTTTGCTGAAGCTGACTGGAACCGCGTGTTCGAGCCCAAGACCATCGCCATCATCATGACCATGCTCGTGCCGATTGCGGGCAGCGCGGCCTGGGCGTGGTTTCGCATCAACAAGACCCGTTCGGATAACGCACTCAAGCGGTCGCTCGCGGAGCGAGGCCTCGGGGCCGACGAGATCGAACGCATTCTTGCGGCGAAAGGCCCCAGTGACGATTAAACGCAGCGCCGAAGCGGCGGCACGGTTTCGCCTGCGCCGGGCTCTGTTCAGAAGCTCGCAGCAGACATGCAGCGAGCTTTATTTTTTACCGGTTCAGTATTGGTAGAAGAATCGTCAGGCGCGCGTGACCGTCACTCGGCAAAGGCGGTGACGACGAGCGTGTCGTTCTGGCCGCCGAACCCAAAGGAGTTGGACAGGCAGGTGCGGACTTTGGTCTTCCGCGGTTCGTTGGGTACGTAGTCGAGGTCGCAGTTGGGGTCAGGGGAGTTGTAGTTGATCGTCGGCGGAAGGACCTGGTCGCGAATGGCGAGGATGCAGGTGATGAGCTCGCAAGCGCCGGCCGCGGCGATCAGGTGGCCGAGCATGCTCTTGACGCTGCTGACCGGAACCTGCTTCGCGCGATCGCCGAAGACGCCCTTGATGGCTTTCGTCTCGATCTTGTCGTTCTCCTCGGTCCCTGTGCCGTGGGCGGAGATGTAGTCGATATCGGTGAGGGCGACGCCTGCATCGGCAATCGCCAGCCGCATGGCGGCGATGGCGCCGCGGCCGTCTTCATGAATGTCCGTAATGCGGAAGGCGTCGGCCGTGGAGCCGTAGCCCTTGATCTCCGCATAAATTCTTGCGCCGCGGGCCTTCGCGTGTGACCATTCTTCGAGGATGAGCATGCCCGCGCCTTCGCCGAGGACGAAGCCGTCGCGCGTGCGATCAAACGGCCGTGAGGCGCTGACGCAGGAATCGTTTCGCGTGGAAAGCGCCGTCAAACGGTTGAAACCGGTGACACCGAAGGGGTGGATCATCGAGTGGCAACCGCCGGAGATCATCACGTCCGCATCGCCGCGGCGGATCATGTTCGTTGCCTCGCCGATGGCCTGGGTGCTGGCGGCGCAGGCCGTGAGCGTGTTGAAGTTCGGTCCCTCGACGCCGAACAGGGCGGCGATGTGCGCCGCGGCCATGTTGGGGTCCTGCTCGGCTTCGACAATCTGCTGAAGCTGCTGATAAGCCACGTCGGCCCATCGCTGGGTATCGAGCTTGTTTTCCGCGTAGTTCCATCCCTCAACGGCGGCCGCTGTGAAGTTGTCAAAGTCCATCGGGCCTTCGCCGCCGCCGAGATAGACGCCGACGCGCGTCTTGTCGAGCTTGGCCGCCTTGTCCATCGCACCATCGGCCCATGCGAGCCGCGCGGCCGCCAGCGCGAAGCCGGCCTGTCGGCTGACTTCCTTGTGCGATTCGTAGGCGTCGCCGAGGAACTTGCCGAGGTCAAAGCCCTTCACTTCAGACGAAAACTGCGTGGGGAACGTGCTCGCCTCGAAGATGGTCGTCGGCGCGATGCCGCTTTCGCCGTTGAGGATTCGCTTCCAGGCGGACTCGATATCATGCCCCAGGGGTGTGATCCAGCCCATGCCGGTAATGACGACGCGCCGCGTCATGCGTGGTACCTCCGAAGGACGAGGGCGGCCGTTTGCCCGCCGGACATGGCGCTGGCGACGCTGACGGCATACTCGGCGCGGCAATCAATCGGATCGCCGCGAACCACGTTGATATCGCAAGCCGGATCGACCTGCTCCGTATTCAGCGAGGGCGGGACGACGCCGCGATGCAGGGCGAGGGCCGTCATGGCAAGGTCGATGGCCCCGCTGCCGGCGCCGTTGTTGCCCAGCGCGCCACGGGTAGCCATCACAGGCAAGGTCGCCGCGCGCTCGCCGAACGTTGACTTGAATGCGGCGGCTTCGGATGCATCGTGTTCCATCGTGCCGGCGCCGAATGCGTTGATCAGGTTGATGTCGTTCGCTTTCACGCCCGCGTCGTCGATGCACTTGCGGATGGCGATGGCCAGGGCGCGGCCGTCGCTCTGCGGCTCCAGCCAGTGTCGGGCATTGACCGAGGCGCCGAAGCCGACGACTTCGGCGTAGATACGTGCACCACGGGCTTTGGCACGCTCCAATTCTTCGAGAATGAGCAGGCCGCCGCCTTCACCGATGACGGTGCCGGATCGCGCCGCGTCGAAAGGCCGGCAGGCCTTTACGGGCTGATCGTTGGAATCTGTCACGAGACGGTTGAGCAGCGATTGCCGCATAAGGCCCATCGGGTTGACCTTGCTCTCGGCGCCGCCGCAGATGCAGATATCCGCTGCGCCGCGCTCAAGGGTTCGGAAGGCCTCGCCGACCGCCAGATGACTGCTGGCTTCGCCGCAGGTGATCGTGTTTGACGGGGCCTGGCAGTCATGCACGATGGTGACATGGCAGGCGAGCATGTTGGGAAGGAACTTGAGGAGCCACAGCGGGGTGAGATTGGTCATCCCCTCGGAGCCCCACTTCTTCAACGAGAAGCCACGTTCATCCGCGGCGTCAGGCCGCTCGGCGGCTGTTGCCAGCGCGCCGGCCAGTTCGCTCAGGTCCGCGCAGATCAGGCCCGCGCCGATGTTGGCCCCGAAGCGGGTGGAATCGACATCCAGCGCGGCGGCCTCGCCGCGCTCGACAATGCACTTGGTGGCGATGCCGGCGTCCTTGACGGCGTGATAGGCGGCGACGACGGCCAGTTCGATGTCGCGGGCCATGACTTTGGTCGCCTTGCGATAGCCCTTGGGGACGCAGTCTTTCACTTCCGCGCCGCTGACTTCGCCGGCGATCTGGGACGTGAAGCGGCCGGCATCGAAAGCGCCGATGCGTTGGATGCCGCAGCGCTTCTCGACCAGCCCCTCAAACGTCTCCGTCGCGCCGATCCCCAGCGGGGAGGCGACTCCGAGACCCGTGATGACGACGCGATTCTTCTTCATTCGGCTCATGGTCTGCTTTGAAGCCGTTGGATTGCGATCCATCGGCTTCACGATTCGGCCTTAGCTTTGCCCGGAAGAAACATTATACGTTCGCAGGAGCGACTTGAAATCGTCGGTGAAAACGAAGTTCTCTTCGGGGAAAGAGAGGCCGCTCAGGTTGTTGTCGATATGCGAGAAGACTATGTCGATCTCGCCGAGCTTCTCGCCGTCGCAGAAAACCTTGCCCGTCGTACTGGCGGCTTCGGGCGAGACCTGTTCGATCTCGGCCTCGTAGCGAAGCTGCTCGCCGGGGCGCACCTCGCGTTCGAATCGGGCACGCTTGACCTTCGCGAGAATGACCTTCTCCTGAAAGTTCCGCGCCTCGCCGACGAGGATTCCGGCCGTCTGGGCCATGCCTTCGACGATCAGACTCGCGGGCATCACGGGGTAAGCCGGGAAATGGTCGTGTAGATGCTCTTCGGCGAGACTGACGTTCTTGATGGCCGTCGCCCGTCGCCCGGACTCAAACTCGATGAACTTGTCGATCCAAATCCAGCGCATAATCAGGTAGCTTGTTAATCAATACCCGCACGACGACGCTTCGATTCAAGCGAAGCACCCGCTGTCAGCCGACTCGCCGCGAGCATCGGGCCCCGGCGTCTCGTATCGGAGTCTCGCGAATCCAGCTACGCCATCTTGGTCGTGACGTAGTTCACGATGGTCTTGACCGTGAAGAGGTTGGGCATCTTGGCCACGTCGGGGTCTTTCTGGAACTCGGTAAAGTCGGCGTGTGGCATGGACTTCTTGAGCGTGTCCAGACCCTTTGCGGTCATCTTGCCGGCTTCAACGTACTCGGGGTTGTTCAGGATGTCGTCCGGGAACAACTCACCGCGCGGAATCTTGATCGCGAAAGTCTTCTCCAGACGAAAAACGATGTCGAGGAAGTCGATCGACTCGGCGCCGAGATCGCCTGTCAGCGTCGCCTCTTCCTTGATTTCATCTTCGTCCACGCCCAGGGCGTCGACCAGGACTTCCTTGACCTTCGAAAATACATCCTCTCGACTCATCGCCATACTCCATGACCTCCCATGGACTTCTTAAACACTTGTCGCTAATGCCGGCGTCTTCATCGCTGCCGGGCCCCCGACCAGTTCAAACGTCCTGCGTAATTGGGCCACCAGCTTCTCATCAATGTCCGCCAGCGTCGGATTCCTGTCCGCCAGGTTGTAATGCCTCAGTTTCAGTCGGGCCTTGACCATCTCTTCGCCGTCGCTGCGGCCGAAGGCCTTGAATTCGCTTCCATGCTCCGTGAACTCCATCGCTTCGGCGGTCACTTCAAGGGATCGGCCCGGCGATACAAAGCTCTTGTAATTGATGTTCTTTGCCTCTTCCAGCACGATCATACTGCACGAAAAGTCCTGCGTCGCCCGAACAAGCCATGCGGCGGACTGTACCATCGCCTCCAACATCATGACACCCGGCATGACCGGAAAGGTAGGAAAATGATCCGCCAGGTATTCCTCGGCCAGCGTGAGATTCTTGCGCGTGACGATGCGGGTCGGCGGTTCGAGCGTCAGGATGCGGTCAATCAGGATGAACTTCATGCTCGTACGCGATCCACTCGAGGCGGCGGCCTGTCTTCGCCTAGCTGGGGCAAAGACCTGTCGTTACGTACCGACGCGATCCGCCGGAAGCCCGGCAGAGGTCCTCGCTCCTCGGGCTAAACGAAGCTTTGTAGCCGGTCGAAGGCCGTCTTGCAAGGGATCCAATGCATGCGGACCGGTGCGAATCGCAGGGCCGAGTCGCAAGTATTGAAATGACAGCAGATTACAGGAATCCGCCGTCGCACGCGACTTCCGTGCGAATCGGTGCGGGTGGTTACAGAGTCCGTAAATCATTAGCCGCCTCGGTTGGGAAGGTCGAGTACGGGTTCTGCCGGGTAGCAGTCCATTGACCAGCCGGAGCCGCGTCGTAACCAATAGCCATGATCTCCGGTTTGGAACTCAAAGTGCCCGGTGACGTGGATGATTTCGGCGCGGCCGTCGAGGAAGAGGGCGTTGAAGTTGTTGGCCTTTCGATGCCAGCCGGCGACGTGCAGGCCGGCGTTCCACTTGGCGACTTCGGCGACCGTCTCCGCGAGGATGACGGTCAGCGTCGGGTCAGGCACGCGCGAGATGGGTCGCAGGTAGGGCCCGAAGAAGTGTTGCTGGTAATAAGTGGGAAGCCGGCGCGAGTAGTCGATGTGGTTGTTCAGGCGGTAGCTGGTGCCGGCGGCCTCATAGGTGGAGAGGTGGGCATAACGCGGGTCGACGAAGAACGGCTCAAAGTTGAACCACTGCGGCGCTTCCAGCTTTGGAACTCCGCGATCGGTCGGGCAGCGATAGAGATTGAAGTCCGCGGAGAGTCCGTCGGAATACAGGTAGCGGTTGAGCAATCGATTCTGCGGAAGAAAATCGACATGGCGCATGACACCGACGCCGGCGTTGCCACCGTATTCGTATTCGCCGTCAAACAACCATCGCACCTCGGCCATGGGGTGAACCGGCGAGGTCATGTTTCGCGCGTCGTCGTGGCTGTAGAGCGCCAGGCCCTGGCCGATGCTGCGAAGGTTTGCGAGGCACTTGATCTTCGTGCCTTCGGCGCGCGTGGAAGCCAGCGCAGGCAGCAGAATCGCCGAGACCAGGGCGAGAATTCCCATGACGACGAGCAATTCGATGATCGTGAAGGCCGATAGCCCGGCGATGATCAATCGATCGCGCGGCACTTCGGCTCGCCGCGTGGGCAATAGAGCGGACTGGGGACCAGCGTATGTCTTAGAGTTCACCGCATGCTCCCTGCGGCGCGGCCGCGATGGGCGATGTTGCCATGCCGCGCGACGTGTTGCATGACATCATATCGGATCGCAGGATGGAATGAAACGAATTTGCAACGCTTCGCCGGCCTCAGGCAATCCGGTACGTGCGCCGCGATTCCGATTCGAAGTTCGGCGTCTGTGCAGTAAAATACCTCCATCATGGCGAAATGGCTTATCACGGGCGCAGGCGGTCAATTCGGCAGTGTGCTGTTGCGGTCGCTTGTGCGCGATGGGCAGGATGCTGTCGGAATGATTTCACCGCGCGGGCCGGCGCCGATGGTGGGGGAGTGCTATCGAGCGGATCTGGCAGACGCGGACGCATTGTCGTCGGCGGTTCGCTCGTACCGCCCAGACATCATGATCCATGCCGGAGCGATCACCAGCATTCAGGCGGCCTTCGAGGATCCAGCACGAACACAAAGCGTAAATGTGGACGCGACGCTCACACTTGCGGAACTCGCCGCGGAGTTGCACGCTCGGCTGGTGTTCACTTCGACGGACCTCGTCTTCGACGGCATGGCCGCGCCCTATGCGGAGGATGCGCCGCCGTCGCCGTTGTCGGTGTATGCTCGATCAAAGGTGGAAGCGGAGCAGGCGACGCTCTCGTATGAGCGAGGCGTCGCTCTACGGCTTGCGCTCATGTATGGCTTGCCTGCGGTTGAACGCACGACGACGTTTTGTTCGCAGCTTGATGCACTGCGGAAGGGTCGACCGCTGAAGTTGTTTGCGGATGAGTATCGCACTCCCGTCTGGCTGGAAGATGCCGCAATGGCCGTGCGGAAAGCTGCGGAGTCCGAATTCGCCGGAATCCTCCACATCGCCGGACCCGAGCGGCTGTCTCGCCTCGACATGGGCCGCATCGCCGCCCGGGCGCTGGGTGTCAAAGGTGCCAACATGGAGTCATCCCGACAGGCGAACATGCCGTCGCCCGAGCCCCGACCATCGGATGTCGGCTTGCTGTGTCAACGCTACAGTAAACTCTTCGGGCAAGCTCCGGGGCGAGCCATGGTGGATGCGATGCAGCGACTGGTCACGGACGCTTAACCGATGATGAACCGGCGGCGCTTGACGTAGTCCCACACGACGTAGCGGTCCAACTCGCGGCCGCCGACGAAGAAGACGCGGCCTTGGGTGCTTTCTGCGAGTCGGTAAGCGAAGCGCACGTCCTCCTCACTCTGCGACCAGCTCGACAACAGAAAGATGTTGATGGTAATTCCCTGTTCGTGGCACAGCAGGCCCTCGCGCAGGGTAAAGTGTTCGGTGCGCTCGTCCGGCGGGTAGAGAAGATAAAGCCAGTTGTCCTCAAAATGCGCCGTCGGCAGGCCGTCGGTAATGAGGATGATCTGCCGATTGGGCGTGTCCTGTACTTGAAGGAGCTGGCGGGCCAGACGAAGGCCATGTTGCAGATTCGTGAAGTGCGGCGGCAGGTCGCGCTCGCTGAGGCGTTCGTCGCTCAGGTCGGCCTTGAGCCGCACATAGGAATCGTGAATCGTCACCGGCCGGGGCAGAAGTTGAAGCACCTCGGAGATGTGCCGCCGCTTGGCCAGCGTGAAGATTTCGACGAAGTCCACATAGTCGCCGGGATACTCGCTACGGATAAGCCCATGCAATGCGAGTGCCATGCGCTTGACATTAACGTACTGCCCGCCCCAGCGCATCGATCCGCTCATATCCATGCAGACGGCCGTTGCGCACTTGGGCGTGTTGCGCGTGACGTGGATTTCGATGTCCTCGGGCAGGAGCCGCACGCGTCCCGCTGCGGTTTTCGGATGGGGGGCTTCGGATTCGGGGCTGCTCCCGCTCGAATCCGTCGGATGACATTCCGACGGCTTCAAAATCTCAACGTTGCGGCATTCCGCCGTTTCGACATTCCGACTTTTCGACTTTGCGACTTTTTGACTTTTCGACGTTTCAAACTTTGTGCGCTCGCGGATCATCGCGTTGATCAGCGACTGCCCCACGTCCATGTTCGCCAGCGAGTCGCCAAACTCATACGGCTTGGTCCGCTGCGTCTCCACGACGCCGTCGCCGGTGACCGGGAGCTGGTGGCGACCGGTCTTGGCGGCTTGCAGATCAGAAAAGATGCGGTCCAGCAGCTTCGACTGGAACAGCTTGAATGCTTTGGGCGTGAGCTGGTAGCGGCCGTCCTTTTGCTGCAAGCCCTGTTGCTCGGCCATGTGCCGCATCAAGTCCTCGACCTGCTGCCGCAGCCGCTCAAGCCCCTCCATCTGCTCTTCGTCGGCGAAGCGGGCCAGCTCTTCCATGTTGATGACGTAAATCTTCGCGTTTTTTGCCGCCTCCTTGAGTTGCTCAATCAGCCGGTCGATCGTTTCCAGTTCGTCCTTTACTTCGATGGCCTGCTCGACAGTCAGCTCCCGTCGCCCCGTGAACACATATTTCGCGGCGAGTTCCTCGACCTGATACTTGTCGCCGAGGACGTCCATCAAGGTCACAAGCTGCGCTGCGAATTCGCGCTCGGCTTGAACGTCATCGCGCGGCGCCTTCGGCCTCGCTGCGCGCAGGCGCGACGCATCGGCCTGATACCACAACCGCTCCAGATCGGCGACCTGCTCGCTGCGGATGGCCCGCGCGAAAGATTTCTCGAATTGCTTCGGCGGGCTGATCTCATCGGCGGATTCCACAAACTCTCGCAACGCTTCCTCGCGAACGGTCTTCGTCTCGTAGGTTTCGAGAATCTTGCGCTTGCGTTCTTCGAGCATCGCCAGCAGGGAGCTGATGCTCGGCCCCATCCCGACGATCTGCGACGGGTCCAGCTCGATCGCCTCTGCCAGTTCTTCCGGCGTGAGGTTCCGCATGCTGCCGTATTCCAGCATGTGTTCAAAGGCAGGCGTGACCATATCCGGCGCTTCCGCCGCCGGCATGGGAAACCGCTTCGGATCGTAGCCGAGATACGTGTGGACAATGCCACCGTGAAGATTGCGATTCCCATTTTCTTCTGTCATTCGACTGCTCTGACCGAGAGTTATGTCGTGTAGCTCACCCGCCCGTGCTTCGTTGAGCGCGAAATCTTCTGATGCGCGTACAGCCCCGCCAACACGAACTCCACGCACGCCGCGCGCATCGCCGGGTCCTGCGAGGGGTTTATTTCAAAGGCCTTCTCCCATGCCGGGGGTACGCGCTTCAGCCGTTCCGCATACGCTGACGACGGCAGCATGTCGCCGACCTCGATGCTGGTGCCCTTGCCGAAGATGCCGGCGATCTCCTCGAAGCCGTGCTGGTCGCAGTATTCGTCGAAGACCTTCTTGATCGCCTCGACCTGCACCGCCTCGATGACCTGTTGCTCGCTCATCTGGTGGCTGCTCATCATGTCCAGTTCCAGCTTGCCCATCGAGCTGCTCGTCAGATGTCCCAGGTCACTGATGCGCGGCACGGCGTGGCTTTCGCCCAGCACCGCCGCGCGACGCCGCGCGCTGGCGATCAGCGTGCGATAATTGGCGATCGAGAGCCGCGCGCTGACGCCCGATTGCGCATCCACGAAGTCGCTCTTCCTCGCCTCGATCGTCACCTGCTCGACGATCTCCTTCATAAACAGCGGCACGCGCACCGGAAACACTCCGTCTAGGTCGATGCCCGCTTCCTGCTCCATGATGGCGATGCCGGTCTCTCGCTCCCGCGGATAGTGCGTGCGGATCAGCGAGCCGATTCGATCCTTAAGCTGCGGGATGACCTTGCCGCTCCGGTTGTAGGTCGACGGGTTCGCCGAAAAAAGAATCACGACGTCCAGATCAAATCGGATCGGAAACCCGCGAATCTGCACGTCGCGCTCTTCGAGAATGTTAAAGAGCCCGACCTGCACCAGCTCGTCCAGCTCGGGCACTTCGTTCATCGCGAAGATGCCGCGGTTCATGCGCGGAATGAGTCCGAAGTGCAGGGCGTCCTCGGCGGACATGCTCGTGCCCGCCGCCAGCTTGGAAGGGTCGATCTCGCCGATCAGGTCGGCAAACTTCGTTCCCGGCGCCAGACGCTCGGCATAGCGATGCGCGCGCGGCCACCAGGCGATCGGCGTGCGATCGCCCTCCGCGGCAATCAGTCGTCGTGCATACTGACTGATCGGCCGCATGGGATCATCGTGCAATTCGCTGCCGGCGACGTAAGGTATCTCCGCATCCAGCACCCGAACGAGCCCGCGCATCAGTCGGCTCTTGGCCTGACCCTTCTCCCCGAGAAAGAGCATGTCATGTCGTGCGAGGATGGCGAGACATACTTCCGGGATGACCGTGTCTTCATAGCCGATGATGCCCGGAAAGAGGTCCTCATGGGCCGCCAGCAGCTTGAGCAGGTTGTCGTGCAACTCCTGCTTGACGGTCTTCGATTTCCATCCGGATTGCTTCAGTTCGCCCAGCGTCGCGGGTTTGGTAGCGGTGGTTTGCGTGATCATGGTTGCACATTGTAGTCGCTTGGCGATTGATTGCTCAGCCGCCAGGCGTACGGAACGTCTGTGAATGCTGGATGGCGGGGACAGGGACGGCAGGGCAGTCGGTGATCAGACCGTGATCGTCGTCCCGTCAAACTTCGTGAAGGTGTAGCCGTCGAAGTTCTCGTTGTAGCAGCCGCGCTGGTCTTCGAGGATGCGGATGGCGACCATCTCGCCGAGTTTGAGCGATTCGGTCGCGTCGGATCGCCAGTGGACGCCGGCGATGTTGCGGCCGATGGCGACGTTGTTGGCGAGTTTGTTCAGTTCGCCGCCGACCGTCAGGGGCGGACCGACGTAAGGGACGAGCAGCGTGGGGTCGCTCGGGCTGGGCATCACCGGGTTCGGAATGACGAAGTTCTCGTTGAACATCGCCTTGAGAATCGTCACACAGGCGCCCGCCACCGTCGCATGGCCTGCACCGTAGGCCGGATGCAGCGGTGAACCTTCGGGGTACTCCATCGGAAGCAGATAGGTGCCGTTTTGGCTGAAGACCTGGCCCAACGCCTGAGCGTTCAATGCCTCCGCGTGAATCGGATAGTTCGCCACACCGACCAGATGATTATGAATGCGCCCCGCGAAGACCTCCGGCCGCAGGCGCCGATGAACAAACCACTTCTGATGCCAGACAGTCTTGAGCGCCCGCGTGGCAACCTCGCAGAGAATCGTTTTGATGTAGGGCTGGCCGAACGTGCCGAAGCCATCCTGCGTCTGCGAGACGAGATAAGGATTTCCCGGGTTCAGCGGCGCGCCGATGCCGCTGGAAAGCGGATCGATGCCGGTGCCGACGGGCGTGCCCAGAATGAGGGACGCCTGAAAGTACGCCTGAAAGAGCACGTCGATGTGCACCCATTGACCGATGTCGCGGCCGTTAAAGATGAAACGCCGCACCGGGTTGAACAACTCGGGCTGCGACGGTATGCAACCGTTCTGGACGGTCAGCCAGTGCGCATACTGTGTCATGTAGTTATGCCCGGCGACGTGCGTGCGCATTCGCTGTTCCACGTAGTTCGCGCCAAACGGGCAGGGCTTGTAGAGAAATTGAGAGATGTAGGGCCCCGTGAGACAGCCCGGGGTGGTACCGCGGAAGAGTGTTTCCGGCGTGACCTGGCCGGCGATCTTCGGGCCACGAAAGTCGCTGAGTCCGGACAATTCGGCACAGGCCTGCAGCGTGAGCGGGTGGCTGGCGTAATCGTGGAAAGGCACATCGCGGCACAGGGCCATCCAGTAGTTTTCGATGATCTCTCCGGCCAACTCGGCGCTGGCAAATACCGGCGCCGGCGGCTGGGTCAGATGATGCGAATCCGCACCTTCCATGTCGAAGGCCAGTCCGGCCTGCGGATTGACCAGCTTGAATCGGAAGCTGGGCGTCGTGCAGCCGAGGGGGATTGCTTCAAAATCCGAGGGTTTTCCCGTGCTGAGCGTGTTGAGAAAAAGATTGTAGGCCGTGAGGTTTACCTCGCCGCGTGCGTTATGCGGGAGGCCCTTGGAGTAACAGCCGATCTTATTGGGATACAGCGATTCATCGCCGTTGTTGAAATGAGCTGGTATCGGAAAGTCGCGTTGAAATGCCGCCGCCTTGGCACGGATGGTCTGCGCCTTGTCGGCTCGCTCAACGCCACTGCCGCCGCGCGGTTCGACCAGCTCAGTGCCGGCTTCCACGACGGATTCGCTGGCTCGTCCGATGGAAAGGGTCTGCGCGGCTTCGGTCGATGCAGGGGATTCGATGACACCGGCGACCAGCGCCGCGGCCGTCGTACCGAGAAAGGCGCGTCGAGAGACGGCGGCGGCGTGATCCGCGGCACGGCGCTCTGCTTCGCCCTGCGGAACCGAGACCGGCGTCGGATTGTCCGGCTGAGAGACTGGAGGAGCAGCTTTCCTGGAAACCGACCGACGAGAACGGGCCATCGTTCCCCCTTTCCCACTCGAAGCGACCAAGGTGATTCTACAGTTTCGCGGCTGCCCAAACAAGCCCACGAGGCCGCCGGGGCCTGCGGGGCGACGGCAAGAAGTAGGGTGGGCTGCGTTACTTACGGGCGATGTTATTCTTCAGACGGGCTGGTGAACCTGCATACGCACGAAAGAACCCTGTTCCGGGCCTCTTGGTTGGGCAATTCGTTATCAGTCTGTCGATCGCGGCCGGCGAAACATTGCATCGCGTGGCATCGTTTCGTTACAATCGGCGAGTGGCCGGTGGTGCGAACTGCTGACATTTCTCATGGGCGTGGTGCGTCAGAGGGGTGCGTATGCGTCCTTTCCTGTTTGCGGCGATGCTTCTGCTCACTTCGGGCTCGACCGTTCTCGCCACGGATTCCGACGGCGACGGCGTACCGGATGAATTCGATGTTTGTCCCAACACGCCTCCGGGCATGCTCGTCGATCCAAACGGGCGACCGGCGGCCGACTTCAACATGGACTGCGAAGTCAACGCGCTGGACTTGAGCGGTCTTATTGATCAATTGTTGTCGCCGCCCGGAGGCGCTGCACCCACGTTCGTTCAAATCGCGTCACCCACTGCCGAGCAATCCGGTTATTTCGGGATATCCCTGGCGGGTGTTCCCGATGTCGATGGCGACGGTCTGACGGACCTGCTCATCGGAGCGAAGCTGGAGAATCCGGTCGGTTCGCCGAATGACAGCGGGCGTGCGCATCTCTTCTCCGGCAGAACCGGCACGTTGCTTCGCACTTTTGCATCACCGAATCAACAGTCTGACGGTCGATTCGGCTGGGGCGTGGGCGCAGTTCCCGATCTCGACGGCGACGGATACGGTGACGTGATCATCGGCGCGCCGCTGGAAAACCTCACCGACGGACCTCCGGATGCCGGGCAGGTTTATATTTTCTCCGGCGCGACGGGCGTTCTCCTGCATACACTGCAATCACCCATTGCGCAGCAGGGCGGCGTGTTTGGATTCTGCGTGGCGGGTATCGCGGACCTCGACGGCGACGGCCTCGGCGACGTGATGGCAGGCGCCTGGCACGAGAGCACCGCAGGCAATCCGGGTGACGCCGGCCGTGTGCATGTCTTCTCCGGAGCGACCGGCAATCTGCTCTACACGCTGGCTTCACCGAATCAAACCTTCGCCGGATACTTCGGCACGTCCGTGGCGGCTGTGCCCGACGTCAATGACGACGGAACGGATGATATCGTGGTGGGTGCGCCGGGCGATCCGCCGGGCGGCCCGTTCGGCGCGGGTCGTGCGTACATCTTTTCCGGCGCGGATGGTTCGCTCCTGCACACACTCATCTCGGCAGGTCAGCAACCGTTAGGCAGTTTCGGAGTTTCTGTTTCGGGCATTCCGGATGTCGATGGCGATGGCCGCGGCGACGTGATCATCGGCGCGTCGCAAGAGGACGGCGGAGGCGGTCTCGATTTCGCAGGTCGTGCGCATCTCTTCTCAGGCGGCACGGGACAACATCTTCACACGCTTGTTTCGCCGAATGAACGTGAGTTCGGAGTATTCGGAATCTCCGTCGCCGGCGTTTCCGATATCGACGGCGACGGTCGGGGGGATGTCGTGGTCGGCGCGTACGGCGAGACCTCAGGAGACAGCCCCATCTCGGCAGGTCGCGCGTACGCCTTCTCTGGCGCCGACGGCTCCTTACTTCGTCAGCTCAAGTCCATCAACGAGGACGCCGGCAGTTCCTTCGGTTACGCGGTCACCGGGCTTGCCGATGCAACAGGAGATCGACGCGGCGATATCGCCGTGGCCGGTTTGTTCGAGAACCCGCCGACCTACCCGATTGACTGCGGAATTGTTTATTTGTTCAACATCGCGGATTCCGATGTCGACGGCGTGCCCGACAGCGACGATGTCTGCCAGGATACGCCCGCAGGTGTTCCGGTGGATCGCTTCGGACGACCCGCCGCGGATTTCAATTTCGATTGCCAGCAGACTACGGCCGACATCGAGGGCTTTGTGAACATGCTCCTGGGGCTTTGAAGCACGCGGATTCCATCGGAGGCGCCCTCCACGATGCTGCACGGCCACGCCGTGGCCGGTTCTCCGAGATGACCCATTCCGACGCCGGCGCACTTGCCGCAAAGGTACTTCCACGCTACGCTTTCGCAATCGCCGAAAGTCACGCGTCCGGCGTAATTCGGCGTTGGTAGGAGAGGTGGCTGAGTGGCTTAAAGCGACGGTTTGCTAAACCGTTGTACGGGCTAATACCTGTACCGGGGGTTCGAATCCCCCCCTCTCCGGTTTTTTGAATGGCACGCCGTTATGCCGCAATCACGTCCTCAACGTCTCGTCTCAAGGTCGAGTACTACCGAGCTTGATCCGAGTTTCTGTGCACTTTTCCACGGGGTTTGTGCGGATTGCCCGAACGAGATCGATGCAACACATCGGTCCGATGCCAATTCCGCGTCGGTATGCCGCCTGCCGCCGTTGGCGGAGGGCGCGCTCGACGCGTTGGTCCGCTGCCGCAAGCTGACACAGCGCGAGCGTCAAGTGTTGACGCTGTGTTGCAGCGGCTTGAAGAACGATGCAATCGCCAGAGTGCTCCGCATCTCAAGGTCCGCGGTTCGTCGTCATCTCTGCAATCTGCACAAGAAAACAAACACGAGCGATAAGGCGGAATTGATTCTCAATCTCTGGCATTCGTGCCGAGCATGCCCGGAAGCCGCCGATTCGCGGCAAGGCCCATCGTCGCCACGTCCTCGGCGCGTTCGCGCCGGACCCAAAGGCAGGCAGGCCAAATAATCCGGCGATGTATCTCAAGAGATACATCAGCGGGCCAGCTAGTCCAGCTATGATCTTCCTAAATGTCACGCGCCGTTGCTCACGTCGAATGCTCACGCAGAATCGAAGTATGTAAGCTACGACATTCTGCCTGTTGTCCAACTACGACGAGCATGTCGGTAAAGGGGAGGTATTTATGAGTACAGGGAGTTTCTCGAAGCGTTCTGCTATTTCCTTATCCCAGTCTTGCACTCCGACCAAGCGCCGCCCAATCTGGAGGATTACGGCGCTGGTTCTGCCGTGCATTCTCTTCCTCGCGTCGTCCGTGGAATCCGCACCGCCCCAACGCCCTCAACTCGAGCCAGGGGGGAATAACCGCATTCCTTACACCGGGAGCCCGCGAGCCGGGCTGATCACCCAGGATCTCAATTCCGGCCTCACGCCCGCTGATCTCGTCGCCGCGCTGTTGGGTACCGGTGTGACGGTGTCCAATGTGACGTATACCGGTGTCAACGTCGCGGCCGGCACGTTTTCCGGTGGCACGGGGATCGTTGGATTCGCAAGCGGCGTCATTTTGAGCAGCGGGAACGTCGCCTTCGTGCCCGGGCCGAACACACAGGACTCAGTTAGCGGCGTCAACACGGGAATCGGCGATCCGGCTCTGGATGGGCTGATTCCCGGTTACACCACGTTTGACGCCTGCGTATTGGAGTTCGATTTTACCTGCTCAGGCACACAAATCATCCAATTCCAGTTCGTGTTCACGTCGGAAGAATACAACGAGTGGGTAAATACAGCATTCAACGATGTCTTTGGATTCTTCCTCAACGGCACAAACATCGCATTGATTCCCGGTAGCGCGGGGACACCGGTCAGCATCAACAATCTGAACTGCGATAACCCGTACAACCCGCCCGCAGGCAGCTTCTGCAACCTCTTTGTGAACAATCGCTGCGCCGATATCCCGCCGGGCAATTTTCCGTGCACCGGTGTTCGCGACACCGAGATGGACGGACTGACGGTGGTGCTGACGGCCACCGGAACGCTGATTCCCGGCGTGAATCACATCAAGCTGGCTATCGCGGATGCGGGGGACCAGGTTCTTGACTCTAATGTGTTCATCCAGGGCCAGAGTTTCTCCTGTGGCACGCCGATCGGCGCCTGCTGCGATACCAGTTTGAACAGTTGTACGAGCAATGTTTTGGAGACCGATTGCCAGGGGCCAAACGAGGTCTGGAGCGTCGGACTGGCTTGCAACCAACTGAACCCGCCCTGCACCTCGGCCACTCCCCCCACTGGGACGAATTGCGATGATCCGATTTCGATCACCGCGTTACCCTTCCTTGACGTGAACTCCACCGGTGACAAGGGCAACGATTACACAGACACATGCCTTGGCCAGTACGACAACGGCAATGACATCCTCTACGAGCTTGTGATTCCAAGCACGCAATGTATCGACATCACCGTGACCGGCACAACGCCGCAGGATAACTGGATCGGAGTGGCGCTGGATGATGCGTGCCCGCCGAATGCTGCGTGCATCGCCCAGGCGACCAGCCAGGGTAATGTGGCGACCATCACCGATCTCACGCTGGAGCCGGGCACCTATTACCTGATGATTGACCGGTGGCCTTTGACGGCTGACAGTCTGAACTTCACGCTCAGCATCACGGATTGCGGAGGGGCGCCAACCGGCGCATGCTGCAATAGGCTTACTAACGTCTGCACCAGCAATGTCCTTGAAGCCAACTGCCAGAGCCCCGACGAGGTGTGGAGCATCGGACTGACGTGCGGTCAACTGGACCCGCCCTGCTCACCGTCTGATGACATTGACGGAAAGGATTGCGAATTTCCGTTTTTTGTATCGACAATACCTTTCGAAGACATCAACACCACGTCTGACAAGCAGGAAGACTACTCGGATACGTGCCTGGGTGCTTATGACACGGGAGATGACATCATCTACCAGATTACGATCGCAGAGACGCGATGTATCGATATCACCGTAGCCGGGGCAACGCCGGCCGATCACTCAATTGGCGTGGCGCTGGACAATGCATGCCCGCCAGGAAACTCCTGCATCGCATTTGCGACGACCACAGGCACCGTAGCGACGATCAGCAATCTGACGTTGGCCCCCGGTACTTACTATCTGATGATTGATCGGCTGCCCCAAGGCCCTGCCGAAAGTCTGGATTTCAGACTCAGTATCGCGGATTGCCCGGCGGCGTCGGGCGCCTGTTGCCTGCAGGATGGCGGGTGCGCGCAACTCACCGAAGCGGACTGCGAAAACGCCAAGGGCACGGCCTGGACCGAGGACACATCGTGTTCGCCCAATCCATGCCAGTACGTCAAGGGAGACGTGAATTGCGATCATTTCATCGACACGTTCGATATCTCGCTCTTCGTCGATGCGATGCTGGACGCCTACGCCGGTTGTGACATCACGCTGGCGGACATGAACGACGACGGCAACGAGGACGGTCTCGATATCCAGGAGTTCGTTATCGTCTTGTTGTCGCAGTAAAACGGTTCACTCATTGCGTCGTTGTGTCGGCGCGATCCTTCGTGAGTTGTGTCGCCAGAAGGATGTGGCGCTGCTGGAAGGGCACAACATGCCCGACCCTGTTCACCTGTGCCGTGAACATCCCACCGAAGTGCAGCGTGGCCCGCGCGATCGAGCTTTTCAAGGGCAGGAGTGCGGTGCGAGTTTATTGTGAATTCTTACACGAGCGTCGGATGACAGGCCTGGGTCATGGGGAGGCGGGCTACAGCGTGAGCACCGTCGGGATAGACGAAGAGCGGGTTCGTCAGCGCATCCGCAAGTAGGAGACGCTGGAGTCGGGTCAAGGTGACCTCGACCTGAACTATGGCGAACCAACACGCCGGCGTCGCTGAACAACTCATCGACCCAACGGGGGTTTCACGACGCACTCAGCCCGTTCAGGCGGGCCATACTGAAGCCACGCCCGTAAAGCGCGGTCGATTCCGGCCGCATGATGCAAGGTCTCGCATGAGAACGGCCCTCAAAACGCATGACGGGACGGCAAGTAACCTAGCCCGCTCTCTCACCTGTTCACGGTGAAGGTTCATTCTCGGCCTGGCGGAACTTGCGGGACTTGGATGAGCCGCCTGTTAGAATGCCGCGACTGTGAAGAACGGGCGGATGGTGTTGTTGCTGGTCGGCGTCGCGGCCTTTCAGGTCTGGGCTGCGAGCTATTACACCGTCTTCGATGATGAGGCGTTCAGTTGTCTGCGCTACACGCTCCCGATGGGAGAGATGGTGTCAGCGCTCTGGCAAGGCGCGGAGCCGGACCCGCCGCTTTACTACATCCTGCAAAATCTCTGGGTGCGCGGATTCGGCGTCGGGCCGCTGGGGCTCCGCGGGCTGTCGATCGTTTTCTTCCTGATCGGGCTGATCTTCATGCACGAGGCCGCGCGCGCCGGGTTTGACAGGCAAACAGCCGGGTGGACGCTGCTCGTTTGCGCCCTGCATCCGGCGCATCTGTTCTTCGGATTCGCCGGGCGATGGTATGCGGCCATGTTCTGTGCCGTGGCGATGCTGTTGTATGTCACGGCCCGAATCGAACGCGCCCCTCGCGAGGGCCATGTGCCCGGCCGGTGGCTTGTCGCATGGTCCGCTGCGGCGGCGATCGTGTGCTATGTCAATTACTTCGGGACGGTGGTCGTCGGGCTCGTCTGGCTGGTGACACAATTGCGGCATCGGGATCGTCGAGGTTGGTTATGGGCGGGCCTGGGGGCGGCGGCACTCTTTGCGCCGTGGTTGCCGGCGTTCTGGCATCAGGCCACGGCGTTTCCGAAGCTGGGCGGTGATCCGGGCGAGATGCTCTCCACCGCGGGCCGGACGCTGATGGCGCTCGCCGCGGGGAATCTTGCGTCGATCGCTGCATGGTGGATTTGGGCGCCGATGGCCGTGACGGCGGCGTTGCTCGTCATGATGCTGGCTCGTCATTGGCGGCAGACATGGCCGCTCGTCGCCATGGCGCTGGGCTGTTTCGCGGCGGGCGTTGTGACACGGGTCATGATCGACAAGTACATCCTGACCTTCAGTGGCATCGCGTGCCTCGCGGCCGTTCACGTGGTGATGGAATCACATCGCAAGGGCGGGCGCATGCTTCCGCGCGCCGCGGGCATCGCGCTGGGGCTGGCGTGGATCGGTTGTGGTGTCAATCTTGTGACACAAAGCAACTGGTCAAGTCTGCGATGGCTGGACCCCTTCGAGCGGGTCATCGAAGAATCGCTGGCGTCCGACGCGACGCCGCCGATGAACGACTGGGTCATGACGCATCCGGCAGGGCGCTATTACGCGGCTCGGGCGTTGACACGACGAGATCATGATGGATGGCGCGTCGATCCGGCGACCTGGCGGCGATTCGCATTGCCCGAGGCGGAGGAATCGAGCGGCGCGGCCGGTCCGTCCACCCCGGCGCGAATGCTCGCGCGATTAAAATCCGACTCGCCGCAGCGCATCTTGACGCTCCACGCGTCGGGCTTCGCCGAGGATGCGGAATGGGCGCGACTCGATCAAGAACTGGCTGCAAATTATGAATTAGCAAGCGAGCGCGATTACCTTGAAGACGCGGAGGCCGAGCTAAAGAATCGGATCGACCCGCATTACGAACACCCCCGATGGCGGATTACCGTGCGAACCTGGCAGCGGAAACAATAAAATGCGACACGCTGTCGAAGCCGCGAGACTCGCACGAGGAAGCGATACGGCTTCATCCGCGATCCATGCCCGTCGTGTTGCTGCCTGATCCACCGGAGCGGCGTCGCTCGGAGTACTTGTTGGCGAGCTTCTGATATTTCTCCACGTTTTCGGGCTGATCCATGCTGCCGTAGAGACGGACGAGCGCTTCGCAGGCCTCGCGCTTGCGGCGCGTCGGCGCCTCGGACTTCTTGGCAATCAGTCCCTTGTATCCGCGCAGGAGAATCTTTTCCGCATCCGTGTTCTTCTGCTGACCGGCGAGGGCTTCGCCGACGATGCACATGGCGCTGTAGCGCTGCCAGTGACCCTTGGGAAGAACGGCTTCTCGAATCTTGAGGCACTTTCGCGCGTAGCGCTCGGCTTCTTCGTATTTGCCGGTCTCGACAAGAATTCCGGCGAGACTGGCCATGGCATCGGCAAGGTTTGGATGAACTTCCGGCAGGATGCGCTCGAGCCGGCTGACGACTTCGCGGGACATCGACTCCGCATACGGCAGGTTGCCCGCCTCTTTCAGATTCTGTGCGACGGGTATCCGGCCGAGAATCGGCAGCGGATGCGACTTGCCGAATTGTCGCTCCAGAATCGCAACGATGTAGCCATAGTGCCTCACCGCATCATCGAACTTTCCCTCGGCAATCGCGCCCTGGGCCATGCCCGTAAGGTGTCCGACACGGCCGACCGGTTCGTCCTGCAGAAACTTGTGATAGAGCTCAAGGCCCCTGGTGAAGAGGGTTGTGGCTTCGGCCGTTTCACCCTTGGCGGCAAGTACGGTGGCGAGGCCCATGATGCCTTCGAGCATATCGGGGCTGTCGTCGCTTCCCGCAAGTTCCCTGGTGAGTTCGTAAGCGCGCCGCAAGTGCAACTCGGCGGGCTCGTAGAGACCGATGCGAAGATAGGCGTGTCCGACCGTTCGACGCAGTTGAAGTTCAAGGGCGGGACGGTCCTTGAATTCGCCGCCTTCGAGTCGTTCGGCGGCGCGATCCAGCGCGGCGCTGAGCGGCATCTTCGACGCATCCTTGTTGCCTTCGGTGTCCGCAATGAGGGATTCGGCTAAGAAGTCGAACAACGTGTCGTTGTCGGCTGCTTCTTTTTCGGCGGCCTCAAACTTCGCGATGGTCTTGTTGAGTTCTTTTCGTTCGGCGGAGCGGGCCAGTTCAACCTGTTTGATCTTGCTCTCGGCCTGTTCAAGCTCGGCTTTCTTCGAGTAGGCCATCCAACCGGCAAAACCGAGGCCGCCGCCGAGGACGACAAGAAGCACGATGAGAACCATCATGAGCGCCTTGACAGCAGCGGATGAAGACGCCCCCTGAGCAGGCGATGCGCCGGGTTTGGGCGGTTTCACGGCGGGCTTGACGGAGGCCGGGTCTGTGCCGGGGGCAGATGTAGGCAAGCGACTCGACGACGGTCTCTTGGGTTCTGTACTCATGGCTATCTGAAACTCCTCAATCAGTCGGCCTTCATGGATGGTCCCTGGCCGGCTTCGTTTCCAACGATTGTACCGCCTCGATCAGCGCCGAGCGCATCCGAAGTTCGCCGCCGCTGTGTCCGGCCGATTCAACCAGAACCAGCCGAGACCCCGGTACGGCCTGATGAAGGTCGTATGCGGCCTTGGGCGTGCAGATGACGTCGTATCGGCCATGGACGATCACCATCGGGATACCGGAAAGCCGGCCTGCTTTGCGCAACAGTTCCCCCTCAGGGATGAAACATCCATTTGCCATATAGTAGTTCTCCAGCAGGGAGAAATTAAAGCAGTCGGACTGGTCAAGGATGGCATCGACTTCCTGATCGGATACCGAAAGAGCGGCGACTTTGGTCTCATAACCCGCCCAGGCCCTCGCCGCGCGGTCGCGAACGTCCTTGTCCGAGTTCTTAAGCAGGTCGAGGAACTGCTGGGGGTATGTCAGCCGGTCGGGCTGAGGCAAGACGCTCTTGAGCTTGGCATAGACATCCGGGAAAAACTCGCCGGTGCCGCCATGATAGAAGTGGTCGATCTCCCGTTTGGTGGCTAGAAAGATGCCCCGCAACACAAGGGAACTGACGCGCTCGGGGTGCTTCTGGGCGTAGGACAGTGCAAGCGTCGAGCCCCACGAGCCGCCGAAGACCTGCATCTTATCAAACTTCAGTTCCTTGCGGAGTTTCTCCATGTCCGCGACGAGATCGGCGGTCGTGTTCTCACGGAGTTCGCTCTGAGGTTTGCTCTTGCCTGCGCCGCGCTGATCGAACAGCACAATCTGATAGACCTGCGGATCGTGAAATCTTCGAAGAGAAGGGTAGCTGCCGCCGCCGGGGCCGCCGTGAAGAACCATCACCGGCTTGCCGAGCGGGTTCCCGCTGACTTCGTAATAAATTTCGTGAAGGTCGCTGACTTTCAGATGGTCGGTTCGGAAGGGCTCGATCGGCGGATAGTAATCGTACAGACGTTGGCCATCTCCCGGCTGCTGAGCGATCGCAGGAGTCGCGGCCAACAGCACGGTCAGCAGGGTCGCGCGAGTCAGACGAAATGAACGGATCATTGAACAGGGCTCCGGATGTCGTGAAGGGGTAGATTCAAGCCGATACACGTAATGACCTCGTGACTGCCGGCTCAGGCAGCTCAAGTCGTTTCCTGTCGAGTTTGACGGCTTTCCCAATCGTGCGGTTTCCCGCGTTCTTCCGGCGGTGAGGACTGCGGCCGAGAGGAGTCGAACCTCCACGATCTTGCGATCACTAGGACCTGAACCTAGCGCGTCTGCCAATTCCGCCACGGCCGCGATTCGGGGCTGGATCGGTCGGGCCCCTCGAGGGTGACGACCGGCTGGGGAGGGCAGTCTAGCCACGTTGATTCAAGCGGACAAGGGCTCAAGGCCTGCGAAAGGAAATTCGGGGCGGTCTCGGGGGGGGGTTGAGCGTGTTCGGCACGGCAGCGAAAGCGCTATGAAGGGTGGTTTCCCTTTCAGTCCGAGATATGTTATGTTACAGGGCCCTACAAGGCACAGAAGAATGCAGCTATCCCAGAATCTTCGTCGCGACCGAGTGGCCAAGCTCAACCATAAGCCGGCCCTGACACTTCCGCCCACTGCGCAGATACGCCAGGCCGTGGCGATGATGCAGGAGAACCGCGCAGGCTTGGTGATTGTGGAGGAAAACGGCCGGGTCGTGGGTGTCTTCACCGAGCGAGACTTGATCAAGCGCGTTCTCGGGCGAGGCGCAGATATCGGAGCTATGATTACCACGGTCATGACGACACAACCAACGACGGTCACGGTTGAGGACACCATCGGCAATGCCCTCCAAAAAATGCTGGATGGCGGCTATCGACATCTGCCGGTTGTGGACCCTCGCGGGCACGCCGTCGGGCGAATTTCCGTACGCGAAATAGTTCATTACATGGTCGAGTACTTTCCGAAAGCTGTATACAACCTGCCCCCGGAACCGGACCAGGTACAGGTGGCTCCGGAAGGAGCGTAGGACGACAATGCACTTTACCGCACACTTATCCGGCACCATCCACTTGCGAGGGGTTTTCCACAACAACCATGACGACTGAAACGATGACCAAGCCCGCCTCGGCTAAGCATATCGAGGCACTCGATGATGTGACGGTCCGATTTGCAGGGGACTCCGGCGACGGCATGCAGCTCGCGGGGACGCAGTTCACCCGAGGGACCGTTATTTTCGGAAACGACGTCAGCACCTTCCCCGACTTTCCCGCGGAAATTCGCGCCCCTGCCGGTACGCTCGCCGGCGTCAGCGGGTTCCAGGTGCGGTTCTCCAGCCACGACGTTCACACCCCGGGCGACGCGGTGGACACCCTCGTGGCCTTCAACCCGGCCGCGCTGAAGGTTAATTTCGCCGACGTGAAGGACGGTGGAATTGTCATCGTCAACGAAGACGCCTTCGACAAGGGGCGCCTCAAGCAGGCCGGCTTCGCCGAGAACCCGCTCGAGGACGGCACGTTGTCGAAATTCAAGGTCTTTCGCGTCCCGGTCAACAAGCTGACCCGTGAGGCGCTCAAAGACTCCGGCCTCGGGGCAAAGGATATCGACCGCTGCAAGAACTTCTTCGCCCTCGGCCTGGTCTATTGGCTCTACGGGCGTCCGCTGGATACGACCGTCAAGTGGATCGAAGACAAATTCGGCAAGAACCCCACTCTCGCCGAGGCGAACAAGTCCGTCTTGAAGGCGGGCTATTTCTACGGCGAGACCTGCGAACTTTTCACGAGCAGCTTTCAGGTCGATCGCGCCCAGTTGCCGCCGGGAAGATATCGCCGAATCTCCGGCAACGAAGCCGTGTCGCTCGGTCTCATTGCAGCGGCGCAGATGGCAGGTAAGGATGTTTTCTACGGCAGCTATCCCATCACGCCGGCCAGCGACATCCTCCATACGCTCGCTCGTTACAAGAATTACCGAGTCAAGACGTTTCAGGCGGAGGACGAGATTGCCGCTGTTGCTTCGGCTATCGGCGCCGCCTTCACCGGCGACATCGCCGTCACCGGCACGAGCGGTCCGGGCCTCGCACTCAAGGCCGAGGCGATCGGTCTTGCGGTCATGACCGAGCTTCCGCTGGTGATTGTCGACGTTCAGCGCGGCGGCCCGAGCACGGGCCTGCCGACCAAGACCGAGCAGGCGGATCTGTTTCAGGCCATGTACGGTCGAAACGGCGAGTGCCCCGTCTGTGTCATCGCTGCGAGTTCGCCGGCGGATTGTTTCCACTGTGCCATCGAAGCGGTGCGCATCGCCACCAGGTTCATGACGCCGGTCATTCTTCTCACGGACGGCTACATCGCCAACGGCGAGGAGCCCTGGGCGATTCCGGACGTCAAGTCGCTTCCGAAGATCGAAATCAAGCACCCAACGGCGCGCGGCGATGGCAGCCCGTTCATGCCCTATGAGCGAAATGCGTCGCTCGCCCGGCCATGGGCGCTGCCCGGCACGCCCGGTCTGGAACATCGCATCGGCGGCCTGGAGAAGCAGGACATCACCGGCAACGTCAGCTACGACCCCGAGAATCATCAGCGAATGATTCATCTGCGCGCGAAGAAGATCGCCGGCATCGCGCTGGATGTTCCCGAGCAGACTGTGCTCGGTCCGGAGAAGGGCGACCTGTTGGTCATCGGCTGGGGCGGGACGATGGGCGCGATCCGCAGCGCCGTCGAACGCGTGCAGAAGCAGGGCTATCAAGTGGCCGCCGCGAATGTACGCTATCTGAATCCCTTCCCGCGAAACCTCGGTCAGATCCTCTCGAATTACAAGAAGGTTCTCGTTCCCGAGTTGAACATGGGGCAGCTTCGCATGTTGCTCCGAGCGAATTATCTCGTGGACGCCATCGGCTGTAACAAGATCAAGGGCAAACCCTTCCTCATCAGCGAGCTTGAGCTCAAGATCAGGGAAGTCCTCGAAGGAAAATTCTAAATGAGCACCTCGACTTTGCCGCAATTGACCCCCAAGGACTTCGCCAGCGATCAGGATGTCCGGTGGTGCCCCGGCTGCGGGGATTACTCCATCCTCGCGCAGGCCAAGAAGATTCTGCCGGACCTCGGCATCCCGCGTGAGAAGATCGTCTTCGTCTCCGGCATCGGATGCTCAAGCCGCTTTCCGTACTACGTCAACAGCTACGGCTTCCACAGCATCCACGGCCGGGCGACGGCCATTGCCTCCGGCGTGAAGGTGGCAAACCCCGACTTGCAGGTCTGGGTCGTCACGGGCGACGGCGATGGCCTCTCCATCGGCGGCAATCACCTCGTCCATCTGATCCGCCGCAATCTGGATATCAACATCCTGCTCTTCAACAACCGAATCTACGGTCTCACCAAGGGGCAGTACTCGCCCACGTCCGAGCTGGGCAAGAAGACCAAGTCCACGCCCTACGGTTCCGTTGATAATCCGCTTCATCCGCTCTCCGTGGCGATCGGCGCCGAGTCGACCTTCGTCGCCCGAACCCTCGACGTGAACGTCAAGCACTTGTCCGAGATGCTGCTCCGCGCCGCAAAGCACAAGGGCACATCCTTCGTCGAGATCTATCAGAACTGCAACGTCTTCAACGACGGCGCCTGGGAATACGCCACCAGCCGCGACACCAGGGAAGACACGACGATCTTCCTCGAACACGGCAAGCCCCTCATCTTCGGCAAGAATCGCGACAAGGGCATCCGCCTGAAGAACATGGAGCCGGAGATCGTCCAGCTCGGCGGTGACATCAAGGAAGACGATCTGATCTTTCACGACGAGAAGACCCCCGAGCCGTCGCTGGCCTTCATGCTCAGTCGCATGCGCTATCCCGAGTTCCCCGAGCCGATGGGCGTCTTCCGCGCCGTCGATGCCCCGGTTTTCGAGGACATGGTCCACGACCAGATCAACAAGATCACCGAAAAGCAGGGCAAAGGCGACATTGAGAAGCTCCTCAATTCCGGAGATACCTGGCTCGTTTCGTAAGCAACTCGTTCCGTTCATGCAAAGCTGGGGGAGGGTCCGGCGCGCATCAGCAGGAGGAATCGCCGTGATTTGCCCGGCCTGTAAACGCGATAACATCGAAGGCGTCGACGAGTGTGAGAGCTGCGGAGAGTCGCTCACACACGAAGTGCCGGCCACCCACGACTCCGATCCGTCCGACACGGCGGCCAGAGCGCCACTGGCAGGCGTGGCCGCGCCGAAGGCCGTCATGGTCCTGCCGACGGCTACGGTCTCCGAGGTGGTGGATCGCCTTATCGGCGCCTGCGTTAGTTGCGTCCTCGTCGTCGGTCCCGACGGATGCCTGATGGGCATCGTCAGTGAGCGTGATCTGCTCTACAAAGTGGCGGACCGCTACGAACAGCTCAAATCGTCGCCCATTCACGAATTCATGACGCCCGACCCGGAGACCCTCAAGCCGAACGCCACCGTGGCATGGGCGCTGAATCGGATGGATGTGGGCGGCTTTCGCCATGTCCCCATCGTGGAAAACTACAGGCCGCTCGGCGTGGTGGCGGTTCGGGACTTGCTCGCCCACCTCAGCAAGAAGTTCATGCAGACGACTTCCTGATGAGCCGAGCGCGCCTTCGTTCTTGCCGGATGGCCGATTTCCATCTATATCACCGTCATGCGCTCGAATCGGTCGAGCCGTGATCTCACTCCGTGGATGACCTGCATGGCCGCTCCGACTGCAACGCCGTTAAAAAGCAACGCACCCGTGCCTCTGCTCGACCTCAAGGCCCAATATGCGGCCATTCGCGAGGAGATTCGCGAGGCCATCGACGCCGTTTGCGAATCGCAGCGGTTCATCGGCGGCCCCGAGGTCGTCGCCTGCGAGGAAGCCGTCGCCGCCTATTGCGACTGCAAGTTCGGCATCGGCATGTCCAGCGGAACCGACGCCCTGCTTTGCGCCATGATGGCCATGGGCATCGGCCCCGGTGACGAAGTCATCGTGCCCACGTTCACGTTCTTCGCCACGGCAGGTTGCGTCAGTCGACTCGGCGCGCGGCCCGTCTTCGTCGATGTCGACCCCGACACGTTCAATACGTCGGCGAAATACATCGCCCCGGCCATCACCGACAAGACGAAGCTTCTTATTCCCGTACACCTCTTCGGCCAGTGCGCCGAGATGGACGGCATCCTCGATCTGGCGCGTACGCGAAATATCCCCGTCATGGAAGACGCCGCGCAGTCCATCGGCGCGACGTACAATGGTCGCAAAGCTTGCAGCATGGGGGCCGTGGGCACGCTCTCCTTCTTCCCCAGCAAAAACCTCGGCGCTTTCGGCGACGCCGGCATGGTCTGCACGAATGACGCCGCCCTGGCCGATCGCATCCGCATCTTTCGAGACCACGGCGCGCAACCGAAGTATTACCACAAGTGGATCGGCGGCAACTTCCGCCTCGATGCCGTTCAGGCCGCGGTCGTGCGTATCAAGCTTCGTTATCTCGACGCATGGTCGAAGAAGCGTGCCGAGAATGCTTGCCGCTACGCCGGTCTCTTCGCCGGCAGCGATGTGAAAACACCGGTCATCGCCGACGGCAACTTGTCCATCTTCAATCAGTATTGCATCCGTGTCACTCGGCGCGACGAGATCCGCAAGTATCTCGAAGCCCGCGGCATCGGCTCGGAAGTTTATTACCCCGTTCCACTACACTTGCAGGAGTGCTTCGCCCATCTCGGAGGCAAGCCCGGTGATTGCCCAAGCGCGGAGGCGGCGGCCAGGGATATCCTGGCGATTCCGATTTACCCGGAGCTGACGCCCGAGCAACAGGAAACCGTCGCCGGTGCGATCCTGGACTTCCATCGCAACGGACAATAATCAGGGTTCGCCGGTGCTGCCTTCCAGTCTTTCCTACACCTTTAATGATCTTTACTGGTGGCCGCTTGCGGTGTCACTGATTGTGACACTCATCGCCTGTCCGATCATCCGACAGGTCGCCGTGCGGTTGCAGTTGTATGATCGCCCGGACGGCGGTCTCAAGTCGCACCAGCAGCCGATTCCCTATCTCGGCGGCGTGGCGATGTACATCGGCTGGCTCGCGGCGATGGGAACGGCCTATGCGTCGATCGAGTCGGCGCGCGCGCTGCTACCCTGGGTGGTCGTCGCGGGCACGGTGCTGATGCTGACCGGGCTGTTGGATGACATCCGACATCTTTCGCCGAAGTTGCGACTGCTTATTCAGGCTATCATGGCGTGCCTGCTGCTTAATGGCGGTGTCGGGCGGCACGTGTCACGGGCGCTGCTGGTACCGCTGGCGGATCTGTGCTGCGCGGTCGAGCCGATACCGCAATGGCTCCTCTCCGAACCGGTCGTCCTCACGGTCAGCGGGATGATCTGCATGTTCACCATCGCAGGGGCGACGAACGCAACGAATTTCATCGACGGGCTCGACGGTCTCTGCGCCGGCATCATCGGCATCGCCTCGGTTGGGCTGCTGCTCATCAGCTTGTTGCTGCACCGTGCCGATCCAGTGCACGACCCCAGCGGGCCGATGCGCATCGTGCTCTGCGCGGGCCTGCTCGGCGCGTGTCTCGGCTTCTTGCGATACAACTTCAACCCGGCAAGCATCTTCATGGGGGACAGCGGCTCGCTGCTGATGGGCTTCAATGTGGCGGTGCTCCTGATTCTCCTGGCGGAGCAGCCATCCCACGCGGGCTATGCGACCTGGCGATGGCTGGACGGCGGCCTGATTGTGTTTGCGTTTCCCGTTCTCGATACGGGTGTGGCAATCACGCGGCGCTGGCTGAATCGTCGACCGCTTTTCGTCGGCGATCGCAGCCATCTCTACGATCAGATTCGCGATCGCGGGTATACCGTACGTCAGACCGTATGGATCTGCTACCTCATCGGTCTCATCTTCGCCCTGCTCGGACCCGCCGTCGTGCGATTGCCCACGCTGCTGCTTTTTGCGATGCTGCTGGCCGTGCCATCGGCTGCGGGGCTGATTTGCCGACGCTACGGCCTCCTGCGGGTGGACGACGCTGCCGCTCGATCGACCGGCGGACCTTCGCCCTTGTGAAGCCGGAGCATCCGCGGCTACAATCCGCTTTCACATGGATGGGCCGTATGCCTCCTGTTTGGCGAACGCCCCCCGGGCGAAGGGACGCGCTAACGCCGTGATAACCAATCTTGCGTCAACCCGACGGCGGCTCTCAGAGAACCTTAAGCGGGTGAAGGATCGGATTGCCGCGGCCTGCGATCGCGCGCGGCGTGATCCGCAGTCGGTTCGGCTCGTGGCGGTGACGAAGTACGTCGAAGTCGATGTCATACGCCAGCTCTTGGAACTAGGCGTCACCGACATCGGCGAGAGCCGCGCGCAACAGCTCAACCAGCGCGCGGGAATGATGCACGAATTCTTCGAGCGAAAGAACGTTCTGGGCGGCCGAAGGGAAGGCCCGCCGGTGCGGCCGACGTGGCACATGGTGGGCCATCTGCAACGCAACAAAGTCAAGCTGGTCGTCCCCTGGGCGGAGTTGACACACGGCGTCGACAGCTTGCGCCTTGCGGAAGACCTTCATCAACAGGCGACCCGGCTCGGACGTGTCGCAGACATTCTCCTGCAGGTCAATACGAGCGGCGAACGAAGTAAGTACGGCGTTGCCGTCGGCGCCGCGCCCCATCTTGCCGAGCATCTCGCCGCGTGGCCGGGCATACGACTCTGCGGGCTGATGACGATGGCGCCCCTGGATGCTGCACCGGCTGAAATTCGACTTTCCTTCGACCGACTGCGCGACATCTTCGAAGACATGCGCGGCGATCGCCATGTCGGACCGGAGTTCAAGCATCTCTCGATGGGCATGAGCCACGATTTCGAGGCGGCCATCGAGGCGGGTGCGACCATGGTGCGCATCGGCAGTCTGCTCTTTGACGGATTGACCAGCACCACGGCGGGGCGCGAGGAAGAGGAAGAGTCGTGAACCCGCTGGATCGAGACCTGTTCGAGCTCTGGCGTCTGCTGCTGGGCGTTCTATGCACCGTCTATGCGCTGGTGGTCACGGGACGATCCCTCTGGGGCTGGCTGGTTTATTTTTCGCACAGCGATCGATCCACCATATTGATGCGAAACTACGTCCTGGTTCAGCTCCTGAGTCTTCGATTGGGACGCTTTACGGGAGAGTTCGCGCAGATCGTGTTCTGGACCGTCGTGTTGATGGTGCTCCTGAAGCTGCACGTGTGAGCGACGGCCCGCGTGCGATAGCTGGGAAAAGCACGCCGAAGCAGGCGCCAACGTAGAGGATTTGTGACGAATGCATCCGATGTTGACGGCATGGTTGGCCCTGACGGCACTTGCAGCGATCGTATGGATCAGTCGACACTTTCAGCTCTCGACGGCGGCGCGCGTCATGCCGCCGCTCGTAGCCGACATGTACCGCAAAGACGTAGGCCCGCTCCCGAGCGTCAGTCTGCTGGTGGCGGCGAAGGACGAGCGAAACAACATCGAAGGGTGCCTGCGTTCGCTCGTAGCTCAGAACTACCCAAACCTCGAAGTCATCTCCGTGAACGATCGCAGCACGGACGGCACCGGGGCGATCATCGACCGCATCAGCAGCGAGACGGGCAAAGTTATACCCATCCACGTGCAGAAGCTTCGCGAGGGATGGTTCGGCAAGAACAACGCCATGCGCGAGGGCGTCGAACGGTCCACGGGCGACTGGCTGTGTTTCACGGATGCCGATTGCGTGCAGACGTCCGACCGTTCGCTTCGCATCGCGATGAACTACGCCCTGGAGAAAAAACTGGACTTTCTCTCCGTACTTCCGTCGCACGAGACGGGCAGCTTCTGGGAGAATGTCATCCAGCCGGCATGCAGCGGCATCATGATGATCTGGTTTGATCCGATGAAAGTGAACAACCCGCGACGACGAACGGCCTACGCCAATGGCGCTTTCATGTTGATGAAACGCTCCTGCTACGATTCAATCGGCGGGCACGACGCAGTGAAGACCGAACTGAACGAAGACATGCACATGGCCCGGATCGCCAAGTCGTCGGGTCAGCGGCTCGCCGTTGCTTCGAACGTGGACCTGTACACGGTTCGGATGTATGAAAGCTTCGCGCAGACCGTTGCGGGATGGAGCCGCATCTTCTACGGATGTTTCGGAACGCTGCCGCGCCTTCTCATTACCGGCGCCGCCGTCATAATCTCCAGTCTCTTGCCCTGGCTGACGCTCGCGGTGTCACTCGCCGCGACATTCGATGGTGGAAGCGGTCGAACCTGGCAGGCGCTGGCCATTGCGTCGGCGGTCGCCTGTCTTGCGCAGATTTCAGTGATGTATCGCTTCTATCGACTCTGCCGACTCAAGCCGGTTTATGCGGTGACATATCCCGTGGGCGTGTCCATCGGGCTATGGGCCATTGGGGGAGCAATTCGACGACTGTGGGGGCGAACCGCGATTACCTGGCGAGGCACGACGTATCGTGCAGGGCGAGTGGATGCAGCGACGCCATCGAAACCCGACAAGCTGCCCGCTACGGTGGACGAACCTCTCGCTACCGTTTCGGAATAGCTCGTGGAAAGTTACGACGTCGGTTTGCCGCCAAGCGTGATGAGCAATTCCACGATTTTCGTCGTGGCGAATTCGAACGCCGTGCGTGTGCGATCGACGACCACCTGCGTATCCCACGGCCCGGGCTGACCCCAGCGGGCATCTACCTCGATGAAAAGCTGGCGCACGTCTTCAATGAGAGACTCAATCTTCACCTCGGCTTGCCAGTTCGGCTTGTCTTGTCCTGCCAGCGGAGGAAGGAGCAGCTTAAGACCGACGGCGTGAACCGGCCGAGCGAGCGGACCAAGCCGATCATCGAGACCCAGGCAGCGCTGGCCGAGATAAAGCCGTGCGTCGTTGTCCTGCGATTGGGCGGTCAGACGAACCACCACGCCGGTCGCCAGAATCAGGCGCGGCGAGAAGACGGAGGCGACCGCTTCGAGCGCGAGCTTGAGGTTGTCAAGATACAACTCAAACGACGACGTCGGAAAGAAGTCTTCAAAGTTAATCAGGTCGGGGCTGATTGAAAGCTTGAGCTGGCTGCGGGGGTCGCCCTCGGATTGCGGCGAGACGAGGTGCCAGGCGCTTTCGAGATATTCCTGCCGGCGCCAGTCGAAACCCTCGCTGGCTTTCATCTGGAATTGCTGCTTGTGCTGCTTGTCCAGCGCGGCGGGCGGGGCGATTCGCACGCCGACATGCAGGCCGCGCGTCTTGATGGTTTGAGGTTGCATCTAGTTACCGTCGCCGTCGTCGGCCGGCTGTGTGGTAGGTGCCGGCGCGTCTTCGTTGATGATCCGCACCGGAATGTGCTTGTCGCCCGCCACGACTTCACCCGTGTTCACATCGATCGTCTGCGACATGATCATCTTCTGGCCGGGCGGCGGATCGAATTGCACGGAGGGCGTCTCGACCGGCGGCGCGGGCGCCGTGACCGAGGGCGGTGGAAACGTCACGGGTGCCGACCATCGCGCCAGGCCCGCAAGCCGATACTCCGCCTGCATCGGCAGGGGGGTCGCGGCATACAAGTCATTCTTGATGATGCTGTTGTAATGCTCCCGCGCCTTCTCAAAATCACCGCGGTCCTCGGCGAGCACGCCGAGCATCATCAGGGCCTGGCCCTTGGCGGTTGACTGCCGCGCGCTGGAAAGCTGAAGCACCTTTTCGTAGGCCTCCTGAGCTTGTTTCTGCCACTCGTCCTTGCTGGTCGCCGTCGAGGAACTGTCGGGTGGAAGAACCGCAAAGAGCTGGCTCATCGCCGTCTCGCCGATGCGCAGCCACGCGGCAATGGTCAGATCGGTGTTACCGCTCTCGGAGGCGACGCTTCGATACCGATCAACGGCCGCTGCGGGATCGGAGGCAAGCGTGGTATCCGACAAGGTCGCCCAGCCGTCCATGACCCTGGCCTGCTTGCTCTTGACGTACCATGCCACGGCCACGACCAGCACAATCACCACCGAACCGATGGCGATGAGCCGGTTGGCATTCTTGCGGATGTAGTCGCCCAACTGATCGATCTGCTGGGACAGTTCATTGGTCTGGAGTTCGTGTCTGCGTTCGGTCTTCATGTTCTGCCTTTGTCTTCGGGTCAGTCAGGTCGCTCAAGGTGCGGCGTTTTGACCGTTACAAGAACCTGCGTGCTCGGTGAAAACATCCCGGCGGGCACTTTCTCGATGCGGACTTCGCAGGTTTCCTCGTACTTACGAAACCGGAGCGTATAAACCCCGGCGCTGAGCGATTCATCGGACAACCGCCACTGTCCGGAGGGCATGTTGGCGTAGTAAAAGTTCCGGACCGACTGCGGATCGCTGCTTCCCACGTAGTAATGCTTGATCTTCCGTCGACCTTCCTTGTAGCTGTGGTCCGACTGCCGCCGATCCAGCTTGAAGCCCTTGGGGACCGGCACGTCGGTCACGTAGGGCTGCTCTCGGGTCTCAAGGATCGTCGGAACGGCCGGTTCCTTCTCGCCGCAGCCAACGACGGCCGCGCCGACAAGAAACACCGCGATCAGCACCGTCGAGGTTGTCTTCCGTGGTGTCATCACGATTCCGGAGAAACGGTCGGGCGAAAGGCCGCACCGAGGTCCGGCCACCGGCCTGTCCTGCGCCTAACTCGCCAGTGGGGAAAGGGTAAAGGCGCGGCAGGGGCCTGTCAAATTCCCCCGAACCTCCGCAGTGCGTGCGGCAAGGAATTCGCTTCTCCGCAAAATCACGCAATATTCCCGAATGATTTCGAGATACGCCTCCACGCGTAAGGCGGCCCAACCCCGGCTTCGCCGTTTAGCGATGCATCCGCAGTGCGACTCCACGCGGAAGCCGCACGCAAGCCAGGACGTAATCGGCGACAAGCTCACATGATCGTAAAGTAAACACTCGCAGCGTAATCAAACAGCTCAGGCGACAGCTTCGGGCTTTCGCCAAGGTACAGGCAGCGGTTCTTCACCTGCAGCATCAGGTCGCGCGGCTGGCAGCAGCGAAACGGGCGCTCGATCTTCTTGTAGTAGGTCTCGACTAGGTAATCGATGGCCGCCTTGGATTCGGCGTTCATCTCAAAGCCCATCGCCGGGCCGACGAAGTCGAAGAGCCGTCGGAAGTCCGCCTCGCTCGGGTCGGGCACGTTGATCTTGTACGGAATACGCCGGAGAAACGCTTCATCGCAAAGGTCCTTCGGCTCAAGGTTTGTCGAAAAGATAATCAGTTGATCGAACGGCACCTGTACCTTCTTGCCGTTGGGCAGCAGAAGGAAGTCGTAGCGCTTTTCGAGCGGCACGATCCACCGGTTGAGCAGCTCAATGGGTTTCATGCGTTGTCGGCCGAAGTCGTCGATGACCAGCGTTCCGCCGTTGGATTTGAGCTGCGTCGGCGCCTCGCAGGTCTTACTCGTGGCGTTGTATTGCACTTCCAGGGCTTCCATCGTCAACTCACCGCCGACGACGATCGTAGGCCGCTTGATCTTGACCCAGCGCGGGTCGAATTTGTCCTTCTTCAGGATGCTGTTGCGCTGGACGGCGATCTCCTCGTGGTTGGCCGCGTCAAAGATCTTGATGACCAGGCCGTCCACGATCAGGCAATGGGGAATATAGACCTCGTCGCCGAAGCATCGGGTGATGCGCTCGGCGATACTCGTCTTCCCGTTTCCGGGATAACCGTAAAGAAACATGCCGCGGCCGCTGTTGATCGCCGGGCCAAGAATCTGAAACATCTCCTCGGTGATCAACAGGTCGGAGAAGGCCTTGCGCAGGTCTTCGTAATGGGGCGATGACGTGGTGATCGTCTGGGCTCTGACGCTGGCAATGTACTGCTCCAGCGGAACCGGTGCGGGGCCTACATACATCGACTCGAGCATGAATCGCCGCGCACGATCGCGTCCGGCATCGGTGAGGGTATAGGTGAAATCACCCATCGTCGCAGCGCCGACATAAACGACGATCTGCTGCTGCTTGAGCGCTGCGAGCAGTTGCACGACGGCGTCCGCCGGCAGGCAAAGCTCGGCGGAGATAGTAGCGCCGGTGGCCGAGCCGACGCCCGCGAGATACTTGAGCAGGAGCGACTCGACGATTCCGGGGTCGAGACCTGCTTCTTCAAAGGTTCTCGGCGGCTGCGGGATAAAGGTCGGCCCCGATTGCCCGGCATCGGGAATCCCCAGCGAGGGCACGGTGTGCAGGTTTTTCGGTGGCGTGGCAAGCGTAGTCATCTTGATGGCTCCGAGCAGGTCGTCAGGGATTCGTAACCATATCGGCCACACGACGGTGTCGCTTCACGAGCAAGGCAGGAGTCCGACATCGCGGCCGATAAGCAGGGGCCGGGTTGCGATACCCATGATCTCTCCGCCACGTAATGCATCCCAACCACGGCTTCGCCGTTTAGCGAGAATCCCGCAAATCGCCAAGCAGCGTAAGGCATCCCAACCACGGCTTCGCCGTCTAGCGAGAATCCCGCAAACCGCCAAGCATCGTAAGGCATCCCAACCGTGGCTTCGCCGTTTAGCGAGGCATCCGCAAAACCGCACCCACGTGGAGTTCAACTTGCAACGGCACATAACATCGACTAAAATCTACCCTTCTCACGCTGGGTGATTGCCTTTACCCGGGAGGTTTCAATGGGCCGAACCATCGTTCATACACTGCTAGTGCAGTTTGTTGCTTGCTTACCACTCATCGAACCAACCGCGCGAGCTGATGCGCCGCTTTCCATTCGCAAAGTGGCGCTCAGTGGCGATGTCGCCGTCGGTGTAGATCCCGGACAGGTCTTCTCTCAATTGTCCTATGCCACAATCGACGACTTCGGTCGAGTCGCTTTTGGTGGACTGCTGACCGGCCCTGGAATAAGCATTCAGAACGGCGGAGGCGTCTGGTCGGAGGGGTCGGGAAGCATGCGACTCGTCGCGAGGCGAGGATCACCGGTTCCGGATGACCCGAATGACGCGACCTTCGGGGGTTTCTCGCATTTTATAGCCATCGCGCCGGACGGCGGCGTCAGCTTCTTCAGTACGCTCGTTGCCCAGCCGAATCGGATTGGTATTGTCTGGCAGGGTAACGGTCCGACCTCGGTGCTGGCGCGTCAGGGTGATCCATTGCCAAGTATGGAACCGGGCTCGAACTTGGGTCTAATCGACACGAGTGAGTTTATGCCCTCTGTGGCCAATGGCGGTGTGATGGCGTTCCGAGCCCGGTTCTACGCACCGAGCGAAGGGCACGTCCAGACAAGCGTGTGGAGACATCAAGAGGGAACGCTTTCGCTCGTTGCACGCCCCGGAGACGCGGCGCCCGGCGCGCCCATCGGCGCCGGCTTCAAGGATCTGATATCGGTCTCGACGAATCGACATGGTCAAATGCTGATTCGCGCCTCGCTTGCAGGTAGCGGTATAACATCGCAAAACAACAACGGCCTGTGGTTGTCCTCCAACGGGACGATGACCAAGATCATGCGAACTGGTGATCCGGCTCCCGGTTTTCCTGATGGTACCGTCCTGGGAAATGCGATTCTCACTTCGAGGCACATGTTGGATCAGTCAGGACATACTGCGATACTATCGCATGTGAAAACCCAGGATTCGCCTACAACGATTTTTCCACTTTATGCGGCCTCGACCGATTCGATGAGACTCGTGACGAAGACCGGCGACCGCGCTCCCGGGACACCGGATGGTGTTTACTTTCAGAGCATCGCAGGGGGCGAGAACGGTGGGATCGTGTCGGTAAGTAATTCAGGCCGCCTGAGCTTTCTTGCGAGTCTCACCGGTTCCGGCGTAACATCTCAAAATCGGGACGGAATCTGGTCAGAAGGGCTGGGCGAACTCGCGCTGATAGCTCGAACAGGGGATCGCGCTCCCGATACGCCGGATGGCGTTGTCTTTGATTCATTCCTGGCAGGGTCCGACTTCGCGGCGAATGGCGTAGGTCAGTTACTTTTCCATGCCAGATTAAGAGGGCCCGGTGTGAGTTCGAGCAACAACAATCACCTCGGTTTCTGGGCGCAGTTACCGACGGGTGAAGTCAAGCTTCTCGCGCGACATGGAGATTCCCTGGAGGTAGCTCCAGGAGACTTCCGAACGATCGTGAACATCTTTATACCTGGTGGGAACCATGCCTTACCCCGTGGCACTCAAAACTTCAACAACCGCGGTGAATTCGCCTTCTCAGCATCATTCACCGACGGCACCAGCGGTGTCTTCGTCATAAGAGTTCCAGAGCCCGCGACGGCTCTTCTCTTACTCGCGGGATGGGCGGTCTTTCGTCGTCAACGACGTACGCATCCTCGCACTGTTCGCGTCCCCTGAATAGATCGATGCACGTCAGCTGGCGGAATGCTTCCGAGCGATATTCCCCTGTTTCGCATCCCGCATTGCCCTTTATCACTCTCGTCAACGTTGCACTCCTGTAATTGCCAACGAGCCCTGAACGATTATTCTTTTCGTCCGGCGTGACGGCACCGCGGCTGCGGAGTAAAATAGACAGACCCACCGCTGCGGTCATTCTCTCGGAGCCGGACATGCCGCAACATGAACCCGCGATCTCCCCGGCGACGACACGCGTCCCCACGGACGCGTCTTCACCGGTCGTCCCCGAAGCCCCGCCCGACTGGAACGCCATCAGCGAAGAAATCACCTGCCCCCTCTGCGAATACAACCTCCGCGGCCTCGTCGATCCCCGCTGCCCCGAGTGTGGTTACCGCTTCACTTGGCGAGAAATGCTCGACCCGGAGCGACGACGGCATCCTTACCTGTTTGAACATCACCCGCGGCGCAATGCCCACAGCTTCTGGATGACGCTCAGGAACGGTTGCCGCCCGTGGAAGTTCTGGACCTCCCTCCACCCGGTGCAACCGCACAGCGCACGGCGGCTCTTACTCTATTACTTGCTCGTATCTTTCCTCGCCGTGCCGCTCGCCTTGTCGAGTTTTCTCGTCGAGTGGTCAATGGCCAGTTGGGCCAATACACCGACCGCCCGCGCTAATTTGGTTGCGACGCTGAACTCGCCGCATTACGAAGATTGGAAGGAGCAGATCATTCTGCAACATGGCTCGATCGATGCATACCTCGATGTGGCTGCGCCATTGCCAACGCGCAGAGGCATGCTCGGTAGAATCCGTGCGGCGTTTTCACGCTCGGGACTTGAACCACTCAGCATCGTCGGACCGCTCGGCCTCATCCTGGGCCCATTCCTTATCTGGCCCTGGGTGACCTTTCTGTGCCTGATGGTGTTTCAGGTATCGATGCGCAGGGCTCGAATACGCCTCATTCATGTGATGCGGGCCGTTGTCTATAGCTATGACGTCATCCTCTGGCTGGCGGCGGCCATGTTTGCTTTCTCAATATCTAAGCTCATTTTCAATCAGGCGAGCTCCATATTTCTTCATCCCTGGTTATACATGCTCTCCATCGGCATCCTGATCATCGCGTTCGTTTACCGCCTCTATGCCGCGTACCGGCTGTACCTGCGATTCCATTGGCCCCTGGCGACAGTACTCGCATCGCAAGCCGTCGCGGTCTTACTTGCCCTCAACATCGTCTTTGGATTGACGGTATGGAGATAGCAGCAACACATTCTACCTCCCCCGACGCCCCGCCCGACTGGAACGCCATCAGCGAGGACCTGGCCTGTCCTCTCTGCGACTACAACCTCCGCGGCCTCGTCGAGCCCCGCTGCCCCGAGTGCGGCTACCGCTTCGCGTGGCGAGAAATGCTCGACCCGGCCGTGCGGCTGCATCTGTACTTGTTTGAGCATCATCCGGAACGAAGTCTGTGGTCGTTGCGGAGGACCCTCGTCGGCAGTCTGCGGCCGAAGCGGTTCTGGAAGTCGATCCATCCCGTGCAGCCGTCGAGGCCAATGCGCTTGGTGAAGTATTGGGGAATTCTCGTGGTGGGCATGTTGATTGTGCTTTCTTGCGAGAGCATACACACGTGCTTCCGTGTTCGCTCCAACGCTGTCCAGATAAGATCAGCACAACTCCAGTACATCAGCAGCAATGCAAGTTATGAAGATCATGTGATTCGTCGATACGGGTCAGTCCAGGCATTTCTGGATCGTCATTTCACCGCCGAGGATTGGGGCCATGCAGTTCGTACGGGTGTCGAGTATTTTGGCGCTAACCTTCCAGCCCTCCTGGGAATGGTAGCCATTCCCTGGGTCACGGTTCTGGCACTTCTGGTCTTTCAGTTCTCCATGCGCCGCGCCAGGATACGTACGACCCACGTCGTCCGCGCCGTGATCTACAGCCAAGGGGTCATGCTTGCGGCGCTTCTCATCGCCACGATCCTTGGAATGTCCGTTTTCCTGATGGGTCCGCAGGCCATAGGCAGATATCTTCTGCCGCTGCAGATCACCACCGGCGTCATCGCGGCGTACGGGCTGATCGCCGGTGCGTACGGTGTGATCGTCGCCTATCGAGACTATCTAAGATTCGACCACCCCGTCTGGACCGTCCTCGCGGCCTACGCCATCGCCGCCCTCATCCTGGTCAATCTCGGCTACCTCTACAACAACTGGCTGTAGGTCGCTCATCGCAAGAATTGCTTGGCTGCCGAAAAAAATCAAGCCGCGCGCACAACGAGCAAGATAAATGCACGGATGACGGCGCGACTTTCACCCGCGATCGAAGTGCAGGAATTTCAGGGAATTCAGGTTAATTCAAGGAGTAATCTTTTTTGCATCGCATAGCATGTCGGTTGTCGGGTGTCGGTTGTCGGGTGTCGGGTGGCATGGCCGCGGTTTTGAGCGGCCATGTTGAACCGAGCGGCATGGCCGCGGCTTCGAGCGGCCATGTATGACCAGGTGGCAGTCGTGCGTCCCACCCATTCAAGGGTGGAGGCGCGATACAGCACAAGGGAGCTTCCAATTGCTACAAAGGCCGCAAGCGAACCATCACCGGATTACTATAAAACCAAAGGTCCTCCCACGGGTTCACCGTCAGCGTGTCCATCTCCGGCTCCGCGAGATCGCGGTTCGTCCCCCGCAGGCGAATGTAAAAATCCTTCCGCACATTCTCAAACCGATGTTCAAAACTCAGCCACCGCCCCTCGCGCTTCATCTTGCCCACGGGCACCTGTGCCAGGACGCGCGTCGATTCGTTCACAATCACCGATCGATCCGCCGCAGGCCCGAGGATGTCGCCGACGATGACATCCACATGGTGCAGCTTGGGCCGCAGGCCGCCGAAGTTCTCACCCGACGCCTCGCCGATACGCACACGCAGCTCGACGGACTCGCCGCGCCGCTCCAACATGAGCGTTCCACCCATTGGTGCCATCGCGTCAGCACTACTTGCCCGCAGTTCCAGCCGGTCGATCAGATCGCCGTGGACCGTGAACATGCTGCCCGATCGCAGCGCCGCCAGAACCGCCATCGGCTCGGCTCGCGCTGCGTACACCCACGTCTTGCTGTATTCGCCGGGCCAGAAGTCGATGTTCCCGTGCGCCCCCGGTTCGGTCGCCCGCTGCGTCGTCGGCGTGACGTGGCCCTTCGTCAGGTACGTCTTGGGATCGACGAGCCGGTCGTCGCTGTGATGTCGATGGGCGTCGCTGTTCGCCGTGATGTACCACGGCCGCCCCTCGCCGAGCAGACTGTCCCAGAGCCCGCCAACTTTGGCTACGTACCAGTCGTAACCGCCGAAGGTGCGATACGACTCCTCGGGATACCCGTGCCATGAACTTGACACTTTGCTCTTGTGATAGTGCCCGCGATGCGCGTGAATCAGCGTCGCCGCCTGGTGCCCCGGCGCCCCCTCAAAACCGCGCGTCACGTCCGGCCCCGCATCACCCCACGCCCGCATCTCCATCGGGCTTACCCGACCGGTCCGCGCCGGATGGTTCACGAAGAAGAGCGGTTTCGGCGTAATCGACTGGAGATACTTGACCGCCTCGACCGCGTCGGCCTCGGTGCGTGCAGGCAACTTGGTAAGCGAAATGTTCTTCGAGTCGTATCGCCGCTCGAACTCCGCGATGATCTTCGCCTCATCCGGTGTCGGCGGAAGGATGACCGTGCCGTGCTCGGCCTCCGGGACATTCCACTCCAGCCCCTGGAAGACGTGCATCGCCTGATGCCGCTTCCTCGCCGCGAGCAGTTCCGGATACGCCTGCTCGACGGCGACCTTGTCATGTCGCGGACCGCCGTGGTCGGTGATAACGCACCACGAGAGCCCGTGCCGCTGGGCCTGGGCGACTTGTTCGATGATCTCATACTGTCCGTCAGGGCTGTACTTCGTGTGGATGTGATGATCGCCCGCAAGCCAGACGCCGCCGTCATACGGATTTCGCCCGAACGCCGCACGCGGCAGCCACCAGGGCATCGCGCCGAGACTGATCGTGACGCCGCCGAGTCGCGTGAGAAAGACCCGCCGCGAGATTCGTCCGTGATCGCTCATGCTGCGGGCATCTCCCCTCGCCGTTGGCTTCGACCGTCATTCGAAAGCATAACGGATTCGGTGAGGCCCGCCAACGCGTACTTGCCGGAACGCATCGCGCGTGATACATTGCTTTACGAAGTCTTGATCACTCTTTCATGACTCAGGAGGCCCGCCATGTCCGTTCACACCGCACCGCAAGCATCCTCGTCATCCGCCAAGCCCACGGTTTCGACAACGGGCTGCGAGCCGCCGACCGACCTGCTCAAGTGGGTCGAAGAGAATCGTGATGCGTTTCGCCCGCCGGTGGGAAACAAGTACCTCTATGATGGCAAGGACTTCTTCGTGATGGTCATCGCAGGCCCGAACGCGCGAAACGACTTTCACGTGGTGAACTCCGAGGAGTATTTTTATCAGGTTAAGGGAGACATCGTCGTGCGGACGCGCGAGGGCGACAAGGTCGTGGATCATCGCGTGCGCGAGGGCGAGACCTTTTTCATTCCCAAGATGGTGCCGCACTGCCCGATGCGCCCGCCGAATACCCTGGGCGTCGTGGTCGAGCGGACGCGCCACGTCGGCGAGACGGAACACATCGTCTTCTACTGCGAAGGTTGCGGGTCGCTCGTGGAGGACATCGAGTTTGACTGCAAGGACATCGTCAATCACTTCCGCGACACAATGGAGGCCTTCTGGAAGGACGACGCCCGCCGCGTCTGCAGGAAGTGCGGCAAACGCGTCGAAAAACCCGGCCCGCTGGAGCGGATTTGAAACCGGCATCACTTACCCGCTTATAACTCCCGGCTGTCGCTTGACCGGTGCAGCGTTCGTTGCCTGAGTGCAGAAGGTGCTAATTGGAAGATATCAACTGGCTTAATGTCGTTTTTCGATTCGTACACATCACCGCGGCCATGGTTGCCGTCGGTGGGGCGATCTTCACGCTCTTTGCCGTCATGCCGGCCGTGCAGGTTATTCCCGACGATGCGAAGGGCTACTTCCACAAGGCGTTGCTCGGGCGCTTTGGCAAGCTGCTCATGTTCTCCATCGGTCTGCTGCTCCTGACCGGTTTCTACAACTATCTCGTCAACGAGCGAGTCGCCCACAAGGGACAGGCCATCTACCACGGCCTGATGGGGGCGAAAATTCTTCTGGCTCTCGGCGTCTTCTTCATCGCCAGCGTATTGACGGGCAGTTCGCCGGCGTTTGAAGGACTGCGGAAGAAGCGCAAGCGATGGCTTACGCTCAATGTGCTGATGGCCCTCGCTGTGGTCGCGATTGGCGCCGTACTGCGTGCAATTCCACCGGTCGTCGAATGACGCGGTGGCCGCAGCGATCACAAGCTCGAATGCACTTATTCTCGCCTTCGGTGAACCGTCCACGCCGTTCCTTCATAGCGCGATTGAATCCGATCTGCGGCGCATTGTTCCTCCACGAGCCATTCGCTTCGTGACAGGGAAGCGCTGAGCGCCTTCTCAAATGCGGGAATCAGCAGGTGGACAGCGCCACCAAAATCCATGGCTCCGGTGACTTGCTTCCACGTTGCCACGGGATGCTGAGCAAAGCGGCTGTCGAGAATGATTGAGCCATGCTGCAGGACGGCCGACGTCGTCCGTCGCTGGGCTGAACCGGCGATCTTGGAGACGCCGTCGGGGCTGCTGCTGTCGTCGATGACAAGGTCGAGATCGTGCCGACGCGCGAAGCAGAAGAAGGGGCCTCGCTGCGAGGACGTGCCGCAGGCATCGGAGCCCTTACCGTGCAGCCGAAGCCGTGGATCGATGGCGCCAAGGATCGCCGCATGGGCAAGCCGATAGAGCGCATGGGGGCGACCGACGATCAGCGGGTGCGCCAACGGCATCACGATGGAGTAGGTCACTTCGAGATCATGCAGGATCGCTCCGCCGCCGGTCGTCCGACGCACGACCGGCAACTTGCCCGCGGGCGGTTCGAGCCGCTCGAACTCCCCGAATTCCTGAAAGTAGCCCAGCGAGACCGTGGCGGTTTGCCATGCGTAGAAGCGCAGAACCGGCGGAGTGTCAGCCAATCGGCACGCATCAAGGAGGGCCTCGTCGCGGGCCATGTTGACGGCGCCCGGCAGGGGGGGGTCGATGAGCAGTCGAACCGCGTTCATTCAGATCATGTTAGCGGCTTTAGCGGTGTGATGCGCAGCGGCGGATCAGACATCGATCGATTCCTGAGCAGGCCAGGGGCGACGATTGGGCCGCAGCGCAAAGAGCAGCGAAACGGTCGCAAGCACGACACCGAATGGTGCGAGCGAAAAATAAAACAGCACGGCCGCCAGAACGGCGGTCGCCAGGAGTGCAGCGGACATACTCGATTCCTCCCCTCGATGGTTCGCTGTGGGGCAATCGGCGTACCGTGCGGGCGGGTCCGCTAAGAGCGGAGCCAGGACCTTGGCATACAGTCGAATCACGCCGCCGGTGCGGGTTCGGCGAGGAACTGTGGCGTGGTGTCAACGGACCGTTGCCTGAACGCAACATGCATTGGAAAGCGCTTTGCGGGCATGCGGCGGCGCACGTATCGTTTGGCGCATGGCCATCGTTTCGACCACGCTCTGTTATCCAAACCGGGAGTTGCCGACACAGGGCATCTTCGTGCAGCGACGACTTGCGGCGGTCTCACGCTTGATGCCGCTTGCGGTGGTGGCGCCGATTCCCTGGTTTCCTGTTCTGCGACCGGGAAACATGGCAAGCGTCTCCGGCGAGGATAGTGTGCCGCCGGTGATGCACCCGAGGATGTTCTACTTGCCGGGCATCGCCAAGTCGCTTGATGCCGCTTTCTACGCGAGGGCGTTGCTGCGGGGAATTGGCGATATCAGAAAGCGCATGGACCTTCGTCTGATCGACGCGCATTTCGAGTGGCCCGATGCGGTGGGCGCGTTTCTTGCAGCGCGAAAGTTGGGTCTGCCCGTCGTCTGCACGCTGCGAGGCAAGCTGGTAAGCCAGTCGCGCTCCGCTGCCCGGCGACGGCAGATCATCAGGATGCTGCGCGGCGCGGATGCCTTGATTTCCGTCTCACGGTCACTCGCCGACCTGGCTGAAAAGGTTGCGGATTGCGCGCTCAAGATTCGCGTCATTCCCAACGGCATTGATGCGGCCGTGTTTCATCGAATCGACGAAGGGCAGCCGGACGATTCACCGTCGCCATCCGCGCGAAGTGCCTGCGGGTGGTCGGATGCAGCGAAGTACGTGGTAAGTGTCGGACATCTTCAGTTGCTCAAGGGGTATCATCGCTTGATCGAAGTCTGGCCGCAGGTGCGCCGGCGCGTAGGCGACGTGCGGTTGATCCTGGTAGGCGGCTCGGCAGGGGAGCCCAGCTACGAGCAACGGCTACGGCGGCTGGTCGATGATTTTCGACTGACGGAATCGGTCGTGTTCACCGGGCGTGTTGATCCCGCGCGCGTATCGCAACTGCTTAACGCAGCGGATCTGTTCGTGCTGGCCAGCCGTTCAGAGGGGTGTTGCAACGCGATCGCCGAGGCCCTGGCCTGCGGGTGCCCGGTGGTGGCGACAGACGTAGGCGGAAACGGTGAGCAAATTTGCGAATCGGCTTTGGGGCGACTCGTTTCGATGGATCGTCCTGAGCGATGGGCTGCGGAGATTTGTGGTGTGCTTCAAAGACCGTGGGATCGTCGTTACATCGCGGCCGCGGGGGGAAGGCGCGATTGGCAACAGGTAGCCGCGGAATGCGTCGATGTATTCAAGGAAGTTCTGGGAGGATGACCATGAGCACGCTTGTTTCCTCGTTCCTTGTCACTCGTCCCTTGATCCCCTGGTCCCTCTTTCTCCTGACTCTTTGACCGCTCGCGTTTCCGTGTGCCCCTGATGATCGAAGGCCGCAACATCATCTGCATCGCCAGCAACTGGTCGTATGATCCGACAAGCAAGCATCATGTGATGAAGCTGTTTGCCGAGCGGAATCATATCGTCTGGGTGAATTACCACGGGTCACGACGTCCGCGGATCGGCGTGACGGATGCTCGAACGATCGCCGGGCGGTTGCGGGAGGTCATCGAAGGGCCGCGCCGCGTATCCGAAAACATGACGGTCGTGACGCCGCTGGTCGTTCCGCTGCCGGGCAATCGCACGGCGATGCAATGGAACCGCCGGCTGCTCGCCCGACAGATTCGCACGGTCCTGCGACGCCTTCCGCCCCGGCCCGTTCAGCTTTGGACGTTTGCCCCGGATGTTGACTATCTTGTCGGACGATTCGACGAGGAGTGCGTGGTCTATTATTGCGTCGATGAATTCAGCGCGTTTGCCGGCTATGACCCTGTGGCGATCCGCGAGGCCGAAGGCCGGCTGCTTGCCGGCGCTGATGTGGTTCTCGCTACTTCACTGGCGATCTATCAAGCCAAGCGGCGGCTTAACGACGAAGTCGTGCATGTGCCGCATGGTGTGGATGTGGAACATTTCAGCGCCGCGGCCTCATCGGGCCTGCGCGTACCGGACGATGCGGCAGCCATCCCGCGTCCGGTGCTGGGTTTCTGGGGAATGATTCAGGACTGGGTGGATATGGATCTGCTGGTGAAGGTCGCGCGATTGCGGCCGGATTGGTCGATCCTGCTGATTGGCGAGGCGCTGGCAGATGTCAGCCGATTGGCAGCATTGCCGAATGTTCACCTGCTCGGCCGTCGGGCGTACGCTCAGCTTCCCGCGTATGCGAAGGCGATCGACGTGGGGTTGATTCCATTCTGCGAGAGTGAGCTGACGCGAGCCGTGAATCCGATCAAGCTGCGCGAATACCTCGCCGCCGGTCTGCCGGTCGTCTCCACGCCGCTGCCGGAGGCGGAACGCTTTGCCGGTTGGGTATCGATCGCGCGCGGGGCGGAGGCATTCACGGCTGCCTGCGAGCGGGAAATGACGGAGAACTCACCGGAAAAAGCGGCACGGCGGCGGGCAGGCATGCTGCCGGAAACGTGGCGCGCCAAAGTCGAAGCAATTTCTGAGCACGTCATGCAGCGATGCAATCGTCGATCGCTCGCATGATGCTCACTGGGCTGCGCCCTGGCTTGCTTCGTCGATGGCGCCGTTGATGCGGTGCATCAACTCGAGATAGTCGGCCTGGGCCTTCATCATTTCCTTGAGCTTCGGGTTGCCGGCGATGGCCGTTTCGCAATCCTGTAGCTTCCGCTTGTCGTCCGGCTCGATCGGTTTTCCGGCGGCCTGCAACTGCTGGAGTTTGACGGCTTGTTCCTGGTAGGTCTGCAGAATCTTCTGGGCTTCCTCATCCTGCGCGACCGACCGTGCGGCGCTCATGAAAGCGACGGTTCGAGGGTTCGCGGCGATCTTCTTGCCCAGAGCACGTGCATCGGCGATAATATCTTCCATGTTATATCCTCGAACGAATGGGAGCTTCGTTCCCAGCATCTTCGTCGTTTTGACGCACTGAGGCAAGGGAGCCATCGCGACACGTGACCCGTGTCCTGTCGCGCTTCTCTCACGCCCCCCGCAGCGGGGTAGCTACCCGCGGCCTGCGACTGACGGCAATAACAAGAGACAGCATGTCCAAGAGATTTTCAGAACGTATACTCAGTTTCCTTCGCAACCCCGACTATCGCCCGATGAAGGCCGCCAAGATGGCGCGGGCCATGGGCATCGCCGACGCCGAGTACGGCGATTTTCACGATGCCGTGGATGCCATGCGACGAGTCGGCCGCGTCGTCATCGGTACTGGCAACGCGGTCATGCTTCCGCATCCGCCGAATCAGATCAGTGGGACCTTTCGGGCGAATCCGCGAGGGTTCGGCTTCGTCGTGCCGGATTCGCCGACGGCCCACGGCGATCTCTACATCGGTCGGGGCGATTCGCTTGACGCGGTGACGGGTGATCGCGTGCTTTGTCATGTCGTGCCGCGCGGCCGTCGCGAGGGACGTGAGTCCTTCGGTGGACGGATCCTCAAAGTCATCGAACGCGGCAACAGCCGTTTCGTCGGTCAGCTTCGACAGGAAGGCGGTCAGTGGTTCGTTCAGCCCGATGGCAACACCTTGCATGTTCCCATCTTTGTCGGAGATGTCGGCGCGAAGGGGGCCAAGCAGGGTGATCAGGTGGTCGTGGAGATCGTTCGCTATCCGAGCGAAGGAACGCCCGCCAAAGGCGTCATTGTCGAACGCCTCGGCGAGCGTGGGAAACCGGGCGTCGATCTGGCGAGCATCATCCGACAGTATCACCTGCCGGAGGAATTTCCGCCGGAGGTTCTCGATCATGCCGGTGCAGTTGTTCGTGCTTTTAACGCGGAGAAAGAAATTGAACATCGCGAAGATCTCTCTGGCTTACTGACGATCACCATCGACCCGGACGACGCCAAGGACTTTGATGATGCCATTACGCTCTTACGGCTGGACGGAGCGGAGGGCAAGGCGTCCAAGCGTCGAAACGTCGATAAGCCGAATCGTCGAAGTGAAAAATTGAAAGGGCTAGACGGCGGGGGGGCGGTCTGGGAGCTGGGCGTTCACATCGCGGACGTGAGCCACTTCGTCCGCGAGGGCGAGCCGATGGATGAGGAGGCCCGCGAGCGCGGCACGAGCGTCTACTTTCCCGGCTACGTCATCCCGATGCTCCCCGAAGTGTTGTCCAACGGGATTTGCAGTCTTCAGGAAGGTGAGCCGCGACTGACGAAGAGCGCGTTTATTCGATACGACGCCCAGGGCCGTGTCGTCCATGCGCGGTTTGCCAATACGGTTATCCGTTCGGCCAAGCGGCTGACCTATCGACAGGCCAGCAGCATTCTCGACGGACAGGTGAGCGGCATTCCGAAGCCCGTCGTTGAGATGGTCCGCGAGATGGATCGGCTGGCACGCGTCATTCAGAAGCGTCGGCTCGATGAGGGCATGATCGTGCTCGATCTGCCGGCCGTCGATCTGATTCTCGACGATGACGGCCGCGTCATCGATGCCCAGCCGGAAGACAAGAGCTTTTCGCACACGATTATCGAGATGTTCATGGTCGAGGCCAACGAGGCCGTCGCGCGGCTGATGGATCGCCTCGGCGTACCCTGCATACGGCGCATTCACCCCGAACCGGATGAAAGCTCACTGGAGGCGATGGCTCGATTCATGCGCGCCGCGGGCTTCGCCGTGCCGAAGAAGATCACGCCGCACGACATGCAGGCCCTGCTTGGTCCGCTCGCGGGCAAGCCGGAGGCCTACGCGGTGAACCTCGCGGTGCTCAAGTCGATGCAGCTTGCGGAGTATTCACCGAAGAAGGTGGGACACTTCGCACTGGCGAGTAAACATTACGCCCACTTTACCAGCCCCATCCGCCGCTATGCCGACCTGACCGTACATCGCCTGCTCGATCGTTACTTTAAGGGTCCGTTTGGTGGTCGGAACAAGGTCGGCCTCGAAGACGTGCCCGACGAGGAGGAGTTGGTCGATCTTGCCCGTCGGCTGTCGTATGCCGCGCGTCGCTCAGAGAGCGCCGAGCAGGAACTGCGGACGGTGAAGGTTCTGCAATTGCTGACGGATCACGTCGGCGACGAGTTTGAGGGCGTGGTCACCGGCGTGACGAATTTCGGGCTTTTCGTGCAGCATCCCAAGTATCTGATCGACGGTCTGCTACGTATCGAAGACCTCGGCGACGACTGGTGGGAGGCGGATGTGAAGGCCGGCCGGATTTTCGGCGAGCGCACGCGGCAGGTTTTCACGATGGGCACGCTGCTGAAAGTTCGAATCGCCGAGGTAGATGTCTCCGCGCGACAGCTGGGTCTGGTGCTCGTCTCCGGCGGTCGGCAACCGCGCCGTTCAGCGGAACCCACCGCAGGACCTCGACAACCGCATGGCAAGCGTCCCGGCAGAGGCCGACCCGAGCACAAGCTTCCGCGGGCAGCCACGAAGAGCAAGCGCGGCCACCGCAAGGGCCCGAGAAAGCGAAGATAGCCACATTGGGCCGTGCAGATCGTCTCAGGTTTTCTGCGATGTGTCTTTGTGGTGCCCGTTTACCGGTTCCAGCCGGGTGATGTGAATCGGATCACACATTACAATCCTCGCAGGTCGCGGGGTATCCGGTTCATCGTACACCCCGACGGCCAGAACCGTATTGCTGACCATCAACATCTCGGGATGGCGAATCTGATATGACGAACCATCCGACATATGAAGAAGGAAGGGAACGAATGGCCGCTGCTTGAGTTGTGCTTCGATGTCAGGCGTTCTCATCAGAGGCCTCCAGCACTGGAATAATTATACCATCGTTCGGCGGCAACAACCAGCGTTTAGGCTTGCCTCTGGCTTGACCCGACTCGGCTTACGCACCTACACTGTCCGCCCATGTTGAAAACTTCCCTTTACGAAACGCACAAACGCCTCGGCGCGCGGCTGATTGACTTCGGCGGCTGGGAGATGCCGGTCATGTACCGCGGCATCACCGAGGAGCACGTCTATACACGCACGGCCAGCAGCATCTTCGACGTGTCTCATATGGGGCGGCTCGTGTTCACGGGTCCAGATGCCGAGCCGCTGTTGCAGCATGTCTGCACGCGAAACGTCGGCAAGCTCAAGGTCGGCCGCAGTGGTTATAGCCACGTCTGCAACGATCGCGGCGGCATTCTCGACGATGTGATCGTCTCGCGCTACGAGGACCGCTGGCTGATGGTCTGTAACGCCGGCAATCGCGAGAAGATCGTCGCCCACTTGATGCGACACATGGAAGGTCGCAGCGTCAAGATGGATGACACGACGCTGCAGACGGTCATGCTGGCCATTCAGGGCCCGGCGACGATGGAGCTATTCGCCAAGCACATGCCGATCAAGATCGGCGAAGTGGCCCGATACGGCTTCGTGTCCGGCAGCTACATGGGGCAGAAGTACAGCATCTTCCGCAGCGGCTATACGGGCGAGGATGGTCTGGAAGTGGTTCTCTCCGCGGCAACGGGTGTTCTCGTCTGGGGATTTCTCTCGCAGGACGGTTCGAGCGATCGGGTGGCGATCAAGCCCGCCGGACTGGGGGCGCGGGACACGCTACGATTGGAAGCGGGCATGCCGCTCTATGGTCATGAGTTGAAAGAGGAAGTCGATCCGCTCTCCGCCGGCTGCGGCTGGTGCGTCGATCTGGAGAAGGATTTTCTCGGTGCGGCGGCGCTGCGAAAGATCGCGGCGGAAGGGCCGCGTCGAAAGCTGATGGGCCTTGTTCTTGAAGGCAAGCGGATCGCGCGGCAGGATTCTAAGGTGTACTCCGGCGAGACCGAGGTTGGCGTCGTCACCAGCGGCACACTGAGCCCTACGCTGGAGAAGTCAATCGCCATGGCGTATGTTGACGCGCCGCTCTGCGACGTGGGTCGCACCCTGGCTGTGGAAATCAAGGATCAGCGGGTACCAGCCGTCGTGACGGCGCTGCCGTTCTATAAGCGGCCATGCTAGCATCTCGTTCCCACCGAGGTATAATGAAGGCATGAGTCTGGATGAGCTTCGAAAGCATGTTCGCAGGCATCCGTTTGCGCCTTTCAGAATCTACGTGTCAGACGGATCGCGATATGACGTCCACCATCATGACTACATGATCGTGGGCAAGGGAGTTGTCGAAGTCGCAGTGACGAAAGGCCCGGACGACTTTCCTGAGCGAATTGTTTCCTGTGATCCGCTCCATATCACCCGAATAGAACCCCTATCCTCACTCCACAAGTCGAACGGGAAGAAAGCCAAACCCAAGGACTAAGTACGAGACCATCAGATCAAACGACGGAGGCGCGGCGTGGGTGTTCCAAATGACAGGCGATATCTCAAGAGCCACGAGTGGCACAAGCTCGATGGCGACATCTGCACCATCGGCATCACCAAGTTCGCGGCCGATGAGCTGACGGACATTACCTACGTCTCCCTGCCAAAGGTCGGCAAGGAGGTCTCCGCCGGCCGGCCGTTCGGCGAGGTCGAGTCGGTCAAGGCCACGAGCGATCTCTACAGCGGCGTTTCCGGCGTCGTCGTCGAAGTCAACGACAAGCTGGGCGACTCCCCGGACATGGTCAACAGTGACTCTTACGGCGATGGCTGGCTCGTACGGCTCAAAGTCTCCGACCCGGCACAGTTGGAGAAGCTCCTCACCGCCGCGCAATACGACGCACAGATCGGCTCGTAGCCCCGCTCGCGAGCGGTTTTGCAGCGGCGTGTCGTTTGGCGTCGCCGCGTGGACAAGAGGCCTTACTTCACCCCGGGCCGTGATGATTTGCTTCGCAGCCGGCCCTGCCCCTTTCCCTTGCTCCTCGCTACAATTCTCCGAGTAACGTGTCTGACCGCCGGCCCACAGTACTCGGGCTCGCTGCAGCACCTCAGGAGACGCCACCAAGATGCCCGAGTCCGCCAGTTCGCGATCCCTGCTCGACCCTTCCGACACTTTTCTCCATCGTCACAACGGTCCCAGTCCGGCCGATGTGCAGGAGATGCTGACCCTCATCGGCTGCGCTTCGCTGGATGATCTGGTCGCCCTGACCATCCCGGCGGGCATCCGAATCAAAGCCCCGCTGAAGCTGAGCTGCCCCCGCGGCGAGCACGAGTTGCTTTCGGAGCTGCGCGGCATCGCCGATCGCAACGAGGTTTTTCGCAGTCTGATCGGCATGGGTTATTACGACTGCATCACGCCGCCGGTCATCCAACGAAACATCTTCGAGAACCCCGGCTGGTATACGCAATACACACCCTATCAGGCGGAGATCTCGCAGGGCCGTCTCGAAGCCCTGCTCAATTTTCAGACCATGGTTTCTGATCTGACGGCCCTTCCGGTCGCCAACGCATCCTTGCTCGACGAGGCCACCGCCGCCGCCGAAGCGATGACCATGTGCCGCGCCCTGGCAGGTGAGGACGGCGCGCGAGACGCCTTTTTCGTATCGGGCGACTGTCACCCGCAGACGATCGCCGTCGTACGCACGCGCGCCCGACCGCTTGGCATCCAAGTTGTTGTCGGTGACGAACAGCAGACGGACTTCGCCAAGCTGCGCCCCTTCGGCATTCTCCTGCAGTATCCGACGACCGACGGCCGCATCGTGAACTACGAACCCGTCACACGTCTCGCCCGAGAGGCCGGCGCGCTCGTCGTCGTGGCAACGGACTTATTGGCATTGACGCTGCTTCGCGCTCCGGGTGAGTTTGGTGCGGATATCGCCGTTGGTTCGTCGCAGCGTTTCGGCGTGCCATTGGGCTTCGGCGGTCCCCATGCGGCCTTCATGTCGTGCCGCGAGGACCTCAAGCGCCACATGCCGGGGCGCATTGTCGGCGTGTCGAAGGATGCGCACGGCCACCCTGCCTATCGCCTGGCGATTCAGACGCGCGAGCAGCACATCCGCCGCGAAAAGGCCACGAGCAACATCTGCACGGCGCAGGTGCTGCTGGCCATTATGTCCGGAATGTACGCCGTCTATCACGGCCCGGCCGGCCTGCGACGTATTGCCGAGCGTATTCATGCATTTACCGCGATCCTCGCGTCCGGTTTTCGCAAGATGGGCCACGACGTGGGAGATGCGCCTTTCTTCGACACGCTTCGCATTCGGCCGACAGGTGGATCGAAGTCCGTGAAGATGATGCTCGACGCCGCACGGGCAAAGCGCATCAACCTGCGAGATTACGGCGATGGCAGCATCGGCATCAGTCTCGATGAGCGCACCGACCGTACCGAAGTTGCGACGCTGCTGGAAATCTTCAGCGCCGGCAAGTCCGCGGTGCATCCGGCAGTGGACTTGCAGGTCGAGGCAAGATTCTCCCACCCCGAACCGCTGGCGCGCCACAGCGGCTATCTCACGCATCCCGTCTTTAACGGCTATCACAGCGAGACGGAGATGCTGCGATATATCTTCCGATTGCAGTCGCGCGATCTTTCGCTGGCACAGTCGATGATTCCGCTCGGCTCCTGTACGATGAAGCTCAACGGCACGAGCGAGATGCTGCCGGTGACATGGCCGCAATTTGCTTCGCTTCACCCCTTCGCTCCGGCCGATCAGACACGCGGCTACGCGGAGTTGTTCACGCGGCTGGAGAGTTCCCTCGCCGAGATCACGGGATTGCCTGCCGTGAGTTTGCAGCCCAATGCCGGCTCGCAGGGCGAATACACCGGTCTGCTCGTCCTTCGCGCGTTTCACGAAAGCCGCGGCGAGTCGCATCGAAATATCTGCCTGATTCCAACTTCAGCGCACGGGACGAATCCCGCCAGCGCGGTGACCGCCGGGATGCGCGTCGTCGCCGTCGCGTGCGATGCCCGCGGAAACATCGACATGGCCGACCTCAAAGCCAAAGCAGCGCAGCACGCTGCCGAGCTGGCCGCCATCATGGTGACGTATCCGTCCACGCACGGGGTCTTTGAGGAATCGATCCGCGAGTTGTGCGAGGTGATTCACCAGCATGGCGGGCAAGTCTACATGGACGGAGCCAACATGAACGCCCAGGTCGGCCTGTGCCGGCCTGGCGACATCGGCGCCGACGTCTGCCACCTGAATCTGCACAAGACTTTCTGCATTCCGCACGGCGGCGGCGGCCCCGGCATGGGTCCCATCGCCGTAGCGAAGCATCTGGCCGCGTATCTGCCGAGCCATCCGGTTCAGCCGGTTGTCAGCGCCGGCGAGAAAGCGATCGGCCCGGTCTCCGCGGCGCCGTACGGCAGCCCGAGCATCCTGACCATCTCGTGGGTCTATATCGCTCTGATGGGCGGCGAAGGACTGACGCGGGCGTCGCAGATCGCCATCCTCAATGCCAACTACATGGCATCGCGGCTTGAACGCCACTATCCCGTGCTCTATCGCGGCGTAGGCGGCCGCGTGGCCCATGAGTTTGTCGTCGATTGCCGCCCGTTCGAGAAGTCCGCCGGCGTGAAAGTCGAAGACATCGCCAAGCGGCTGATGGACTACGGCTTCCACGCGCCGACGATGTCCTGGCCCGTCGCAGGGACGCTCATGATTGAGCCGACGGAGAGTGAATCCCGTGCCGAGCTGGACCGCTTCTGTGACGCGATGATCGCCATACGAGAGGAGATTCGAGCTGTTGAGGAAGGGCGAGCAGACCGCGAGGACAACGTCCTCAAGCATGCACCGCACACGGCCGAGCATGTCAGTGCCACCGAGTGGGCACATGCTTATCGCCGCGAGCAGGCGGCCTTCCCGGCGCCCTGGGTTCGCGAGCGCAAGTTCTGGCCGCCCGTTGGCCGCATCGACAACGTCTGGGGCGACCGGAACCTGTTCTGCACCTGCCCGACCGTCGAGAGCATGGCCGCCGCCGAAGCGCCGTCGCGCCCGTAGCGTCCATCCAATCTAGCTGACCATGTCGCGAGCGCGCCGCGTGATGTGTTCCGCCGAGAGTCCGCAGTATGACAGGATGCCTTCGGTGGATTTTGCGCTCTTGGGCATCTTGCGACAGGTCATCGATTCGACGCGAACACCGCCGTGTTGCGCCGCTGCTTCCGCTACCGCGCCGGCGAGGCCGCCGATGTAATTGTCCTCGACGCAAAGAATCCGCCCGCCGCCGCGCTTCGCCGCCGACAGGATCGGATCCGTCTTGAGCGGAAACGCGTACGCGTCGATGAGCGTACACTTGATGCCACCTTTGGCCAGTTCCTCAACGGCCCGCTTGCATTCATGCACCATGTAGCCGGCGCTCACGATGGTCAGGGCATTGCCCTCGGTCAACACGTGCGAGCCGCCGACTTCAAAGCGGGTGTCGGGTGCGTACAGCAGCGCCACGTCCGGCCGGTGCGTCCGCATGTAGCACATCCCTGCGTGCGCCGCCATCAGCCAGGTGCAGTGATACGCCGCCACGGCGTCGGCCGGATGAAAGCTCACGCATACGGGCCGGCCGCGGCCATCGTCCGTCTCGCTCGCGCTGCGAAAATACGCCACATCATGCAGACTCATCTGGCTCGGGCCGTCCGCCGCGAGCGTGATGCCTGCGTGCGAGCCGGTGAGCTTGAGGTTTGCCCGTGTGATCTGTGCCATTTCGATTTGGTCGTATGCACGGGAGATGAACTTGGCAAAGCTGCTGACGAAGGGGATGAAACCCGCCGCCGCCATCCCCGCCGCGGTGGAGACCATGTTCTGCTCGGCGATCTTGCACTCGACAAACCGCTCGGGGTATTTCTTCGCGAACATCTCCGCGAAGGTCGAATTGCTCACGTCGCCGTCCAGCGCCACCACGCGCGGGTCCGCCTCGCCGATCGCCAGAAGCGCCGCGCCGTACGCTCGCCGCGTCGCCAGCGCCCCCTTCGCGACGGCCCCGTCGAGTCCGGCCAGCTTCATTGCCGTCGCGAAGTCGGTCGGGCGAATCTCCGGTCGCGACATCGGCTGCGATGCGGCGGGTTTCGTGATCTGTGGCACCGGCAACTTGCCGGTGTCTCGCGGGATGTTCAGATTGTCATACATGGAGTCGAGCTGGCCAAGCGCCGCGTCCAGTTCCTTCGCCGTCACCGGCTTGCCGTGGTTCGACTTGTCCTTCAACGCCGCACAGCCCCAGCCCTTTTCCGTCTTCGCCACGACTGCCAGCGGGCGATCTCGCTGCTCCGTCAAGACGCGCTTCAGCGCCTCGGGATCGTGCCCATCGACCGTTACCACTTTCCAACCGAAGGCCGCCGATTTCTCAGCCAGCCGTTCGGCCGACTGCTGCGGGGAGACATAATCCGCCTGACCCTGCCCGTTGCAGTTGAAGATGGCGCAGACTTCGTGAAGCCCGCGCTCGGCGATCATGTCCATCGCTTCCCAGATCTGCCCCTCACGGGATTCGCCGTCACCAATGAGCACGTAGATTCGCCGATCAATCTTGCGCATGCGCGAGGCAATCGCCAGTCCGGCGCCGACGCTCAATCCCTGCCCCAGCGACCCCGTCGCCGCGTCGAAGAATGGAAACCCCTCCGCGGGGTTGGGATGTCCATCCAGCGGACTGTCCACCTCGCGCAGGGCTGCCAGATCGGCGTTGGTCAGAGGCCGCGCCTCCAACGGTGTCTTGCCAACGACTCCGCCAAGATCGGCATAGGCCGCATACACCGCCGGCACCGCGTGTCCCTCAGACAAGACAAGGCGATCCGCAGCGCCGTTCCACGGATCCGCCGGATCCCAGCGCATCACATCGTACATGAGCGTGACAACGGCGTGCATGATCGACAGCGCGCTCGAAGGATGCCCCGAGCCCGAGGCAGTGGTCATTCGCACGACTTCCTTGCCGAGATGAATCGCTTTCGCGTGTACGAAATCACGAGTTTGCATGGTCCCTCCTGGAGAGTCAGGTGCATTTAATCGGGTCGCCCCGTTAGGGATTACCGTCTGAATAGTTTGATGGATCTGCCGTGAGTTTGCAAAGCTGATGCGTAGGGACCCTGGTTCGATTCGGCTTGATGTTTTAGTTGAGTTTTCGTATCATAAACTCGTACGCGCGGGTTTTCGGGAATCCGCAGTTGGGCCGCTTCGATGCGGTCGACGCTTCCTCGTATATCTCAGGGCCGCGACACGCATTTTTGGTCCCATCGCGAAGTGTTGGGACCGCCCAATTCAGAAAGAGGTCATCCAGATGAACCGCGTGAAATCGTCCACGCATGTCGTGGTCGCCTGCGCGGCCCGTCGCCCGCTGGATCATCGAGAATACGGTTTCTGGCATTTAGAAGAGGTAGGGATGAACCGAGTTCGACCCCTAACAGATCTCCTCAGGTAAGTGCTGCCGCATCAGTCCTGTTCGTGCTTCCCGGCATAGGCCTGCTGGCTCCTGCGGCACGATGGATAACATGGTGTCGAACGGCTGCGGCGGGGAAGGGACGCCCTGATCGCCCGAAGCAAGTAGCGTTTGACCAATTCGGAGCCCGCTTGCACCGTATGGAGTCCGCATGGGCCGAACGCACCGAACAGGAAGGGGTCGAATCGCCGGCGAAATGGCATCGCGGCAATTGCCGGACGTTTCAGCTTTCCCCGTCCGATATTATAATGCCCAAGCGCGGCGGAGCGCCCCACAGGGACGTGCGGCCCGCCGCGAGGTTTGATTTTCTGCGCGGGGTTAGACCGTGGACTACTTCGAGATTACCGGCGGCAACCGTCTTCGAGGCACGCTGACCGTCAACGGCTCCAAGAACGCGGCGCTGCCGATTATGGCGGCGTCGATCCTTACGGATGGCGAGACCGTGCTCAAGGGCGTGCCGCGGCTGGAGGACGTCAAGCATCTCTCCGTTCTACTGGAGAAGCTCGGCGTCAACGTCTGGCGCGACGAGCAGGGCGACATCCACCTCAAGGTCGAGGACGAGATGAACTGCCACGCCGAGTACGAGCTCGTGCGGAAAATGCGCGCCAGCGTCTGCGTCATGGGGCCGCTTCTGGCCAAGCGAAAGCGTGCGCAGGTGAGTCTGCCCGGGGGTTGCAACATCGGCGATCGGCCGATCGACTTGCATGTGTCCGGCATGATGCAGCTCGGGGCTGAGAGCGAACTGCTCAGCGGCGACGTCCACCTCAAGGCGAAGAAGCTCAAGGGCAACGTGATCTTTCTCGGCGGTCCTTTCGGATCGACCGTTCTCGGCACGGCGAATGTCCTGATGGCTGCCGTTCTCGCCGAAGGCAGTACGGTCATCGAGTGCGCCGCCTGCGAGCCGGAAGTCACGGACCTCGCCAATTATCTCAACGCCTGCGGCGCCCACATCAGCGGACACGGTACCCCGCGCATCACCATCGAGGGCGTCAAGGAATTGCACGGTTGCGAGTACACGGTGATCCCCGACCGAATCGAAGCCGGCACGTTTATGATCGCCGCCGCCATCACCAACGGCGACCTGAAGATAGCCAATTGTCGGCTCGATCACCTGCTCGCTCTGGTGGATCGGCTCAAGGCAATCGGCGTCATCGTCGAACGCAACGGCGACCTCGTGCAGGTTTCCTCCGCTCGCCGCCTCGAACCGGTTTCCGTCACCACGCAGCCGTACCCCGGCTTCCCCACGGACTTGCAGGCCCAGATCATGACGTTGCTTTGTCTCGCCGATGGCAACAGCATCATCACGGAAAAGATTTTCCCCGACCGCTTCGTTCACGTCGCAGAGCTGAACCGCATGGGCGCTCGCCTGCGAAAAGAGGGACCGACCGTCATCGTCGAGGGCGTCAAGAATCTCGTCGGGGCCCCGGTGATGGCCAGTGACCTTCGCGCGTCGGCTGCGCTGGTCCTCGCCGGTCTGGTCGCCAAAGGCAAGACGAAGCTCTCGCGTGTGTATCACATTGATCGCGGTTATGAAAAAATCGAACTGCGCCTCAACGCCGTCGGCGCGGACATCAAGCGGCTGCCCGAATGAACTGCGTTCGCTGCGATTATCTGCTGTGGGACCTGCCCGAGGCGCGTTGCCCCGAGTGCGGTCTCGGCTTTGATGTCAACGACTACGCCTTTGTCCGCGGCGCGGTTCACTTCATGTGTCCCCACTGCGGGCAGTCGTATCTCGGCACCGATGAGCGCGGCCTTCCGCAGCCGCGGAAGTTTGAGTGCGTCGGCTGTCATCAGCCGATTGACGCGGCGAACATGCCGGTACGGCCGATTCTGGAGTCTGCGCGCGGCGAGCCCCAGCGATATGGCACGCCCTGGCAGTATCGACAACGCGTGGGGTTCATTCCCGGGTATGTTGACGCGGTCGCACGGCTTGCCATTGCACCGGATGAATACTTTCGCTTCGCTTCGGTCAATCGGAACGACGGCTCGCTGCTATTCGGTATCGTCTGCTCCTACGTCGCCGCGGCGGTTCTGTTCGGTGTGCTTTCCCTCTTTCGCGCCACCGGTCTGGCGACCTGGATTCCCGATCTATCCATTCTGCTAAGGTTTCCGTGGGTGCTTTACGTGATCTGCGCTGTTCCGCTGATCCATCTCGCGTGGACATATCTCTACGGTTTGCTGATTCAGGCCGTGCTCTGGGGGCTCGGACTGCCGCGCTGCGAGTTCGACTCCTCCGTCCGCGCCGTTGCACTCGGCAGCGCCATCCTGCCGGCGGTGTTGCTCTTTCCGCCCGTCGGCCTCGTCTGGTATCTGATCGTCATCTGCAGCGGCCTCGAACACTTCCACGACACGACGCGCGCCAAGGCCCTCACCGCCGCTTTGATCCCCATGCTGCTCGCCGCGAACGCTGTCTTCTTTGTATTTATTACACTTTGGATGGTTTGAGGACGGCGAAGTCGTCCTGGCTGATCTCAGGGAAGACCTTGAAAAACGCGGACTGCCCAGATAGACTAGTCTTAGACTAGTCGTAACAAGAGGTACCCCATGCTGAATTCGAAGGACGCCCCTGTCGGGGCTTATGACGCTAAAACGCATTTTTCCGAATTGCTTGAGCGCGTAGCAAACGGCGAAGAGATCACGATCACCCGTCATGGGGCGCCCGTCGCCCGACTTGTCCCTGTCAAGAAGTCGGCCACGCGCGACGCTCGCAAGGCCGCGATTGATCGATGGAAGAATTCTCCCAATCGCCCCACGCTCCGCGGCCTGAAAGTCCGTGACCTGATCGCGAAGGGCCGACGATGAATGCGGCTTTCGTCATCGACTGCTCCATCACCATGGCCTGGTGCTTTGCCGACGAGGCGACGGCTTTTTCGAACGAGTTGCTGGATCGACTCGAAGTCGATTCGGCGGTTGTCCCCTCGCATTGGTTTCTTGAGGTGATGAACGTCCTCGCCATGGCCGAGAAGCGAAAGCGAATAACCGCCGCGAAGTCGTCCGAGTTCATTACGCTCCTGGAAACTCTGGAAATCGAGGTCGATGAAGAGACCGCCGACCGTGCGTTCGCCTACATTCTCCCCCTCTGCCGCGGGCACGGGCTCACAAGCTATGATGCCGCCTATCTGGAACTCGCCCTGCGAAGCCGCATGCCTTTGGCGACCCTGGACACCGAACTCCGCGCCGGCGCAAAGTCCCTCGGCGTGAAGCTAGTTGGGTAAGTTATTCACAGGGCAAAGCCGCCCGCAATCCAACGTGCAGAATCATCTCACATTCGGGTTCGGTCCCATTGCAACCAGCAGGACCACGCGCGCGCTCGATCGGTTTTCCACTCCGTGCGGCTCGCCTGGCACGGCCCATGCCAGATTTCCCGGCCCAAGTTCCTTCTTCTGTGTGCCGATGGTGATGGTCGCCTTGCCCTCGATGACATAATAGAATTTGGTGGCGTCCGCGTGGCTGTGGATTTTCTGCGCCTGGCCCGGCTCGAGGCAGTACACGTCGCAGAACATCTGCGACGTCTCGAAAAGGTTGACCTTGTTCAGCTTCGCGGCATCAAAACGAACGCTTGCGGCTGTGTCGATGAAATGCATGACTACATTCTAACCGCCGGCTCGGCAGGAGGACATCGGATGAGTATGCGCGACGAAGCAACTTATACGTGCGGCGCCTGCGGCGAAGTGATCGTCGTCCCGATCGACCTGTCGGCCGGTTCACATCAGACCTACACCGAGGATTGCCCCGTCTGCTGCCGGGCGAACGTAATCCACGTCGATCTGAGCGATCGCGGCGATCCGCATGCCTGGGCTGAGCTGGAATACGAGGCGTAGGGTAAACCGCGCGCTGCCTGCGGATTCATCGAATGGGGCCACGCTGCCGGATCACGGAGTGAGCAGTGCTTCGATGAACCCGGCAACGTCCAGTGAATCCACCAGCGTGTCGCCGTTCATATCGGCCGCGTTGAGATTGCACTCGGTGAAAAGGGCCGGCGTCAGCAGGGCGGTCACGAAGGGCGACACGTCGTCCAGATCGACTTTCACATCGCAGTTGACATCGCCCGCCAGCGCGGCGCCGTTGATGGTCAGATTGCTATCGCTCTGGTCCTCGCCGGTCTTCATAATGGCGTCGCGCACGAGGACGCGAATTCGCGCTCGGGTTGTGTAGATGTCCGGCACGGTCCACGTGTAGGAGCCGTTGTCCGGCACCGCGCCGGCGATGAGCGTGTCGTAGTTCTGGCCGTCGTCGGTGGAGAGCAGGATGTCCGCATTGACGGTACCCACGTCGTCGTCGGATATCCAGCTGATCTGTATCTGCTGGCTCGGCGTCAGCACTTCGCCGCCGCGATAGTTTTGCAGATAGGCGGTCGGATTCACCCCGCCCAGGTTTTTGGGCACATGCATCATGACGCAGTGCAGCACGCCCGCCGAAGTGACCAGCGCCTGCGAAGCAACCTGCACGACCGTTTTGCCCGGCATCGCCGCCTGCCAGGCCGCCATTGCCGGAGCGTTGTGCGGCGATACCGTCGCGTTTGTGTACGAAGGGACCATCACCAGGTCATTACAGAGCACGACGTTCGTGTAAGTATAGTGAACGCCGGAAATCAGCCGGGCCGGAACGCGAAAGACCGTGTAGCCCCGGTTGGCCATGAACACCGCGGCGTTGTCGCAGATGACGTCCTGCGTTGAGCCGACGTTGTTCGGCCAGTCGCTGATCATCACCTTGTCGTCATCGAAGACCTGCATCCACATATCGAGGTGCTGCGTCAGGTCTACGCTCGTCGGAAACGGAGGGAAGATGTGCGTGTCGATGTTCTGATAATCGTACCAGATGTCGTGGATTTCCGGATGCGTCAGGTTCGTGTTCTCGTTCCAGATAAGCTCCGTCGCGTAGCCGTTGTGGTTCTTGTCGAGATGATAATTGCCGCCGCCATGACGCAGGATGTGTTCGTAATAAGCGTGCTTTTTATAGTTCGCAAAGTAGGTCGGCTGGACGTCGTCGTTGGGTCGCGGCCGGTTATAGATGTGATCCACGATCGCGCGCACCTGACCGATGTAGACATACCGTGGACCGTAGTCGCGAATCCAGATCGTGTCGGTCGTTCCATTCAGCGGGAACACGCGGGCCATGTTCGCGCCGGCATTGGAGATCGTCGTGAGTGCGGACGACTGGCTTGCCACGCTTACCATGAGATACACATTGGCATCCCCCGTCGTCGTGATCCATCTCGCCATCTGCGCCAGGACGTTGTTCTGCGCCACGGAGCCCCGCCAGGAAAGCAGAGCGCCCTCCATCGGTTCATACTCCGCCACGGGCCGCACCGGGCCCGTCGGCGGTGGCGTCATGGCGCGGGGTGTGACCGGTGGGAACTTCTCCAGATAGGCACGCTCGACATCGGTGAGCGCTCGCGAAATATCCGCCCCCTCGGGAAAAATGAGTCGATCCCCGTCAAGGATCGGGCCAACCACTGCCGTGGCTGTTTCAGCCGTCGGTGAATCCGCCTGCACCAGGGGCGCGGCAATCAGAAGAAACACAAGCGAAAGAGCCTGGCTTGCGGGCCGCTGCCTGATACTTGACCGAAGGACATCGCGATTCGCGAATTGTCCCCGACCTTGATATGCCGCAATGCCTGTTGCAACCTGTCCCGTCCGCCGGGGAGTGAACAATCCCATAATAAACTCCGCGCGGACGTACTCGCTCCGCGATGCACTTTCGGCTCAATAGCCATTCTATTGGATTTACAACCCCTGCTTCAACCCACGATTCTGCCCGTTTATCGCCCATCGAGCTGGTTTCTCGAAGTTTTGACCGAAGCCGCCGCGGCCTGATAACATCGCGCCCATGGATGATTCCGCCTTCCTTCGATGCATCCAGCCCGATTGCGCGGCGACCTACGACCTCGTCTGCGAGGACCCGACCTGCCGCGCCTGTGGCTCGCTCCTCGATGTGGCCTACGATTGGAACCGGCTCACGGTCCCCGGAAGCATGCACTTTTTTGCCACACGCTGGGCCGACCGCAACGAGCCGTTTGACCACTCCGGGGTGTGGCGTTTTCGCGAGCTGCTGCCCTTTGTCGAGCCGAAAGACCTTGTCACGATCGGCGAGGGCCAGACCATCCTGCAATCGCCCGATGTGCGCGCCGTCGACCTGCAGATGGAGCCGGGCCGATTGCAATTTCAGTACGAAGGCCAGAATCCCTCCGGCAGCTTCAAGGACAACGGGATGGCCGCGGCATTCAGCATCGCCCGCCGGCTCCAACGTCATCACGTCGCCTGCGCCTCGACCGGAAACACGAGCGCGAGCATGGCGCTCTTCGCCTCGATGACGCGCCTTGCCGATGGCGGTCCCATGCGAGCCGTTGTCTTCATCGGCGAGGGGAAGATTGCCTATGGAAAGCTCGCCCAGGCCCTCGACCACGGCGCGCTGACGCTTCAGATCGCGGGCGACTTCGACGCCTGCATGAAGCGCGTTCGCGAGGCCGCGCATCGCCTGGGGCTGTACGTGATGAACAGCGTGAATCCGTTCCGGCTCGAAGGTCAGAAGACGATCATGTACCGCGTTCTCGAAGGCCTCGGCTGGGAAGTGCCTGACTGGATCGTCGTCCCCGGCGGCAATCTGGGCAATGCCAGTGCCTTCGGCAAGGCATTCATCGAGCTGCGCGAGCTGGGCCTTGTCGAGAAGCCGCCCCGGCTGGCCGTCGTCAACGCCGTCGGCGCCAATGCCCTTTGCGAACTTGTCGACCGCCGCGGTCTGCGCTGGGATGGCGGCAAGTGGAACCGCGCAGCCGTCGACGCCTACTATGACGAGTGCGATCGGCTCTCCCGCACCGCCCATACCGTCGCATCCGCCATTGAAATAGCCCGACCGGTGAATCTGCCCAAGGCGCTTCGTTCGCTCGAAGCCATGGACGGAGTCGTCTGCGAAGTTACCGACGAAGAAATCCTCGACGAAAAAGCCCGCATCGGCCGCTGCGGACTCGGCTGCGAGCCCGCCAGCGCCGCGTCGCTCGCCGGTCTGCGGCAGCTCCTGTCCCGTGGGGTCATCGGCCGTGACCAGCGCGTCGTCTGCATCCTCACCGGCCACGCCCTGAAGGATTCAGCTGCGACGGTGGCCTATCATGCAGGCATTCAATCGACGCCCGCAGGAAAGCCGACGCAGCCCGGACGCTTCGCCAATACCCCGATCCGCGTGCCCGACGACCTCGACGCCATTTGCGCCGCGATCGAATCTCATACACAAGGAGCACCCAATGGCCATTAAGTTCGTCATCGCCGGCGCCGCGGGCCGCATGGGCCGGCGGATCATCGCCCTGGCGTCGGAAGATAACCGGTTTCAGCTTGTCGGCGCGCTGGAGTCCTCAGCCAGCGAGTTGCTCGGTCAGGATGCGGGCCAGCTTGCCGGTATCGCCCCCAATGACATCGCCGTGACCGACACGCCGCCTGCGGAGTTTGATGTGCTGATTGACTTCTCCACGCCAACCGCCACGCACCGCTGGCTTGATGCCTGCCGCGACGGCCGTCGCCCGATCATCATCGGCACGACCGGCCACGATGCCACGGCGATGGAACAGATTCGCCAGGCATCCGCGACGATTCCTGTCCTCAAAGCGGCGAACATGAGCGTCGGAGTCAACGTTCTACTGCGGCTCGTCCGCGATCTGGCCCGTGTTCTTGACGAGTCCTACGACGTTGAAATCACCGAAGCCCATCATCGCTTCAAGGCCGACGCACCCAGTGGCACGGCACTGGCACTTCGTGATGCCGTCGTACAGGGGCGGACGGACGCAGGCCGCAAGACCGGTGAGGTTGTCCATGGACGACAGGGCCAGACCGGCCAGCGCCCGTCCGGAGAGATCGGCATCCATGCACTTCGCATCGGCGACACGGTCGGGGAGCACACGGTCGCCTTCGGTTGCCTCGGCGAGACCATTCAACTGAGCCATGCGGCCCATTCGCGCGACACCTTCGCGGCAGGGGCCCTTCGCGCTGCCGCCTGGATCACCCATCGTTCACCGGGGATGTACGACATGCACGACGTGCTTTTTGGCGAATGCGCAAGCAGTCGTTAACGTGCAAAGACGACGCCTCGCTTCGCCGGTCGCGCGATCATGCAGCTATGGACCTGTGCGCCGTTGGTACGGGATCGCCTCCATGACGATGTCCATGAAATCGTCCAGCGAGCCGATCGTAGACTTGTCCAGTTCATCCTGCAGAAAATCCGCCCGCAGCTTCACGAATCTCTGCTGGCGAAGGTTGTCGACAATATCCGGCTGGGCATCCTGAAAGCTGACGACGTTGGCTGCTTCGACCTGTCCCGCCTTCACGATGAAGAATCCATCCGCTGCTTTATCCTCGATAATCTCGCTGACCTGACCGGCTTTGAGCTCGAACAATCGGCGCGAGGGCGTTGCCCATCGCCCTTGCAGCGGCGCGTGCGTTGAATCCGATGGCTTGGTGATGAATCCCCAGACGCCGCCGTCCTCCCTGCGCGGTCCGTGCGAATACTTTCGCGCGACTTCTTCAAACGACTCGCCCTTGGACAGCGCCGCCGCTGCTTCCTCGGCGGACTGCCGCGCCTTGTCGCGCGCCGCCGCCAGCTCCTCCGCACTGGGGCCGTAGATTCCTTTTTTCTCAACAAAGGCCCGTACGGGAATGTCGATGAGAAACATCTCCCGCCGCTCCTGGGATTCGAACTCCTGCCTGTGGGCCTGATAGAACTCCCACAACTCGCTCTTTCGCGGCATCGGCACCAACGGCAGCAGTCGATCCCTCAGGTAGCTGTCGATCACCACGGTTCGTTGCAATCGCTCCCGTACTTCGCTTCGTGTTTTGCCGTGTTTTGTCAGAAACTTCTCGTAGACGGTCTCCCGGCCGCCGAACTCCCGGTTGATGCGCTCTTTCTCCATTTTGTCCACGGCCTTGTCCAGTTGCGGCTTCATGTCGTCGTTGACATGGGACTGGGCTCGACGCCAGATCAGATGCTGCGCCACGGCCTCGACAATCTGCAATCGAATGATCTGTGCAGCGCGTTGATAATAGATCTCCGGCGGCAGTTCACGGCTGAGCTGCTCCAGCTTCGGTTGAATCGGTTCGAGAATGTCCGAGACGCGAATGGTCTCGTTGTTCACCACGAGTGCGTTTGCGCGAATCGCGCCTGAAGATGGCGATCTCTGGCCCGATCGAATTGGCCTGTGCGGTCCCGCGTCGCTATCCTGCATCGGGCCGTATCCGCTGCCGTCATGCCCGTCGCGTGTACCGGTGGATGAATCCTGCCCGCCGGAGTACTCGGCCGTCTGTCGTGACTGCGTTTTCTTGCTGCCGAACAGATTGCCGCAGCCCGAAAGCAGCGGCAGCATGGCCACGCAGCCGACTATGAGGATTCGCAGGAACATTCCGCCCAATGTACCATCGGAGAGAGCGGCCTACCAGTTCGCCCATTTCGCTCGGTCGGGAGTCATGAACTTGCAGGTACCTGCCCGCGCATCGTCCACCTCGATTCAACATGTTGCCCATCTCGGCCGCGGACCGTACAAAAGGCGTCTGGAGCCGGCCGATTCACCATCATGACCGACACCCTCGCCACCGTCATCATACCCAACTACAACGGCCGCCGTTTCCTGCCGCGCCTGTTGGAGTCACTCGCAGCGCAAACCGAGCAACGCTTCCGTACGGTTGTTGTGGATGACGCTTCCACCGACGACGGCGTCGTGTATCTGCGCAGCGACTGGCCGCAGGTGCAACTTATTCAGAATCAGCGAAACACGGGCTTCGCCGCCGCGTGCAACGTCGGCCTCCGTACCGCGACGACTCCCTTCGTCGTCCTCCTCAATAATGACACGTACGTAGACACCAACTGGCTTGCGGAAGGCCTGCGCCCGTTCGACGATGACCGCATCGGTGCGGTTGCCTCGCTGACCCTTCTGGCGGACGAGCCGAATCGGGTCGATACTGCGGGCGATGTTTATTCCGTCGCCGGCGGGGCGATGAAGCGGTGCCATCTGCAACAGCGTGAATCCGTCGAACAGCTTTCAGCGGACGCCTTCTCGCCGTCGGGCGTTTCCGCCTTCTACCGTACGTCGGTCGTGATGCAGGCCGGCGGGCTTGATGAGCGCTTTGAGAGTTACTACGAAGATGTGGACCTCGGTTTTCGAATCGCCGCGATGGGCTATCGCTGCGCTTTTGCGCCTCGATCCATCTGCTACCATCATCTCAGCGCGTCGTACTCGCCGAAGAGCTGGCGGTATCATTACAACTCCGCGCGAAACGCCGAGGTCGTCTGGTGGGCCAACATGCCCCTTGCTCTTCGCTGGCGCTACCTTCCCGCGCACCTCGCTTTTCTTCTCATGCAGGGGGGGCACAAGCTCATCCAGGGCGCCGGCCCTGCCTGGCTTGCCGGGAAATTGTCTTGCTTTGGCCATCTGGCGCACATCGCCGAGAAACGCCGCCGCCTCGCCGAGCTTCGCCGCATTGACACGGCTCAACTCGCCGACCGACTTGTGCGCAACTGGTGGTCGTTGCATGTCGCTTCACGCACTCGATCAAGGAGCCGCGCGTGATCAGCGTACTAACCGTCAACTATCATTCGGCCGCAGAGCTGAAGCAGCTTGCCGACTCGCTTGTGAAGTGTCCATCCCGGCACGAGATTGAATTGATTGTCACCAACAACTCGCCCGAAGAACCCATCCAGCTCGATGCCCCGAATCTTTGCGTGACTATTCTTGACTCAGAGAATCTCGGCTATGCTGCCGGGATCAATCGCGCCTTCGCGCATGCTCGCGGCGAATTTTTTCTTGTCGCCAACCCCGATCTTTGTGTCACCGCCGGCGCGATCGACGCAGCCATTGACCATCTCGAACGCCTGCCGGACGCAGGACTGATACTGCCGCGGCTTCGATACCCGGACGGCCGTATTCAGCCGTCGGTACGGCGCTTCTATACGTGGCCTGTTATCCTCTATGCACGCACGCCGCTGCGTCGCTTGAACTGGCAGCCCGCTTTTTTCCGCAATTATCTTCATCCGGAGGTTTCGCAGAATGCGCCGACCGAGGTCGATTGGGGACTCGGCGGCGCGATGTTTCTTCGCCGCGCCGACTGTCTGGAGGGTCGCATCTTCGATGAGCGTTACTTTCTCTACTTTGAGGATGTGGACTTATGCCTGGCCATGTGGCGCCGCGGGCGCCGCGTACTCTATTGCACGGCCATCGAGTGCATCCACGACCATCGGCGAGCCAGTAAGCACCCGATCTCTCACGCCGGGTGGCACCACTTCCGCAGTCTCGTACGTTTCATCCTCAAGCACCGCGGACTGCCGCAACGCCCGTAGCAGCGCAGCACGAGCCGCTCAGAACCGTGTGGAATGCTCAAGAAGACCCGCATGCCTTCATCACGGCACGTAGCCGATCCGTCCACGTATGCCCCGCGCGAACATGGGCCCCGGCGGCTGCGGCTGTTTCGCGAAGTGATCCCGGTTTCTTCGACGCGTTGCGAAGTATCTCCAGCAAATCTGCTCGACTCTGAAACCGCCGCAGGTGCATGCTCAAATGGAGTACCGAGCCGACGCCCTCATCGGTTTCGTCCGCCGGGTGTCGCCGAACAACCCCCGCAAGACCTGACGCCATCGCATCCAGTAACTCCGTGCGCAATCGCCCCGAACTCTCCATGCAGACAATCACGCTGTAATCGGCAAGCTGCTCACAAAGTTGCTCCGGTTCCGGCCACGGACCGCGCCAATGTTCCGCCATCGCCGTTTCCCCAGCCCATCCATCGCCGAACAGAGCAAACGCCACGCCCGACGCGTGCAGTGTTGTCAGGTATTCCCGCGCGACGACGGACCCGATCTGCCGACGAATTCTCGCCACGATTCCTTGCCGCACTTCGTCGCTGTCGATTCGGATTTTCAATCGCGCCTCGGCGGCGTGAAGGACGTGCTCCGCGTCTTCATCGACGTAGCGATCGCACCGTTCGCGCACGACTTCCACGACGGCCTCCCAGAGACGGGCATGTGTCGCCAGATGCAAGCCGACCGATTTCGCGGTTACATCGCCGCTGTCCGCGATGATCGCAATGCCTTTGCCCTCCCGCTTTTCTTCCGAGATACCGGAAGGACAACCAGCCGGCGGAACGACGACGATGCGATCCGCAGGGAACCCCGCACGCGCCACTGCTTCACGGATAGTCGGTGTCGCTGCAGCAAGGAGGCACTTCGGACCCAATTGCGTCAGGAAGGATTCGTTCGGAGCTTGCGATTGCGTCCACCAAATGCAGATTGGACCCTCCGGCAGCCGGCAGCCGAACGCCTCAGGCGTCGTGTCGATGGCAATGCAAAGCGCAGGTCGCAGCTGCTTGAGCGCACGCTCGATTGCCAACGGATGAACCCGCGATGGATCCTTCATGACGAACGATTCGACGCGCCAGTCAAGCTGCGCCGCCGCGTGGGCCAATCGGCCCGCCAGCCGCCATGTAGCGGGCTCGCCGACATTGGAGAGAATCGCCAGTCCGGGCGAAGTCGATTCACGATCGCCGATTGTAAGCTGCGTGCCGGTCTCGCGAGTTTCCATTCTCCGTTGGGATACGAGTCCGTTGACTGCACCGATTCGCTGCGTGACCTCGGTGATGGTTTCCGTGTCGAACCACGGCCACGAAAGCACGCGCTGCGGCTCCAGATAGCCGGTGTGTTCCAATAGAAACGTTTCCAGCTGCTCCCACGCCATCGGACCGGTGAACAGAAGCAGGCGACCCGTGCGGATGTGAGGTGAGAAATCGTACAGCCGCATTGCCAGCGCTGCGGCCCAGGCATTCGGCTCGACCACCATGACCGCCTGATGCGGTCTGAGCCGCGCCAGCATCAGCAGCGCTTCCAACCCGTGGCCCATGCTGTAGAAAAGCACGTTTCCGCTGCCCGGCTGAAAGGCATCGACCAATGCCGGTCCGCTGACGCTCGGCATGGACGTGCGCCCGAGCCATCGCATCGTGCCGTCCGCTTCGCGCCAGGTGTACGTGTCCGATCCGTCGCGTCCAACGGACGGTTCCACCGCGGTCGGCGCGATCGCTTCACGAATCGCCGATGCCGAATCAGGCAGCACCGTCGCCAAAGTCGAAACGTTCGCCTCGAAGATTGAAGAATCAGCCGACGTGGAGATGCCCGCTCGCATGGCGGCAATTTACATCGGTCCGTCGCAAAGAGAAAGGAAGGACCGGCGAGCTACGGCTACTGCAAGCTCCCGTACCATCGATCGATCGCCAGGTAGAGCAGGCCCAGTGTCCAAACCCCATAGAGGACAGCCACGAAGGCGATCTGCCCGCGCGTGACCTTCGGCGCCAGCTCCTTCTCCCAGGACATATCCCGCACAGCGGCCCGCGCTGCGGGCGGCTTGCCTGCGCCGTTGGTCGGTTTATTCGTCGTCGCATTCGTCATCGACGTCGTTCTCCTCGTCTTCACTGCGGTTCAGGTCGATGGTGTAACGCCGGTCGAAGGCCTCGCCGAATTCGAAGATATCGTCGAAGTCGCGGATGTCGTCTTCCGGTTGTTTGGCGAGTAGCCCCTGTTCGACCAGGGCGAAGACCATGCGGCCGAAATCGCGCGTGGACCGGATCCCCCAATGCGACAAAACCGACGGCGCCAGCAATCCCCATCGCTCGGTCGCGAGATCGCGTAGCCCGTAGCAAAGCTGCTCGCCGTCGACGTGCAGGTTCATCTGCTCGGCGGCTTCCTCGACACCGCCGACCTGCTCGATGAACTCTTCCAGGTAGGACGGGAGCTTGCCCGTGGCCAGCAGGGTCGGCAAATCATTCACATTGGAATGTTGGGCTTCGAGCCAGCCGAGAATCTTCCGGACGGCCGATGCCTTCGATCCGTGCGCGCGACGGACCGTGTAGTCGAGCCCCTCGCGCAGGAATTCGTACGCCTCGGGGCGATACGCCCCCAGACCACTCACCACATCCATCACTGTTGCGCTTTTTCTTGCTGACATTTTCCTGGTTCGCCCCGTTTAACCGCGATCCATCAAAGACCACGAGCCACCCCGAAAACCGGCGTTACGGATCACCGCCGGCATCATTCCCACCCGATTCCGGACCGCCGTTCGCCCCGAAATCATCATGGATATTATTGCTCGAACCTTCGCTCTGGCCAGAGCTCCCTTGTCCGGGCTCCTGCGGCCGCCCACGACGACCTCGCCGACCCCGTCGCCTGCCGCGTCGGCGGCGCTCCTGTGAACCCGCGTCGCCTGTCGGCGGCGGTCCGGCGTTTGTCGGCTCCTGTCCGGCCGACGAATCGTCCGAAGTCATCGGCCCGGAATCGTCGAAGACGAATCCTTCGCTGCCTCCCATGACCGGTTCGTCTGCAGTGGGCATTTCCTGGTGAGGTGGACGCGAACCTCGGCCGCCATCGCGGCGTTGTTCCGCACGCTGACCGCCGCGCTGCGTTTCTCGCCTGGTGGGCTGTTCCGGCTGCGTAATCTCAGTGGGATTGCGAGGCGGCAGGTTACGCTCCGTCAGGTCTTCGACCCCTACGGTCTCGACTCGGCCGTCGCTGTCATATTGAACCGTCACGAGTTGGGTGAGAATCTGACGATCCTTGACGGTGCCGGTACCCTGATCGGTTCGTACACGGTTTCCGATCCTGGGCAGCTTCTTGTCCAGCTCTTCGTAGCCCTCGTGCTCGTATCGCAGACAACATCGCAGGCGGCCGCAGCGGCCGGAGACCTTCGAGGGGTCCAGTGTGGCCTTCTGCATCTTTGCCATCCGCATCGTGACCGGTCGAAGCGTCTTCAGGAAGTTCTTGCAGCAGCATTCGCGCCCGCAGATTTCAAAATCAGCGACCAGTCGGGCTTCGTCTCGCGCCCCGACCTGATGCATTTCGATGCGCGTGTGATACTCATGGGCCAGGGTGCGCACGAATTCACGAAAATCCACCCGGCCGTCGGACATGAAATGAAAAATGATCCGCTCACCGCCGAAAAGGTGCTCGCAGGCCACGAATTTCATCTGCAGGCCCATCTCGCGGGCTACGGCCCGCGCTCGCTGCATCTTCTCCTTCGCCCCTTCGTTGAGCCGCCGTTCTTCTTCGAGGTCCTGTTCGTTCGCTTCGCGGAGGATGCGCCCGGACTTGAGCTTGTAAAAGTCGGGCCCGCTGTTCTTGACGTAGTCCAGCATCTTATCCCGCTTGATCGACTTGTCGCAGCCGGTACAGGTCAAGCTGACCTGCTCACCGATCTCGATCCCGCGCATCGTCTGCACGACCACCTTGGCGCCGCAGCCGAATACCGTTCCCGGCGCATATTTGAACTCGCCGATGTAGGCCATGAACCCGTAACGAACGGCGCACGTCGGGTAGACCTTTTCCAATCCGTTTCCGCACTTGGCGTTGGGGTTGCAACTGTTGGGGTTGCAACTGTTGGGGTTGAAACTTCGCGCTCCGTGCTTCTCGGGACGATTATCGATGACGTTCAGACTTGCGACCATAGGATTCGTGACTCCCCGGCTGTAGGCCGTCGAACACTACCTGACGCATTCTAAGTTGTTTCGTTCCAGAACAAAAGGCCCGTTCGGTCCTGCCGGAATCATGGGTTGCTAGACCGCTTTCAATTCATCCGGTACGCTCCCCTCGCGCTGTTTTCTTTGATATCGGGATGGGGAGGATGACGACCCATGAACGAAACGCTGCCGCCGTTCGCGCGAATCATGGCCTGCGCCGCGCTCTCGCCTCAACTGCCCCTCCTGGTGCGCGAGGCGGCGCGACTGGCCTCCGCCTGCGAGAGCGAACTGACGTTCCTCCATGTCGGAGCGGAATCGCCGGTTCTGCGAAAGGCGATCGACGAAGCCCTTGCATCGCTTCATCCGTCGGTCGTCGCGGGCCTCTCTCAGAGCGAGCCCGGCCCGCGGATCGTTTCCGTCAGCGGTCCGCCCGACAAGGTCATCGTGCGAGAGGCCGCGCGACTCAACACCGACCTCATCTTCGCCGGCGCCCTTCAGGAAGACCCTGCCATTCGCGGCGTTATCGGCTCCGTCGCCCGTCGAATCGCCCGTAGGGCCGATCGAAGCGTGTATCTTTCGATTCATCAGTTTCCCGCTGATCGGCTCATCCGCACACTGGTTGCCGCGGTCAACTTTGACGAAGCGTCCGCCGAGATGCTACGGACGGTTGCCGCTTTTGCCGCGAAGGCCGACGTCGAAACGCTCCACGTGATTCACGAATACGATCCCTATTCCGTCGGCCTCACCGAATCGACCGGCAGCGGCAGCGCCGGCCGTGCCGCTTACGAACGCCAGCGTCGCATGGCCGAACGCGTCCAGATGGCAAATTTTCTCGAAACGCTCAACTTGTCCGGCCCATCGCTCGTGACGGCCTGCCTTCAGGGACGCGACGGAATGGAAACGCTCTCCTATGCCGAGCGTCACGCCGCGGACCTGCTTGTTTCGCCCGGCCCGAAGCGTCGGCTGGGCCTGCTCGATCGATTCTTCGGCCACCCCACGGAGACGCTACTCCAGCGATTTCCCTGTTCTGTTCTTCTCTACCGCGCACCGCCGGGTAGTGCGCAGGATCAACGCGCCCGATGACGATGCTCTCGCACAATGACATCACGGTCCTGCTCGTCTCGCTCGCCGTGCTGCTCGGCACCGCGCGAATCCTCGGCGAAATCGCCACCCGTCTGCGCCAACCTTCCATCATCGGTGAACTGATCGCCGGCATCGTCCTCGGCCCGACGATTCTGGGCACCATGTGGCCTGCCGCATCGAGCTGGCTCTTCCCTGCCGAAGGCCCTGTCCCGGTCACCCTCCACGGCCTTACCACGCTGGCCATTACGCTCTTCCTCCTCGTTGCCGGTCTTGAAGTGGATCTTTCGACCATCTGGCGACGCCGCACCGCGGCACTTTACATCGGCCTGGGCGGAATGGTGGTTCCCTTCCTGGTCGGCTTCGTGCCTGCATGGTTGCTTCCGACTTACTTCGGTGCGAGTCCCGAGTCGTCGCGACTGATCTTTGCTTTGTTCATTGCCACCGCGATGTCCATCTCGGCGTTGCCCGTCGTCGCCAAGATGCTCATGGATTTGCAGCTCTTTCGGACCGACCTCGGGATGACCATCGTCGCGGCCGCCGTCCTCAACGACCTGCTTGGCTGGATGATCTTCGCCGTCATCCTCGCCATGATCGGCCAGGGCGCCGGCGCCGGCCTCGCTGTCTGGCAGACCCTCCTTCTTACCCTTGCATTCGTCGCGATGATGCTTACCGTCGGGCGCTGGCTCATCGATCGCTGGCTTCCCTGGATTCTTGCACACACCGGCTGGCCTGGTGGCATCCTCGGCTTCGCCATGACCCTGGCAATCGCCTGCGCCGCATTCACCGAGTGGATCGGCGTTCATGCCATCTTCGGCGCTTTTATCTTCGGCGTCGCCCTGGGCGACTCACGTCACCTTCGCACGCGAACCCGCGCCACGCTCGATCAGTTTATCTCCTTCATTTTCGCGCCGCTCTTCTTTGCCAGCATCGGCCTGCGTATTGATTTCGTCGCCAACTTCGACCTTGCGCTCACGCTCCTCGTTCTGGTCATCGCCACCGTCGGTAAAGTCGTCGGGTGCACCTTCTTCGCCCGCAAGTCCGGCATGGAACGTCGCGAATCCCTCGCTGTCGGCTTCGGCATGAACGCCCGCGGCGCCATGGAAATCATCCTCGGCCTGATCGCCCTCGAAGCCGGCCTCATTAGTGAACGCCTTTTTGTCGCCCTCGTCATCATGGCCCTGATTACGTCGATTTCCAGCGGATCGCTCATGCAGCTCGTCCTCGGCTCCCTGCGCCGGATGCAGTTGCTCGACTTCGTCACTTCAGACACCTTCGTCGCCGATCTGAAAACCAACGCGCGCACGAAGGCCATTTCTCAACTGGCCCGCATCGCCGCCGAGGCCGCCGAGCTGAACCCCGACGATGTCGAAAAAACCGTCCTCGCGCGCGAACGCCTCATCGGCAGCGCCGTCGGAAACTGCGTCGCCATCCCCAACGCAAGAATCGAAGGCCTCGATAAACCCTGTCTCGCCGTTGGAATCTCCCGAAGCGGCATCGACTTCGACGCCCCCGACGGCCAGCCCGTCAAACTCATCGTGCTCATGCTGACCCCCGCCGCTGACGCCAAGCTTCAGCTCGAACTCCTCGGCGCCATTGCCCGATCGTTTCAGTTGCAGACGATTGTCGATCAGGTCGTTGAGGCCACGAACTGGACCCACTTCCTTGCCATCATGCGAACGCATGCCCCGCCGGAACAGGCCTGATCCCCCGGCCACGAGCCCCCAATGGCGGGCATCGAACGGGCGGCAAAGGCGTTGAGACGGGGGTGGGCGGCAGAGCGCGAAAAGGGGCTCGCGATGCTACGACATGAAATGGTGCCACAAGCGACGATTACGTTTCGTCGGCCGTGGGGACGTAAGCCAGATCGCGATGGCGTTCGAGCGTGGCCGCGGCTACGGCGGCAGGGGGGTGGCCCAGCGCGTCGCGGACCGTCGCGGCGATGCCGGCGGCGTCGATGCCCGCCTCTGCAAGCTGGCCGGCACGAGGGCCGTGGGCGATGAAGCGATCTTCGGGCATTCCGAGAACGATGACATGGTTTGCGGCAAGGCCCAACTCGCGTGCGACTTCCAGCACAGCCGAGCCGAAACCGCCTGCGACCGAGTGATCTTCCACCGTGATAACCGGGCCGCCGCGTGTCAATGCATCCGACACCATCGCCCGATCCACCGGCTTGGCGAACCGCGCGTTGACCACGCGCGCCTCGATCGCGTCCATGCCGAGGGCTTCCGCTGCATCGAGCGCGGCTCGGCAGGGCCCGCCGTACGCCAGAAGGGTTGCGTCGCGCCCCTCACGAAGAACCACGGAGCGGCCAAGCTCAAACGGCGGCGGCAGGACCTTGCCAAACAGCGGCGCAGGCACCGTATCGCGCGGATAGCGAATCGTGCTGGGGGTATTCAGCTTCAGCGCCAGGCGTAATGCAGCTTCAATCTCCGGTTCGTCGCCGGGGGACATCACCACCATGTTCGGCATGACCCGCATGTAGGCGATGTCGGCGAAACCGTGATGGACCGGGCCATCGCCGCCAACGAGGCCTGCACGATCGAGGCAGAAGATGACCGGCAGCCCTTGCAGGACGACCTCCTGAAAGACCTGATCGAAAGCCCGCTGGAGGAAGGTCGAGTAAATCGCGGCGACGGGCCGCATGCCGGCTTTGCACATTCCGGCGGCGATATCCACCGTGGCACTCTCGGCGATGCCTACGTCCAGAAAGCGGTCGGGCAGGACTTCCTGAAAGCGGCTGAGGCCTGTCCCGTCGGGCATGGCGGCGGTCAGTGCGAAGATGCGTTTGTCCTCGGATGCCAGACGAATCAGGGTTTCGGCAAAGGCGGCGGTGTAGCTGACCCCGCCCTTTTGAATCTCGACTCGGCAGCCCTCGACTTTGAAGGGCTTGGGACTGTGGAACTTCGTCGGCTCGGCGAGTGCCCACTCGGCGCCTTTGCCTTTTTGCGTGTGCACATGAAGCAGGACGGGGTGCTGCACATCCTTGAGTAGCTGAAGGAGTTCGATCAGGTGCGGAAGATCGTGGCCGTCGATCGGGCCGACATAGACGAAGCCAAGCTGCTCGAAAATCTGATGCGGCGAAACGGCGGCCTTGAGGCCTTCCTTAAGATAGTCGAGCGCATTGAAGGCGGGCATGCCGATGACCGGCACCTGCGGGAGGTATTTCTTGACGCCACGTTTGAGGTCTTCGTAGACCGTGCTGACACGGAACTTGGCGAGGTACTCGGCCATGCCGCCCTGCGTCGGAGCGATGCCCATGCTGTTGTCATTCAGCACGACGAGGAGCTGGCGTTTGAGCGTGCCGGCCTGATTGAGGCCCTCGAAGGCGACGCCGTTGAAAATGCTTGCATCCCCTACGACGGCGACGACGCGACGATTCTCCTGCAGAAGACTGTCGCCGCGCGCCATGCCGACGGCCGTGGGAATCGCCGTGCCGGCGTGACCGACGTTGAACAGGTCGTACTCGCTTTCCTCGATGTTCGGGAAGCCGCTGATGCCGCCGGCTTTGCGGAGCGTATCAAATCGTGCGTTGCGGCCGGTGAGCAATTTGTGGACGTAGGCCTGATGGCCGACATCCCAGAGCAGGCGATCCTGCTTGAAGTCAAACACATGGTGAAGCGCCATTGTCAGCTCGACGACGCCGAGATTGCTGGCCAGGTGGCCGCCGTTCTTCCCGACGACCTCAATGATCCGCTCGCGGATCTCGGTCGCCAGTTGCAGGAGCTGGTCGCTGGATAGGCCGTGAAGGTCCTGCGGGCCCGTCAGCTTCGGTAGAATCTTGGTCATGTAGGAATCCATTCTCCAGTTGCCGGGCTTGGGGGCATCCATGCGACGCCCGGCTTGCCTTATTTTGCTCGTTATCTCGTTCTCGCGAACGCGAATTCGCTTACCTGTCTCGCTCCACGACGTATCTTGCCAGGGCCGCCAGTTTACAAGAGGACTCGCCAAAGGGCTCCAGGGCGGCCAACGCCCGATCGCATGCGTCCCGGGCGATCTGGCGGCTCTCCTCCAGACCTACGGCCCTCGGGTAGGTTTGTTTGCCGGAAACCGCGTCTCGCTGGACGGGCTTGCCGAGGGCTTCCGTCGAGCCGGTGACATCCAGCAGATCATCCGCTGCCTGAAAGGCGAGGCCCAGTTCATGGCCAAAGCGGCCGAGGGCATCGTAGCTCCGTTCCGTCGCACCGGCAGCGATGGCTCCCAGGCGACAAGCCGCCTCGATCAACCGGGCCGTCTTGGCGGCGTGTATCTGCCGAACCAGGTCCGCGTCAGGCGGCAGCGTTTCGCCTTCCAGGTCGGCCGCCTCGCCGCCGATCATGCCCCGCCAACCGGTGGCCGAGGCGAGTTCGCGGATCATGGCGACGGCGGTGCGCGGATCCGTCGTGTCCGCCGCGATGATCTCGAATGCGAGTGTCAGCAGCGCGTCACCCGCAAGGATGGCCGCCGCCTCGCCGAACTGTCGATGACTCGACGGCCGGCCGCGGCGCAGGTCGTCGTTATCCAGGGCGGGCAGGTCGTCGTGGATCAAGCTGAAAGTATGGACACACTCGATGGCCAGTGCGGCAGGCATGGCGGCCGATCGCTCGCCGCCGCAAAGCTCGCAACACCAGAGCGTCAGAGCCGGCCGAAGCCGCTTGCCGCCTGCATCGAGACTGTACCGCATGGCCTCCAGCAGCCGCAGCGGCGTTTGCTCCGGACCCGCCAACCGCCGGCGCAGGGCCTCGTCCACCTCGGCGGCCGACCGGGCCAGCAGCGTCTGAATTTCTTCGTCGATGGCGATACGCATTCCACGGTGCTCTGTCGGCGCGAGCAAACCAAACCGCATCAGGCCGCAAGGGCCATGCCGCGCTGGATATTCGACAAGCTATCTTAGCGGATGAACCGAGATGCCGACAGGCCGTCGCGTCCTGACTGGAACTTTCAAAAGAAGTGATAAGAAGTACTCTGTAGGAACGGAAGCGACTCAAGATCACAACGAAGAACTGCATCGCAAACGGCTCATGGGCGGCCGCCATAGCAGCAGGAAAAAGGATGACAGCAACATCGCACTGCTCATAACAACGAAGCCCTGAAAAAGTGGACCGGGCACACCCAGCTCGACGGCGGCTTCGTAGGGCTCGCTGTATTCGGCCTGACCCCAGAAGACGGAGCGAGGAAGGCCCCAACTCGGCAATGTGTAAGTGAGAAGGTCAATCCACCAGAGTGAGAGGACGAGTAATACGATTCGCAAGCGGGGACCCCACTGACGAGTACGAAGGAGGATCGTAGCGATCACGCCAACGCACCACGTACTCATCGCGCCGCCAAGACTCATGAAGGCCGATCCCGTTGTGGTAGGGATGTCGTCGACACCGCACGCACCATACTGACCGGTCCAACCTACCCAACGGATTTCCGGCCAGAATTGAACAGTCAGGATTACCACGTAACTGATGCGTCCCCCGGCTAACATTCCGACCAGGCCATGGCCGACGACTTCGTGCCAGGCGACGCCCAGCGGATAGAATACCAGCGCAAGCAGAGTGACCCGGGTTGCTATCTTGATGGCTTGGCTACTCCGGGAGGTGGTCATGAATCCCACCGAATTCGGTGTTTCTTTTTCTGGCCGCTTCAAAAACCTAGGCGGCGCGCTGAGTGGCTCTATTGCATCCCGGATGTGTGCTCCAGTGCCGGTTGGATGTCCTCATCATCCAGGTCTGGATAGTCCGACAAGACTTCCTCGCATGTTGCACCGTGGGCGACTTGCTTGACGGTCACGGAAACCGGGATTCGCATCGCGGGTGCAGGCCCGCCCGCCGAGGATTTGAGAATCAAACGTGATGCGATCGAATGAGGCCATGCTGCTTGATAGCCGAAACGAAATAGAGCAACATTCCATTCGATAGGCATTTGCCACCACCACTTGTTCACTTCCGTCGTGCCAATCGAGAGGGTTTCGCAGGTCGTCGGTTCTTTTTCTTTCGCTTGGCAGCCCCCTTGCCTGCCTTTTCAGCAGTCATCTTGTCGACCAGCTGGCTCAGGCCCTCGAACGTACCGCCTGACTCCTTCCAGAGCTTGCGCCGCGCAGCCCGCACTTCCTCAACGACGGCATCCGGAGGCCACTGCTTGTGTCCGTTTTTCATGGCCATGCTCCTTCCATCAGGTTAATCGGCGTAGTGACGATTGGCACATGGAGATCTAATCGCCCATTCAGTACTCGTAGATGCTGTATCTTATTCGCGTTGGCCAGGTGCCGGCAATTCCACGTCAGCAGGAAATCGATTCTCAGAAGAGAGGCCAACGCCAGATGTACCGCGTCGCCTTCGGCTTCGGAAGGCATGAGGCGGTGTTCCATGTAGTATTCTGCCAGGTCGAAGAGTCCGGCCGGCTCGTCAACAAGGGCGACGGTCTTGAGAAGCCGTCTGCATTTCTCCACCTACCGCTTTGGCGCCAGTCTGAGTTCGGCAAGGACGTACTTGGAGGTCCACAATTCGAACCGATGACGCTCCAGATTCCACCATCGTCTGGTGGACTCTTGCCACCCAACGATGGAAGGAGTGCTGCGCGTCTCGTAATAGAAGCTCGGAATCGTCGTCTCGATGTATACCGAGGCCATCAGATTACATTCCCAACCGCCCGTGCGACGGTCTCCCCGATCGTCGCCGGGCTTTCCGCCACGTGGATGCCCGCTGCTTTCAGTGCCGCGATCTTGCCTTCCGCCGTGCCTTCGCCGCCGGAGATGATGGCGCCGGCGTGGCCCATACGGCGGCCGGGGGGGGCGGTTCGGCCGGCGATGAAGGAGATGACGGGTTTTCGCACGTTGGTCCGGACGTATTCGGCGGCCTTCTCTTCGTCGGTGCCGCCGATCTCGCCGATCATGATGATCGCCTCGGTCTGCGGATCGGCCTCGAACATGCCGAGCAACTCGATGAAGTTCAGCCCCTTGACCGGATCGCCGCCGATGCCGACGCAGGTCGTCTGCGAGATGCCGCGCGTGGTGCATTGCCACACGGCCTCATACGTCAGCGTGCCGCTGCGGGAGATGAGGCCGATGCTCTTGGACTTGCCATCGGCCGGCTTGTGGATGTAACCCGGCATAATGCCGATCTTGGCCGCGCCGGGCGTGATGATGCCGGGACAGTTCGGGCCGATGAGCAAGGCGCCGCATTCGGTGATGAACTTCTTCGCCTTCACCATGTCCAGCGTGGGGATGCCCTCGGTGATGAGGACGATCAGCTTGATCCCGGCGGCGGCGGCCTCCATGGCGCTGTCCGCGGCAAATGGGGCGGGAACGAAGATCAGGGAGCAATTGGCCCCGACGCCCTTTACGGCCTCTTCGGCGCTGTTGAAGATGGGCAAGCCGTGCTCGCTCTTCGTGCCGCCCTTGCCGGGGACGACGCCGCCGACCATCTGCGTGCCGTATTCGAGGCACTGACGGGTGTGAAAAGCGCCGGCCTTGCCGGAGATACCGTGAGTGATGACGCGCGTGTTCTTGTCAACGAGGATGCTCATGGGTCGTGGTTTGTGGCTCGTGGTTAGGGGTCCGTGTTAGGGTTCCGATCATTGCGCCGGCGTTCACTGATTCTCGATGATCCTGGTTCTGTCAGCCGGGGCGCCGATTGTAGCGGCGGCCCGGCGAGGGTGGAAGATGCCGACGAAGCGATTTGCTCTATAATCCACCGTGGGGGCAACGGGAGGACGGCCATGCCGGTGTTATCGCCGCAAACACGATCCACGCTTGCCGTGGGTGACAAGGGCAGCTTCACCAAGACCATCACCGAGCAGGACGTATTTCAGTTTGCCGATATTTCCGGCGACTACAACCCTTTGCACATGGACGAGGAATACGCAAAAAAAACGCGTTTCGGCCAACGTGTCGCCCACGGCATTCTCATGGCCGGGATCATCTCGGCGGTTCTGGGCAGCGACATCCCCGGGGTCGGTACAGTCTTCGTCGAAATGCAGATTCGCTTTCTCAAGCCCGTCTTCTTCGGTGACACGATCACGGCCAACGCGACGGTCATGGAGATCGTCAACCCGAAACGCGTCCGGCTTCTGGTCGCCTGCGTCAACCAACACGGCGAAGATGTCACGATCGGCAATGTCGTCGTCATCCCTCCCGAAGAGACGCGAATCCTTGCATGAGCCGGCGCCCCAGGGCCGTGCGGATGGGTTATACTCCCCGTTGGTAAGACCTTAACCTCTGGATCCGCACATGCGGCTGCTGGTGATTGAAGACAACCCCAAGATGGCCGGCTTCATTCGGCAAGGACTTTCCGAGCAGGGCTACGGAGTGGACGTGGCCGCCTCCGGACACGACGGCGAGCACATGGCCTCGACGGGAAACTACGACGCCGTCGTTCTCGATGTCATGCTGCCCGATCACGACGGAATCCAGGTCTGCAGGAATCTCCGGCGCCGGGGGCACAAGACGCCGATTCTCATGATCACGGCGCTGTCGACCACGTCGGACAAGGTCGTCGGACTGGACGCCGGCGCCGACGACTACCTGACCAAGCCGTTCGAGTTTGAGGAGCTCGTCGCGCGCATTCGCGCCCTGCTTCGCCGCGGCCAGGCAGGCGAATCGACCCTGCTTCGATTCGAGGACGTTGAGATGGACCTCGCCAAGCGGCGCGTCACGCGATGCGGCCAGCGCATTCGTCTGACGGCCAAGGAGTTTGCGCTGCTTGAGTACTTCATGCGAAATCCCAATCAAGTGCTGACTCGAACGGCCATCGGCGAGCACGTCTGGGATATGAATTTCGACAGCGACAGTAACGTCATCGATGTCTACGTCAGCATGGTGCGGCGCAAGGTGGACAAAGGGTTCGATAAGCCCCTCATTCATACCGTCATCGGCAGCGGATACCTACTGAGTGCCGACTCCGTCGATTCCTGATCGGCCCGTTCGAGGATGGCAGGCATGTGGCAGCACGTCCAGACGCTTCGATTCAAGCTGACCGTGCTGTACATGCTGGTCTTCGGCCTGATTTTTACGCTTCTGAGCTGGTTCGTGCTCGCCAAGTGGGAGCAGGGCGTGCTCGAAGCGGTGGATCAACGGCTGATGGATCGTTCCGACGGCGCGCTGGAGTCGATCGACCGCGCCGCCAACGAAGGACGCGATTCGCCTTTGGATGATGCCGTGCAACCGCAGCTCCGCGGGCTTCGCCAGTCGCGTTACTTTTTTCATCTGCGAACCGCGACCGGCGCTTCGATCGTGCGATCTCCGAACTTGCGCAATGTCCGTCTCCCGTTACCCGAAGACCGCCAGGCGCTGATGAACTCCAAGAAGCCGCAATTCGTCACGATTTCCGGCGGTGATATTGCCAATCTGCTCGGCGCCGACGGCGAAATGCGTGTCCTGACGCGATACTGCGAAGTGCCCGGCGTGTTGCCGTTTTTCATGCAGATGGGCCTGAGCATGGGCACGTTCAACACCTCCCGTGCCACGCTGCGCCGCACCTTCACGATGGTCATTCCCATCGGCATGCTCGCGGGAGGCGTGGCTTCGTGGATCCTCGCGCGGCGATCCCTGTCACCCATCCGCAAGATTGCCCGGGAGACCCAGGCGTTGACGGCCGCGCGGCTGGACCGTCGCATCCCGCCGCCGCAAGCGATGGATGAAGTCGGGGAACTGGTGGTCACCATCAATCAGATGCTCGATCGACTCGAAGATGCCTTTCGCGCGCAGGAGCGATTCGTCGCGGATGCGGCCCATGAGCTCAAGACCCCGATCACGATCGTCAAAGGCATTGCCCAGGTGCTTGAGAAAAAAGAGCGAACCGCGGCGGAGTATGATCAGTGTCTCAGCGACGTGGTCGATGAGATGCGCCGGCTTGGCCAGATGGTCGACAGTCTGCTCATGCTCGCAAGGGCCGACGCCGGAATGCCGCTGATGACCCAGGCCCCGGTATCGATGAATGAAGTGGCGACGGATGTCGTCCAGCGATGGCAACCCATGGCCTCGCAGCGGGGGGTTCGGCTCGTTCTCTCACTCCCCCTGCCCAGGGGCGACGAACCCGAACCGCTGGTGACGGGTGATTCCGAATTGCTCGATGCCATGGTGAGCAATCTCGTGCAGAACGGCGTGCGCTACTCGCCCGATGGCGAAGTCGTCGAGGTGGAGGTGCGTCTTGTAGAGCCCTTGGTGCGCATCATCGTTCGAGATCTCGGCCCAGGCATTCCGGAGAAGGACCTTGATCGGGTCTTCGAGCGATTTTATCGTGTGCCGCGCGCCGAGAATGATGGCACAGGGACCGGACTGGGGTTGGCCATTGCCAAAGGCGTCGGGCGCCTTCACAAGGGCACGATCGAAGTGACCAATCGAACGGCCGGCGGCTGCGAGTTCGTCGTTACCCTGCCGCTCGCGGCCGGTCATCAATAGCAATTGTTGGAGTACTACGAAGCAGCAGCCACACGGCGAGAGGCAGGCAGGCCATGCTGCGATTTCGCCTGTTGGACGGCGTGCGACGCATTCGTCAGCATCGCTACGGAGGGCTGAGCGCCATCGGGCTTGTCGCGCGTCATCCACACGCTCTTGTGCGACGTGAGCAGGGCATAGGGCCAGACCCATCCGAGCAGCAGCGTCACGTAGAAGCTATAGACGATGCCGAACAGACAGTCCGAATTGCGCTCCCGAACGGCGAAGAATGCCAGCGAGAAAAGGCCGCCGGTGACACAGGCCGCGAGCAGCTTGAGGCCGAAGATCGTCGGGTAGATGAGCGACATCACCGCGGCCGTTATGAGGAAGGCATAGGGTAATGCCAGACCGACGGCACAGTTGATGAAGTTGTATCGCATGCCGATCTGGGGACCGGGCCGGAATCGCGTGAAGATGTAGCTCGCCGTATGGACCGTCTCGCGCACGTTGCTCCGGCCCCATCGAAGGAACATCTTCGCCAGGCCCGCATAAGTCGTGGGGCTCTTTGTATAGACGCGAGCCGTGCGCTGGAACTTGACCTTGTAGCCCTGCTTGAGAATGAAGTTGGTCATGGCGTGGTCTTCGCCGGCTCTGGCGTGGCCGCCGAGGTAGGTCTGGTGGAGCCAGGCATCGAGGATCGGCAGAACGGCCTTCTTGCGGTAGGCCGCCAGGGCGCCGGCACAGCACAGCACCGAACCGCCGCCGATCATGCTCTGCGCCGCCCGCTTGAAGTCGAACGTCATCACATAGCGGACGCTGAGCATACGCGGAATGATGCCGGCCGATCGGTTCAGAACGCGAACGTTTCCGGCCACTCCGCCGACGGCTTTATCCTCGACCATGGGGCTGACGACGGACTTCAAAGCGTCGGGCTCGATGAGCGAATCGCTGTCAACGGTGATGAAGATATCGCCGGAGGCCCGCCGGAATCCCTCCCAAAGCACCCATCGCTTGCCACGATTTTCGTCAAAGTGAAGCGGAAGGATGCGCACCTTCGAGGCGACTTCGGCTGAAGCCGTCTGAATGTGTCGCCAGGTGTCGTCGGTGCTGCCGTCGTCGCAGACGATGATCTCGAAACGGTCGACCGGATAATCGGCCTTCGCCAGGTGGCGGATCGTGTCGCCGACCAGCGCGCCTTCGTTGTAAGCCGGCACGACCACGGTGATCTTTGGAAGTCGATCATCGGTCACCGTCGGTACCGGACGATACCTCAGGGCAAGGGCAAATCGCCAGAAAGACCATGCAAAGGAAAACGCTGCGTACGCCGCACCGGCGATCATCAGCGGCTTGAGTACCGGTGAAGCCCACATCATGCGGACCGCCAATTTTGCAGAATCGAAGTGCCACGCCATCGCCCATACGGCGCAACTGGCGAGGATGATCGTGAGTTTGAGCGAGACATCCGTCATGCCGTGCGCGTTGCTCGCCGCGTGCGGAGTCTTGCGTGCGGATGCGAAGGATTGCCAGAGACCCGTTAATGTTGCTGCGGACAAAGTCATGCTCCTCTCGATCGCCGCTGCTCACTGCTCTTTTCTGGTTGAACGCTGCTTGTCTTACAGGACCCCTCAGGTCCGTCTTGCATCGATAAGCAGCATGAGCGGTCGGCGATGGATGGCGTGAATTCCAGCCGAGGCGTTCGAATCAAAAGCTCGAACACACCCCGTTCTTCATTGGAATACTATGTCCGGCGTGTCTGAAACGCGGGTGAAATGCAGATTAAAAACGGTTAATCCGCTCTTTTCGTCGTTGACTGTACCGAGATCAGTACTGCGTCGAGCGGAAGCAAGCTGCATCGGGTCCGAAAACGAGCATTTGGGGAGATTGTTTCATCCATGAACGCTTTGTTGGCCGGTAACCGTGTACAACGCGAGCGCTGCGAAAAGATCGCAGAGCGCGGTTTTGCGGTCATTAGTCGTTTGAGGAGATGGTTGGAGGGCTAACGAATGATTCGGCGGCGCCGGACCAGCAGCAGCGCCGGAAGCAGCAGGGCCAGCGAGGCGGGCTCCGGCACGTAGTGGTATTCGACTTCGATCGTCGCGCCGATCCGCAGGTTCGCCTTGGCAACGACGGCGCCTGTGTTGCTGGCTACAGAAAACTGACCATCGCCGGCAACGCCGAAATCGTATGTACCGAGGCCGGTGAAATTGGCGAAGCCGACGTCCTTCTTGTCACGCATCAGGTTGTTCACCAGCAGGACATTTGCGGGAACGTCGTTGTACTCGAATACGGCGCTGCTCGGGCCAAGGAAGTCGAGTACGTTGTCGTACGGACCGACAGGCAAACTCGAAAGCGGCAGCGTTCGTTGGTTGCTCAGCGGAAGGGGAGTAACGAAAGCCGGCGGCTCGACATAGATCGTCTGCGAACCGGCTGCTGAAATAATCGCGTTGGCGTCGCTCAGGTTTTCCGCCTGGATGAGCGCATCGTAGTTCGCTGTGATGCGAATGACTGCCCAGCAGAGCGTTCCCTTCTGCGGATTGAACTGCTGCACCGAAACGAGTTGCTGAGGGAAGTTAACCGTGCGCGGCTGGAGGACCCCGGTCCGAATCTGCACATGCGTGGGATCGCACTGCGAGGTATCGAGCACTGCATCGCCATGCGCAGAAACCGGCATCATCAGCGCGCTAACCGCGACGATGGTGCATGCGATCATGGGTCTTGAAAGTGCTCTTCTCACCCTGAGTCCTTGTTGGTGGACGCTCCGCGCGGGGATTCGAGCGCACAGCCCATGCTGGGCGCGCTCATACCCCTCCTCACTCGTCGAATGATACCCGATAACTCACCCTGAATGCAAGTCCCGCGACATGGAAATGCAGGTATAATTCAATAAAGGGGTGCTGTATCCTATTCTATTTCAAGGAGTTACACGAGGGTTTACCCGCTGTTCCCGACCGTTTCGAGGCCACAGCGGGCGGAAATACTGACTCGAAAACGAGTTGGGCGTTATTCCCCACTCTTGGAGTCTCGATTCGACAGGAATCGAAAATCACCGTCTGCAACGACCCCCGGACTCTTGATAAGGCCGTGTGAAATCTCATGAACGCTTGGACGCACCAGACGATCAGCCCCGTTGCCGGCTTTCGCTTCTCGCGCTCAAACCCTAGCATGTCCGATCCGGAGTCGTGACAAGTCTTCAAGGTTCCATTGCCGCGCAAGGGTGGGAGGTCTGAGATGTCGAAGGATTCGTATCCCTGTGGAACACCCAGAAAGGCCGCCAGTCATCATCCTGCGATTGAGCGCGCCCGATCTGAAAGCGAGGGAGGTTTGCAGAAGGAACTGCTCGCCGGTCGCCAGGTCGAGCCGATCCATCTTCGCGGCAACGAGAATCTCGCCGACATGATCGACGATTGCTACGCAGGCAGCGGGTTCAACGGCCGCCGTCTGGCGGAGGCCTGTCATCTTTTCTCGCGCATGCTCAACGAAGGCGCGACCGTTGGTCTGACGCTCAGCGGCGCCATGACACCGATCGGTATGCAGGGCGTACTCATCGATCTGATGCGCGCCGGCTTTGTTGACTGGATTATTTCCACCGGTGCGAATCTCTATCACGATCTCCACCGCGCCTACGACTACCCCGTGGCGCAGGGGCACTGGAACGTCGACGACAACGAACTTGCCGACCTCGGCGTCGCACGCATTTATGATACGTACATCGGCGACGAAGACACGCTGATGGCTACGGACAAAGTCATCCTGCAGACGGCCCGTGCGCTGAAGCGTGAAGGGCCGATTTCAACGGCTGTGTTTCACTGGCAGCTTGGGAAGGAGCTGCGCAGCACGGCGCCCCGCCCGGAAAAGTCGATGTTGCTGGCGGCGCAGGAGTGCGACGTACCGATCTATACATCCAGTCCCGGCGACAGCTCCATCGGTATGAATCTCGTGGTGCCGCAGCTTTTCGGCGACCCGATCCAGCTTGATCCGATCCGCGACATCATCGAGACGACGGCGATCGTTCGTGCCGCCGAGAAAAACGGCGTGATCCACGTCGGCGGAGGAAGCCCCAAGAATTTCTATCTGCAGACACAGCCGACGCTGCATCAAATCCTGCAGGACAAGGGCGGCGGCGGACATGACTACTTCATTCAGCTGACGACCGACGCGCCGCACTGGGGCGGCCTCTCCGGTGCAACGCCCAGCGAGGCCCGAAGCTGGGGCAAGATCGCCGACGCGAACCTGAACAACGTCGTCGTGTACAGCTGCGCGAGCATCACCCTGCCGATCCTGGCACAGTACGTGCTGATCCGCAACAAACCGCGAACACCCCGACGGCTCTACAACTCACTGGACGAGTCGGTCGAGGCCCTCCGCGAGCACGCAATCAAAAATCCTGAGTTCCAGCAGGCCCAGCCCACGAAGACGTGAACGACGCGCGCCGTCCGCTACAATGGCCCCAATGGCTGAACTCGTCCCTGCACCCTTCGTGGACCTCATCCATCGCATGCGCGGCGAACTCGCGCGCGAACAGTCTATCTTTCATCTTCCGACGCGCAAATGGTGGACGCCGGACCCGAGCGGGCCGGACCTTTCCGTTGACTTCCACGGCAAAAAAGCGGGTACGCCGGTCGGCCCCGCAGCAGGCCCGCAGACCCAGATGGCCCAAAACCTGGTGCTGTCGTGGCTGGCCGGTTCGCGAATCATGGAACTCAAGACGGTGCAGATCAACGACCGCCTGAAGATCGCCCGGCCCTGCATCGACGCGACGACCATCGGCTACAACATCGAATGGTCACAGGAGCTGCGCATCGCCGAGGCCCTGCGCGAGTACGTCGCCGGGGCGATGCTGATTCACATGCTCACGCGCGGCGGCATCCTGCCCGATTCGCCGATTACCACCCAAGCCACGGACACGATCTACGACTTGAGCGTCGGCTACGACCTCGCGGGTATTTCTTCGGCCCCCGTTCGGGCCTTCATCGAGCGAATGAAGGACGCGAGCGTGGAAGTCGAACGGCTGCGGGCGGAGATACCGCACGATCTGTCGCGTCTTCGCGATCTGGATTATCCAACCCGACTGTCGAACACGATCACCTTGTCCACGTTTCACGGCTGCCCGGCGGACGAGATTGAGAAGATATGCGTCTTTCTCATCGCTGAAATGGATTGCGACGTCGTCGTGAAGATGAACCCGCCGATGCTCGGCAAGGATCGACTGGAGCATCTGCTGCACGATGTCATGGGCTACACGGAACTGCGCGTCAACCAGTCGGCTTACACCAGCGGCCTGCAATTCGCCGAAGGCGTCGAACTCTGCAAGCGCCTGACCGCGCTTGCCTCATCGCGCAGCCGCGGCTTCGGCGTCAAGTTTTCCAACACGCTCGAAGTCGAGAATCATCGCACGTTCTTCACGCCGGAGAACAAGATCCAGTACCTCTCCGGCCAGCCACTGCATGTCATCACGCTGACACTGGCGGAGGAGTTTCGTAAGGCCGTCGGCCCGGAACTTCTCTTTACCTTCAGCGCCGGCGTCGATCGGCAGAACTTCGCCAACATCGTCGCCTGCGGCTTTCGGCCCGTCACGGTCTGCACGGACCTGTTGCGGCCCGGCGGTTACGGGCGGCTGCCGCCGTATCTGACGACACTGACGGGAGAGATGAAGCGGCTCGGTGCAAAGACCATCGACGAATTCGTACGCGGTGCGCGGCCGGACGACGGAATGACGAATGAGAAATTACAGATTACAAAAGGGACGGCGGCCGCAGCGCGGAACTTGAGCATTATCGCGGACGAAACGCGCCGAGACGCGCGCTACTACGCCGCCGCGAACCGCAAGGAGCCGAAGCGGATCGAGTCCCATCTGGAAACCTTCGACTGCATCACATGCGACAAGTGCCTGCCGGTCTGTCCCAACGCTGCGAATTTTCTCTATTCAACACAGCCGCAGCGAGTGGCGTTTCACGATCTGGTCGTGGCCGACGGTGAACTCAAGCCGGAAACTCCGTGCGAAATCGTGGTCGAACGCGAGGCCCAGATCGCCAACTTTGCGGACTTCTGCAACGACTGCGGCAATTGCGATACCTTCTGCCCCGAATACGACGGCCCCTTCATCATGAAGCCCAATTTCTTCGGCAGCTACGCCTCCTGGCGGGCTTTCGACCAGCGTGACGGCTTTTTCATCGAACCGCAGGGTGGCAACGGCATCCTGCAGGGTGGCAACGGCATCCTGCCGGTGAGCGCTCGAATGCACGGCCGCATCAAAGGCCAAACGTTTCTTCTGGAGCGCGAGATCGGCTGGAACGGCTGGCGCTTCGAGGACGGCGAGGTCTGCGTCTTCATCCGCGAGCCGGATCACACCATCGAGCGCTGGTTTGCCTTCGGCCCGAAGGACGCTACCGGCCATGTCGTCAATCTTCACGCCTTTCACACCATGCGGATTCTGCTGACCTCGCTCCTGGCGACAGACCGAGTCCATCAGGTGAATGTGCGGAGGGTCGCCCGCGAAAGCTCCGCCGACGGTTGATGCACTGTAGTGTTGCGAAGCAACTACGGCTCGCTGACAAAGCGCACGCTCGCCCAGCGGTCTGGGATGTGCATGTCGATCTCGCCCTGTGACGACCAGACCCAGTTGTCTTCCGGTCTGCCGGGCACTTTGCGGTACTTGCCGTCGATCACCTCATGAGCCCACTGCACGCGTGAGAAATTCATGCGCCAGATATCGCCCCCTTGCGGCGGCAGCGATGCGGCAGTCAGCCCATCGAATGCACGCCACGGAATGGCCGCTTCGACGGACCAGCCGCGGTCGATGTCGGTCGGGTCGTTCAAAGTGCCTTCGATGTGAACGACCGTGCGCAGGCCGGCTACGTCAAAGTCGTGCAGCGCCGGTCCGCCCTCGCGGTAGCTCCGCTTGAGCAGTAGATCGAAGACCGTGTTCAGCGCGTTTACTTCGATCTCCACATAGTCGAGACCGTCGCCGTCCGGGTCGATGAAAATCTCGAAATCGTTGTCATGGAAGACGATCGCATCCCGCTGGGTGAGCGTAGCCCAGACGTGCGGGTCCTCGAGTTCGGCGGCGATGTAGAAATAATCGTCGTCCCAGAGAATCTTTGCACGCGTGCGATATGCCGGTTGCGGTTTGCGATCCCCTTCGATATCGACGAAGTTCTCCGTCCACGGCGCCGCCTGCCACGCGGTATCATCCAGCCGACCGTCAATAACCGGTGGCGTCGTTGCTCGACGGCATTCGTAGCTGCGGGGTATGGCATCGTCTTGACGTCGATCAGTTACGCCCCGGTCGGGCGCATGACATGCCGAAGCAAGCAGAGCAAGCGAAAGACCCGTCATAGCTCGCAGCATCATCGTGTGCCCGAGATGGCTGTGCGGAAGTCGGCGAGACTCGACTCTGGCCGAGGATGCTGAAAGATGCCCGAGGAAACGACGAGGATATCCGCGCCGGCCTCGATGAGCTGTGCCGCATTGTCGGCCTTGACTCCGCCGTCGACCGTGATCGTGGCGGAACTCGGAGATTTCTCAATCAGCGAGCGAACATCGGCAATGCGCCGATAAGTTGTGTCCATGAGCTTCTGACCCGCGAAGCCGGGCGCGATGCCCATCAGGCAGATGTTGTGAACATACGGCAAGAGCGGCTCAACGGCGGAGGTCGGCGTCTCCGGATTGATGGCCAGGCCCGCCTCCATGCCCGCTCGCGTGATCGCCTGCACAACGCCCGCCGCGCGATGACTTGCTTCGAGATGAAAGATCATCCGAAACTGCCCCATGCCGGCCATGCGCGGGATCCAGTCGTCCGGTCGGCTGACCATCAGATGAACCTCGACGGGGAGCTTCGTCGCCTGACAGGTACGACGCACGACATCCTCGCCGAAGCTGATCGTCGGAACGAAGTGACCGTCGCAGATATCGAGTTGCAGCAGGTCCGCCCCCGCGACTTCGCAGACTCGAATGGCTTCGGCCAGGTGCAGAAGGTCACCGGCGAGAATGGAGCCGGCGAACTGGTACTTACGGTTCTGGTTCATGTTGCGGTCCCGTTGGGTAACGTAGGAGGAACCATGTTAGCGGGCTGTGACGTGGGCTGCCAGAATGCACTTTCAATCGAAGTCGCCGGCACGCCGATATCGGCAGTATGGCCCATGAACCTCAACCCGGCCTCGATATCCTCTCAACGCCGGACGGCGAATTCACGGTCGATCCGTCGGCTGAGCAGGGTGTCGCGATGCGCCGTTGGATCGGCATTCTCTTCGAGTGTTGCGGCGTATATGCCCGCGTCTATCGAAGGCCCGAAGAGAGGAAGTACGACGGCCGATGCCCGCAGTGCGGCCGGCGCGTGATCGTGCGCGTTGGTCCCGATGGGGTATCCGGTCGCCTGTTTCGGGCACGTTTGAGTTGAGCGATCCGAGCGCAAAAAAATGGGATGGGTCCGCCTCGCACTCAGACCCATCCCTTACACAACCGACCCATTTCTGGGTCTGGCACGTTTGAGCCGGGTCAGCCATTGGCCTCCCCGGGGGAATCTCATCGAGCTTCATTCGCTCGTCGCAAATAGAGTAAGCAACGGCTGTGCCAATGAAGGGTACCCAATTCCCCTTTCGCCGAAGGAATCTCCTAACACCTTTATCTGACCGCGCTTGTGGACGAAGTCCGATCGATTGCATCGGGTGCGCCAATCGTCTGAAAACGTTCAGTTGGGTAACACTTACCACCATATGCGAACACGATCGGGCTGAGTTACCCACTTTCGGCCGCCCGAGCGGTCCAGAACCGCAATCGGACGTCCTTCGGACTTCGACGTGTTTTACCGGTCCTTGCCCGTTATCTCGTCATCCATATGTGGCTAAGGCGCGAACCCGGCTACCCGATAATGAACCATGCGTCGGCCACGGGCCCTGCCCGAGTCATCCAATGCGTCTACGGACATTCTCCTGCGTGACGTGCCGCAGGGATCGGGCATAGAATTGCACACACGACCACTTCGTTTGGGGGGTTGGCACGGCCCCGTAAATGGGCATTCCGTCGGGTTGAGCCGCGCAAGGGGACATGCGATGAGCCGTTGCGTCGTCTTTTGTATTCTCGGTTCCTTGTCCGTCTTCATGGGTATGAACGCGGACGGTTGTGCGCAGCTCGGTTCCGGCGCCGCGCCGGCATCCAGCGCAACGCCGATCATCATTCCGGTCGGTTCGTCGCGGAACACTTTTTCGCGAACGTTTCGTGTTGATCTGAGCAAGCACCCCGGCACACAACACATCACCTGGGACTTCGGCGACGACAGCGTGGCAGCGTATCTTCCGACGGCTTCGGGACAGCAGGTGTCGCACACCTTCGCTCGCTCCGGCACCTTCTTCATCAAGGTTTATCTCTTCGGCGCTCCCGACTACGTGAACAACCTGCCGGCTCAACTGATTGGCGCCGGCGAACTGCCGGTGGATGTTCTCGGTCCGAACCTTCCTCCGATCGCGGAAATCGTCATTCAGGACATCGTTTCCGACGGCTCGCCGGTTAGTGGCGGGCGGCGATTCCGAGCGACCGGAAGCCGGGACCCCGACGGATTCATCCAATCCTTCGTCTGGGATTTTGGCGATGGCAACGGCGGCGAAGGCGAGATCGTCGAACACACTTACACCACCAGCGGCAGGTTCGTCGTACTTCTCACCGTAACGGACGATCGCGGGGCGATCGCGACGGCCACGCGTACCGTACTGATTAACTTGCTGCCCACCGCGGAATTCAGTTTTGAAATCTTCGGGAACAATCAACTGTCCGTGCGCTTCGATGCAGGCGCGAGCACCGATCCCGACGGCTTGATCACTCAGTATCGATGGAATTTCGGCGACGGTTCGCCGAATGCATTCGGCGTCGTCGTTACGCACACCTATGCAGTGCCCGGCACTTATCCGGTACAACTGACCACGACGGACGATCTCGGCCAGTCGCGAAGCGCCACACAGCAGGTCCAGGTGAGCGGTATCGAGCCGTTCGTCAGATCCGCTTCGCCGGACATCGGCGAAATCGGCACGAGTGCTCTGGAGATCACGCTGGACGGCGAGAACTTTGAAATGGGCGCGACCGTCCTGCTCCGCCAGAACGGCAAGACGATTGACGCCACAAGCGTGTCGCTCATCAACGTCAATACGCTTCGGGCGACGTTCAACCTGGTCGGCGCGGACGCGGGACTCTACGACGTGGTCGTGGATAATCCGCTCGGCGGCATCGCAACGCTCACGGGCGGGTTTCGCGTGGTGACGACCAACCTTGTGCGGCTCACGACGACGCTCGGCGACATGGTCTTCCAGCTTGTGGACGACGCGCCCATCACCACGTCGAACTTCCTTCAGTATGTACAGGATCGTTTCTATGACGGAACGATCTTCCACCGCGTCGTACCCGATTTCGTCGTGCAGGGCGGCGGCTTCCTGCCGGGCAACATCCAGCCGAGCGGCATTCGCCCGCCGATTCAGAACGAATTCTCACCGCTGCGAAGCAACATCCGCGGCACCGTAGCCATGGCCAAGCTCGGTGGCAACCCCGACTCCGCGACGAGCCAGTTCTTCGTGAACCTGGCGGATAACTCCGCGAACCTGGACAACCAGAACGGCGGTTTCACCGTCTTCGCGAATGTCATCATCGGCATGGATGTGGCCGACGCGATTGCCGCCGTCCCGCTGCAGGGCGAACAACCCATCACCGACGTGGTCGTCATCAGCGCGCGCCGAGAGTAGGACTTCGAAGCACTCCGAAGTACGAAGACAAAGTCGCCAAATTCTGGCTGGACCCTGTTCGACTTGCACGCAGCGGCGGGTTTTCTGCCAGGGAACTTGGTAAAATACAGTTGCTTCTTCGGGAGCACGAAGCAACACTCAAAGAGGAAGGGAATGGCTATTTTCGCCGCTGAAATCACAACGCCGATGGCGTTAGGCGAACGGGTCAGCGACGACGCGCTGACTGTCGAATTGAGCGACGGGCACGCGATCTCCGTACCACTGACATGGTATCCTCGCCTGCTTCACGCCAGCCGCGCAGAAAGGAGCAACTGGCGGCTGATCGGTCGCGGTCAGGGCATCCACTGGAAGGACCTTGACGAGGATATCAGCGTGGAGGGCCTTCTTGCCGGGCGCGCATCCGCCGAAAGTCAGGCATCCTTCAAGAGGTGGTTGAGTACCAGGGACGCTCGATCGACCAAGCGCGTGTCTGCCCGTCGCCGATCAAAGCATCGGCCGTGAAACTTGCGTCACCTCGTGTTTCCTGTTCGTGTAAGCGAACTAACCGTTCATGACATGCCGGCAGCGTTCGATCATGCCTGAAGTGCTGCCACGTGCGAAGCGACGCTGGCCTCCAGCGCGGTCAGGTTATAACCCCCTTCAAGCAGACTGAGGATCCGTCCGTCGCAGAATTCCCCTGCGATATCGCGCAGGCGGCGCGTCAAGGCCGCGAAGCCGGCCTCGGTCAACATCAGCCCGCCGAGGGGATCATCGCGGTGGGCATCAAAGCCGGCGGAGATCAGGAGCATCTCGGGATGATAGTGCCGCAGGGCAGGCATTACCTCGGCATCAAAGCGCGACAGGTAGTCGGCCTCGGATGTGCCCGGCGGTATCGGCAAGTTGAGCGTGAAGCCCTCGCCCGCCCCGCAGCCGCGCTCGTTCGCCATGCCGGAGCCGGGCCACAGCGGGTGCTGGTGGAGCGAAACGAACAGGACGCTCGGGTCTTCATAAAACATCGCCTGCGTACCGTTCCCGTGGTGCACGTCCCAATCGACTATGGCGATCTTGCCCAGGCCGTGGCGCCGCTGCAGATATCTTGCGAGGATGGAAATATTCGCGAAGAGACAAAAGCCCATCGCGGAATCCGGCAGGGCGTGGTGGCCCGGCGGACGCATGGCGCAGAAGCCCGAATCGTAACGGCCGGCGATGACGAGATCCGCCGCGGTCAGCGCGGCATTCACCGATGCGAGCGCCGCGTCGTAGCTTCGCTCGCAGACCATGGTATCGCCCTGATCGAGCAGGTGGCGGCCCGATGCGCAGGCGTCCTTTACCCAATCATGGTAACTCGACGTATGCACGGTTCGGATCCATTGTGCCGCGTCGTGAGATGCAACGGGCTCGGTGGCAAGATCGGGAACCCGGCCGCGAATCACATCCGGATGCAGCCGCTCCGCTCGAGCGATCGACTCAACGTGTACGCCCGTATCGTGTTCAAGACTGATCGGATCCCAGAGATAAGCGGTTCGTGGCATGGCAGTCACAGGCGAGTCGTCTGTGCCACAGGTGTGTCAGCTTGCGTCTTTCAGGGCGGTGACAAGTTCGAGGATCGCCTTCTTGCCGTCGCCGTAAAACATCAGGGTGTTGTCCGCCGCGAAGAGCGGATTGGGTATTCCCGCAAAGCCGGGGCTGAGACTTCGCTTGATCACGATCACGGTTCGGGCTTTGTCCACGTCGAGAATCGGCATCCCGGCGATGGGCGACTTCGGATCGGTTCGGGCCACCGGGTTTACCACGTCGTTCGCACCGATGACAATCGCCACGTCCGTCTGCTCAAACGTGGTGTTGATCTCGTCCATCTCCTTGACTTTGTCGTAGGGAATGTTCGCCTCGGCAAGCAGGACGTTCATATGCCCCGGCATGCGGCCCGCGACGGGGTGGATGCCGAACTCCACCGCGCAACCCCGGGCCTCCAGCGCGTTCGCCAGGTCACGCACGGCGTGCTGGGCTTGTGACACCGCCAATCCGTAGCCCGGCACGATGACCACGCGGCGGGCATTCTCCAGAATCATGCCGATCTCTTCGGCGCCGGCGGACTTGACCTTGCCACCGTAGACCTCGTCGGCCGTTGCCGAGCCCTCGGCCGGCGCCAGCTTGCCGAACAGCACATTCGTCAGCGGACGGTTCATCGCCTTGCACATGATCTGGCAAAGAATGAGACCGGATGAGCCGACCAGCGAGCCGGCGATAATCAGGCCGTTATTATTGAGGACGAAGCCGGTCGCGGCGGCGGCGAGGCCGGAATACGAATTGAGCAGACAGATGACCACGGGCATGTCGGCGCCACCGATGGGCGTGGTGATCAGGACGCCGACGACGGCGGCGAGGACGATGATGGGCCAGTAGATCCAGACCTTCTCCAGTTCGTAGGTACCCCAGACGGCGCCGGCGAGGATGAGCGCGATCAACAGAAAGTTCACGGCCTGCTGAGCGGGAAAGATGTTGCCATTCGGCACCCACTTGAGTTCCTGCAACTTGCCGGCGGCGATCAGACTTCCGAAGAAGGTAACCGTGCCGATGACGCCGGCAGCCATCGTGGAGCCGACAAAAAAGTACAAACCCTGACCGACGGTGCCTGCCTGAAGCGCCTCGCGCATCTCGGGCGTTTTGGAAACAAGCTCCGACGAAGCGACCAGCAGCGACGCCGCGCCGCCGAAGCCATTGAGCAGGCCGACCATCTGCGGCATTCCGGTCATCGGTACGCGCAGGGCCAGCGTGCCGCCCGCGATGATTCCCACGGCCAGACCGATTCCGATCAGCCAGTACCCCGTGCCGGAAATCTGAGGATCGTTCACCGCGACGACGACGGTGACCACAATCGCCAGCAACATACCGAAGGCGCCCGTCAGGTTTCCGCGAAGGGCGGTGCGCGGGTGACTGAGCCGCTTGAGGGCAAAGATGAACAACGCCGCGGCGGTCAGATAGACAATGTTCGTGAGGTCCTGCGACACGGCTTAATCCTTCTTCCTGAACATGCCGAGCATGCGATGAGTGACGAGAAAACCGCCCACGACATTGGTCATGGCAAAGCCGATGGCCAGCATGCCGAAAGCCGCGGTCATCCAGTTAAGCTTGAGCCCGGCGACGAGGATGGCCCCGATGATCGTAATGCCGGAAATGGCGTTCGAGCCGGACATCAGCGGCGTGTGCAGCGTCGGCGGAACCTTGGTGATGACTTCAAACCCGACGAAGGTCGCCAGAACGAAAACGGTAAGCGCCATGACAAACATCGCCGCGGGGGAAAGCGTTTCCGAAGCGGATGCATCTGCCAGAAGCATGTTGGCAAACATCAACGTATTCATCTGTCAGACTCCGATTTCCTTGATGCGCGGATGGACGATCTGTCCGCCCTGTGTGATCAGCGTTCCTGCCACGCACTCGTCCTCCATGCTGAGCTTCAGTTGGCCGTCCTTGACGAGGTCCTGCAGGAAGGAGGCGACGTTTCGTGAGTACATCTGGCTGGCGTGATAGGGGATCGTCGCGGGAAGATTTCGCGGGCCGAGGATGAGCACGCCGCCCGATTCCACGCGTTCATCCAAGCGGGTCAGTTCGCAGTTACCGCCTGCCTCTGCGGCCAGATCGATGATTACCGATCCCGGTCGCATGGTGCTCACCATTTCAGCCGTGATCAGGATCGGCGCCGGCTTGCCGGGTATCAGTGCCGTGGTGATGGCCACGTCGGCCTCTTTCACGTGTCGGGCGATCGCTTCTTTCTGCTTTTGTTTGTAGGCGTCGGACATCTCCTTGGCGTAGCCGCCTTTGTCCTCTGCGTCCTCACTGGACGCTTCAACCTCGACGAACTTCGCCCCCAAGCTCTGAACCTGCTCCTTGACGGCGGGACGAACATCGAACGCCTCCACCACGGCCCCGAGTCGCTTGGCCGTGGCAATGGCCTGCAGACCGGCCACGCCCGCACCGAAGATCAGCACTTTCGCCGGAGTGATCGTCCCCGCGGCAGTCATCAAAAGGGGAAACATTTTGCACAGCTCCGCCGCGGCGATCAGCACGGCCTTGTAGCCGGCGACCGTGCTCTGCGAACTGAGAACGTCCATCTTCTGTGCGCGGCTGATGCGCGGCATCATGTCCATGGCCAGCGCGGTGACCTGTCGCTCGGCGAGATGTCGAACCAGATCATGGCGAATCAGCGGATTCAAAATGGAGAACAGCGTAGTGCCGGGCTTCATGCGAGACAGATCCGCTTCGGTCGGCGGATAGAGCATGACCACGATGTCGGTCTCGCCGAACAATCCGTCGGCCCCCTGAATCACCTGAGCGCCGACCGCGTCATAATCCGCGTCCGGAAAGCCCGACGCGTAGCCCGCGCCGGCCTCGATGAGCACGTCGAGGCCGAGCTTCTTCAGTCGCGTACACGTTTCGGGTACCAGGGAGACCCGTTTCTCCCCTTCGAGGGTGGCCTTGGGGGCTGCTATCTTCATCAACGCCTCTCGTCGAGTGTGGACCGGTTTGGCCGCACAGGCCGTGTGGTCTGGTCATTCGTCGGCGACTGCCTTAGGACCGCGCAACAGACGTTTCGCAGTCGCCGTCGTAGCCATGCCGATCAGTTTCGGCAGTTTAGCGACTCTCGCACAAAGGGCAAAACGTGTGCCAACCCTCAGTGGGTCTGAAATCGAACGCTTGAGCACCGGATGCAGGGTCTGTGATTTGTATCGCGCGGAGAATGCCGCATAATCGTGTAGGAATCTCGCAGGCGTATGCCTTCGCAACGCCGCCCGTGAATGGAGGATCGCCTGCTGTCATGGTCGACCCATCCGAGAAACAACTTCTGGAGGCCGTCCACAAGGGCGACGAGAACGCCTTCGCCCGGCTATACGACCTCTACCACGAGCGCGTCCGGCTCGCGGCGTGGCGAGTCACGCATCGACCCGACTGGCTCGACGAAATCGTCAACGAGTCGTGGTGCCGGGCCTTTGCTGCTCGTAAGTCGTACGACCCAGCGCGACCCTTTCTCGTCTGGATAGCCGGCATCGTACAAAACGTCTATCGCGAGCAGTGTCGTAAGTCGCCCCTGACCCTGTCGGCCGGCCCGAGGGAAGATTCAGTAGCAGAAACAGGTCTCGACCCTGAGGAGGCGGCAGCCGAAGCCGAGGCACTGAGCGTTTTGAACGAATGTATCGGACGCTTGTCAGCCGAAGATGCCGTTATTCTCCGTCTTCGATACTTTGAAGATAAGCCATTACGCCTTGTCGCAGAAGAAGTTAACGTCGCGGAATCCACCCTTCGCGCTGTCCGGCTACCCGAGATTCTGGAACGTCTGCGGCGGTGCATGAAAAGCAAGGGCCTGGAAATTCCTTCGATTTTTTCTGCGCAAGGGCCCACCGAGATGCAATAGACGTATGAGGTTAGGCCCATGCTTTCCCATGATAAAACCCTTGAAGACCTTCTTGCCACATTGGGCTCGGCCCACCGGCAGGGTGCTTTCTCGGGTGAGTCCCGCGAATACCCTTGGCAGACCGCTTCGACCCGGACTTCGCGTCTGGCAGGCGGCTTCCGCTGGGTTCGCGTGGCCGTACCGCTCGCGGCAGCCGCTGCGGTCGCGGTGCTTTTCGTGGGGCCAGGCCTTTTTGGAAACCGCGCGGTGCAGGATGCGTCAAAGGACGCTCTCGCCGCCATTCATGCCGAGCATCCCGATGTTCTCGCGGATGCCGAGGCCGTGACGACGGGCTCGACGCCGAACGAGTGTGATTACAACGGCGACGGCGTGGTGGATGGCAAGGATATCCAGGCCTTCCTGGACCGCATGCAAGACCCCGAAGGAGACCCGCTACTGCAAGCGGAACGCCTCCAGCGGTGTCTGCTAGGGAGCTGATAAGCTCCAATTTTTTCTCTTGCAACACGAGGCCGGGTTGGTGTTTACCGGAACGCCAACTCGGCCTTGTGTTTTTACACCGAGCAGCGATCGCGACGATGCAATAAAAGCCACAGGCATTTGCCTGTGGCTTTGGTTCGTGTACTGCACTTCTTCAAGTATTGCATTTCTTCAAATAATGCATTTTACAAACTACGCCGGTAGCTACACGCCCGCCGGCATTGCATTATCGCACAGGCCGTGTTCGAGGGAACTTATCTAGCACCCCGCAAGATCAGATCATTGCTCCGATATGGTCAATGAAGCCCGTCGGAATGGTCGAATAGATGATCAGGCAACTTGGTAGGCTAAGCTACTCAGGAGTCTCTGTATCTGATTCCAGAAATAAAGCGCGTAGTGAGGATTTTATTTTTTTCTCGTTCGAAAAGAAAGCACATAGTGTCGCTAGAACAATAAGTAGCGTTACTATGACCAGAGGGTGATACCATGCTTTTGTAGGATCTTCGGGACGAGAAAATAACCAGTACGCAATTCCGAAGTTCGATACAAAAACATATACTAAAACATCTAGCTTGTGCCCCTTTAGCCCTAATAGTTTGATCTTAGAATCACTTCCCAAAAAGCCAAGTCGAGAGTTTAGTTTCATTTTGAGCTGCTTCTCAATTTCGTGAATCCTAAGTAACTTGGTCAGGTACAGCTGCCGATAATGATGAGCATAAAGCAGCCAACATGACATGATCAACGAAACGAATGCGCTGGTAATCCCTACTTGATCAAGTGTTGGAGGGCGATCCCGAGAAAACAATAAACCCCAAAGAACCACTGCGGCAGCGATCAAAATGGATCCGGATTGCCAGCGGAAGCTGTCGTAGTGATGAAAGCTGTTATGTGCGTTCTCATATTCTGAAAGAAAAATATCAATGTCATTAGAATTCATGAGTTCACCTCAGAGAAGAATTCCTTCACCAGCACTCGGTCGGCTGGCATAGCCGCGGCTTTGGGTGGCCATGAACCTTATCGTGATTGTGTTTGGAGGGTCGATGGCCCAAGCTTCGCGCTTCGGAAGTTTACACGCCCGCCGGCACCGCCTTTTCGCTGCGCAACGCCGCAAAGGCAGACTCCAAATCACCGATCAAATCCTCTGCGTCCTCAATGCCGACGGAGAGGCGGAGCAGGCCGTCGGTGATGCCGCGGGCCTCGCGCTGCTCCTTCGGGATGCTCGCGTGGGTCATCGTCGCCGGATGGCCGATCAGACTCTCCACGCCGCCGAGACTTTCCGCCAGCGAAAACAGCTTCGTCCGGCAGGCGACTTTCTTCGCCGCTTCGGCGCCGCCCTTAATCACGAAGGAAACCATGCCGCCGAAGTCGCGCATCTGCCGCTTGGCCAGCGCGTGCTGCTTATGTGATTCCAGACCCGGATAGATGACCTTTTCCACGGCATCGCACTTCTCCAGCCAGTGGGCGATCTGCATCGCGTTCTCGCAGTGCGCCTTCATCCGAACCGCCAGGGTTTTCGCGCCACGCATGACGAGCCACGAATCAAACGCGCCGGGCACGCCGCCGACGGCGTTTTGATGGTACTTTACGGTCGTATGGTATTGCTCCATGCTCGTGATAACTGCTCCGCCGACTACATCGCTGTGGCCGCCAAGATACTTGGTGGTGCTGTGCACGACGATGTCGGCGCCGAGGTCCAGCGGTTGCTGAAGATAAGGACTGGCGAACGTGTTATCGACGACCGTAATGAGCTTCGCCTTGCGGCCGATCTCCGCCAGGGCGGCGATGTCCACGATGGAAAGCAGCGGATTGGTCGGCGTCTCCAGCCAGAGCATCTTCGTATTCGGGCGGATGGCCTTGCGCACGTTCTCCGCATTCGTCATATCCACCCACGAATACTCGATACCATAGCGCTTCAGCACCAGCTCAAAGAGCCGATAGGTCCCGCCGTAGACATCATCCGCGCAGACGACATGATCGCCCGAGGTCAGCAGGTTCATCACCGCGGCACTGGCCGCCGTGCCGCTGGCAAAGGCCAGCCCGAACTTGCCGTTTTCGAGGGAGGCCAGGCACTGCTCCAGCGCTGCCCGCGTCGGGTTGCCGGTGCGGGAGTATTCAAACCCCTTGTGCCGGCCGATGCCTTCCTGTGTGTAGGTCGATGTCTGATAGATGGGAACGATGGTAGCGCCCGTCGTCGGGTCTGCTTCCTGTCCAACGTGAATCGCGCGTGTGGCAAACTGCATGATGAACCTCCGGAACGATGAATCTCCGGAGGGTATTTTATCGAATCGTACAAATTACGAAATCGGCAATTCCAACGCGCGACGGGTGGGTCGTGAAGGGGGGGGAGAACGCTCCGGTCGCCTACTCGGAGAAAAGGGTCTCCGTGATGGCCACCTGCTCCGGCAGTTTCGCCAGGATGTCCTCCACCTTGGAGGGATCGATCTTCAGCATTTCAAGCATCGAGCCGTCCAAGTCCTCGTGGGCGGCCGTGGCAAAGAAGCCGATCTGCGCGCGGCACGCCAGGACATCGGACACGTGAACCAGCATGCCCAATTCCCGGTTTACCGGGGCCAGGTCCATCGGCTTATGGTGATAGCCGATGGCGGTGCAAAGCTGCGTCGGAAATCGCCACTTGGAAGCCAGCGCCATGCCGAAGGCCTGATGATCGGCGCCGATGACTTCTTCCTCGATCTGGCAGAAATTCCCGCCTTCGGCGCGATGCCGTGCAATGACTTCCGCGATCTTCTTTGCAAAGACCTGTCTTTCCACGAGCAGGCCCAGGTCGTGTATCAGACCGGTCAGGAAGCTCTCTTCGACATTCGGCTTTCCCTGCGCCGCAGAGAGCAGCCGACACGCCACACCGACGGCGACGCTGTGTCGCCAGACTTCCGTCGCGCTGAATCCTTCAATGGTATGGCCCGCGTTGAACAGATGCGTCATCGAAGCGGCGATGGAAATGTTTTTCACCGCGGAAAGACCGAGCAATACGATCGCGCGATCCACGCTGCCGATCTGTCCGGGCAGCCCGTAGAAGGCGGAGTTAACGACCTTAAGCAGCCGCGCCGACAGCGCCGGATCATTCTTGATCACGTCGTGCAGATCGCGCGCCGTGGATTTCGGATTCTCGACAATCTTGATGATCCGAACGGTGACTTCGGGAAGCGTGGCGATCTCGCCGAGATCGGCAATGGCGGAAGCCACGAGCTTGTCGGTGTCGGCCTTGGTCTTTGGATTCAGTGAGATCATATACGCAGTCCCTTCCAAGGAGCGCAGAACGTCAGCGACAACCGACGTTGAACTGCATTCGGTATCGGTCTCTACAATGGCGGAGTTCAGGACTAATTGCCCCGTGGCCTGCCGGCGGCGAGGTGCGATGTAATTGGGGAAACCCCGGATATTCGCTACGTTGCCGCCGCCTCGGCCGGCGTGAGTGCGGGACGAAGCAGTTCCCAATTCAGCATGGCGCCGGCAGGAATATCGGTCGCTGCCTCCATGCCGACCACGTCGAACCAGCACTGCGGCTCGATGCCGCCGGAGGGACGACGTACGGCGAGCTGTTCGGCGTGAATCGCCCTGCCGGCAGGGATGGCGGTCGTGGCAACGATGCTCCCACGGGAAAGTTTGCGGACCTCGAATTCTTCGGGACTGCACTCGATGCGCCCGGAACCCAGCGAGGCGGAGGCCTTCCGCGCTCCGCTCGCGTACCGGGCAAAGTCGTCCGGCGTCAGCGAGAAGAAATGGTCAGGACCATCCGCGCCGCGATCGAGCGTCAGGTGCTTCTCAAGGAGCGTCGCCCCGGCCGCGACGGCCAGGCCGCTGAAGTCGGCGTCGTCCGTATGATCGCTGAAACCCACCGGCAGATCGAAGCGCGAGGCAAGTGTGCGTATGCAGCGCAGCCGGGCGTTCGCCGGTTGAGTGGGATACGACGAGACGCAGTGCAGCAGGACGAGCCGCTCGCCCGCGCCGCGCGATTGCAGCAAACGGACGGCTGACTCAACTTCGTCGAGCAAACTCGCTCCCGTGGATACGATCAGTGGCAGACCCGTTTCCGCGGCGGCGATCAGCAGCGGAAGATTGACGATGTCAGGCGACGCGATCTTGATCGCCGGCACGCCCAGCTCGACGAGGGCGTGAACTTCAGAAATGCCGAACGGCGTCGCCAGGAAGTCCAGGCCGAGTTCATGGGCTCGTGCCTTCAGTGGGACGAACCGATCCGCCGGCAATTCGAGCTTCCGCAGAAGCGTTCGTTGATCGAGGGCGCCCGTTGTGTGCGTCGATTGATACGTGCAAGTCGGGGCACTTTCCGAAACAAGGCGATCAGCGGAAAAAAATTGAAACTTGACGGCGTCGGCGCCGGCCTCGGCGGCCGCTTCGACGAGCCGCATGGCCGTTGGCAAGTCGCCGTTGTGATTAACGCCGGCCTCGGCAATGACATATACGGGCTGATTCTGCCCGATGCTACTACGGCCGATCTGCACCGTGCGTCGCGTGTCCATGTCTTATAGATCGGCCGAATCGGGATGGAGGTTTGCACGGAAAAGGGAAGTTCATCGCCACGCAGGGTCGCGCGGGTAAGGGGCCGGAGGGATGATGCGATTACAGTGCGGCGAAGTTTCGCAGAATCTGTCGCCCCGGGTCTTCGGAGGACTGGGGTAGAAATTGCAGGCCGACGATCGAGCCATGGAGAACCGCGGCGGAGAAGTCGATGCCGTGGTTGCTCTGGGCGAAGATCGCACGCGCGTCCAGCGGTTCGGCGTAGTAGGCGTGGTCGAAGTAGAAAGGCGTGCCGGAAGCCAGATTGTTGAACAATGGACAGTGCGTCGACCAGTGAACGCTGTTGAAGCCCTGATGGATCGGAGGCACGCTGAACCGCGCGGGATGATCTCCGAAGTCGAAGCGCGTCACCTTGCCGGGAATCACGCCGAGGCCCGTATGCTGGCCTTCTTCGTAGCTCACGTCGAACAGCAGATGCAGCCCGTGGCCGATGCCGAGAATGGGCCGCTTCTGATCGACGGCGCGCATGAGCGGCTCGACGAAACCTCGGTCGCGAATGCTGCGAATCGCTCGAGGAAAGGAAGCGGTCGGAGGCAAAACGATCTTCGATGCCCGATCAAGCTGCTCGATGGAACCGGCGACGACCGGAGCGGAACCGACGGCCTCAAAGGCCTGACGGATCTCCGCGGTCATGCTGGTTTCGTAGTCAAGTATCGTGATCAAGGCCGTATCCGACGGATGACAAGAGCCCCAGACATTGCTGCCTGGGGCTCCGTGGATCTACACATCAGTGCGATTCGAAATTCATTGGACCGTATTATTCGTCGCTGAATTCTCGCGCGGCGGTGCCTTCAATGTTTGAACCGGCGCGGCGAACGGCGTAGAACTCGACGCGGCGATTCGTCGATTTATTCTTTGCGTTGGCGTTCGGCACCTTCGGCCGGTACTGGCTGCAATTGGCCTGAACGAGCGACTCGTTGGCAATGCCCTGATCGCGAAGGGCGCGAACGACGGTCAACGAGCGGTGCGCGCCAAGCTCCCAGTTGTCTTTCCACTTGCTCTTGCGAATGGGCTCGTCGTCGGTATGACCGAAGACATAAATGTCGCGATCGCTGTACCGCGAGCGAATGTCCGAAGCGATCTGAGCCAGCTTCGCGCGGCCTTGCGCCGTCAATTCCGCCTTGCCGGAATCGAACAGCACCGATCCGGGAACCGAAATCATGTCGAAGCTAGGCATGGTCACCCAGTCGCCTTCCTTGCCACGATTCGCGCGAAGCTTGGCAAGCTCCTGGCTGAGGGCGTCGATCGTCTTTTGCGAATCGCCGTCGCGAACCATCGTATCGTTGAGAATGCGGTCGCGCTCTTCGAGCTCGCGACGCATCTGCTCGTTTTCGGCGGTCAGATCGTCGATCTTCATCTGCTTGGCGTCCGGCCCGCAACCGGGAGCGAACAGGGCGATCGCAAAGAGTCCAAGGGAAAGGCGAAGTACGCGATTGCGTAACATCCGTGTCATGATTTGTTCCTCCAAAAGTTGAACAACGCTACCCGTTTTGTTTTCCTGACGAGGGCCGTCAGGCAATTATTGCGCCTCGACCTATACCACATGTTGTGGTTGTGGTCAATGGTCAGCGCAGAATTGTTACGCGGATTATGCGGGGTGGAGTTCGCGCGGAATCTATTTGGGGCCGGCTTGAGTTGCTCGCCACATCGCGCGCGCGGGGCTAGGCCTGTGATTTGTCCTCGTCGATCGCCTTCTTGAGCTTCTCGTCGATGCGGCGTTCCTGTTGCTCAAGCTCCTTGCGACGTTTTTCGCTCTCGGCATTCAGGGCGGCCTGTTGCTTCTGCGCGCGGACCTCTGTCAGCTCCTTCCAGACGCGGCGAACCTTGGACAGGAGCCAGAAAACGAGTACTGAAACGACCGCCGTAAGCAGCATCAGCCAGAGCGTCGGTACGTCCTCGTATTTCCTGCCCGCCCAGAAGCTCGTCTCGTAGTTGCGATTCATAAAGACGATCAAGGCGGCCCCGATAAACGCGGCTACCATGATCGTAACTTTTGCATAGACAAGAAATTGCCTGAAGCCGGATGTCACCCGACACGCTCCTTTGCCTTAGAAGGTCCGACCCGATAGAAGCGCCCAGAGCATCTCACCGGTCGGTCGAAAAAATCGCAGTAAGCCGGGCTCGATCGGCAGGGCACAAAGCGAACCAAGCGCCAGCCACGGGCCGAAGGGAATGGCCCTGCGCCGTTTGCGAAGCATCATGACGACCGTTCCGACCAGAGCCAGGATCGCCGCGAGAAAGAAACCGAAGAAGCAGTTCCAGATGCCCACGGTCGCACCGATAGCCGCCATGAGGTAAATGTCACCGGTTCCGTAGGCCTCCTTGCCGAAGGCGAGCGTACCAAGGATGCGAACCGTCCAGCCGATGGCCGCCGCCCAGATCATAGCCGCCGCCGCGGCCGTTCCGGCTCCGAGATGGCGGATCAACGCCGACGGTGCATCCAGTCGCTCAAAGGCCTGCGGCCAGGAGATCCCCATCAAGTCCGTCCGGCGAAACCAGATCATCAGACCGGCGCCTGCCAGCAAGGCAGGCAGCAGCCATGCGAGTTCCCGCAATGCCATCGCTCGGGCTCGCGAACGATTATGCTCGATGTCTTCATAGACTTCCTGATCCACTTCACGTGGGGTGAGTCCGGCGAGGACAAGCAGAAACATCATCAGGGAACAGATCACAATCGCGCGAATGCCGGCGGGGGGGATGGCAAGCTCGCTGGGTCGGTCCGCTGCGAAAATCAGCCAACTGGCCATTACGACCAGAAGGAAGAACATGAACAGGATACCAATCTGCAACGAAGGCGCGATGCGGCTCCTGGATGCGTCAGTCTCTGCAACGGGCTCTTCCTCGCTGCCCACTTCCGCATCGCCCGACCTCTCGCCTTCGCCCGTTGACAAGTCCATGGATTCGATGGGCGCGGCGATGCATCGCGAACCGATTAAGTAGGTCACCGTCCACGTCAGCCCCATGACAAGTCCGGTCAGGCAGAGTGCCGGCGGAAGCAAAATGACCGGCCCGGTCGTCGTGGAGCCGATGGTGCCGATGGTCAGACCGCCCGTGGCATGGGCAACGACCCCAAGCAGCATGGCGAAAATGCACACCCGAATATCGACGGTGTAGGTCTCGATGTCGATAACCGCCGAAGCGATCAGACAGGCGAACAGGCCAAGGCATGCGAGAAGGATGGGCCACTCAGCAGCGAGTCGCTCGCCATCGGCGACGGCGCTACCAATGAAGAAATGATCCCAGACGAAGAGGAAGATCAGCGCGGTCACGGCTTCGACCAGGGGATATCTCGCCGAGATCGGAGTGCCGCAGGCGTTACACCGGGCACGCAGAAAGAGCCAGCTGACGAGCGGGATGTTGTGATACCAGCAGATGCCCACGCCGCAGCTCGGGCAGATGGATCGCGGCGGATTGCGTATCGACATCCCGCGCGGAAGACGATAAATGACGACGTTGAGGAAGCTGCCGACGATGGCGCCAAAGAGACCGACGACGATGACGAGAAACCAACTCGTGCTCACCGCGGTGCCTGTCTCCTGCCGTGCCGTGAAAGGATCGCCTACGCCGATGCAAACCGTCGTGAAGCGTGTGGCCGTCGATCAGCCGGTTTCCGAATCATTCGCCCCGTACCACATCTCGATCGCATCGGCGATTTCTTCCGGAGAATCAGTCACGCTCTCCACGATGTGGACGGACGCGGACTGATAAATGGGCTCGCGCTGAAGCAGGACGGATTCCACCTCATCAAGACCACCCGCCGCGGTCAGGTTCGGGCGGTTCGCCGCGCTGCCAGCGTCCTTGTTGATGCGCGACCAGAGCACCGCAGCGGGAGCGCGGAGCCAGACGACTTTGCCCATGCGCTTCACAATAGCGCGGCTGTCGGAGTCGATCAGCGTGCCGCCGCCCAGCGCGATCACCTGGTGTTTGGATTTGCGAAGCTGCTCACAGGCCTCGCGCTCGCGACGTCGAAAGCCCTCTTCGCCCTCGGCGCTGAAGATTTCCGAGATGGACATTCCGGCTTTGCGTGAGATGAGGGCGTCAAGATCGACAAACTGCCAGCCGAGCTTGCGGGCGAGAATCTCGCCGACGGTCGTCTTGCCGCATCCGCGATAGCCCACGAGGATCAGATTCACGTAGCCCGCCCTTGCTTGACTTCCAGCACTTTCCCGGCCGGCACATCCACTCGAATCGTCGCGTAGTACAGCGTCGATCGGCTCTGGCCGGGGTTGACGGCAATCGTCTTTCCGATGGTGTCCTGATACTCACCGGTCACATCGGGAGATTCATGAATATGACCGTGGAGCGAGAGCATGGGCTGATGCTTCTCGATCGCGCCGCGTATGGATTTCGAGCCCCATGCCTGATCACCATAGTAACGGTCGAGTTTGCTCAGATAGGGCGGCGCGTGTGCCACGAAGACCCACGGATTCGGCGGCGGCTTCAGGTGCGACAGCTCTTCTTCCATTGTCTTGACGCTGTTGAAGAGAAAGGCGGAGCCCTGCTGAGAAGGTCGAGAAAATCGGGCATCCCACCGGGCGCCGCCCAGGAGCGGCGGCGTATCGCCTGGCACGTCCAGTCGCTCAAAGTCCTTCACATACCACGGCGTCGGCGGCGTACACGAATAGCCGATGAAATGAAGCCCGGCGTGTTGATAGGCCTTCTCCATGTCCAGGATGCGCAGCAGACCGTCGGTTTCAAGCTCTCGCATGGCCGTGACACTGCTGCCCCAGTCGTGATTTCCAAAGATGACGAGAACTTCCTTACAGCCGGAGCCCTCTCGGATGGCGGTGACGTGGTCGCGAAATTTCTCGCGGACGTACGCCGGCTGGCCGTGGCCCATCTTCTTGGGCTCCAGCGCGGAATCATCCGGCAGCATGTCGCCGCCAAGGATGATGACCTGCGGCCGCGTCTGGGCCGCGACGGAGATGAGCCGGGCAAAGTGGCCTTCATCTCCATGGATATCTGAACAAAACAGCAGGTCCATACGCGTATAGGTCGTCCCCGCTTTACGGTTGACCCCAACTCTCTCCATCCCTGACATCACAGACTCGGCGCTGTCGAGGTTCCTCGGTCGGCGGGAGGGGCAATTCACCCTTGCCGTCTCGGGCAGCCCGCTGCCAGACGGGCATCTTGAAGGCAATTCCGCGAATGGTCAAATGTCGATTTCCTCGGGCCGGTATTCACAGCCCGGGCAAGACCCGCGGATCGACGGTTTCACCCATCGTCAGATACCCGGACGGGTTCAAGTGGGGCCCCTCTCCGGATTCGCCGAGAGTGCGTCCGTTGCCGCGTTCAGGAGTACATCGGGTGGCACTTCACGGCCCGTCCAGAGGGTGAACTGCTCGCGCGCCTGCCGGAGAAACATCGTCATGCCGTCCACGACGCGGCATCCCGCCGCGCGGGCATCGTGAAGCAGCCGAGTCTCCACCGGGCGGTAGATCGTGTCGAAGACGACCTGGTTCGAGTGGAGAACCACCGCCGGCAGGGGGGATTCGCCATGCCTTGGCGCGAGGCCGACGCTGGTGCAGTTAACGATCAGGTCCGCCGCCAGTTTGTGACGCTCGTCCCAGGCAGCGTGTTCGCAGCCGAAGGTACGGGCAAGTTCGGCGGCTCGATCGGGGGTCCGGTTGTAAATCGTGACCTTCGTGCCGGCATCGACCAGCGCGGCGACGATGGCACGACCAACGCCGCCGGCGCCGAGGACAGCGGCGCGTAATGGACTCTTGCAATCCGCCAGAAGCTGTGTCGCCTCGCGGATGCAATACTCCGCGGCGGGGTAGTCGGTATTTTCTCCGGTGATGGCGCCGTCCGCGGAGAGGATAAGTGTGTTGACGGCGCCGAGGCGAGCGGCGAGATCACCGACGCGGCTGCCGCGCTCCTGCAGAAATCGCAGTGCGTTTTCCTTGTGCGGAAGGGTGACGGAGAATCCTCCGAATCCCAGCCACGGGCGCGCCAGGATTTCCACCATGAACGCCTTGAAGGCCTCGTAGCTCGGCGTGACCGGCAGGGAGAGGTAGACGGCGTTTACCTGTTCGGCGGTGAACGCGGCGTTATGGACGGCAGGGCTGAGCGAGTGGCCCACGGGATGGCCGATGACGCCATAGACCCGGGTGGCGCCGTCGATGGCATCCCATCGGTAGCGGCGTTTGAACTCGGCGATCGGTATCTGTCCCGGCGCAGTTTCCTGTCCGGCGCGAAGGGCGGCGAAGGTGCCGAAGGCGGCGAACTTCTTCGCCAGTACGCGCGAGACAAGCCCTTCCGCCCCCATGCAGATTACGATGGGTCGCCTGGGGCAGTCGCGGATCAGTTCCAGCGCCTCGAAGTTGTCGCGCACCGTACGTGCCGGCCACGCCAGCTTGGGAACGGCGCACGCCGACTCGCCGACCATATCGACCCATCGGCTCATCAGCGTCGTCGGCCGGGTCGTCACTTCGTGGCTCGAGAGCAGCAGCTTGCGCCGCGCGGCGAATTCGATCTCCTCCTTGCCCGCATGCTGGGAGACATGATCGGCGCGGTGAAGCGCCAGTTCGATCTTCTGCCGGATGTTCGCAGAGCGCCGCCACAGCGAAAGCTCGACGTCGATGTATTCCACGAACGGCCCCAGCTCGATCAACCGACTGACGCGCTCGTCGTCGTCGCCGTCCCATGCTCCGCCCTCGGCCGCGGAGCGGATGGTCAGGATGAAAGGGATTTGTGCCGGTGCATGGCTTCGAAGGGTCCGCAGATCGTCCGCCGAGATCTCACCCATCAGGTCCACGCGCAGCTCGATGGCTTCCGCGCCGTCGGCCAGCGCGGCCTCGACCTGCGCGCGAAGCTCGTCGGCATCCTGACCGGCCACGGGAACAATAAGCAGCGTCATGCCGGGCATGATAACCGGCCGCCTTCGATGATCGAATGGCAGCCAGTTCACATACCAGCGTCGTGGTGTGGCGCCGGCTATAGCATCTTTAGAGTGATCGTAGCGTGCGACACATCGTCGTAGCGGCCGGGCGTCCCCGCCGGCCGAGGAATACGAGCAATGGCTATCAGCCGGAGTCCAGAGATCGCTCGTGCGATACCCTTGACTGCCAAGCAACCCGTTTCGCTGCGCTGTCATGGCAGGCGTCAAGAGCAAGCGGGATTCACGCGCGAGCGACAAAGCTCCGACCTGCCGCCTCTTCGGCTCCGAAGCGGGCCGTGGCCTCCAGCCCAGGGTTGCGCCGAAGGCGCTACCCTGGGTCAGCGATCCCCGCGATCTCCCAACCCCATCGGGGTTGCGGCTTGCTGCGATAGGCCACGTGTCCGTCGCCTACAAAATGCCGCGGCCCGCAGTGGTAAAGGCCACCGACAGCAGAGCGACGAGAGTCGCAACCTTGACAATTCCCCGATACCGCTGCACCCATTCTGGCTCGAGCCGCGCGCACAGCGGGCAAGATGGCTCTACGGACCACGCTGAGCGCGACAAGGTCGTCCGCACTGAGTAAAATTCAAGGAATTCAGGCAGTTTCAACATGTTTAATTTTTTTCTAGCGGATTTCCGACGTATCGCTTGTTGCCGTCCGGCCTGCTGTCGGGCTGTTCTTGCCGCCGTCTGCTGCGGGGCATGACGCCGAAGCGGGGCGCGATTAGGATGTCACAGGGGCGTCGACTCGCCGCTGGGTCGCTGGCGAAAGGAGTCGGGAGCGAGTGGATGTTCCGTATTATCCCGTCAATGACTTCGAGCCGCTGATCAAGGGGCTGGTGATCGGCGGGCTCGGCATCACGCACGTCTTTCTCGCGCAGTTCGCCATCGGCGGCGGCATCCTCATGTGTTACTTTCAGTGGCTGGCCCAGACCGGTCGCGCTCCTTTCGCTCGACAATTCCTCGACGGCTATTTCAAAATTCTGGTGCTCATCAGCTTTGTCCTCGGGGCCCTGACCGGCGTGGCGATGTGGTTCACCACGATCCAGGTGAGCCCGCGGACGATCGGCGTGATGGTCGATGAGTTTCACTGGATATGGGCGACGGAGTGGACCTTCTTCTGTCTCGAAGTCGTCGCGGGGTATGCATTTTACCGTTGCGGAAAGAACCTGCCGGATCGCTCGCGAATGACGCTGCTCTTGCTCTACGCGGTCGGGGCGTGGTTCAGTTTGTTCTGGATCAACGGCATCCTCTCGTGGCAGCTTACGCCCGGCCAGTGGGGCGACGACCGTACCGTCTGGTCGGGCTTCTTCAACCCCAGCTTCTGGCCGTCGCTGATCTTCCGCACCATCACCTCGCTGACGATCGCCTCGCTGGCGGCCTGCGTGGTGATCAACACGATGACCGACCTCAGCCACGACCAGCGCCGTCAACTCATCAATCGCGCGGCGTTCTGCCTCTCGCCGATGCTGCTCATGCCGGTGCTCGGCTACTGGTATCTGTTGGTCATCCCGGAGGACAGCCGTTCGTGGGTTGAGGGCGGCAGCGCGGCGATGACGATGTTCATGGGAATCGCCGTCGTCGCTTCGCTGCTCATCGGTCTCTACGCGCTCATCGGTCTGATCGGGCAGCGGTTATATATCAACGGGGCGACGGCGACGCTGCTGCTCGCGCTGGCGTTTGGCGCGACGGCCGGCGGTGAGTTCGTTCGCGAGGGCGTGCGCAAGCCGTTTACGGTCCGCGAGTATCTGTATTCCAATTCGATCCGCGCGGACGAAGTGGCCGCACTGCGCGAGCGAGGCAGCGTGACGGCGGACCCGTTTCCGCTGCGCAATGCCGGCATCTACGCAAATGATCAACTGCGGCTCGGCGCGATGGTTTATCGCTTTCAATGCAGCGTGTGCCACTCGATCGGCGGCGTCAACGGGCTGACCCATCTCGCAGGCACTTGGACGACCGAGCAAAAGCGAATGAACATCGCCAAGCTGCAACACACCAAGCCCTTCATGCCGCCCTTCGCAGGCAATGCCGAGGAGCTCGAGGCGCTCGTGCAACTGATCGAGTGGCACGCAGCGGGCATGCCGAAATCCTGGCAGGTGACCGGCGACGCCGCGGTGCTGGCGGAGTTGCGGCAATGGCTCGACGAGGCCGGAACCGAGTCGTCCACGCAGCGCGGAGTCGCCATGCTCCAGGAGGCGCGCTGATGGACCGAACGTTCCCCTTCGGCTTTCCCGACGCGACGGCCTTCTATCTGGCACTGTACGTGCTGACGTTGGTGGTCCACGTCCTCTTCATGAACTACGTCCTCGCCGGCACGGGGTATCTGCTCGTCAGCGGACTGCGGAGCGGGTCACGCGATTGGGACGACAAACGAATCCGCGCGGCCGACGTGCTTCGCGATTGGATGCCGTTTGCCCTGAGCGGGGCAATCACGGCGGGGGTCGCGCCGCTGCTCTTTGTGCAGATCTTGTACAAGGAGACGTTTTACACGGCGAACCTGCTGCTCTATCACCGCTGGATGAGCATCCTGCCCGTGCTCATCGTCGGCTTCTACATGCTCTATCTGCTCAAGTCGCGTTGGATCGGGCGGCGCTCGGCACTGACCCGCGGCATCGTGACGCTTGGCGCGCTTTTTTGTTTCGCCTTCACCGGGCTGTCATGGACGGAGAACCATCTGCTGAGCACGGATTCGGCTGCGTGGCCCGGCCTCTACGAGAGCGGCTCGATGGTCTATTACCATCGCGAGCTACTGCCGCGACTCGGCATGTGGGCCGTCGGGTCGATTCCGACGATGGCGGTGCTTGTGGCGTGGCAGTTATTTGCATTGCAACGGCGCGGGCGCAATGCTGACGAGCGTGAACCGCGACGGCTCGCTTGGCTGGCGATGGCGGGCATCGCGCTGAGTGTTCTCTGTGGCGGCTTGTACGGCATGCAGATGTCGCCGGAAGAACGCGGCCACGTGATCGGGACACTGGCGGGGCCGTATCTGCTGGCCGGCGTCGTCGGACTCATCATTCAGATCGTCGGATGGATGGACCTGCGGCGGCAGCGGCAGTTCTGCCCGCGGGCGCTGTCGGTGTGTTCAGCGGGGCTGCTCTTGACGATTCTGGGCATGACGACGGTGCGCGAAGCGATCCGGCTGGCGACGATTGACGTTTCGCAGTTGTATGCAAGACATGCGGAGTCGGCGGAGAAGGGCGGGCTGATTGTGTTTCTGGCGTTCTTCATGATCAACGCCGTACTGGTGGCCTGGGCGATCCGGCTGACACGTCCGCGCGAGGCGCAAGCAGTCGATTAATCGCCGATGAAGCCGACGGACAACTCAGATACGAACCCCGAGCGCGCGCAATTGCGCCGTCGCCTGCCGCGCCCAGTCTTTGTTGGCGGTCGGGCTCGCTGGGCTGGGATGCAGGATTCTACCGATGCGTACGTCGACGCCATCAAGCGCGAACTTCGCCCGCGTTTCCGCGAACGTGCCGATGCCGACAACCAGGCGCGGCTGGAAGTGCTCCACCGTTCGGCGGAGCGCCTGGTCGCAGGCGGCCAGCAGCGGCTCACGCTGGCGCGGCGGCAATTTGTCCGGCGTCAGATTGCGGCCGCTGACTTCGAGAAAGCAAAGCGGGCAGTAATTGGCAATGAAGAAACGCTTAAAGAATCGCTCCGGCGTGTCGAAAAAATCGCGCGCCCAGCCCCAGAGCCGCCGGCCGCTCACCTCGCTGCGCGGACAGGCGAATCCCAGCACAGGGCGTTTCGGGTGCGAATACTCCGGCGGATCGACCTTCGCCGCGACGCGCAACCAGTCGCGGGCGAAGGACACTTCCCCGAATGGGATGCCGGTCTGGGCCATGCCGAACGGTCCTGGATTCATTCCCAGAAAGAGTACCTCGCGGGTGCTGTGTCCGTAATTGCGAAGGTACTTTTGATAAGGTCGCCGCGCATAGACGAGCGGGTTATAGACGCAGGCGACGGGCTTGCCGAAGGTCAGCGGCGCCAGGTCGCGGATCAACTCGCGGGTTATCCTTTCGAGTCCCATGATGCATGACCTTATCAGGCGTCGGAGCAAAGCCGTCAACTCGGACGGGGAGCGCCCTAAGCAAGTTCATCACGGCCGGGCTTCTTTCCCAGCAGCCGAAGGGATACAATAAGCGTGCCGGATCAAAGAGTGGCGATGTTCGGGTAAACCCCGCATGCCGTAGAGCGCGGAAAGAAAGCGTGAGCATCCTCAAGTGCTATCAAGTTCTCGGTCTGTCGCCCGGCGCGACGCTGCGGCAGGTTCACCGTGCCTATAAGAAGCTGGTGCTCAGGCACCATCCCGATCGCACGGCCGGCGATGCGAACAGTCTCGCTGTTTTTGTCGAGGTCACGGAGGCCTACGCGACGCTCAAGCGTGCCTTTGCCATGCGCGAAACGTCACAAGGAGCGGGGCAGTGCCCGAAGTGCGAGCGGTTCGCCCAGCTGCTTCGCGGGCTGGACAATGAGCGATATTGCGCCGATTGTCTCCTGTCGCAGCGGCGGAAGTTTCTGCCCTTGCCGACCTTTGAGCAGGTCAAGTGCATCGGCGTGATCGCATTGCAGGGCGCGGCGCTTTATCTGACGATCAAATCCATCATCGAAGGCAGTCTGCCGCACGGTGTAGCGGCGTTGGTGCTGGTTGTCCTTTCCTTGGGCGTATTGGCGTACGACTTCCTGACCGCAGACGTCATCGAGCGGTAGAGTCGAAAGTCCTCTCACAGGCGTGGAGGAGCTGAGCTGCCTATTGGCCGTCGCCGGGGGCGTTGGCGAGATGGGACTTGGTGGTTTCGAGCGACTTGGCGCAGCGTTTGCAGAGGTTGCGGCCGGAAGCATCTGCCGCCTCGCGCGATTCAAAGGTTACCAGGTTTGAAGCATTGATAACGCGACCGCACTCGGTCGTGGGCAGGTGATAGACGCGGCCGTGAACGCTGCCGACGTATTTCAGCGTGGTCGCATCGACCAGATACGGCACCTGCGGCCAGGGCACTTTGGCTTCTTCAATCGAAGCAAATTTGACCGTCGCTGCGTCGGATGACGGACTCGCGGGAGCGGCAGCGCCCGGATCGACCGGCGAAGCGTCGGCCTCATCCATGTTATTCGACGCTGGCTCTGTGATTCGGTACACGGAAGTGACAGGAAGATTGATCTCGCTTTCTTTCTCAAGCAGATCAAGGAAGTAGTAGATGACGGCGCCGACGCCGATCAGAACGCCAAAGACGGACGCCACGGCGGCGATGGAAACATGCGAGCGCCTCCGCCGCGCGTTCTCGGCGGGGTCTTCGTCGGCGCAGGTCTGCAATGCCTCGATGAGTTCCTGCGCCGACTGGTAACGCCGGGTCTGATCGACCTCCAGACATTTCTTGATCATCGCCAGGCCGGCCGCCGTGAGACCCCGAATGCCGGATAAGTCGGGCGTTGGCGGGTTCTGGTGAAGGGCGATGAGCTTCGATCTGGAGTTCGCATGGATCAGCGGCTTGCCGGTCAGGGCGTACAGCATGACCAGGCCCATGCCATAGATGTCGCTCTGCTTGGTCGTGCCTTTGCCGCGGGCCGTTTCGGGAGCAATCCACCCGAGGGAACCGACGGCCTTGCCGCGAATCTTCTCGCTGGCTTCTTCGTCGCGGACGTCAGCGAGGCCGAAGTCCATCAGCTTGAGATGCCCGTGATCGTCGAACATGAGATTGCCGGGCTTGATGTCTCGATGAATGATTCCGCGGTCGTGTGCCAGTGCAAGGGCCTTGGCCGGGCCGATCATCAGCTCAAACAATTCGCGGGGTCCCATCGGCCCCTTGCGATCGACGTATTCCTTTAGAGTGCCGCCCTCCATGAGTTCAAGCGAGAGGAAAACCTGGCCCTGATCCTCAGCGACCTCAAAGATGGAGACGACCGAAGGATGCTGGAGCTTGGCGACGGCGCGGGCCTCCTGCATGAAGAGTTCCGCGGAGAGACCGCCGATACTTCCGTTGCGACGCTTGGAGCGGTTCAGGATTTTCAGTGCCACGTCGCGGCGGAGCTTGTCATCGTGGCCTCGCCAGACGACGCCCATGCCACCCTGGCCGAGCACGGAAAGTATCTTGTATCGACCCAGGTTCTGACCGGCCCAACGGGTGTCAATGGCCACCGAAGGCGCGCCGGCCGACGGGGGATTGTCGCCGTCAAGACCCGAGCGTCCCGAGTCGGTGCTCTGAGTTGGCTCCGCGGGGCGCAGTTGATTGAGAGAAGAGGAATCCACTTCCTTTGCGCGAAACTCGTTTCGGCAGTGGCGGCAGACGAGTCGACGACCCAGCAGGCGCGCAGGCAATCGGTAACCCTGCTGGCAACTTGGGCAGGAAACCGCCGTCTTGCGCTGCGGGTCTGTGACCTTGTTGGAATCGAGCGTGGGATCCATAAGGCAGGTCTGTGTCCCGGACTACGCGTCGTACCCTTTGTTCAATCATACCCCCGCTTTCGCGGATACAAAGTCTTCTCTCAGCATTTTTTGCTTCCCGGACGTACCCTCCCTGACAGAAGTCCGGAATACCGGAAGGAATACGACTCAGGCGCCGCCCGTTTGGGCCCGCTGAAATCGTTCAAGCGGACGTTTCACAGGCGGGCACGGAGCTGCTTGAGGAAGCCGAAGAGCACGGGTCGGGGCAGGGTCGGCAGGCCGTAGGCGGACAGGTCTTCGGATGCCATATCATCGAGGATGGCCAGCGTCTGGCTATGGAATCGGGCCAGTTTGACGGAAACTTCCTCGGCTTCATCGAGCTTGCCTGATGACATCGCATCCACGTACTTGACGATCAGCGCAGCCAATTGTTTGGATGTCGGAGCAGGCGGAGGGGTGACCGCGCCGCGTGAGCCGCCGGAACCACGGCCACTGCCGGGCTCCCCGGGGACGGCCCGTTCGTGAAGGAGCTTCCACTGGACGGCCGAGTCCTCCTCGGCCTGCCGCTTTCGGCGTTTTTCTTCGTCTGCGTCGAGTGGGGTGAGGTCGAGTTCGTCAATCTCTTCGGGAGGGCGGCGGATGTAGTTGACGCCGCCGCAATGGGGACACTTGCCCTGTCGGCCGGCGGCCTCGTCCGGGGCTTTGACGACATGATTGCAATGCTCGCAGTTGAATTCAATCGCCATCGTACACCTCGGAGACGCCGAAGCCCGGGACCGAAAAGCACCGCTCCGCGCTCGCTGCGCGGCGGCTTAATCGACCGGGACCGTGCTCTCGCCGCTGTTAGGGGCTCGGCGGCGTCGGGTTCCCGGTTCGATGCTCTTTCTCGCGCGCCAGACCAATCGTACCGGCACCTCCTCGAACGGTAAAGATTCGCGAATGCGCCGTTCCGCGAAGCGTCGATACTGCTCCTTCATCAGGGCGGGGTTGTTCACGAACAACACAATGGTCGGCGGACAGACCGAGACCTGTGTTGCGTAGTAAATCTTCGGGTGGGCGCCATGCTTGGTGGCCATCGGCTGGCGCTCGGCCAGGGTGGTTTCAATCGCCCGGTTGAGCTGGCCTGTGGTGACCCGCATGCGCGCCTGATTGAACAGACTCTGTGCAAGTTCGATCGTGCCCTGCACATTTCGGCCGTTCAGCGCGGTCGTGAAGGCGACAGGAGCGTAGGAAATCTGCGGCAAGGTCTTGGCGAGATACTCGCCATACGTTTCGGAGGAGGCCTGCCCCTTGGCGAGGTCCCACTTGTTCACTACGAGGACGCAGGGCTTGTATTCATCGACCACGTAGCGAGCCAGCTTCTTGTCGACGTCGCTGATCGGCTCGGTGGAATCAATCAGGAAGAGCACGACATCGGCACGGCGTATCGATGCCAGCGCGCGATTATACCCGTAGAACTCGATGCTGTTGTTCGCCCGCCGCTTGGACTTGGCCACGCCGGCGGTATCGATTGCCACGAAGGTGCGTCCGTCGAGTTCGAAGCGAACATCGACCGCATCGCGCGTGGTGCCGGGCACTTCGCTGACGATGACGCGCTCCTGTCCTGCGAGATGGTTGATGAAAGTGCTCTTGCCGACATTGCGCCGACCGACGATGCAGATCTTCATCACCTGATCCGGGGCGTCGGTGGTCATGCGCTCGCCGAGGCGCTCATGGATGGTTTCCAGCAGCGTCCGCCGACCGCGCGCATGCAGGGCCGAGACGGTGATCGGATCGCCGAAGCCCAGTGCGGTCAGCATGCTCGCGGAATGGGCATGCTGTTCGGTATCGGCCTTGTTGGCGACCAGCTGCACGGGCTTGGATACGCCGCGAAGCAATTCGGCGACTTCGCGATCCAGCGGGGTAATCTCTTCGCGGATATCCACGACGAAAAGTACCAGATCGGCCGCGCTGAGGGCAAAGTGAATCTGCTGCTCGACGTGCGCGGTGAGGTTGTCATGGTCCTCAATGCCGTAGCCGCCGGTGTCAAGCAGCTCAAAGTAGCGGTCGTCGATCTCGATGATGGCGCTGACGCGGTCGCGCGTCACGCCGGCCATCGGGTCGACGATGCTGATGCGCTCGCCGGCAAGCATGTTCAGAAGCGAACTCTTGCCGACATTCGGGCGACCGACAATAGCAACAACGGGCAGGGCCATGGAGGGATTGTAAGCGGAAGCGGGTTTGCGTGCCCGTACCGATCTGTCACTTTACATCCAGCCAGTTCGGGCCCCAGGCCACGTCGACCTTGATGGGTACGCTCATTTCGATGGCCCTGGACATTTCCTCGGAAATAAAGGCCGCCTCCTCCTCGACGCACGCGGCCGGTACCTCGAAAACCAGTTCGTCATGTACCTGGATGATCATCTTCGACGGTCGCCGCTCCTGCTGGATGCGCCGGTCAATGTGGATCATCGCCCGTTTGATCATGTCCGCGGCGGAGCCCTGCACGACGGTATTGATGGCGAAACGTTCGGCGGAATTGCGCATGCCTTGATTTCTCGAATGGATGTCGGCGATTGGCCGCCGTCGTCCGAGGATGGTCTTAACATAGCCGTGCCGCTTGGCGTGGTTTACGCATTCATCGAGAAAGGCCCGTATTTGCGGGTAACGCTCGAAGTACCGATCGATGAATACCTTCGCCTGGCCGACAGACATGCCGGTCTGCCGCGCGAGGCCGAAGGCAGACTGGCCGTAGATGATGCCGAAGTTGACGGTCTTGGCGCTGGCCCGCTGCTGTTGCGTGACCTGTTCCAGCGGGATGCCTTCGATCTGCGACGCGACGAAGGCGTGGATGTCACGGTCTTCGCGGAAGGCCTCAATGAGCGCTTCATCGCGGGAAAAGTGCGCCAGCACGCGCAGCTCGATCTGCGAATAATCGGCCTTGAGCAGAACTTCGCCCGGCTTTCCGGGAGTGAAAGCCCGACGAATCTGCGCGCCCAGCGGTGTACGGATCGGGATATTTTGCAGGTTCGGGTCGCTGCATGAGAGCCGGCCGGTGACGGCAATGGCCTGATGAAAGCTTGGATGAATGCGGCCCGTGCGCGGGGAGATCAGATTCGGCAGGGCATCGACGTAGGTGCTCTTGAGCTTGGACTGTTCCCGGTAGTCGAGGATCAACCGGGGAATGGGGTCGGTCGTCTGATCGGCGAGGACCTCCAGAACTTCGGCGTCGGTGGAGCGGCCGGTCTTGGTCTTCTTGACGACGGGCAGCTTACGCTCGTCGAAGAGCACCTCGGCGAGTTGGCGCGTGGAGTCAATGTTGAACGGTCGGCCCGCGGCCTTGTGAATCTGATCGCGCAAGTCAGTCAGGCGATCCGCCATCTCGTTACTCAGCCGCGCAAGAAGTTGCGTGTCGATGGAGACGCCGAGGTATTCCATGCGAGCCAGCACTTCGACCAGCGGCATTTCCAATTCGCGAAAGAGCGATGTCAGCTCCGGGTCGGTCATTTGCCGCTCCAGCGCCTCGCGCAGTCGCCATGCGACGTCGGCGTCCTCCGCGGCGTATTCGCAGACACGCTCGGTCGGCACCTGGTCGAAAGTGATCTGATTCTTGCCCGTGCCGATGATCTCCTTCGTGCTGATCGGGCGATAGTTCAGAAGCTCCATCGATAGGGCGTCGAGACCGTGGGAGCGACGCGCCGAGTCGAGTACAAAGCTGGCGATCATCGAATCGAAATCGACACCGCGAACTTCGATGCCTGCCGCCTTGAGTACGACGAGGTCGTATTTGACGTTCTGCCCGCACTTGCGGATGCGCTCGTTTTCAAAGACGGGCCTGAGATGTCGAACGACGACATCCTGAGGGATCGTGCGGCCGACGCCGCGCACGGGGATGTAGCAACCCGTGCTCGCCTCCCAGCACAGACTGATTCCGACCAGATCGGCCGTGGCGGGGACGAGCCCGGTCGTCTCGGTGTCAAAGGCGAAAGAAGCGAGTTTCGACAGGCGGCCCACCAGCTCAGCGAGGGCTGCTTCGGTGTCGATCAGTTCGTACTTGTTCACGGCCTCTGAATGCGTATCGAACAGTCCCGGCGGATCCGCGCCGGCGGTGGCTTTATTTTTTTCTGCGGCCGGAGATGCGCTTTGTGAATCCACGGTCGGCGCGGTGATTCGCTCGATCATGCGATTCATGCCCAGTTCGCGAAGAATCGGTGCGGCGGCGGCGGGGTCGAAGCGGTCGATCCGGGCATCTTCGAGATCAAAGTCGAATGACATGTCATCCTTGAGTGTGACCAGCTTGCGGACGGTATCCATGCGTTCACGAAAGGCGAGGATGTTCTCCTTGAGCTTCGGCGAAAGCTCGTCGGCATGCGCGATGATGTTCTCGGCGGTGCCGTACTTTGCGAGCAGATCGGCGGCCTTCTTCGGCCCCACGCCATCGACGCCTTTCACATTGTCCACGCTGTCGCCGATGAGCATCTGCGCTTCGACGGCCTTGTCAGGGCCGTAGCCCTTCTCCTTGATCATCTCTGCCACGTCGACGACGCGGTCCTTGCCGGGGTCGTACATGCGCACACGGTCGCTGAGGAGTTGATCCAGGTCTTTGTCGCGGCTGACAAGATAGATCTCGAGGTCATCGCCCATGTAGCGACGACAGAGTGTCGCCAGAATGTCATCCGCCTCGTACCCCATCTGCCGCAGGATCGGCACCTTCATCGCCTCGAGGATGGACACAATGCGGTCGATCTGCGGTGGCAGGTCCTCCGGCGGGGGCTGACGATTGCCTTTGTACGACGGATCCACATCCACACGAAAGACGGTTTCGTCGGCGACGTCCATGACCATCGCCAGGTAATCCGGCTTACGGTCTCGCAGGAGCCCGAGCAACATCTGCATGAAGACGTGGATGGCTCGCGTTGCTTCGCCGGTGGGGGAGGTCAGGGCTTGAAACGGCGCGTAGTACGCCCTGTAAATCTGGGCGTGGCCGTCGATTAAGTAGAGCGTCTTCCTGGGCATAAAGCGGCCTCTTGTCGGCGGTTGTGGCCCACGGCACGAGGGGTGTCAAGTTTCAACTCGGCACATCGAACGCGAGACGACCGGTCGGACCTGATGAATTCGAAGGTCCGATGTTTCTTCGCTCCGCTGGGCCTATAAGTCAATCGTATATGTTGACTTGTCAGGCGGATTCGCGGACGCCCGCCGGAGCGAGGCCGGATCGGTTTCGGCGGGCACCCCGACATTGACATTTGTACTTGGTTTGCAGATACTTAGATGAGCTTCGTAGCGCCGTAATCGATGAACAGGCCTACCGGACGGTACCTACCCCGAACGAAGCGGCAGGGATTCTACGTCAGACAAACCATGGGAGGGGATGCGGCTCGACCTTTGCAGGACGGCCGCGCATCGAGCGCGAATCGAAGGAGTGGCTTATGGCGGGTGCAATGCCCCAGCAACGTGGCGGCTCGAATACCACGACCATCGGGATGGTAGTCTCGATCATCGTGGCGGTTCTGCTGCTCGGTGTGCTCATCTGGCTGATTACTCAGCAGGAGCAGCTACGCAACAATGCGTCGACGGCGCAGAGCGCCCGTGACCGCACCTACCGCGAGAGCGAGGAATACAAGAAGGCCGCCGGTCTGGTGATCGGCGGGATGACCGGCGATCCGAACGACACGCCTCAGGCATCGCGCGACAAGCTTGAGGCGGTCCTGGCTTCGATTCGTGCGGAAGGGCGCGTAGCCGACCCCGATCAGATCACGTCGTCGTACGGCGCCGTGGCGATCATCGTGCGGCTGCATCAGCTCTACAAGGCCGAGCTCGAAGCCAAGGAGAAACTGACCACCGACTTTGCAAAAGCCAATGCCGATCTGAAGATGGCGCTGGCCGCAAACACGGAACTGCAACAGAAATTCGGCAGCGATCTGGCGATGCTTCGCATCAAGGTCGAGGAACTTCAGACAGCCAAGAGCGACTTCGAGCGACTCAAGTCCAGCGAGACGGCAGCCCTTGCCGGCCAGGTCGGCGCCAAGCAGGATGCCCTGAACGCCATGCGGCGCGAGCAGATGGTCATGCGGCAGCGCATGCGCGATGAGCTGCTTTACCGCGAGGGATTGCTCAACGAACAACGTGAAGCACTGTCGCGGTTTCGCGGGCCCGGCGCGGAGGCGGGACAGGAACTGGCCATTGCTCGCAGAAGCGTCGGCACGGTTCTGCGGGCACTTCCGGGCGATTCGCTCGTGCATATTGATCTCGGCAAGGAAGACGGCGTGCGGTTAGGCATGACCTTCGCTGTCTATTCGTCACACGAGAAGATACCCGACGACGGACGCGGAAAGGCCCACATCGAGGTCGTCAGCATCGGCCGACGGACTTCCGAATGTCGCGTGACGACGCCGCCTTCGCCCGATCAGCCCCTGCTCGAAGGCGATCGCGTGGGTAATCTCATTCTGAGCCGTGACAAATCCAAGAAGCAGCGGTTTTGCATTGTCGGTCAGTTCGATATCGACTTCGACGGCCAGGTGGACATTCGCGGGGCCGACGCGATCGCGGCGCTGGTGCGGCGATACGGAGGCGAAGTCGTGGACCGCGTGGACGCCATGACGGACTACGTGATCGTCGGTCTGGAGCCGCCGGAAGGCGCGATGGACTTGCTGCGCGAGGAGCCCGAAGCGGATCTGGAGGAGATGCCGACGCCACCGCGGCGGCCGGCGACGGTTTCGCGTGACGACGACGCGGTTGACGACGACACGGACGAATTCACGGTGGACGACGAAGCGGACGACGAAAGCGCGGCTGCGGATGAGGACGATGAGGACGATGCGGCCGACGATGACGCGGCCGACGAGGACGAAGTCGACGGCGCAGAAGCGGATGATGATGCGGGCGACACGGCCGACAAGGATGCGGACGACGACGCTGAAGAAGAGGACGAGACGCCAATCGTGAGGCCGCCTGCGGCGCGGCCCGCTGCGACGCCGACGATCCAGCGCTCACCGGAGGTCGACGTGACCAAGGGGCCTCGCGCTCGGCGGGTGTTGACTGATCGCGAACGCTATAAGGAAGCCGTGGAGCGCGCCGCGCTGCTTTCGATTCCGCGACTGCCGCAGGACCGCTTTTTCAACTTCATCGGCCTGGAGAGCGGACGCGAGGCGATGCGGGCATTGGATCAGTAAGCCCGGCGGCAGGTTGTCGCAGTAGATATCGCAGCATGACGACGATCTGAACGAAACACAGCACGAGCCCCCAGCAGAAGAGGCCGCCGTCGAGGAGCTTGTCGGCAAGTCGGTCGCCGACGATCCCTTCGCCCAGGATGACCAGGAGAATGAGCTGCGCGACGAGCCCGACGACGCACATGGCTCGGAATCGGTCGGTCGTGGGCAGACACGTCAGAACGTACCAGATCCCCAGATAAATCAGCGGCAGGGTCGTGGCGTGGTGCTTCCACGTTCGCTCGGACAGCAGGAGCATGGCGACGAGGATCAGGCCGAACTCCAGCAGGCGCACCGGGTCGCTTCGCGGTGTGCCACGACGCCGGCACGCCCATGCCAGCACCGCCAACATGCCCAATGAGATCGCCGGGCGCAGCATCCGACCGAGTGTGGTTGCGGGGCGGTCCATGTGTTCCATGCCGGCCTTGAACATCTCTTCGGCAGGCATGGACTCGATGCTGAGGATGCCCATGTTGGAAAGCAGCCGGAGCAGGACGCCGTACAGCGATTGATTGGCGATCTCCGTGGCGGCGTAGCCCTCGATGGCGAACGGTCGCACGAGCATGTCGAACCAGGATTGCAGCAGCTCGAAGTTGTAATCGAAGCCAAGCACGAGTCCGGGGATCAGGATGAAAACGAGCACCAGGCCGACGGCGGCCCCTGCGCAGAGCCGCCAATTGCGCTTGTAGAGGCAATAGACGAGGACCAGCGCCGGCGTGATCTTCGTGACGATGGCCAGAGCCAGCAGCAGGCCGGCCCATGCGTCATTGCCACGCAGATAGCAGGTCCAGGCGAGGGCCAGCCAGATCATCATGAAGATGTTCAGATTGCCGTGCTGAATGTCGGAGACGATCGGTCGAATGGAGAACGCGATGGTCATCAGCAAGACACCGACCGGAACGGCCGTGCCTTGCCGACGCATTTCTCGAAGCAGCAACCAGGTCGCAAGTGAGAGCCCGCCGAGTTTGAGAATGGACCAGACGACGCCTGCGCCGACGACGCCAAGTTTTGAAAGTGGGGCGAGGCAGATCAACACGAAGGGCGGCGTAGGGAACCAATGGCCGTAGCCGTAGGGGGAATCCGCTTTTGACCCTTCGAAGACGAGTGCCGCCGTCGGCAGCCAGCGTCCCAGGGCCGTGCGATGGCGCTCGCCGCTCTCGCGAAAGTGGCTCTTGTCGATCTTCTGGATCGTGATGACGAACTGGACCGTCGGGACCATGAGGATGATCAGAAGGAGAAGCGCGACGACGAAGCGCGTCAGCGGGTGCGCGAGAAATCGGCGGTCGAACCGGCCGAGGTGGGTGTTCAGGTACGGCTCGGGGTCACTCGATACGGCGGGTCTGTCGGGCGTCATGGGGCGTGTCATAGTCTTCGAAGTGCCGCGCGGTCAAGGGGGCGAGAAAACGTCGAAACGTCGAAACGTCGAAACGTCGAAACGTCGAAACGTCGAAACGTCGGAACGTCGAAAGGGGGCCTTGGGGCCTTCGAAAAATAATAGCATGTTGAATTAACCTGAATTCCCTGAATTTTACCTCTCGTGACAGCGCGGAACGGGCGGGCCAAGCGCGCCGACTGCTCGGCGGGGTAACAGGCATTCGCATATCGACCTACTCTTGCTCGACGTGCGCGCCCTTCGGAGCGAATAGCCAATGGGATGTCGATGTCGGAACAATAGATGACGGCCTTTGTATTATCCTTAATCGCACCACTTGATCGTTACGTGCGAATTTCAGCACGCGCAAGACTATGACGTTTACGATTGGAGGTGTTGTAACGGCTCGAACCATTCCCGCGATAGGTCGGGTGAATCTTGATCTGCTCGCCATTCAAATTAGTTTCGTTTCCCCAGTTCGCCCATCCTTTGCGCTTAAATCTTGCGAATAACTCGATATACGGCCCGGGGCTGCAACTCTCGATGATCGGGTACAATTCGTCCGGCTTCATCGAGTGCGCCCGCTTCTGGGTGACGATGATGTTTGTTTGCCGTCGACCTGCCGGTCCAGTGCGTAGCTTCCCTCGAATGCCGAAGAGGACTAACTCGGTCACATTGCGGAAATAGAAACCGACACCGCGTCCATCCGGGCCGCCGTCCTTTCGTACCTTGAACCAGACGATATTCGTCTTATAGGTAAAGCCCCAACGGCGCATGACTTCAAGGCCTTCGAGAATGAGCGCGTTCGGAACCCAGAGATAGAGGTGCGAATGCGGCGCGGCGAGGTTTGCGACTGGCAAGTCCATGATTTCATCGTTCGACATCGTCGCATAGCGGCTGAGTCGCTTGTGCTCCGGGGCCATCTTCCCAGTGCGGTTGGAGAATCGCCAGGGTGGATCGGCCAATATCGTTCCAAATCGGTTCTTTGGAAACTTTGTCAACAATTCCATACCGACGGCATCAACGCAGAAATCGGTAACCATTCCTCATTATCCTTTGTATAGGGCCTTGCGGATTCCGAAGACGAGGACGGGACAACCGCCGCCCCCGCCACCCTCCAGGCGTGGAAGTAGCTTGGACATGTGCGTGGTGGAAGCACCGTAAGACTTACCCCGCCCGAGCGAGTCGAAAATATTCTGGAGTTCATCGCACCTAGTGATGATTACACCGACGCTGATGACTCGAAGATCGAAGAGCAGCCGGAAATTGTTAAGGTCGCGATCGAAGAACGGATCTTTGTTGTTCCATTCTACTTCAAGGGCTACCCCGTTCCGGAAGCAGTCGACCGAGTGGGTGGGCGATTCTGCGGGGACACCATCTACAACGATCCGAGTATTGAACTTTTTCTCTTCCCAAGGAGGCGACCTTGAATAGAACGCGGTATCGATTGCGTTAGTAACCTTTGATTTTCGTCCGCCCGGTTCCATAAGGTGGGCCCGCTCAAGGCGGAAGTTCCGAAGAACCTCGATAATGTCGTTGTATTCAGAAGGAAAATCGTTACGCAAGACCGCGCAAGCATGCCGCCACTCATGAATCTCGTAGAGACCCCTGATATCCCTAGGCATCGTCTGAATACAGGGTGTCTCGCGATTAGCCACTGGCGAGTGCTCAGCGTCGATGTTCTTGGGTTTACTAGTAGCCATATCCTTGCCGGGCATGGGCTAAACCTATAAGCGAAAGTCGCCTACTACGCGATTGAGTCGATCGCGGTGGTTGTGGATCGAGCTCGTTTGCTGAGCAACACAGGTCCGGCCCATAAGGCGCGCACTCCCTCGAGCTCCACCCACTCGTAATCAGCGATACGGTCGTTGCGCAGTTCGCCGGCTTCGAACAGGCGCCGCAAGATCAAGCGGCTCATGCACTTGTCAGAGTGGTTGCGGAGTTTATCGAGACTGACGCCGCAGTAGTTAACGCGGCTGTCGATAAGGGAGAACGAGCGGTAGTCGGGCGCTACTACGGCTTCGGCCGACAGAGCGGCTGTAGGGGGTTGAGGGGCTCTCTTTCGCGGTGCAAGTCTAGCCATGAGGGTGGAAAGTACCGCAAAAAAGAGGGCTCGGCAAGGGGAGTTTGGGGAAGGTTCGGGTCGTGGTGTGAATTGTTTGGTGACACATGTGGGCTCAAGCCGGGGGTTGACAGGCCGCGGGCGTAATTGTAGCATGGGCTACTAATATTAGTACTGGGGTATCTTTTTTGGCGATGCTATTTCTCCGCGTCCGATGAAAGGCGAGACTCATGACGGACAAGGGCTGGTTTATTCGCTTCGTTGCGGTTGTCGTGTTGCCGGTTGGTGCGGCATTGGGGCAGGCGGGCGATGACCGGCGGGTTGCGGGTCAGCCGCTGGATCTGAAATCGTCGAGCATGCCGGATTTGAATGCGCCGAGCTTGATGGAGGACCCGGCGGAATCGACATCCTGGGGCAGCGGAACGAAAAACTTCCTCGGCCTCGATGCCGCGCCGCTGGAGGGGCCGCTGGAGGCGGATCGGCCGGACTTCACGGAGTCGCCGCGAACGATTCCGCGCGGACGCCTGCAACTCGAAGGCGGATATACCTATTACGCCGACGACGAGAACGGCCGACGGACGGGCAACCATGTCTTTCCCGAGTTTCTGCTGCGCATCGGGCTGGTGGATCGACTTGAGCTGCGACTGGAATGGGAGGGCTGGTCTTTCACGGAGGAGCTGTTTGTCCAGCGCAACGACTCCGGCCGCCGCGTCCGACGGAAGGAGCATGACGACGGCGGCTCGGACATGAGCATCGGCTTTAAGGCGGAATTGCTGGATCAGGATGGTTTCATTCCTCAGTTCGCATTCATCGGTCATCTTTCGCTGCCGACGGGCGCAGCGGGCAAGACCTCCGGCGACGTGGACCCGACGGGCATCTTTGTCTGGGCGTACGATCTGACGGACGACTGGATGATCGGCGGCAATATCAACCTGGGCGTATTGACCAGCGAGAAGGGGCGATTCTTTCAGCCGGCGGCATCTTTGACGGTGGGCTACTCGATTACCGAGAAGCTCGGGGCGTACACGGAATACATCGGGATCTTTCCGAATGACCGCGGGAGCGACTGCGCGCATACGCTCAACGGCGGTTTTACGTATCACCTGACCGACAATCTCATGTTTGATATCCGCGCCGGCGTCGGGCTCAACGAAGAGGCCGACGACTTTTTCATCGGCACGGGCTTTGCGATTCGACTTTGAAAGGAGCGATTTATGAACTTCCTGCTGGACCTGCTTTTTGTCGGTATGCAAGAAATTCTTGTGGGGATCGTCGTGGCTTTCGCCCAGGTTCCGTTCGACGTGGTGACGGCGCTTCTGACGAATCTGCTCGTCCCCGGCGGTTGACATTGATGCCGCCTTGCATATCGCTGGAATTCGCAATAACGTCCTTGTGGCGAGTCGCCGGAGTCCGTCGATGGAACCGATCGGTCGAGTACTTTCAATCGCCCTGCGATGCGAGGACAAGCGTGAGATGCGCGAGGTCGGCGAGGCCGCTTGTTCGGTCGATGGCGGACTCGAAGGTGATCCGGCATCGAGCGTGGATCGTGGGATTACGCTCCTTTCGTCGCAGCAGTGGCGACAGGTGACGGCGGAACTGGGCGTCGATCTTCCGTGGTGGACGCGGCGGGCGAATGTGCTGATCGAATGCGACGGTCTGGGGGCACTTATCGGGCAGACGGTTCGCATCGGAGCGGTGGAGGTGCGGGTCGTTGATGAGACGCAGCCGTGCGGACTCATGGACAAGCTTCACCCGGGGCTGCGTGCGGCGCTGAAGCCGGATTATCGCGGGGGTGTTCATGGGCGGGTTGTGACGGGCGGGGTTATTCGTGTGGGCGATGCGGTGGATGCGGTCGGCGCTTCGCTATGAGCGATTGCGAAATGCCGTCGCGTCAGGCCTTGTGCAATTTTCCGATGATTGAATTCGTCGCCCACAAGGGGTGACGCTACAGCAATTGGTAGTACGCGCTCGCAGGTGCTTTAGTCATCGTCGTCATCGGGGGATGACTTCTTTTTGGCTTTATCGCTGGCATCGCCATCGGCTTCGTCATCTTCTTCATCATCTTCGGTGGAAAGTTTGGCTCGCTCGGTCGCTTTGACGATCTGCGACGTGGGAAGGACAAGCCCGCTGAGGATGTCCTGCCGCATGGCCATGAAGGCGGTGGGGTTGGCTTCGATCTCGTCGTCTTCGGGCAACTGGAGGACGACGACGCCGACCAGCGCGCCGCTCTCCGAAAAGACGGGCTGACCTGCTTCGAGGGTCATGCCGGCGGGGATGATCAATTCGCGCGGCTTTTTGGTGTGACCAGCGACGCGACCGCCGCTGACGATCGGAGAGCGATCAAAGAACTTCGCCATGCGTCGAAGGGCCAGCAAGGTGTCTCCGACCTGTGGCATGACGGCGTTCTTGAGATCGAGCGAGGCGAAATCTCGATCGCCGGGCTCTTTGATCTTTACCCAAGCCAGGTCCAGCTCGGTATCTCGGGCCAGCACCTTCGCGGGGATGCCTTCGATGTCATCGCCGATGAGGATTTTCATATCCAACGGAGTGACGCTTCCGCCGCGGCGCGCGCCACCGAGCTTGGAATTCGCGCAGAGGACCAGGCCCTTGGGGTCGATCATGATGCCGGTGATTTCGTTTTCGCTCTCGCGTTTGCCGTATTGGGTTTCCATGCGCAGGAGGAACTTGACGGTGACGAGGGCGGGGGCGTGTTCTTTGGAGATCTTTCGGAAGGTTGCGGGTTCTTCGGCGGCAGCGCCGGCCGAAACGACGAGAATCAGGCAGACGGTTGCCGCGAGGGCGCAGGAGAAGCTTCGGATCGTGGCCACGGGATTACTCCTTGTCGGATTCGTTCGGGGTTGCGTTGTCCAGCGTCGGCTTCCAATCGGGCTCGACGAACTGAAAACGGGTCTGCACGCCGCGCAGGACGACGAAGACCACGCGATCGGGCTGCGCTTTGGTGATGGTTTCCATCGCTCGGCGAAAACTTCGCAGCGTGCTGATTTCTCGATCACCGATGCGGATGATCAGATCGCCTGCCTGAATGCCGCCGAGGCCGGCCCAGCCGGCGGACTCGACCTGCTCGACGATGACGCCTTTGACGTCTTCCTTCCACCGGTTGTCGTCGCGGTCGAAGAAGGTGATTTCGCGGACATTCATTTCAAAGTCTCGGTTGCGCTCGCGGCGGGCTTCCTGCGGGGTGATGCGCGTGCGCTCGAGCTTGACGGCAAGATTTACGGTCCGGCCGCCGCGGAGCACGGTCAGGGTCGCCTCGTCGTCGATGTTGAGCTTGCGAAGCTGCCGGGCGAAGAGGCCGGCGTCCTGCATGCCGCGGGGGCGCATGGGCTGGCCGTTGAGTGCCGTAATGATGTCACCCACGCGCAGGTCAGATTCGACGGCGAGGGTTCGCGGATAGACACGCGTGACGCGATAGCCCAGCTCTTCGGGATGGCCGAGCTGTCGGGCGAGTTTGTCGATGACCGGCTGGGTCGCCACGCCGATCCACGCCTTGGGGACTTCGCGCGGCGGGTCTTCGTCGTCCTCGGGTTTGGGTTTGAGCAGGGTGACATGGTTTTTTCCGCCGCGGTCGAATTCGATCAGCAGATACTCCGGCAGCGGCTTGGTCTCCATGATGATCTTGTATCGCTCGACGAGCGCTGCGAGATCTTTGATTGGTTCGTCGTTGATTCGTCGGATCACGTCGCCGTAGGAGAGCGGCGGCTCGGCAAGCTGGGCGGGCCCGCCCGATCGGATGCTGCTGACCCGCGCGCCTTCGGCGCTGTCGAGTCGGTACTGGCGGAACATGCGATCGGTGATTTCTTCGGCGGTCATGCCCCATGCGCGCAGGGCCGTCTCGTCGCCGCGATCCTTCTCGAGTTTTTCCGTGGCCAGTGACGCTTCCAGGGATTTGCCGTCGCGCTCGTAGGACAGCTTGACCGTGGCGCCGATGGCCAGATCGGCCAGGCGCTTCATGAGCGGCGGGACTTCCTCGGCGAATCGGACGGTCACGGGCTTGTCGTCGATCGCCACGATCACGTCACCTGCCTTGATGCCGGCGACGGCCGAGGGGCTCTCTTCCACGACGGAGTTCACAAGGACGCCGCGATCGAGGCCGGTCTTGTCGATGGGTTTGAAGGAAAGGCCGATCCAGCTCCGCGGTACTTCGCCGTGCTGAACCAGGGCTTCGAAGACCGACTGTGCAAGATTTGAGGGGATTGCAAATCCGATGGCGTTACCGCCGAGTTCGTTGATGCCGATGATCTCGCCTTTGAGGTTGACGAGCGGACCGCCGCTGTTTCCGGGATGAATCAGGGCGTCGTGTTGTATCCAGCGGGTGAAGAGGCCGGTGCGCTGTCCGCTTTCGAGTTCGAGTTCTTCGAGGTCGTTTGCGCCGCTGCCGACGAAGACGCGCTGGGTGTTGGAGACGATGCCGAGGGTGACGCTGCGAGAGAGCGCGAGCGGGGAGCCCATCGCCATGACGTAGTCGCCGACGCGCAGGTCGTCGGAATCGCCGAAAGCGGCCACGGGCAACTTGTCTCGCGGCGTCTTGAGCTTGGAGAGATCAATCTGAAGGACGGCGAGGTCGGTCAGGGGATCTTCGCCGATGAGTTTCGCGGGGAGTTCCTGTTTGTCGGCGAGGGTGCAGCGGAACTTCTTGCCGTTCTTGGTGACGTGCTGGTTGGTGATGACGTAGCCCTCGGAGGAGATGATCGTGCCGCTGCCGACGGCTCCCCCCTTGTGCTCTTTGCCGTCCCAGTAGTTCACGGTGACGACGTTGATATTTACCAGCGCGGGGAAGACGCGGTCGCGCGCGCCTTCGATGATATGACGGAGACCTTCACGGAGCTGCTCGACATCGGGGACCGTCGCGGCGGGGGTGTCCGCGCGGAGGGTCCTGCCGGGTGCGAGGCAGATCGAAACGAGGCAAGCTAATGCCGTAGCGGCGTAGATGCGGTGGAGCGGCGGCAGATCGTTCATCGAGTCAATCCTCTCGGTACTCGGTATCGCGCAAGCGCGCGGCCCTTCTCGAATGCGGCCCCCCCCGAGTGGTTGTACGCGGGAGTGGGGCCGCAGTTTCGACGAAATAAAGGCCGGTCGCAAGGGGTGCGACGCGGCATGCGGTTCGATGGAGACGGAAGGTCAGGTCGGCTGCGCGGTGGTTTCAGGGGCCTTGGGCAGTGGTGCTTCGCTAAATCGCTGTGCCTCGGGCGTGGTCGCTACGGGTTCTCCGCCCGCGGCATCACCAAGGGTTTGCTTGAGCCATTCGTTGAGCTTCTTGTTTCGAGCGACGACATCGCCGAGTGTCAGACTACCGCTGCCGGTGGAGGATGGCTTAGGAGACCTGGGCCTGGCCTGCCGAGGGGATGCGTTCTGCTTCGGTGCGGGTGTTGTAGGTTTTGGCGTCAGGCGATTCTGCTGTCGGGAAAGTCGTTGCGATAGGTTGGTTGCGACGGAGCTGTCGTCCGGCGTGTGTGCGGGATCGCCGAGCTGTTCGGCGATGACGGAGCGAAGGTTTTCCATTTCTCGCGGGACGACGCCGCGGCAGAGTTCGTCGGCCTGTTCGAGACGGCTGCGGATCTGCTGGATTCGTGCACGCGCATCGAGCGAGCCGTAGAGCTGTCGGACGATGGTGACGAGCTGGCCCACGCGAGCGGTCTGTTGACGCAGGATTTCGATTCGGCGATCGGCCTCGCCGGCGGCCTGCTCGACCTGCTTGCTCGCTTGTTCGGCCTGCTTATCAACCGCAGCGATCTTTTCTTCCACCTTTCGGGTGGAGGCCGCGATCTGCTCGTCGACGCGCGTGCCTGTGTCGGCGAGGCGATGGACGATCTCGGAGGTCTTCCTTGACAACTGGGCCAGGCCGGCGGCGCGGCGACCGGCTTCCTCGATCTGTTCGCGTGGAACGTGGAGCAGGGCTTTGGTATGGGCGCTGACTTCCTCGCCGCGGCGGATGAGTTCGTCCGTCCGGGCATGGGCTTTTTCCTGTAACTCGCGCAGCTCCTTCATCGCGCGGGCGCTCTCATCGCGTGATTCGATGATCAGCAGGCGCGCGGCGTGCAGCTGCTCGCGGGTCTGCTCCACCTCGCGCGTCGCGTTTTCGCGGATCGAGCGGATTTCTTCCGTGATCGAGCCGACGAGTGATTCCGACTTTCGCAGGATGGCTTCGGCACGATCGACGGCGGCATCCGCCATGGATCGCGTGTCGACGAGGATGGCGTCGGCCTTTTCCGTCAGACGCGTCGCCGTTTCCTGTGCTCGTGAGAGCGACTCGCTCGCGCTTTGCTGAAGCCGGGCAATGACCTTGTCGGCTTCGCGTCGTGCGTGTTGCAGGCGGTCGTGATGCTGCGCGGCCTCGCTCTTGATGCCGCCGCGCACATCATCGAGTTGATTAAAGATCGCTACGGCGGATTGGTGCAGTCCCTCGACAGCTTCACGCGCCGATTGCTGCACGGCGTCCGCGAGACGTACGAGGTCCGCTCGGATGACCGTGGCGCGGTCGTTGATCTGACTGAGCATCGTGCGAACTTCATTCAGGCCGCCGCGGCTTTGGTTGCGTACGGACTCGCTTGCCTCGTGGGCTTCGCTGATGGCCGCTTGCAGTTTCTCTCGCGCGATGCGCAGGCGATCCGCCAGATCGGCGGCGACGGCTTTCGATTGATCGCGCACGGTATCGCCCTGCCGGACGGCGTCGGCGAGTCGGGCATCTACCTGTTCGATGGCCGTACGAGCATGCGATTGGACGATTCGCTCGGTGTCGAGCCGCGTTTGTTCGATGGAGTTTTTCGCCGCGTGGACCATCGCGGCCAATTCGTTTCGTACGCCGCCGGCTTCCTGTGCGAGCTGTTGCACCTCGTCGCGAATTGTGGCGAATTGTTGATCGGCCTGCGCTATGAGCTCGCGCTGGTTTTCCGCGGCGATGGACCTGACGCCGGAATCGGCGCCGTCGCCCTGCTGTACGACCTCGGCAAGCCGCGAATCGATGGTGCTGATCGCAGAGGTGAGGCGTTCCTGAAGTGACTTTTCGGCGTCGAGCTTGGCGCGCTCGACGGACTTTCGCGTGGCGACGGCGGCGGCTTCAAACGAGCTGCGAACACCAGCGGCCACCTCAGTGAGCTGTTGAGTTTCGGCGCGGTAGATTGCCATTCGGTTTTCGAGATCCGTCGCGACGCGCTGCTGAAGCTCTCCGGCAAGACGCTCGATGACGGCGGCGGCGATGCGCTCCACTGTCGAGAGTATCTCCGGGCTGTTTGGTTGTGGAATGGTGCTGGGTTCATTCATGCGATGGTTCGCTGCAAGCACGGATTCGCGCAATTCCCGAACCAGTGAGGTCGCTTCCTGCCGGATGCGGGACACTGCTCCGAACTCCGCGGCTGCCGCATCGGAAAAGGCGGCTGCTGAGGCGCGATCCATGACCGGGGCGCTGTCGGTTGCGTTGGGTGCATGCGAGAAAGCCCCCTGCCGCTGGAAAGCCGTCGGTACTTCCACTCGTGAACTGAGTTGTTTGACAATCGTCTCGACAAGCTCCGCGCTGATGGATTGCTCGGACTGCGCGTAGGCGGCGAGGAGCACGTTGTCGCAGATCTGATTGATGAGCCGGGGGATGCCTTCGGTGTGGCGATGCAAGGCATCAATCGCATCCTCAGTGAAGAGCTTTCGGCCTTCGGCAAGCCCGGCCACGGTCAGTCGATGCGCGATGTAACCGGCGGTCATTTCGCGCTTCAGGGCGGGCAGTTGGAGACTGCGGAAGAGTCGCTGCTGCAATTGGCGAAGCTCGGGTCTTCGGAAGTGATTGTGCAACTCCGGCTGGCCCAGGATGAACACCTGAAGCAGCTTGGCGTCGTCGGCTTCGAGATTGCCCAGCAGGCGGAGTTCTTCAAAGGAGTCCGACGGAAGATTTTGTGCTTCATCCAGCACGACGATGGCGATGCGGTCGCGGGCGTATTGCTGCAACAGGAACTCGCGGATCGCATGGGCCAGTTCGTTGGCCGGCGCATCTGCGGGGGTTTCGATATCAAAGCCGCGGCAGACTTCCAGCAGCAATTCGCGCGGGCCCAGTCGAGAATTCGTCACGAATGCCATTCGAAACGTCGGCCCAAGTCGCGCGGTGAGCAGACGTGTGAGGAGCGTCTTGCCTGAACCGACTTCACCGGTGACGAGCACAAAGCCCTTTCGATGTTGCGCGGCGAAAATCAGCGATGCGAGTGCCTCTTCGTGTTCCGGCGCTTCATAGAAGAAGCGTGGGTCCGGCGTGTTGTTGAACGGCGGCGTATGGAGCCCGAAGTAGTCGCAATACATGCCTGACTCCTGAGGATTGTGCGGAGCTGGTTTCTTCCCGACTCGGATGTTCCGGCCGGCCGGCGTTGGCGCGGGTTCATCGTTCGCGCATCGCGCCTGTGCATTGGTTATCGGAAGCGTCGGATTGGCCGCTTGACGGTGAATGCAGGGTGTCCTCGGCAGGAATTGCCGCACACGGTCCGCCGAAGTTGCCGTTCGTTGCTGCACGCCCGCCGGCTCGTGAGCGCATGCCGCTTCGCGTGGATTACTCCGAACACGGTAGGGTGAACGGACATCGGACTCACGCGCAGAATCTGCATGCAGTTCACATTTCAGGAGAGGTCAGATATTCAGTCGGTGTGCGTGCCACCCGATAAACCGCACGGCGCAGGACCTTGAAGAGGTCCGTGCGAACGGAATCGAAGCGCCAAACGATAAGGGTCGGGCGGTATGATGAAGACGCAAGGATGCGTGAACCCACTTCGAATTGAGATGCGGATGCCGCCGTTGTGTCGTCGCGGTGTCTGCAAAGATTCGCGCATGCGACTTCGTGCACCGGCGACAGCGTTGATGCTGGCCGCGATGGTTCTGGTCGGGTGCAGCGCGAGCGAGGAGCAGATACACGCTTTCGTGCATGATTGGGAGGCATCGGTCTCCGCGGCCGATTACCTCGTGCAGCCCCCTGACACACTCGAGATCAGTTCGGCGCAGGCGCCGGAGATTGACGGCGAAGTTCAGACGATTCGACAGGACGGCAAGATTACGCTGCGACTGCTCGGAGAGGTCAAGGTCGCCGGTCTTACACCTGTTGAGATTTCCAGAAAGCTTGAATCCCTGCTGGCGAAATACTACCTGGAGCCGCAGGTCAGCGTGCGCGTCAACACGGCGGGCAGCAAGAAGTTCTACGTCTTCGGCCAGGTGGCACAGGAAGGCGCCTTCGCCTACACCGGCCGGGATACGCTCCTGAACGCGCTCGCTCAGGCGAAGCCGACGTTCATCGCGGCGAAAGAGAAGATCAAGATCATCCGCCCCAGTCACGACGAGTCGAAACGGCACGTCATGACGGTCGATGCATTCCGCCTGCTCGAATACGGCAAGATGGAGCAGAACGTTCTTCTTCAGGAAGGTGACATCATCTATGTCCCGCCGACGGTGCTCGGCTGGATGGGTCTGCGCATCCAGGAGCTTCTGTTCCCCTTGCAGCCGGTGGGTCAGGCCTTTGTCACTCCGGCAAACGTCGTAGCGGCCAACCGAATCTATCAGGACCCTTAATCGACACTGAGGTTGACTGGAAGGCATCATGCAGCATCATATCGATGAACTTTCCGTGACGGACGTCCGGTACACGCTCGGCGAAGCGTGGCGGGTGATCCGAAATCGACGATGGCACTTCCTCCTGCCCTTCTGCGCGGTCGCTACGATCGCGCTGGTCTGCTCGCTGTGGGTGCCGAGGACTTACACGGCGTCCACGATTATTAAACGCGAGCATGATCCGGTGCTGGCCAGCATGATGGGCCGCGCCTGGACGGAGCCGTACGGGGAAATTCGCAAACAAATGGCCGGGGACATCTCGGACCCGGATTTTCTGATCGAAGTGCTTGCTGAGCTGGACCTTCCATCGAATCTGCCGCGCTTTGATAACGGCGACCTGACGCCGGAAGGTGAACAACTGCGTCGTAACCTGGCCTTGAAGATTTCCGAGGGGCTTTCCATCACGCCGGTTGAGACTTCCCCGAATCGGGACGTTCTGACGATCCGTCTCGCGCTGGATGATTCAACCTATCTGCCGGAGATCCTGTCTGAATGTCGTGATCGATACGTACGTCTCGTTCAAAAGAAGACGGTTCGCATTTTGCGGGATGTTAAGCATTTCTTTCAGGCCGAGTCGGAGCGCAGTCGGGCCGTGCTGGCCGGCGTGCAGAAAGAAATCATCGAGGCCGAGATGAAATATCCGGGGATTGACCCCGCCCTGCCGGATCCGACGCAAGCGGAGCAAACCTCGCTGATCGTGGAGCGGCTGGACCTGGAGCGCAAGCTGGAAGAACTGACAGCCCGGCGCGACAAGCTGCTGGCACTGCTTGCCTCGTCGAGTTCGGAAGATGAGGCGCTCGCCGCGCCGGACGTCTGCGATGCGCCACAGCAGATTAATCCGCGGGCGGAGGAAATCGAGAACGAGATTCGTCGACTGCATGACGAGATCGCGAACCATAAGCTGGTACGTTTGATGACGGACCAGCATCCAACGATCGTTCGGCTTCGAAAGACGATCGAGGCACGCGAGGCCGAGCTGACGGAACTTCCCCGGACGATCCCTCGCCATGATGCGACGGCTGAGCCGGGGATCTCACCTCGCCGGCAGATGGAAATTCAACTCGCGGAGCACCTTGCCGAACTCACGGCGGCTTCTGCTCGCCATGAGGAGATCGCGGGGCAGATTCGCCGGATCGAGCGACGGCGCGTGGAGACCGCAGATCAACGCGAGGCCTACCTGAAGCTTCGCGAGCAGTCCGAACGGCTGCGCGAGGAATTGGCCGGCTGGCAGGCGAACCTGGGCCCCATCGGCCACATCCTCGCGGTGGAAGACAGTAATCGCGGCATTCAGTTCACCACGATGCAAGAGAGCTTGATGGCTCCCCGGCCGGTTTCGCCGGACGCACGAATGGTCTTATTTATCTGTCTGGCGATCGGTACGGCCGTCGGTGTGGTCTTCGTTCTCGGCGCGGAGCTGTTCGATCGTTCTTTTCAGACCGTCAAGCAGCTCAGTACGGCGCTGACGATTCCGGTGATCGAGAGCGTGGATGAGATACTGACGCAGGCCACACGACGTCGTCGGCTGATTCGTCAGTTTGTAGTGATGCCGGTCGTGTCCGCGGGTCTGGTTCTTGCGCTTTTTTCCGCGGGGGCCGTGGCCTATCTGAGCATTGAAAAGCCGGCGAAGATCGAGTCGTTGAAAGGATCGACGATTCACCTGGGCGGCGTGGCATTCAGCGAGATCGAGCCCTGAGATCGGCCAGGGCCGTCGTATTTGTATCGAGCACGAACTTCGAGTCCATCGGGACGGTTGGTACAGACATGGGACACATCGCGGAAGCATTGAAGAAGGCCGAATGGGATCGCGCGGAGAAGCATCGACGCGGGTCGGATGATTCCATCGCGGCGGCGACGGTTGCCGAGGTATCGCTGGAGGAACTGCCAAGGGCCCGTGTCCCGTTTGAGCCGACAACGCATGTGAATCGGTTCGCGCAGGACGAACGGTCACCGACCGTGCAGAAGGAAGGCCCCGCGCCTGGTACGAATTGCACGGACGACTGGCCGGTAGATCCCTCGGTTGTGGCGCTTACCGACAAGACCTCGTCGATTGTCGAACAGTATCGCGCCGTACGCACGTGGATGCTCTGTCGTGCCCAGATGAATGAGCGGGCGTGCGTGGCCGTTACGAGCAGTGTTCCCCGCGAAGGCAAGACGATCACGACGGCAAATCTTGCCGTGGTCATGGCGGAAATTCGCCGGATGCGCGTACTGGCGGTGGATTGCGATCTTCGGCTTGGCGCGCTGGCCGGCGTGTTCGGCATGCAGCGAGCGCCGGGATTGGTGGAGGTGCTTTCCGGAAGGGCGACACTGGATGAGGCGATACGGGCGACGCCGCTGGGGAATCTCAGCATCCTCCCGGCCGGTCACCTGGGCGAGACCAACCCCACGGAGCTGCTGAACTCGACGGCCGCCGTGCGGGTGTTTGATGAAATCCGCGAGAGATTCCATTACACGCTGGTCGATACACCACCGGTACAGCGCGTGTCGGATGTCGGGGTTATCGGGGCCCTGTGCAGCGGTGTGGTGATGGTCGTTCGTATGCACAAAACGGCGACCCACCTGGTTCGGCAGTCCGTGCAATGGCTGCAATCGAACAACCTGAGCGTCATGGGTTGCATCGCCACCGGCAGTAGTCTTCGAGATGCGATCGAGGGCTACCGGTCATCGCGCGACGCCGAGTAGGCCGATCGACGGATCGGACCGCTTCCCGTTGCATGAAGGATCGGGGTGCACGCATCGCTCGGGAATCGCAAGGCCCTGTTTTAATCATGATCGGCGAAGTGATTCAAGTCCGTCCGCTCTCCCTATCGAATGAAGCCGCATGGGTGGAATATGTCGGGCGACATCCCGACGGCACTTTCTTTCACGAATTGACATGGAAGACATCGGTGGAAAGGGCGTTCAGCCACCGGGCACACTACCTTCTTGCCCTGCGAGGCGTAGACGTGGTCGGCGTGCTCCCGATGTTTCTTATTGACAGCGCGATTGCCGGTCGGATGCTGGTGAGCCAGCCGTATGCGACCTATGGCGGCCTGCTTGCGAACGACGATGCAGCCGCGGCTGTGCTCCTGGCTGAGGCGCAGTCTCTGATGCGACGGTGCGGCGCGCGGGTGCTGGAGCTGCGTTCCGTTAGCGCGGCGGATTCGCAGGCGCCGATTCGACGCAGTCATGCGACGTTCATTCGGGAGCTTCCGAGCCGAGCGGATGAAGTCGTTGAGCTGCTACCACGAAAGGCACGGGCTGCGGCGCGGAAGGCAGCGCAGCAGCATGCGGTGACGGTCGAGTTTGGAGATCATCTCCTCGATGAGGCGTGGCGACTCTATGCCCGATCGATGCGAAGACTTGGGTCGCCGAATTACCCGCTGCGATTCTTTCGTTCGATCGCGGCGGCGGCGCCCGGTCGTTGCGTGTCACAGATCGTCCGTTGCCAAGGGCGTGCGGTGGCAGGTCTGGTATCGTTTTTACATCGTCGAACGGCGATGCCGTACTTTGTCGGATTCGATGAGCGAGCCGCGATCTACGGGCTCTCGCAATATCTGTATATGGAGTCGATGAAGCGGGCAGTGGAGATGGGCTGCGAAGTGTATGACTTCGGCCGCAGCCGCCTGGATAACGCCGGGGCCTGCGTTTTCAAGAAGCTGTGCGGCTTTGCACCGCGCGTCCTCGAGTATCAAGATTTTGTCGGTGAGAACCGCACGCTGCCGGACCTTGCGCCGACGTCGGCGCGCTGGCAGGCGGCGCGAAGCGTCTGGCGGCGATTGCCGCTGGGCATGACGCGACCCCTGGGTTCGTGGCTTGCGCGATCGATTCCCGGTTGAGGATGGTCAAGGAGCAGGACCCTGCGCATGGCGCGACGAAAGAACATTCTCTTCCTGACGCACCGCGTGCCTTTTCCTCCGGACAAGGGAGACAAGATCCGCACGTTTCACGAGCTGCAGCGGCTCGCGGCGAGTCACCACGTCTATTGCGCCTGCTTTGTCGATTGCCGGGAGGATCGTGTTCACGCGGCGGCTCTGCGGGAATGGTGCCGCGAGGTGTATACGGTTGAATGGTCGGCTGCGCGTGCGCGGTTGAAAGCGGTCGCGGCCCTCGCGGGCAAGCGGCCGATCACGCTGGCCGCCTATGACGATGCGCGACTGCGGCGGCGGCTGGACATCTGGAGCGAGGCGGTGGAGTTCGACGCGGTTGCTGCGTTTTCGGCTTGCATGGCGCCGTATGCGCTTCGGGTGCGGGCGACGCGACGGGTGCTCGATCTCTGCGACGCCGACAGCGAGAAGTGGCTGGATTATGCGGCATCGACGCATTGGCCGATGTCGTGTATCCATGCGATGGAAGGGCGGCGCCTTCGGGCGTATGAACGAGAATGCATGGACGCTTTTGATGCGACGATCGTCATTACACCGCGTGAAAAGGCCTTGCTTGATCCGCGTGGCGAACATTCAAAGCTGCATGTCATACCCAACGGTGTGGACCTGCCGGCGAGTGCCATTTCGCGGGCATCGAGCCGCGAGCCGATTATTTCCTTTATCGGCGCGATGGACTATCGGCCGAACGTCAGCGGCATTGGATGGTTTGTGCACGAGGTCTGGCCGCGCGTGCTGGCCTCGCAGCCGCGGGCACGGTTAATGATTGTCGGGCGGAATCCCGCGCGTTCGGTTCGGCGGCTGGGGAATCGACCGGGTGTTTGTGTGACCGGTGAAGTGGCGAGCGTACGGCCCTATCTTGCGCAATCGCGTGTCGTCATCGCGCCGCTGCATATCGCCCGCGGGATGGCAAACAAGGTGCTGGAAGCGATGGCTCATCGCCGGCCGGTGGTGGCGATGCCGGACGTGGCGTCATGCCTGAGCGCCGAAGCGGGGCGGCACCTGTTGGTTGCGCGCGATGCGGCCGCGTTTGGTGAGCGGGTCATTCGGCTCTGTCGGAATGACGCACTTTGCGATCGAATCGCGGAATCCGGCTACCGTTTCGTGGCGGTAAATTGCAGTTGGACTGAGGCAATGGGGCGGTATCACTCGCTGGTCGTCGGAGAGGAGCCCGAAGCGAAGTTCGCACGGGAATCGCTCACGGCGTCAATTTCGCGGGGCATATCGCGGGGTATTGGGAAGAGGGCATTGCCGGTTTCGATGCCTCCCGGTCACGCGCCGCAGGAAATGCCGGGAGCGCGGCGGGACTTCCGATATCACTTCAGTTCGATCTGACCCCGCTCGATACATCCTTGACGGAATTCGTTTGAGATGTCGTGCGCGCGGGTGGCAATTCCTGCGCCCCGCAACGAGGGAGCGTTCGTGGCCCGACTCAGTCCGCAGATCTTGGTTTTTCCTCCCGAAGTGACGCCTACGCGGGCATCGTACCTTCGCGCGCATCGGGCGGTTGAATCTCTCGATCATGAATCCGCATCGCAGGTTATTGAGCAGGATGCGGCTGAATCCACGGATCGCCGTCGATTGCTCGTTATTGCGAGTCGGTTTCCGCCGGTTGCATCCGTTGGGGCCACGCGTGTTCGCAAGTTCGTCAAGTATCTGCCGCGGTTTGGATGGGACCCTGTGGTGCTCACCGGGGCGCAGCGATCCGGGCGCGTCTCGGCGCAGGATGTTCGCCGCGCGACCGATCTCGACAGTCTGCTGGACGTTCCAGCGTCGGTGCCTGTGCATCGGCTCAGCGCGGTTCTCGACAATCTGCCCGGATACGCATCGCGCTTCCTGGCGAGGCACTTCGGGCGGCTGACGGAGTGTGTCGGGCTGGGCGAAGTCTGGTGGAACAGCGCGCTCAAGTGGCGATTTCAGAGAACTCACGATGCGTTAACGTTTCCCGATCGCGGTATCTGGCGTTTGCCTTCGGCCGTGCGTGCCGCCGTCGCGCTGCATCGTCGTTACGACTGCGATGCAATCTTCTCGTCGGGCATGCCCTTTAGCGATCATCTGGTTGCCATGATCGTATCCGCGCTGATTCGTCGGCCGTGGCTGGCGGATTTTCGTGATCCGTGGGTGGAGTACATCCACTGGCGGCAATGGCAGAGTGGATCGGGCCAACTGCTGACGCGGGCCTGTGAAGCCGCCGTGGTTCATCGCGCGGCACGAGTCCTCAGTGTCAACGACGCCATGACGGAGCGGTTTCGCCGTCGTTATCAAAGATTCAATTCGAGCAAGTTTGTGACCTTGCCGAACGGCTACGACCCTGCGGATTTTCCGTCGGAGCGAACTGCTCAGGCGTCCGGCGTGTTTCGCATGCTTCATGCCGGGTCGCTTTACTCGGCGCGAAGTCCTCAGGTTGTGCTCGACGCGTTTCGACGGTTTGTGCGGGAAACGCCCGGAAGCGCCGGACGCGCGCGACTCGAATTCGCCGGGCGACCCGGTTCCTATGTATCGGAGTTCGATCGGCCTGCGGATGGTGGAGCGATCCGCTATCTGGGCATGCTGTCGCATTCGCAGGCGCTGGCGGAGATGGCCTCGGTGGATGTGAACCTGATCATCCTGCCGGATGTTCCGGGCGGCGAGATGGACTCGACGGCGAAGATGTACGAGTGCATCGGCAGTGGTCGGGCGATTCTCGCGGCCGTTCCATTGAATGGCGCCGCGGCCGAGCAGTTGCGGAAGTATGACGGCGTAACCATCTGTGCGCCGGGCGACGTGGAGGGGATTACGCGAGCGATCGGCGAGTTGTATCGGCTCTGGCTGGCCGGAAACCTTAAGGTCACGCGACCCGCCGAACAGCTTGCGCCGCTGAGCCGACAAAGGCAGGCCGCGGATTTGGCGACGATGTTGACGCGTATCGCCCGCAGGCGATCCGGCGTGCTGCCGAAATAGAAGTAAGGAGACTTCCTGATGAGTCGCTGGCTGGCGAGAACGGAGTTTGATACGTGGACGGGCCACTGGCTGCGGCGGCTGCGTCGCCGGCAGAATGAGCGGTGCATCAACCTCATCAACTATCACAGCATCGCCGCGGAGGACAACCTTTTTACGCGCGGCACCACGCTTCGACACGATCCCGCCGAGTTTGAACGGCAGATGGACTACCTCGTCGAAAACTATCGCCCCACGAGCATGCGGGAGCTGGTGGACGCACTCGAACGGCACGAACATCTGCGTAGGGCCGTGGTCGTCACGATCGACGACGGACTGGCCGACTCGCTTCGCATTGCCATGCCGATTCTTCGGCGACGGCGCATTCCCATGACGATCTTTGCGGTCACCTCGGTGATCGGCAACGCGGATCTGCAATGGCAGCACAAGCTTCGCTGGCTCGTGAATCAGGGTCTCGGCGCGAAGGTACAGGAGGCGATGGCGCTGGAGGGCTTTGCGCCGCCGCGACCCGATCAGGATGTCGAGGAGTATGCGAGGCAGAACTTTCGCGCTGATCTGCCGGAGATTCTCGAATCGCTCGTGGAAGCGACCGGCACGACGGGCGCGGCCCTGGCGGGCAAGCTGCGTCCCTATCTCGAGCCGGAGGAGATGGCGGAAGTTGATCCGGAGCTGGTGGATTTCGGCAATCATACACACACGCATGCCATTCTCTCGGCACTCGATGAAGAGGGTCAGCGTGGCGAGATGACTCGGGCGCGCGACGCGCTGAGGTCCATCGTTGGCTACGAGCCGCTCGCCCTTGCGTATCCCTTCGGGCTCAAGCGGCACTACAACGCGGATTCGAAGCGGCTGGCGGCCGAGACGGGACATCGGGCGGCGTTGGACGCACGACGGCGGATCAACCGTGCCGCCGTGGATCCCTTCGAATTGTCACGCAAACCGGCGCCGTGCGGTTCACAACGAGATTTTGAGCAGGCGGTCGAGGACTGGCCGGATAACGCCTTGTTGCCACGTGCAACCGAAGCGCCGGGAGACGGCCGATGACCCCGACGGCAAAAACATTGGTTGTAGCCCCATATGCCGGCGAGTTCGGCTGGGAACTGATGAACTGGCAGGGGCGTGTTCGACGTCTGGCCGCGCGCGGCGGCCATGAGCGCGTAGTCGTCTGCGCGCGTACGGATCGCAGGCCGCTTTATGTTCCTGCCGAAGGTCAGACTCCGGTTGTCTTCTGTCCCCTTCGCGAATACGCATTGCCGGGCATGGCCAACGAGGATCATCGCGTACATGCGGACGGTCGGGCTGTCGACACGAAGCTGCTGCGTGAGCTGGTCTTGCAGCAAGTGCGCGCGTCCTGCGAAGCCGGTGGCGTTGATCTGGAACACGCCGACCTTCTTATGCCCGGCTTTCGTGGAGAGGTCTGGTCCACGCGTCGTTCGGATCAGCATTTTGAGAATTTCCGACGAGCGGCGGAGATCACGGTCGACGTCCTGCTTGTGCCTCGTGAGCGAAGCATCGCGCCTGAACGAAATTGCCCGCCGACGTGGTGGGAAGAACTGGCGGCGCGCCTGGCGGCTCGCGGGCTTCGCGTGGAGACGTATCGTCGGCCGCTTGATGCGGCGATTCGTCAGCTTTCCAGCGCGCGACTTGCGGCGGGGGCGTCCACCGGGGGGTTGCACCTGGCAAGTTTGTGCGGATGTCCGCATTACGTCTGGGGCAGCGGCGGTGAGTCGCGCTGGACACGATTGGGGATCACCAATCGACAGCGTTACGAGACGGTGTGGAACCCGCTGGGTACGCCGTGCGTTTATGACGAATGCGGTTGGCGGCCTGCGCTGGATGATGTGGAGGCAGGAATCGTCGGGGCACTGGATGCAATTGGACTCTCTCGCTCGGCGGCGACGCGGGGATGGGGCCTGCGGCCGACGTGGCGGATCAAGCGCGGTCTTGCCCGTGTGCTTGAGTCGCCGGCCGGTTCTTCACGATGGCCGTGGCGCGTGCAGCAATTGGTGCGGGAGCGACTGGTGTAGGCGATTGGGCTGTGGGGTGCCCGTCAAGGTCGTTCACTGCGTGGCGATCAATGGAAAGTAAGGGACGAAACGTGTCAGCCGAGCGGCACTTGCTGTTGATCACCTATCACTATCCGCCGATGGGCGGCAGCGGGGTGCAGCGCGCGCTCAAGCTGGCGAAGTATCTTCCATGTGCCGGTTGGCGGGCGCACGTGATCTGCGCGGGGCATCGGCACTATCCGCTGATGGATGAATCGCTTTCCAACGAGTGTCCGGATGTCGATGTCTATCCGACGCTCGGGTTCGAACCGGGAGCCCTGGCGGCCCGAATCTGCGGGGCGAAAAGCAACGATGCCCGACGGCGCGATATCGAGGATCGAATTTACTGGCGGCTTGAGCGAATGGTGAGCCGTGTGCGTTCTTTCGGAATGCAATTCATCGAGCCGGAGCGGCTCTGGGTTTCCGCGGCGGTGTCGCAAGCCCGACGTATTCACCGCGAACATCCCATTGAAGCGGTGATGACGACGTCGCCGGTCCATGCAACGCATCCTGTCGGTCGACATCTCAAGCGGCGGATCGGCGTGCCTTGGATTGCCGATCTGCGTGATCCCATTCTGGACAACTTTGCATTGGATGCGAGCGGTGCGCCGGCCCGACGGTATTGGAAGCGGCTGGAGCGGAGTATCCTGACGGAGGCGGATCAGGTCGTTGTGACCTGTCCGGAGCTTTCGGAGCGGCTTGCCGTGCGATACGGCGATGCGATCCGTAGGCCGATCGCAACGATACCAAATGGCTTTGATGCGACGGATTGCCCGGTCGATTTGCCTCGACGCGCGGTGTCGAAGGATCGATTTACGCTGACGTATGTCGGTTCGTTTTATCGTGACCAGAGCATTGAGCCCATTCTTGACGCGCTGCGACGGATTCATCGGCAACGGTCGAACGCAGCGGGGCGGATCGCCCTGCGCGTCGTCGGCAGTCTCTCCGCGGCACAGCGCGCCCTTCTGCGCACGACGGACGAAGCGTTCATTGAGGTCGTCGGCTATCAGAATCATTCGGAAGCGATTCGCGAAATGGCTTCGGCGGACGCGCTGGTGCTGACGACGCCTGCTGTGGAAGGCGGACGATATTGCATCCCGGCGAAGGTCTATGAATACCTGGCTTTCGGCGGGCACCTTCTCGCATTCGTCCATCGCGGCACGGCCATCGCCGATGTCTTGCAGCAGGCCGGCGCTTGCACGCTCGTGGAAGACGCAGGCGCCGATGCGTGGCATGGGGCGATCATGCAATGTTGGGCTGCCTGGCAGTCGGGCGCCTTGCTGACGTGTCACCGAGCCGAGGTTGTCCAGAGATTTCGCAGGGATCGACTGGCGGAACAGTACGCACGCACGATTGAGTCGTGTGTCGATAACGGGCCGAAGCTTGCCGTGAGTGATGACTCCTTATCGTCGAAGGAGGCGGCATGAAGATCGCATGGCACATGCCGACTTTGCGAACCCGGTGCTGCGGACTTTCCCGGCGCGCCGTCGAACTGGCGTCGCGCGCGAAGGCCGCCGGACACGATGTGCGGTTCTACGTCGATGCAGCAAAGACCGATGTGGTGCGGGCAGAGATCGCACGCATTGGCGTGCAGACTTATGAAAGTGATGTGGCGACGCCCTTGCACTGGTCACTGCAGGCGTGGGTTCGACGGCGAGCGGCCGCTTCCGCTTTGCAGTCGATCGGGCGTGAGCATGAACTGTTCATCACCTGTCAGCCCGAAATGGCTGCGGCTTACGGTGCATCAGACGGCCGAGCGCCTGTGATCTATGTCTGCGGCGGGACGACGCTCTTGCACGATGCGGCGGATCGGGCGTCGCAGACTGATTTGAATGTTGCCCGGCGCGCGGCGTTTGCGCTGGATCGAACCTTGAAGCACCGCAACGAGCGGGATGCTTTCCGAACGGCCCATGCGATCGTGTTTGACAGTGTGCAGACGCGTGAGCGCGTCATCGCATCCTACGGAATTGCACGAGCGAAATGCCACACGATTCATGGCGGGGCCGATCCTGCGTGGCTTGTACCGGCCGATGCGTCGGCTCGGGCAGCGACACGACAGCGGCTCGGCCTCGACGCCGACGATTTTGTCGTTTGCTGGAGCGGCAGAATATCAACCGAGAAGCACGTTGATCTGCTGGTGAGGGCGGCGGCTCGGATGCGGACGGATCGAATTCGCGTCCTGCTTGTCGGTGACGGACCGCTCAGCTGTGAGGTCGCTGCGTTGATCCGGCAGGAGGGCGTGGAGGGCAAGGTGCAGCTTTGCGGTGAGCAGGATGACGTACGGTCTTTCCTGCACGCATCGGACGCGTTCGCTTTCCCGTCGCGTTGCGAGTCGTTTGGCGGCGCACTGGCGGAGGCAATGTGTTGCGGGCTGCCATGCGTCGGCTTGCGTCCGGATGGAATCACGGTTTGCAATGCAAATCTCGAAGTCTTTGATGATGGAAACTGCGGCCTGCTGGTGGATCGTGACGACCCGGCGGCATTTGCCAAGGCGCTTCGACGCCTTCGAGACGACGGCGCCCTATGCCGCGCCCTCGGCACGAAGGGGCGTCAACGAGCGGAATCGCTTTTTACGTGGGATCTCGCTGGTCGGGAGTTGATCGAGTTGGTCAAGCGGGTCGCGGCGCTACCGGACAGATCGAATCATGCCAATGAAAGCATCGGCAACGGCATGGATCACGGTTTGCATACCCCGCCTGCTGATCCGCTGTGCATGGTCGGTCAGAACTGAACGAGAACGAATATGCGTTTTGCTATCTATGTTGCCTTGCTCCTGGCGGTACTGCCGCTGGTGCTCAGCCGGCCGTTCTTCGGCTTGTGCGTCTATTACGTGATCTCCCTGTTGCAGCCGAAGATTTTCTGCTGGCGCCCCGATTTTCAGGATGCCATGCTGGTGGGCGTGCCGCTGATCATCGGTGCGCTGGCAATCGGCGTTCGGCGCGTACAGCTCGTCCCGCGAAAGGAAGCGCTCTCCGGCCGCGTGGTCGGCTGGCGCGAGCGACTTGTGCAGAATGTTCTGTTTGAGCCCGCCTGGCCGATCTGGGTCTTTCTCTTCCTTCTGCTCTACATCACCATCAATCGGCTGATCGTACCGTATCCGCTGTCGAACAACGCCTTCCAGTATCGCGCGCTGTGGAAGATTTTCATCGTGACGGCCCTGTTGACCGGCATGGCATCCGATCAGCGACGCGTGCGAATTCTTTATATCGTCGTGGCGCTGGCCACGGCGTTCTGGGCGATCAAGGGCGGTTTGAAGGTCATCCTGCTGGGCCCGCACCAGGTCTACGGCAAGACTTATGACAACAATCTCTTCGCCCTGACCAGCGTCATGATCCTCCCGATGGTGTTTTATTACGGGCTTACGCTCAAGAGCGCAAGATGGCGAAACGTCCTCGTGACCTGCGCCGTGCTCATCTGTCTGGCGATAATCTGTTCGCGCAGCCGCGCGGGCTTTCTCGCGTTGGGCGTCGTACTCACGGGCATGGCCTGGTCCAGTCGGTATCGCTTGCGGGCGATGACCGCCGTTGTGCTTGTGTTGATCGTGGCTTTTTCAACATCCGGCGCGGAGATTATCGAGCGGTTTCAGTCGATCGTGAATTATCAGGAGGACCGGTCTGCGCGATCGCGCCTTTTTACATGGCAGGTGGCGGGCAAGCTGCTCATGCAGAATCCGGTCAGCGGCGTCGGCTTCAACAATTTTGAGCTGGCCAAGAGCTATTTTGATGGCGGCCGCAAGGCGGCGCACAACATCTACCTGCAGAATCTCGCGGAGTTGGGGTTCGTGGGCCACCCGTTGTGGCTGGTGCTGGTCGTCGGTTCGTTTATTTCCATGTATCGCTTCATGCAATGGGCGAGAAAACTTCCGGATGATATGCGCTGGTCGTACAACCTGGCGCGCGGCCTCTGGCTGGGCATGGCGGCGTATTGCGTCCACGGGATGTTTCACAATGAAGAATACCTTGAGCTGATGTTCACGCTCGTCGGGCTGCACGTCGCGCTCAAGGTTGCGACGCGCCGTGCACTTGAAGCGCAGCAGATCATGTCCCAGGTCAAGCCGCCCACGGGTTCACTTGCCGCGGAATCCTCGACGAAGAAACAACCCGCGAGGCCGCCTCGTCCGATGCATCCCGGCCGAATGTTCCCCGCATGGCCGCGCCCGGGCATGGCGTGAGGTCGGCAGTTACCGCCAGCCGAGAGCGCGGGCGATGCTTTCGTAGTAAATGACGGCGGCGGCGATGGTGCCGAAGAGCGTGGTGATGGCAAGAGCGATCTTGATATGGAACAGGTAGCGGTCGAAGCGGGTCAATGCGGCGGGGTCGGCGGCCATCTGCTCGATCAGTCGGCAGCGCGATTCGATGCTGCCGTGTCGCCAGCTTGGGGCGCGGCGGGGGATGCCGTTTAAGCCGGCGATTTTGGACAGGGTGCGGCCGAAGAGGTTCGCGGCGGAGACGCAGAGCCCGGCTGTGCGACTGGTGCCATGAACAGGGCACCATTGCAGGCAGGACTTCACGTCCGGTGTGACGCAGCGAACGCCGAAGAGGTCGGCCTGACGCTCAAATCTTCGCGACAACCATCCGAAGCCGAAGAGCCAGATGAACAAGAGCGCGCCGAGTCCTCCCAACTGAAGCAACGCGTAATCGCGTATCATCAGGACGCGCTCCAGGAGCAGAACGAAGCCGCCGGAAACATACATCGACGTCGCCGCGAAGGCCCCGAAGAAGGGCAGATGCCAATGGTGGATGTGACCCGCCTCGTGGCCGAAGACCGCCTCGATTTCTTCTTCGTCCATGGTTTCCAGCAGGGCGTCGGAGACGAGGATGTAGCGAAGCTGCGGGATGAAACCCATCACCGCGGCGTTGACGGTCAGGCCGTGAGTGTGCCAGAGAAGTATTTCTCGATAGCGCAGATCGATTCGTTGGCACGTTCGCACAAATCGATCGCGCAACGGCCCGGCGGGCAGCGGCTCGGTGGACCAGACGTAGCGCAGCATGACCGGCGCGAGCACGAGCACGGTGATCGAAGCCAGTCCGAGCAGCGCGTCGGAAAGCCACGGCAGGCCGGTTAACTTGAACAACTCCGGTCGCAGTCGATCGGTAAAGTGTTTGACGAAGACGATCAGCGTCATTGGCACGGCGATGATCAGCACATGGTGGCGGAACTTGTCGAGCACATAGGCGATCACCGATCGATCCGGGTTGGCGGATTTGCGTTGGGCGGATGCCAGGGCTGCGGCGGCCGCGCTGAACCGCGGGACGACGGCGCGGGGGGGATGGGCGAAAGGGGGAATCGCCGATGGTTCGAGGGGTTGACCTTTGAGCCGGAGTTCGGCGCGATACTGAATCCCCCATGCGAGCGTCAGGGACAGAAAAAACGGCGCCAGGAGAAGCAGGTCGCCCACCAGCGGCAAACGATCGAGGTTCCAGCAATCCGGGCGACGGACCATCGACGCCCAGGGCGTGCAGACGATCGTTGCCATCAGACAACCGGCGAGAAGCCCGAGCAGGAAGAACTGACCCTGGGCGAATTTGCGGATGGCGAGATTCTGGCCGACCGGCGTTCCGTCGAGCGCGGCGAGCGTCCGTCGCCGCGCGACGAGGGCGACCATCGCCACGAGTGCGATCTGACTGAGCACGAAAGCCAGCATCGCGGTGAGGACGGCGGGTTCGGTGGGCGGACGGTCCCCGAAGATGTTGAGTTGCCGAGGCGGCAGATCGTCGCTGAGTACCAGGGCGAAGGCCATGATGATGACAAAATACATAGTCGGCGTATCTTAGTTGGAGAGCGTGCCCGATGGGTAGGGTCAAACGAGGCGATTGTCACCGCGTCGTGTAGTGGTGGTACAATGGTCGAGCGGGCACAAAGCCCGATGGGCCGGTCACGCGGACGTGAGGATCTACCTAGGATGTCCGGGACCGTGTAGTCTGCGTGGAGGCGACAGTGACTCATGACCAGGATGATGAACGACGCCCGTTCAACCTTGCCGGACAGGAGATCAGCGATGTCAACCCGTAAGTATTCGTTCCTCGTGTGCATGGTCGCGATTCTGGCCCTGCCGGTTTCCCTCGCGGCGCAGCCGCCGGATGAGCCCTCGCATGGGAAGGCCCCCGTGGCGACTCCGCCGAGCCCGAACGATCCGACCCGGCGCGTGGCTCGGCCTGTGACCTGGACGGATCCGACGTACATGCTGGATACCATGACGGAAACGCTCGGGCTGGACGAAAAGCAGCGGCAGGAATCGAAGCGATTCCTGACGGAGTATCGCGCTCGCCAGGTTGAGATTCGCCAGTCCTTCCAGCCGCCGACGGAAGACGCCGATCGCACGCGGCAGGTCATGTCGGAAATGCGAGCCGCCCAGGAAAGCAACGACGAAGCGAGGATCAAGGAAGCGACAGAGAAGATGCGTCAGCTTCGCGCCGAGTCGGAAGAGCGGCTAGCTCCACTGCGACAGAAGCTCGCCGATGCTCAGACGGACCTGCATCGACAGTTGCGTGAGTTGATGCGGCCGGATCAGGTCGAGGGCTTCGAACGTATCTGGCAGGAGCGCATGGTGGATCGCTCGGGTTATCGCGGCCGCGTTCGCAGCCCCCAGGCGCTGAAGGCCGCCGTGGAAAAACTGAAAGACCGCTCTCCCGAGCAGGATGCACAGCTCGACAGCATCTTCAAGGAGCACATGGAGTCCGAGCGAAAGGCAGGGGAGGATCCCGTCGCCAAGGATCGTCTCGCGTCCCGGCTATATGATGCCGTCATGGGTATCCTCTCGCCTGAGCAGCGCCAGCAGGTGACCGTGTTGTTGATGGGGCGCGAGCGACCTGCGGATGCAAGCGGCGATGCTCCAGCCGGCAAAGGCGGAACCGATACCAAGCCACCGCAGGGCGATCATTAGGGCCTGCCTTTGGCTCTCAGCGTGTATCTACTACGTTTCTTTCGCGGCGTCTTGCCAGAACTCGATCGCTTCGAGCAGACCGGGCTGGTCCTGCACCTGTAGCGTCTCGTCGTTTATCTCCCACTTCCCTTCCGGCAAACGCTCATGAACGGAGATGTAGACGTACGGGGTGGCTCCAAGTCCGCCGCCGGGTACGTAACGGCCGACCGATCGCACGCGATGCCATTGGATCGTTCGCCGACTGAACAGCATTCGCAGCGCCGCACCTTCAGGCGAGAGCACGAGGCGTCGCACATATCCGCGGACATAACCGAATGCCGTCAGCAAAATCACACAGGCGGCGGAAATTCGCAGCCATGTCGGCGTTCGCGTGATGAGCAGGAAGAACTGAAGCCCGCAGATCGGGCCCATGACCAGCCAGTAGATCGTCTGTGGCGCGCGCAGAAATGGCCAGCTTGCGCGGCAGGGGACTGAATGTTCTGAGCGTGCGGATGGCAAGTTCACCCGTTCCCTGCAACTTCCACCCGTGGGGAACCCCTCTCTCCCCAGGATACGCTTCCGGTAGTCTCGATTCCTGTTGTCCCTCTTCCGTCAGCCCCTGGGCTCCGTTCCCTCAGTGTTCGTAATACGTATGCGCCGGCCGGCCTGCAAGAATCTGCTCCTTGCCCCAGGTCGCCACGGCCCGGAAAGTGTCCGAGGCGATGAAAGCGTCAAAGGCGGCTCGATCGCTCCACTCGGAAAGGATGACATACGACTGCGGATCGTCGATGTCGCGTGCCATCCGGCTGACGGTGTGGCCGGGGATGGAATTCATCGCCTGAATGACCTTTCGGAAAGCCGTCTCGAAGGTCTCCTCTTTGCCGGGGATGACCTTGTAGTTCATGCCGATCGTGACCATGGTCGCCTCTGGGTGTTTGCGTGGTTTTGCTTCGTCCGCCGGCGCCGCACGGGGTATGCGTGTCGGTCGCGCGCTTCCTCGAAGGGTATGGTAGGCCGATCGCGGCGACTGACAAGCCCGACTCCGCGGCAAAGACCGCTCGCCGCCCGAGGGCCTTTTCGAAACTCGCGGAATTCTCCTAAGTGATATAGAATAATTCAGCATGGAGAGGTGTCCGAGTGGCTGAAGGTGCATGCTTGGAAAGCATGTGTACGGTAACACGTACCGGGGGTTCGAATCCCCCCCTCTCCGTTATACTCTTTGGTGTCGGCGACCAACGCAAGCAAAGCCAGGATTTGCAATATCTTACGCGACGGTAGCGTAGCAACGGCAAAGAAAGAGGCTGACATTCTCCGATTCGGATAGACCGCGATTTGCAAAAGCGTGTGCGGCCGAGAGTTGCGACGGACGTCTCGATTGTTCACCAAGCGACTGCCCTCAGACTGCCCCCAAAACAGGTTTTGGAACTGAGGCCGCGGGTCGCTAAGCAGTCCATTGACGCCAGAGTCGGTGTTGGGAAAATCGCCACGATGGCGCGAACGGGCCGGAAAACAAGGGGCTCCGCCGTCGGATCGAAAGGATCAAGCTTGCCTCTCGATCCGGCACCAAGGAAGCGTCGGTTCTTTCCATTCGCCGCGTTCGTTGCTGGCATGGCTCTGACTGCGGCGGCTTTCCTAACGGCGAATTCACTTCGACGAACTGCCGATGCACCGTCACCGCCTCCGTCGGCTTCGATATCAGCCGGGGCCACCAAAACCTGTTCATCGTTGTACGAACTGTTGGCAATGACGCCAGATGATCTTGCCCATGTGGATATCGCCGTCACGAACCTGCTTTGCGCGAGCGGTCTTCCTGGCGCTGACAACCTTGACATCGCTCTCGCGACGAAGAAGCTCGATGAATGGGCTGCCAAAGTGAAGTTCGAGACCGAACGGCACCTGTACCGCGTAGACGACCCACGATACGCGGATCACTACAAGCACTCCGAAGCTCGGCTTCGGGCCGAATTCATCGTCCAGTGTCTACAGGAGGACTGCGGCGTCCATTACAACGTCGCTCGAATACGCGACATCAACTTTTCCAATTCCAAGGACTTGTTCCTGCACGGCATGATCGGCAGCGACAACGGCGGCACGTGCGCGTCGATGCCGGTGATGTACGTCGCGATTGGTCGGCGGCTTGGCTATCCCATGAAACTCGTCGGGGCCAAGACGCACCTTTTTTGCCGCTGGGATGGCGGCGGCGAACGATTCAACATCGAAGGCGCGTCTAATGGAAACGTGAACTATTTCGATGACGATTATTATCGCAAATGGCCAGAGCCGATCAGCGATGCGGAAATGGCGACCGGTGAATTTCTCCGATCTTTCGGTCCGAACGAGGAACTGGCCACCTTTCTGCTGAGCCGTGGGGCTTGCCTCCAATCCAACAACCGTTTGCCGGAGGCCTTGACTGCGTTTTCCGAGGCTTATCGCCTGATGCCTGCTGCCATCGTCTCTCGGGCGTCCCTCGCGGTGGCTGCCGACCAGATACCGGTGGCAGACATCACGGTGCTGGCCCGCCAAGGCCAAGCGACGACCCGCCCTGCCCAAGAGCGGTACGCACGTCCGCGGCCAGGACCGATCCTTCCGCCGGGAATCCGACCCCGCAACCTACGGTCGACTTGGCGCAGCCCCGGTCGCGCGGCCATAATCCGTGAGTCTTGGAGACCCGATCATAAAGAGCACCAATTCAGCGTTTCTGGTACTGGGCTTCGTCCTTGCAACTTCGTCGGCAGCGGAAGCGACTTACACGCCCGCGCTGGGACGATGGCTTCAGCGGGATCCGCTCCCCGGCGATCCGAGTGTCGCGCTACTGAAGCGGGTTAACGTAGGTGTTCAAACGCATGTAACTTCCCAAGTTCAAGAACTTGAGCCTGACATGGTTGAATCCGGGCAGGCCATGAGGTTCGAACCGGATCACGATTTGGTTGGTGGCGAGGGCGGCACGGGCTTCATAAAGCACACGTTAATTGACGGGATCAACCTCTATCAGTACGTGCGATCTTCTCCAACCCGTTATGTTGATCCGCTCGGGTTGAGCACCAAGTGCAAGCCTATTACATGCGTCTGCAAGGGCGGAAAGACAGTTACTGTTCAACTTCGGGCCGATTCAAATTTCGCGAAGTTTCTGTTTGGAACACTTCGCCGCGACCTTCTTGGTCTTAACGAATCTGGACAAGGCTGCGTAACAGGACCGGACATTTTCTCACCCACTGGTGTTTCGACCAGATGCACCATGACATCGTGCAAGGATATACATAAAGCACGCGATATCACAGGTCGACCTATTCTTGAACACGAGTGTGGACACGCGTGCGACCTCGAACACGGCGGACTCTGTCAATGGAGGGACGGTGCAATTCGCGACAACAAAGGCGGTGGGCGGCACGGCCCAGCGCCATATCACTGATACTGGACCAATTTTTCGTGCGAATCATCCATCGCCCTTAATAGTACGTAGCGACAAAAAATGAGGTATCTCCATCATAACGCAGCTTCTCCTCGCCGTGCTACGTTTTGGCTGGTTTTCGTTCTGATGCTTCCTCAGGGATGCGTTATGGACGTAATCTGGCAAACGCAGCAGAAGCTATCGGTGCAGATAGAGGATGCTGAATCTTTCCGCCCTATAGAAGGCGCACATGTCAAGTGCCAATCTCTAGATGAACAGATCGGATGGTATGTTGACGAAACCTCGGATGGTTTTCGAGCAACGGATGCGACCGGACGTACAACAATCGTTCTCGAAACTGGAACGATTCATTGCAGTCAAGACCCGAAATCGAAATCGTTAGACCCATACAGCGATAGAGTAACTGGGAAGCCGGCCTCATTCACGATCCTAGCGGGTGAAATACAAGAAATACTAAAAACACAGGTGCAAAAAGGCGCAATAGTAACGGGAGAACATTACCGACTTGTTGTCACCGATGTTAGCGCTCCGGCCGACAAAACAAATGACTGATCCTCAGCGGTTACGGTGTATCCGTTGTTCGTTCATGTAGCATCGGCGGCTGCCCTCAACCTGCCCTCAAGATGCATCACGAGACGGCAAAAAACCGTGAAGGAACAAGATATCAGCGAGACGAGCGAACTCTTTGTCGTCGCTCGACTTGAGCCGCAAGGTGAGCAGGCAACACAACTTGCAGATTCGAGTCTGAAACAGTCCCCCCCTCTCCGTTTCATTTTGCAGGCAGTTCACAAAGTCTTGGAACTCGCGTACTTGCGAGAGTTTCTCAATTGTTGACTGGCCGACTGCCCTCAAACTGTCCTCAATACGCGAATCGGCATCGCTCAGTTGCGAGAACGTTTCGGCTCCTTGCCCGATGTAGTCTTGACAAGAGCCCTCGACCTCGACGACGTATCCTCGTTCGTGCAGGCCCTGCTTGATCCTGCCGGTTACGCCGCCGCGTTTCCCGACTGCGATATGCTCAACGGCGACATGCAACCGGACGGCAGCGTCGATGGCGGCGATGTGCAGGGATTCGTGGACCTGCTGATCATGCCGTAGCAGAGACCGTGGTGAGTGTCGGTTCGTTGCGGGGTCGTCTGAGCGGTGGCACGGTTGCTCGCTCTCCTCGGCCGGCGAGGACGCCGGCCGCTACGCGTGGGTGCGGGGACACCGGCCGCTACGCAAATGCGGGGGAGCGCCGGCCGCTGCGTCGGAGTGCTCGATCTGTTTCGTCGTCACCCGCAAGGGGTGACGCTACGCTCGCGCGAAACACGCTTTCGATCTTGATGATCACCACACCGTACGGGCTGCGAGAGCGGCCGTTCTGAGCCGTCAGGATTCCTACGAAATCGCGAAACTTTCCGCGACCAATCCGGAAACTCCTCCCTTGCTATAGTATACAGCTTGGTTTTCGTTGCTAAGATGAAGGGGGGGCTGGCAGAGTTCGGGTGGTACGGCCGTCTCGGCCGTTGACGCTTCCTTCAAACGGCGCCAGTACCGAATGGGGATATCTTCTCGACCGAAGCGCAGGAAACAGGAGTACGACACATGTTGAAAATTTCGACATTCGGTAGTGGGCTCGTGTGGGCGGCGATCTTCTTGCTGGCAAGTTCCACCGTACAGGCGGGGGATGACTGCGATCGTCGCTGCAAGCAGCGAAGGCCGAAGGGCGATGTGGAATCGCTCAAGGCGAAGCTGGACTGGCGCGACGGAGAGTGGTTCCTGCACATCCGTTACAAGCTCGAAATCAAGTACGCGCATTCGCATGACGCGATTGAGCTGGTCTTTACGCCGACGGAATGCGGTCATGCGCTGGCCGATGGAGACGGCCGGTTGATTTCGCTTGCCGTGTCGACGCCGGTTGCGGGGAATCCCTGCGACGACGACAAGATCAAGTTTCGCGACGAAGTGACCATGCGCCTGCCGGATGGGTTGATGCGTGATCCCTGCCGTCTGCGTGTTCGTGCCGAACTGATCGATCGCAACCGAAACAGACTTCTGGATGACGAGTCAACCAAGGTTAAATTGTGCCGTGTCCCCTGCGAAGTTGTCGCGGTGAATGTGCAATACGAAACGCGTTACGAAGTGTACTCGCCTCCGCCGCCCCCGGTTGTGTATGTCGAGCCGGTCCCCGTGTTCTACCCGCCGCCTGTCATCTATCATCATTACGTGCGTTCCTATCGGCCCGTCTACAATAGTGGACCGAGATTTTATCCCGGGCGATCGTTTGGATACCGTACGCACGACGCATGGGGTCGCGAGTGGGGGCGTGGCGGCGCGTGGTGTTGGTAACGCCGGCGTGACGAGTGCGATTTTCCTGCGGTCGTAGCGTGAGCTGCCGATGGAGCAGCATGGGCCGACTGTTCGTCACAGTGCTCGAATGCCAATCCCCTCGCGCGCCAGCGCTTCACGAACGGCCCGCGCGACCGAAACCGAATTCGGTGTATCGCTGTGCAGGCAGATGGTATCCGCAAGCAGGTTCACCATTCCGCCGCCCGCGGACGTAACGCCCAATCCCCTGGCAATTCGAACGGCCTGCGCCGCGGCCTGCGACGGATCATCAATCAGCGCATCCGTCTCGTGCCGAGCGCGCAGTGAGCCATCCGTCTCATAACGGCGGTCGGCGAACGCCTCCGAAGCGACGCGCCATCCCATAGCACGCCACACATCAAGCGCCGGCGAGGCCGATTGGCCAACGAGGACCACACACAAGCCCGTGTGTGCGATGCCTTTCGCCACGGCTTCCGCGACCTCGCGCTGCCGCATCGCCGCATGGTAGAGCGCGCCGTGCGGCTTAACGTGTGTCAGTTCACCGCCGCAACGGTCGATGATCCGCAGTATCGCATCAACCTGCGCCGCGATCGAATCCTCGAGCGCCTGCAAGGCCATCTCACAACTCACACGGCCGAAATTCTCCCGATCCGGATAGCCGGGGTGCGCGCCCAGCGCCACGCCGCGCTCCATCGCAGCCGCGGCCGTTCGCGCCATGCTTTGATCGTCTCCGGCGTGTCCGCCACAGGCGATATTGGCGGAACTCACGAGATCAAGCAGGGCCATGTCCTCGGCCATGCCGCGTACATCGTCGCGCTCTCCCAGATCGCAGTTGAGATCAATCGTGGCCCGCTTCACACGATCTCCTTGCCACGGGTCTCCGGCAACAGCAACACCAGTCCTGCTCCGACCAGGTACAGGATGGACGTCATGCCCAGTGCGTAGCCGAATCCGCGATGATCCGCCAGCGAACCGATCGCCCATGGGGCCAGTGCGCTGGCGGCGCGGCCGGCGTTGTAGCAGAAACCCTGCGCCGTGCCGCGCACCGCCGACGGAAACAATTCCGCCAGCATCGCTCCGAAGAGACTGAAATAGCCATGACCCAGGAATCCCACAAGAGGCCCCAGGATCATGAGCGTCATTTCACTCCGCGCGCTGGCTCCGTAAATCGGCACAATCGCCGCCGCTCCCAGTACGAAGGCGATGAAGGTCGGCTTGCGGCCGAACCGATCCGCCAGAAACCCGAAACTGGTGTATCCGAAGAACGCGCCGATCTGCATCGGGATAATCCATGCGGTCGACTTCACGATCCCCAGTCCTGCACCACCGGCTTCATGGCTGGCCAGGTACGTCGGAACCCAGGTGAACAGACCCCAATAGGAGAAGAGCAGAGATGCCGTCGTCGCCGTCGCGATGAGGACGCGCCCCCGAAGCGGCGGACGCATCAGCATCGCAATTCTGCTTCGGCTCGACGTGTTGGAGACCTCCAGCTTCTTCCATACTTGCGGCTCCGGCACTTTCCGACGGATCCAGATCGTCAGCAGTGCGGGCGCGAAACCCACCAGGAACAATACCCTCCAGCCCCAGATGGGAAGGATCAGCGCGCCCAGGACGGCGGCGAGGACGTAACCGATCGCCCAGCCCGACTGCATGAGGCCGATGGCCTTGCCGCGATGCTGTGCCGGCCATGTTTCCGCGACCAGCACCGCACCGGCCGACCATTCGCCGCCCATCCCGATTCCGACGAGCATGCGCCACAGAATCAGTTGAGCAAAACTCTGCGAGGTAGCCGTCAGGGCAGTGAAGACGGAATAGATCATCACCGAGATCATGAGCATACGGACCCGACCGAACCGATCCGCCAGGGCCCCGCTCACGATGCCGCCAAAGGCAGAGGCCAGCAGCGTCGCCGATGCAACCACGCCGGATTCTGCTTTCGTGAGCTCAAATTCCGCAGCGATGGAACTCAGCGCAATGACGTACAAAGTCACATCCATCGCGTCGAGTGTCCAGCCCGCGCCCGCCGCCGCGAGCGCACGCCAGGCCCGGGCGTCGACCTCTCGCCACCAATAGCCGGTGCGAGGTTCGCTCATCGCGGCGGCACCTCCGTATCAAATCGGTGCTCCTGCTCCGCGAAGTATGCCCGCGCTTGCGAACGATGGACACGTTCGAACCGAAGCACTTCGCGCGGCCGAACCTGCCCGAGTACGCAGTGATCCACAGTGGCGACACAGGCAATCACCGGGTAGCCGCCCGTCGTGGGGTGATCGACCATCAGCACAATGGGCTCGCCGGATTCCGGCACCTGGATGGCGCCCGGCATCATTCCCTCGCTCGGCATGCGACCTCCCAATGTGGATGGCCCCACGCGGCCGTTCAAGCGCAGCCCGGTACGATCAGACTGCACCGAGACTTCGAAGCCGGATGCCCAGAAGGGCTCAACATCGCCCGCATCGAAGGTGCTTTGATGAACGCCGTCGACCGTCCGCACGGTGCGTCGCGCCAGAATGGACTGACAAAATGCCCTGGCCCGCTCGGCCGTTGGTGTATCGGCGCTCCGCCGAGCGGCGTCACCCAAGTCGATCACATCGCCCTTGCGAAGCGCGCGTCCGTCCAACCCGCCGAACCCTCCAACAAGATGCGTAGAGCGGCTTCCCAGTATACTCGGAACAAGGACTCCACCCGCTGCGCACAAATAGGATCGAACGCCGGTTCGGATTGGCCCGACGACGAGCCGCTCACCGGAGTAAATCTCAAATGGAAACCACGCGGCGGCAGATCGCGCTCCGCTTCCGCATTCGATTCGGGCGCTCACCTCGCCGCCCGTCAACACCACCCACGTATCGCCTACAAACTCAAACGTGCCTCCGGTCAGCGTCATTTCCAGTGCGGCGTCGCCGTCGTCGTTTCCCACGAGCCGATTACCGGCCCGCAGACTGAGCGTGTCCGCAGCTCCGCCGCGCGCCACGCCGATACCTGTCCACCCGCTCCGACCAAGGTCCTGGATGGTCGTGAGCATCCCCGGTTCGATCACGCGTAGGGCGGCGCCCTCACTCATCGTCAGGCAGGCCTCGCAGTTGTGCCTTGAATTCGGCGAATCCGATCGGGATGAATCGCACCCGGTCACCCGCGCCGAGCAGGGACGGTTTCTCGCGCCCGGCATCAAACATCACCAGCGGCGTCCGACCGATCAGCCGCCACCCGCCCGCCGTCGCTGTCGGATAAATGCCTGTCTGATCTCCCGCGATGCCCACACTCCCGGCCGGGACGCGCACGCGCGGCGTATCAAGACGCGGCGTCGCAAGTTCACTCGGAAGCCCGCTGAGATACCCAAACCCCGGGGCAAAGCCGATGAATTGCACGCAATACACCGGTTGCGTGTGCAGCCGGATGAGAGTGGCGATATCGATGCCGTGAGATCGGGCAACGTCTTCCGCATCCGGCGCGCAGGGCGGTTCATAGCACACGGGTATTTCAATCGCGGGCGCTTGCGTTCGTTCCGTGGTTTCGTGCGCGGCTGCAAGCGCGCGGCGCACGGCTTCAATCGCCTGCTCCTCGTCGAATGGATGCAGGGCAAACTCAAGCAGGAGGGTCGAATAAGCCGGTGTGATGGCAATAAGACTCGGCAGCTGCGCCTTCTCGATCGCCGCCTGTGCCTGATGCACGTACGCCTCGCAACCGTCGGAATCCACCGCGCCGAGACAAACGCGAAGATGACGCTCGCTGGCCCACGTCAACTGGGTATACAGGCCTCCCACAACCATGGCGCAAGTATACCGTTAGATCGCTTCTTGTGTGCCCGTATAGATCGCTTCTTGTACGTTCGTAGCGGCATACCTTGATCGATTCATGTCTGCTCATTGCTGCTTTATCCAGGTCGCTTCTCGCGTGCTCGTAGTTGCTTTATCCGATTGGGTAGCATGGGCCTCCGGCCCGTGCGATGAGTTCGACATTCGATTCGCGATAAACGCTTCACGCCCTGAAACCAAACGGAGTCTCGAAAAGAACGACAGGCCCACCGAAAACAGATGTGCGACGCACGTGCAATAAAACACTGGGAGCGCTGGGACTCGAACCCAGTGACCACCCTTGTCAACAAAAGACTTACGAGAGCGCTGCGCGGTTTTCTGCGCGGTCCGATGGGCAAATTGACGACAACGATGCCGTGAAAGACCCCGACTTGCTGGCAGTTATCGAAGCATGGCATGATCTGCCTGAATCAGTGCGGGTTGGGATCGTGGCGATGGTGACACATTGGAGGTGAAGAGACAACAGTGCTGGCGACTACCTTCGGGCGCTTCGTGTGAGCTAAGCAGCCGGTTCGGCTCGGATCTGGTTGTACACCTGCCGGAGCAAGTGCTCGGCGACGATCCTCTGAAAATCAGTGTCGTTCATGTAGCGGGCGAATAGCTCCTCGTTCTGCTCCATGCGGTCGATGAATAAGCCCTCAAGGGCCTTCTCGAATACGAAGCGGAAATTCTCGACTGTGTTCGCGGTCGCGGCCTCGCGGAGCTTCTCGTCGGCGACGGCTTCTTCGCGAATCTGATTAAAGAAAAGCTCATCGACCGGCTTGAAGTCAGTCCCGAAGCGGTCGTTGATTAGGTCAATGAGTTGCGAAAGCTCGACCTCTGTGTCGCTGCTCTTTCCGGTGCCCACGGCGGTCAGGCCGTGAACGGTCGCGGACTCGCCGGCCTTCAGGTCGATGCTCCCTTCGCTGATTTTCTGGAGCCGGTAGAACTTCAACGCGACCTCATCCTCGAAGTCGTAACGAGGGCCGGTGTGCCGCCGTGGAAGCTTGGAGAGAAGAAACCGAACGAACGTGTAGAGTGGGCTTCCCCACATAAAGTAGACACGTGGTTATGAGAGTTTACGCCGCGGCTTCGTAGTCGGCCGGGCTTTGGTAGCCCAGGCTCGAGTGCAGCCGCTGGCGGTTGTAAAACACCTCAATCCATTCAAAGATGGCCTTCTTGGCCTCGTCCCGCGTGGCGTACCGGGCCTCGCGGACCAGTTCACATTTCAGCGTGGCATAGAAGCTTTCCATCACGGCGTTGTCATAGACTTCACCCCTGCGGCTCATGCTGCACACCATCCCATGTGCCGCCAGCATCTGCTGAAAGGCGCCACTGGCATACTGGCTGCCCCGGTCCGAGTGATGCATCAGGCCCGCCGGCGGTTGCCGCTGCGCGATCGCCATCGCCAGCGCGTCGATCACCAGGTCGCTCGTCATCCGCTCCTTCATGGACCAGCCCACGATCCGCCGCGAATACAGATCCAGCGTCGTGGCCAGATACAGCCAACCCTCCTCCGTGGGGATGAAGGTGATGTCACTGACCCACACCTGGTTCGGGGCAGTGCGGTCGAACTCACGGGCCAGCAGGTTCTCGGCCACCGGCAACGAATGCGACGAATCCGTGGTCGCCTTGTACTTTCGCCGACGCCGCGCGCAGAGCCCGTCTTCACGCATGATTTTTGCCACCGTGTTCACGCAGCACTTCACGCCCTGAGCGTGGATGGCCGCGTGAATCCGCGGGCTGCCATAGGTCTGCCGGCTGGCCGCATACGCCGCGTGGATCGCCGGACGCACGATGCGGAGGCGACGATAGCGGCCGAAGCGCCACGGATTCCTTCGCCAGCGGTAATAGCCGCTGACCGAAACCCACAGAATGTGGCACACAAATCGCAAGGGCCATTCTCCCCGGTGCTTGTCGATCCAGTCGTATTTCACCGCGGGCTCCTTGCAAAGAAGGCCGTCGCTTTTTTTAAAATGTCCACGTACATCTTCAGCTCGGCGTTTTCCTTGCGAAGACGAAAAAGCTCCGCCTCGGCGGCCGTGCGATGCCCGTGACCCCGGAAGGCATCGGCGCCTTGCTCCTTCAGTTCCTTCTTCCAGCGATAAATCGCGCTGACCGGGACGCCCAGGTCGCCCGCCACCTTGGGCACCGTCATCCCCGGCTGCCGGGTTAACCCGGATATTTCATCAGTTTGCAGTTGAAAAGAAATAGAAAAAGCCTCGAA
>CAYLOE010000007.1:0-193148 GCA_964385225.1 uncultured Planctomycetaceae bacterium
AGTGTAATCGACCCCGGCCTGCGAGCAATCCGCAACTCACGGGCATTGCGACCGGCGAGTTTCGTAGTGTAATCGACCCCGGCCTGCGAGCAATCCGCAACGCTGGATAACGCATCCACAAACCTCATGGAGTGTAATCGACCCCGGCCTGCGAGCAATCCGCAACCAACGATTGATCGGTTGTTGAAGGAGGCATAGTGTAATCGACCCCGGCCTGCGAGCAATCCGCAACTGTTCTGACAGGTCCCACCGCAGCTTGCCGAGTGTAATCGACCCCGGCCTGCGAGCAATCCGCAACTGATGCAGGCGAAACCGCGCCGCGCCGGCCAGTGTAATCGACCCCGGCCTGCGAGCAATCCGCAACTCACGGGCATTGCGACCGGCGAGTTTCGTCAGTGTAATCGACCCCGGCCTGCGAGCAATCCGCAACGACTTCCCAGACTGTGCCGCCGACGACCTGAGTGTAATCGACCCCGGCCTGCGAGCAATGTGGTATAATCAAGGGCGGCGGGGTGGGGCGTATCTCATATCGCATCGCGCCCCCGCACGGCATCGGCCCCGAAGCGGCTCTGCCGTTTGGCGAAAATCCCTTCTCGCGCCCTCCCCGCATAAAGCCCCCGCACGCACAGCGTTCCCTTCCGCGCCCTCGGCCCCTCGATCCCTTAATCCCTCGATCCCTTAATCCCTCGATCCCTTAATCCCTCGATCCCTCGGCCCCTCTTCCTGGCATTCCCCCAGCTCTTCCCGCGCAAGCGCTGAGCACAATTCTCTGGTAGAGCGTCCCCTCCGCGCGTCCGGACGCCGGGAAAAAAATTTCAGGGAATTCAGCTTAATTCAACATCACAATTTTTTTTCGAACACGTGTGCCAATGCCCCCGCATTCCGCATTCCCTCGGCCCCTCGGCCCCTCTTTCGACTTTTCGACGTTTACAAACCCCTACAACCGCCGCGTGATCCGACCGCGGGTCAGGTCATACGGCGAGAGCTCCACGCGGACTTTATCGCCGGGGAGGATGCGGATGAAATTCTTTCGGAGCCGGCCGGAGATATGCCCCAGAACCAGATGCTTCTTGCCTGCGAGTTCGAATTCGCAGCGAAACATCGTGTTCGGCAGGGCCTGCACGACTTCGGCTTCCACTTCGATTGCTTCGGACTTGGACATACGTTCCTTCTATTCGCCGGAGGCGCACCTGAGCCGCCCGATCAATCCTATCGGTCGGATCGACAATGCAGGTCGATCAGGAGGGCCTCCCCCAGGGAGCGACCTCGACAGGCAGGGCTGAAAACCACGATCCCACACCCGAAAGGGCAGGACAGGCCAGGCATCCTAGCCGAAAGGAGGCGATACAACAACCAACCGGCTACGATCCTCCCGGCTGCGTTGACAGCACCATTGGGCGGATTTACGTTGCGCGCCCGTCGGTCGGCCGTGCGGCGGTCCGGCGAAGGTACACACCACGACAGGAGTCTTCGAGATGTTCAGGTCCATTGTTCCCAAAGTCGGCATCTTGTTTGTCGCGATCGGTGTCATGACGACCGGATGCAGTTCCTCGCTCGTCGGCACATGGGAGAACCCAGAGCCCAAAGCCGATGCCGGCGATTTCGTCATCAACAATGCCACGTTCAAGGATGACGGCACCTACGTCGCCAGCGCCCGCAAAGGTGACGAGACCATCCGCCTGGCCGGCACCTACGAGTTCGACGGCTTTCACCTCAAGCTCAAAACGCCGGGTAAACCGCAGCGAAATTACAACGCCACCTACATGATGATGGGCCCGACGCTCGATCTTCGCGACGGTGACATGAAGCAATCGCTCAAGAAGAAGTAGCGCCTCGCCGCCGGCCCGGGGTCGGCTCTGACCGATGGCGCTGAAGCGCGGTCCCCCGAGAAGAGCCGAGCGAGCGCGCCGTCTGCATCCGGCTCCATGCCGGTCGGTGGTGGTACATCGCCCCGAGGAGCGATCCCCGCGCGGGATACCCTCCCGCAAGCCCGCAAAAAAAATTATTTTCCGGCGGCCAGGTAAAAAATTTCCATGGGATCGTCAACGAGATGGTCCGGTCCCTCGGCCTCGAGCGCCGATCGCTGCTGAAATCCCCAGGTGACGGCCGCGCTCCGCATCCCCGCATTCCGCGCGGTCCGCACGTCCGCCACCGAGTCGCCGACCATGCAGACGGCCGCCGGCTCCACGGCCATTTGTGCCGCGAGCGCAAGCGCCGAGTTCGGTGCGGGCTTCTTCTGCTCCTCGCAGACGTAACCGCGCACTTCGACGAAGAAATCTTCCATCGCGAGTCCGCGCACGACCCGCACGGTCAAGTCGTGCGGCTTGTTCGACAGCACCGACATCGGAATCTTCGCGAATTTCAGTAACTCAAGCATTTTCAATATCTTGCCGTAAGGAAGGGTGTGCTCCAGGCAGTGACTTTCGTAGTGCATCGTCGCCGTTTCAACGAGCCGCGCGAGCGCGTGTTCGTCCGCCTCGGGCCACGCGCGCCGGCAGAGCATCGGAAGACCGTCGCCGACCCATTGCCGCACCTTTTCTCGCGGCGCGACGGGTCGTTCCAGCGCTTGCAGCGCGGCGTTCAGCGCGTTGAAAATGTCGTCGAGTGAATCGACGAGTGTGCCGTCGAGATCGAAGATCATCGCGCGAGAGAGACTCAAATTACCCTCCTCCGACCCTCCGTCGGGAGGATTCAATCATGATCTTGGCCCTTCCGCGCCGAAAAAACAATTGAGACCGTTGGCAAAGTTTTCTGTTGACAACGGATGACGGTACCCTAGACTCTTTCACATGAAAGGAGGTGACGCTAATGGCTAAACGCAAAAAGAAAAGCGCCACCAAGAAGGCTACGAAGAAGGCCTCTAAGAAGAAGAGGAAGAAGTAGCCAACAGCCAACAAGCATGGGCGACCACTTTGATGACTGCAATTCCGCAAGATTCTAAAGTGACGCCCAGGTCTTCACGAGTGTGAAGACTAACAATCGAATGGAAGGTGCTCTTGCCACGGCGGCACCTTCCATATTTTTTTGCGCTCGGCTTGCCAGGCGTTTTTTTTGATCTTCCGCCGGAGCCCACCCGCGGCCGACCACCCTATTTCATGTTTTTTTCGAAAATTTTCTCCGTCCGTTCGCTCCCTCGGTGTGGGAACGCCCATGCAGGCCGTTCATATTCCTGTTGCACGCGCAGAATCTGCTGTATAATTTGTATTGGCAGAAGTCTGCCGCGTTGAAGGATCGCTGAACGCAATGGAATGCATCGCCGTCATCAATCAGAAGGGCGGAGTCGGCAAAACCGCCACCGCCGTCAACCTCGGCGTCGCCCTGGGACTGCGGGGCAAGCGGGCTCTCCTGATTGATCTCGACCCCCAGGGCCATCTCACGACCCACCTCGGCCTCGACGATCGTGCCAAGGGCGCCGGCATCTACGAGGTTCTAACGGCGAACCTGCCGTTCGAATCCGCCATTCACACATATTCCGAATCGGTCGCAGTCGTTCCGTCGCAGATCGACCTGGCCGCTGCGGAGATGGAACTCGTGAGCGTCGTGGGCCGCGAGACCATCCTGCGGGATACGCTCAACGGAAGCCACCGGCCCTACGATCTGGTCATCATCGATTGCCCCCCCTCCCTCGGCGTGCTGACGCTCAACGCGCTGAGCGCCGCCACACAGGTACTCATCCCGTTGCAGGCCCACTTTCTCGCCTTGCAGGGAGTCGGCAAACTGCTGGAAACCGTCAGTCTTGTTTCCAAACGGATTAACCCTCGGCTCCGCGTGCTCGGCATGGTTATTTCCATGTACGAGACCGGCACGCGCCTCGCGGGCGAGGTCATCGACGATCTGTCCGGCTTTCTCGAGTCCGCGAGAAACGCGAATGTCCCCTGGTCCGCCGCGCGAATCATGAATGCCCGAATCCGCCGAAACGTCAAACTCGCGGAGTCGCCGAGCTACGGTCAATCCATCTTCGAGTATGCCCCGAAGAGCAACGGCGCGCTGGACTATCTCGCCCTCGCGGACGAGCTGCTGTCGATCCTCGATCCCGCGCCGGTAATTCCTCCGGCAACCGAGCCCGTGAGCGCTCCTGTTGCGAATCGGGAGCCACGCGAGCAACGGGCCAAGTCCCGGCTCGCCGCCCCGCCGCCCGCGTCCACCCCCGCCGTCGAACCGCTCGTCACCGTCGAGCCGTAACCCCCTCGCATCCATTCGAGAGCGTCATCCGCGCCGACCGGCCGTTTGACCCCGATGCACGCTTGCGCGATAACATGGCAGCGTACTTGGTGGTATCCAGCCCTTCGCAACAGGCCCGCGACTCATGCCTCCGCAACCGACAGCCAAGCCGTGGTACTTGTCGCGCACGCTGCTGTGGCTGCTGTGTATTTCTGCTGCGTTCCTCGTCACCCACCTGCCGCCGCCGCCCAAGTCGGCGCCGATGGTCCTCAACGACAAGCTGCTCCATTTCATCGGATTCGCTGTCATCGGCATCCTGACCGTCTGGCGACTGGGCGAGTACCGCCAGCGTCTAAGTCCCGCACTGCTCGCCGGCTATTTTGCCGCCCTGGCCGCGTATGGGCTTTTCGACGAACTTACGCAGGAGCTTGTGGGACGTACCTTTGAATGGGGCGACTGGATCGCCGACTTGCTGGGCGCGGCCTGCGGCATGGGCATCGGCGTCGCTTGTCATCGCCACGGCCTGCGACTCGCAAAAACGTCCGGCGCGTAGGCAGAGTGGATGGCCGCGTTGCGCGTTCCGCCGTTCCATCAGCGCCCCGCTTTCCATGCGATTGATAGGGTGAAATCCTGAATGGCCCTTAACCTCCTGTCAGCAAAATCCGTCCGGCACGTTCTGCTCGCCGTCCTCGTCGGGTTGCTATCGAGTTGTGATCGCTCCTCAACCGGCCCTTCGCAGCGCGATCAGCCGCTGAAGTTCCTCTGCATCGCCCCGTCTATGGATGACGAGACATGGGGCATTTTTCAGGCCGGCGCCCATGCATTCATGAAGAAGTTCCCATCGATCCAGATCGAAGTCGTTGCATCCCAGACCCGTTCGCCTTCGATTCAGATCGAGCTTCTCAAATCGGCCCGCGCTCGGCAGGTACAGGCAGTCTGCATTCTGCCGGTCGATCCGCTTGCCGTCCGCACCGCCGTGAGCGAGATTTCAACAGCAGGCATTCCGATCGTCGTCATTGGCTGGGATGTCCCCGGCCAGCGGCGCGACGCATATTGCGGCCCATCCCAGATGGAGCTCGGCCGTGCCGCGGCGCAGGCCTGTGAACGCATCCTTCGGCAACAATCCAAGACGGTCATGCTTCTGCATGCCGGAATGGATCACGAACTCTTCGGCCGCCGTTACCACGGCTTCAAACAGGAAGCCCCCTTTGCCGGCCCGCTCGAGATCATCCGCGAGGTGGACTGCGGCGCGGACCGGTTCGAAGCCGTCAAACTCGTCAAAGCCGAATCACGTCGTTATCCGCGCATCGGCTGCTGGGTATTTCTCGAAGACTGGCCCCTCCGCGCGCTGGGGGAAAACGAGCGGCTGCTTCCTCTCGGGGTCACGATCGTTCTCTGCGATGCTCATCCGAGGCACTGGCCGCGACTTGAAACCGGCGAGATACAGGCATTGATCGGCTACGATCTGCACGAAGCAACTGAAGCGGCGTACTTCCGAGCGATCCGACTGGCGACCGGCGAGGCCGGGAGACTTGAACCCGAAGTCATCCTTCCATCCGAGATCATCACGATCAAGGAATTGCCGGAGTGGCGAAGCCGATGGGAGACCTGGCAAATGGGCCATCCGTCGCCGAAATCGCCCTGACGGGATCGTCAGATACACCGCGCGTCAGCGATGAACCGAACTAACGTGCCCCCCGAAAGAAAGTGCCAAACGTTCGAAGCAGAATCACCAGATCGAGTTCGAGCGACGTGTGTTTGATGTAATACAGATCGAGCTGGAGTTTCTGTCGCGCGTCCGCGACGGTCGAGCCGTAGCGATAGTTGATCTGTGCCCAGCCCGTCAGACCCGGCTTGGTCAGATGTCGCTCCTCGTAGTAGGGAATCATGTTCGACAGCGGACCGACGAATTCCGGCCTCTCCGGCCGCGGTCCCACGAGCGACATATCGCCCTTGAGAATGTTCCAGAGCTGTGGCAGTTCGTCGAGCCGTAATCGCCTCAGCACGCGGCCGACGCGCGTCACGCGCGGATCATTCTCGCTGGCCCAGGTCGAGCCATTGCGCTCTGCCTGATCGTGCATCGTTCGAAATTTATAGAGTGTAAATTCCCGGCCACCCTGCCCAACGCGCCGTTGGGAATAAAAAACACCTCCTCGACTTTCCAGCAGAATGGCCATCGCGATGATCGGCAGGAGCGGTGTTGTCGCAATGAGCGCGGCGGTCGCCATGATCACGTCGAACAGGCGTTTGAGTACGGCGTGCTCCGGCCGTTGGCCTTTCAGGTCCGCCGTCAGGAACCAGTGGGGCGTAATGTGCGAAACCGGCACTTCGCCGAAAGTGGACTCGAAAAACGTCGTCTCGTCCGTCACCCGGCAGCCGAGCCGCAGGCAGGCCAACGCGGCACGCTGAGACTGCGCATTCCAGAGCGCCGAATCAGCCACGACGATTTCTTCCACCTCGTGCTCCCTGCACAGGCGCTCGATGTCAGCCATATCGCCGACGACCGGGATATCCCTGAGGATCGGCTCCGCTCGATCGCCGGTGTTAGATGACAACACACCCACCAGACGGTATCCCGGAACACTCCCCCGTCGAACGGAGCGGATGATCGTGCCGGTGAGCGGGCCCTGGCCCATGACGAGCAGCCCGCGTCGGACATCCTGCACGGCGCGATGGCAGAGCAGCCGCACGGCCGGCGCCATGATCAGGTAGAAGACGGTCCCGCATGCCGCGGCACGCCTGCTGAAACTCGAGTACATCAGAAGGTGAAGCACCATCCACGTGGCCAGCATGGCAATCGTGATCGCCAGCAGGCATCGCACGATGATTCGCGATCGCGCCCACAACGTGTTTGGCTCATAGAGCCCGACCACGGCACCGCTCACGATGACGGACGATGCCAGTACGGTAATAGAGAGCCAGAGGCCGTAATCGCCGAGATTGCCGATGGGATCCGCCCACCAGACGAACAGTTCATGCCCCAGAAGCGTCCCACTGCAAACGAGAAATGCGTCAAACAGCATCCAGACCAATCGCGGGAGTATGAGCAGACAGCCGCCTACGGTGTGACTGCGTCGCGCCACCAGAGCGCCGCGCGACGGGCCTGCCTCAGCCGCAATTGGAAAATCTTTCAGCGGGCAGGCGAGGCCGAGTGGGAGTGATGCATGAGCTGTCACGATTGCAGGTCTCCGACCGGGTGTAAGACAAAGTCTACTTGGTATCGGACGCGTGCCGAGCCGGCGTGAGGTTTGTCCTGATCCTGCGCTCCGAAAGCCATCGTGCGGCGTCCGTAAGACGCAGGAGAGGCCGTAACGGCATAGACCGATGCCCATTGGTCGTTGATCAACTGACGTGAAACAGGGACTGATCAGATCGGCATTCTTTGCGCGAAATCGCGCAGCGTTTGCCAGTACCGATCTTCGCCGGGCGAGCGTACGCAAGATGCCCGTCGCGACCTCCGATAAGCATGTTGAGTTGCCGCCTGCGCTCACTCGCCGTCGCACAGCCGTTATGACCTTCGAGTGGCAAACTCCGAGATACGCACCCATGGAACGACACGACATCCGACCACATGCACGATTCATGATCGCCCGCGCTGCTGCGTTGCCGATCCTGACGCCGGCATTCGCTTTTCTGATTGTGCTTACCGCGTTCGGCTGCAATCGAACTGAACGCCCAAGCATGTCCGTGGATCTTGATGTCATCGCCGTGTCCAGTGCGGACCTCGGTGTGCCGGAAAATAGCGCTGCTCGACCGGGCGAGCACCCGCTCGACACGACTCGGACGACCGGACGTTTTCCCGCCGGCCTTGCCGTGGCCAGGGTGGTCACCGCGCTGGACGAACCTACCGGAAGGCGCCGGCTTCGACCCGGCGAAATGTCCGTCGATCGGGCCGCCCATTGGAACCAGGTCATGGACACCTTGCCGCCGGTTCGCGAGGTAACCCTGCTGCGTGAGTTGGGCATTGATCCACGCGGCGTCGAGAGCGGGGACTTCCTGCGGGAAGCGACGCGGATCAACTGCAATCTCTGCCTGCTTTTCGGTCGCACCGAGAACGCCGAAGGCGAGGCCGCGTTGCTGGGCGTCCTGTGGGATTCGGCGGAGATGCGCCCGCTGGCTGCTTTTCTTTCTCCGATCCTCATCGAAGCGGAGATCGACGAGAAAAACGACAAGCCCGAAGCGCGCATCCGTGCCGCGGCCCGTGCCGAGATGCAAGCTGAGCAGGAACTTCGCGCCATGGTGCGAAACACCATCTGGGATCTGGTCAAGCGCGATGAAACGGTCTCAACCACCCAGCCCAGCCCCTGGCGCGGAGATGACGCCCTGATGCCGCGTGATCGTGACCCGCTACGGCGAATCGAGGAAATGCTCAAGCAGCAGCAGGGCGACTAAGCGTACGTCCTGAAACCCAAATCCACCGGCTGAAAGCACGGTGCCACAGGGCTTCAGGATGCACTCTCATGGAGCCATGCGGTTCAACGGCCGCACCGCCGGGGAAGACCTCTCGTATGACACAAGCCGCCCACGCTTTACCGCTTACCCCCGCGCGCCGGCATGATGCCCCCCTGCTTCACGTCTCCGACGAGCCGCTCGTCAACGTTCTGCATCGCAGGGTCTTCGATTTCCTGCTTGCCGCGTTCGTTCTGATGCTTGTCTATATGTGCTTCGTGCCGTTTGACTTCGGCCGCCCCGAGGGAGTGTTTGCCGGTCACGAATTCCACTGGGGACTCCGAATCGCCCCGCTCAGCATGCGGGACATTTTTTCCAATATTGCCCTGTACATTCCGCTCGGTGCGCTTTTCAGCGCCGCGCTGCGCGGCAGAGACGCGGGCCGCGTCCTGGCTATCGTCTCTACCGTAACTTTCGCGGCGTTTCTCAGTATTGCCGTCGAGTATGGGCAGCATTTTGTTCAGTCTCGTGTATCGTCCTGGATAGACGTTTGTGCAAACGTCCTCGGCGCCGTGCTGGGTGCGTCGTTCTTCATCGTCTGCGAGTCCTGGCTCCAGCAAATGATCCGCGAAGCACGCGCCGACGCACGACGACGATGGTGGCTTGCGGTCTGCAAGGTGTTTGTGTGTTTCGTGCTGGTCGTTCAGCTTCGGCCATTTGACGTCGTGGTGGACATCGCCCGAACCGGCGCGAATGTTCAGCGTACGGCGGACTTTCACCCCCTCGCTGCATGGCGATCGCTTGAAAAGCAGGTGAGCGTGGAAGTCGCATCGGTTCGCCGCGCCGGCATGGACGAACTGGCGCGCGCGAGATGGGAATATGCCCTCGACCGAACCACCGATGTGCTCGTCTATGCCGCCGTTGCCGCACTGCTCGTTCTCGGGCTTGGTAACGCCCGCAAGCGTCGCTGGACGCTGTACGCCTACGCGGGATTCGCTGCCTGTTGTCTCGCGGCGATCGTCTCTATCGTCCGCGTCTTTCTCATTTCGCACGGCTTTGACGCCGCCCATTTTTATTGCGGTCTGATCGGGTGGCCCATCGGATGTGTGGTTGGCTCATCGTTGCTGCTTCGATCGTCGCTGACGGGCCGAGACGCTGTGACCGCAGAGCGGAAAGACTCCGCAGGAACAGGCGGCGTGCAGGTCAACATGCAGCGCGCCATTGCTTTCGGATGCCTCGGGCTCGTTGCGTTGTATGAGTTGGCGCCTTTTGACTTCGCTCATGCGGATCATCAAGACGTCGCACGCATCTGCCTGCTGCCGTTCAAGGCCCATTTCGCCAGCAAGCCGAACGTCGCCTTTTACGACATCAGCGGCGATCTCCTTCGCTACGCTACCGTGGGCGCGTCCATCGCCATGCTCCTACACACCGCCTCAAAGCTGACCTGGCGAAGGCAACTCCTCCTGACGGTCACGCTCGCTACGCTTGCCTGCGCCGCTTTTGAGGTGCTGCACGTCTTCATGCCCAGTCGGCACGCAGACGTTACGACGATCCTCCTTGCTACGAGTGCTTCCTTTGCCGGCGCTGTGGCCCTGCGATGGATGCGCGACGTGCGAAGAAGTCTGACGGTCGTCTATGCCGAGGATTTGCTGACCAGCCAGCTTATCGAAGGGAAGACTTACCAGCGAATCCCCGTCCAAAGGGAGGAGCCCGCGCGGCCGCCGTCGATCACCGTTTCGCCGCTGCCGTCCGAGGATGATCGCGAATCGCCCGGCTACGATGACGCCACGACGTGACGATGCTTGCCCGATGGATCCGGCGCGATCTGATCCACAAGTCGAATGCGTACCTGGGCCCCTTTGCCGATTTGACCGCGCAGCCGAATCGAGACCTGCTCAAGCTGTCCGTCCGCAATCATCCCGCGCGGTACAATCCACACATCCAGATCACAATTGGCCTGTTGCAACACCTTGAATTCGCGTACCTGGGGCAACTCGCGAAGGACGTAGATCACGGACAGCCCATGCGCGACCCCGCCGGTCGTTGTCTTCAGCATGTCCGTTCTTCGGCCTTCGATTCCTGAGAGGAGCACCAAGCCCCGGCCGCACGCACAGCCCTCGTCCGTCCGGCGCGCCAGGTCGCCCGTGCGATAGCGAATAAACGGCATGCCGAGGGCATCGAGATGCGTCAGGGTGATTTCCCCCGTCTCGCCGTCTGCGACGAGTTTGCCGTTGCCGTCCAGCAATTCCAGGATGTGGCTTTCCATCGTGATGTGATACGACCCCATCGGACACTGATGGGCCACAAACCCGCCCTCGCGCGAACCGTATCCATCCGCTACGGGAACCGGAACCGCCTCCTCAATGACTGCGCGATCCACGCGGGAAAAGACTTCGCCCGTGACGAAAACGGCACGCAACGAAGGTGAATGAGTCCGCATGCCCGCTTCCGCCGCGAACCGGAAGAGCCGCGCCAGACTGCTGGGATATGCGAAAAGGTGAACCGGATCGAATCGACTCATCTCCGCCAGGTAGCGAACCATCCGCTCCGGTGTCATGTTGAAGGCATCAAGCAGACGTTGGTTGGTCAGTCGGTCGCGCAGCGCACGGGCCCGGTTCTGCACCGAGTTCTCCACCGGCGAGCCCCACAGATACAGCTCACGCTGTCCCACGTCGATGCCGAACCATCGCCGGCTTCTTGCCCGCGCGGCCTGGTCCGACGCCTGCCTTCGGCGGCAAACATGGAAGTTCAGCGGCGCGCCCGTCGAGCCGCCCGTGCTGTATGGCGTGAGCCCCGCGTCCGTCGGATCCATCATCTCCGGAGCATGCTCGACGATCTCATCCTTCGAGAGGGCAGGTAGGCGCGAGAGGTCTTCCAACCGCATCGTCGCCGCATTGACACCGGCGTCATCGAGTCGCTTCCGATAGAATGAACACTTCGCCGCCGCATGGACGAGCAGTTGCCGCAGCTTCCGCTCCTGCAGGCCGCAAAGCCGCTGCCGCGACCACCACTGAGACGCCTCCATCTGTCGCAGATAGTGCAGCGTCGGACGCCCGAGCAGGAGCTCATGGATCGGCAGGATCAGATGTCGTACCGCCAGCGGATTCACGCAACACTCCGGGGCATCCTGCGTGGAGGACCTGCGGAAACTGCCGTGCAGCCCTCGCATCGCCCCATATCTATCGGCATGGCCGATTCCGCGCTGGACCTTATGGCGATCCTGTCCGATAGGAGATACAATTCACCTTGGGCATGCGGCACCTTGCCTGGAGACTCAACATGAAGCCAACACCGCACATCCTGGCCTTCTTTCAGAACCTCGGCTGGCCTGAACTGATGATCATCGGCGTCATCGCCCTGCTCATCTTCGGAAAGCGGCTCCCGGAAGTGGGCCGGTCGCTCGGAAGGGGTATTGTCGAATTCAAGAAAGGCCTTTCGGATACCGGCGAAGACATCAAACAGATGCCGTCCAAGCCCGACGCCGGTAATGCGAACTACAGCGCGGAATCCGGCAAGAAAGTCGAATCCGCGGCCAAGTCGAACGACTAGTCTGCCCGCGCCTGCACATGTCCGCTTTGTTACGCCCCGTTTACCCGATCCCCCGATAGCTGCTCCATCAACAGGCCGATCGCCTGCTCCACCGTCGCCGGCGAAGCATGGCCGGGGATATCCAGCGGTTTGATCAGCGCGAAGCCGATGCCTGCGTGGATAAGCTGCCAGGCCAAACCCGCCGCGGATACGTCGCGTCGTACCTGCCCGGCTCGTTGGGCGCGCTTGAGCAGGTTCGTCAGGAATCGCGCATATTGCTGGTAGTGTCTTCGGATGGCGCCGAGAATCTCGGGATCATGCAATTCTGCCTGTGCGGCGAAGATCACGCGATAGAGTTGGCCCGTTCGCGGATCGGTCGTCGCCGGATTGAGCCGCAGGAGCACGCGAAGCTGATCCGTCGGTGAACGAAGCGGCGCGATCGCCTTTCGCCACTCACGGAGCACCTCCTTGCCCACCTGCTCGACCAGTGCAACGAACAAATCGCGCTTGCTGGGAAAATGCTGATAGAGCACCGGCTCGCTGATTTTCGCCGCTCGGGCAAGCTGCGCCGTCGTCGTGCCCTGGTAGCCGAATTCGGCGAAGCACGCCATCGATGCTTCAAGCAACTGTGTACGACGCGCGGTCGCCGACATTCTTGCCGGCAGGCCCGCGCTTTTGCCCTTTCCGTCGACTGGAGGCGTGGTTCGACTTTGTCGCCTGGGAGCGCTGCTCATCGGCTCACCTGTGAATCGGGTTCATCCTTTGCGCTGCTCGGACGGCTCGTCGCTCCCTTCGAACCAATCGAGGCGTCGGGATACTCAGCCCCCCTGCCGATCAGCAGTTCATCATTGCCCCGAATGAGCGGACCGATGTATCGCCGAATGAACTCCCGCTTTGTGCTGTCTGTGTGCAAACCGTCATAGCCGGAGTCGGAGAAATCATCCCGCCAGCGAATGTTGTGCAGCTTTGAATACTGCCGCTCGGTGTCCGGGCCCATCGAGTGCGGCAGGCGGAATCCCCTCAGGCCGGCGATGCCGTCCTCCGAAGCGGAGGCCCGATCCACCGTGCCCGTATACCAGACGACCTTGCCGAGGATCGGGTCGCGCGGCGAGTAAATCACATACACGTTTCCCACGACGCGCCGAAGGGCGCGTGTCAGGTCGTAACGACTCGACAGACTGCATCCGAGGAACACCATCTGATCGATATGAACGTCCTGCGGCAGATACTCGAGCGCGAAGGTGGCGATGCCCGTTCCGGCGGACAGCGCGATGATATTGATTTCGTTGTTCGGGTATTTCCGGCGGTAGTTACGAATTTTCGTCGCCAGTTCGGCCGCCTTGGATCGGTTCCGCGACAGATTGATCTGATCACCGGCATGGGTGAAACCCTGCCAGGTGAAGATCTCGACGGCGCCTTCGTACCCGGCGTCCTTGAGACCATTGGGGATGTCGATGGAACCGACGTTTCCGATGGGACCGGCCCCGCCGATGTAGTACGTGATGCCCTTGGACTTGTCGCCGGTGTTGCCGATGAAGCGCACGGCGTGCCCGCACCCGGAAACCAGGCACGAACCGATCACTGTGAAAGTCAGCAGGGTACAACGGCGCAAGGGTAGGCGCTCTCAACTTTCGCGTTGCGGTACCGTGCACTCACGGCCGTGTTAACACTTGTCGGCGAAGGAAGTCAAATCGAATCAGCCGTCATCATCGCCCGCCCCTCGGGCCGCAACAGCGCGAGGTCAGCGACGCCGGATTATACGGCGATATCGAAGGATGTCGAGCCGACCCAGGTAGTCAATCCGTCATGAAAGCAGTTGATCGGGGCGATTACTGCTAACTTCTGCCTCCCTTAGCGGCGGACCTGACACGAGAATCGTTCACCGGCAATCGATAACCCGTGGGGCAAATCCTCGCCCGCCCGCGGCCCGTTTCTTTCGCCTGATACAGCGCGTGGTCCGCAAAGGACAACAGGGCCGCGGGACTTTTCGGTTGATTGTACACAAGCCCTGCGATTCCCGCGGTCATGGTCGGCGCCGGCGACTCGCTGACCATCATTCGCACGCGCTGGGCGAACATCGTGGAGATGCGGCGCGTGAGCGCGAGGGCCGCCTTCACGTCGATTCCGGGAAGGAGCAGGACGAATTCATCGCCACCATAGCGCACAGCGATATCACTTCCACGCAGCGACTGAAGCAGTTCGCCGGCAAAGCGCAGGACTTCGTCACCTGCCTGATGTCCCTGCGCGTCATTCAGCAGCTTGAAGTTATCCAGGTCGATCATCACCACGCAGAGATCCTCGCCCGCCGCGCGCTGCGCCGCAAAGACTTCCGGGAGCTTTTCCTCGAGGAAGCGGCGATTCTTCACGCCCGTGAGCGGATCAATCCAGGCCTCTCGCTGCACGCGCCGCAGGTTGTCTACGATCTCCTGCGTCTGCACGGTCAATCGATGCGTCACCCGGCGTTCGGTACGGTCCGCGTCTTCACGGCATTGCGTCACCTGCCCCTGCAACTCGACCATGTGGCGTGCCAGATTGCCCCATTCGTCGGCGCGATCTTTCAACGATTGAGCCACGTTGATCAGTTCGCGGGATGCCTTCGCTCCCGCCAGCTTCTCCAGTGGCCGAGTCACCAGACGGGTCATTACCAGCCAGACCGCCGCCGAAATAATCAGCATCGCGGAAACGACAATCAGGCCGAAAGATCGAGCTTCTCCATCGCCCTGGGATGTCGTGTTCACCAGCAGCGCGGCGCGAATCGGATTCTGCGTCTCCCGGTAGACTCCCAACTCAAGGTCCACCCGACTCAGCTCTGAATGGTGGATTCCTCCGGATGATTCGAGCGGTTCGATCCTCAATCGCGTACGTGACAGCGGTCTGGGCTCCACGATGTGAACCAGCAGCGCGTCGTTGAGGGTCGCCTCGGCAAGCAGTTCACCGGACGCATTCCAGAGCCGGGCGGCCGAAACGCCGGACTCGCCTACCAGCCGATTGCATACCCGCCGTAGCTGCGATTCCGTCATTTCTCCATGATCGCCCCAGGTCGCCGAGAGACCGGACGCGAGCATTTCGATCGCCTGATCGGCCTCGCGCGCACACTGAGCACCACGAATCTGAACGTGCGCGACGACAGCCACGATCGCCAGGGCCGGCAGACACGCAATCATCGTGATGCGAACTCTCAGACCCGTCGAAGGACGACGTGCGCGCATACAGAAATTCCCCGCCGCTGTCTTTTGGAGATTCTATTCGGACGTCGGCCGGCGGGAGCGACCGCGACTCCCCCGACGGTCTCAGTTCCGTACCCGACTCAAACGTACGATACGAAGCAGGGGCAGGAGAGACCGTTCATAGATGGACAAGGTCCGAACACCTCATGCGTCCGATAGATGAGGTCGATGGCATGCAATCGCAAACGCTACGGCTGAGTCGTCCTGGCGGGCCGTGACCAGCCGCCTTCTTCGGTTCTATCGAGGATGTGTTTCCCGCGCTTGGGATCGTGCACCGCGCGGTAGGTTCCATAACAAAGCACCGGACCCGGCCTCTGCGGCAGGAACGCGAGCATGCCGACCTCGGATGCGGTGTTCATCCAGATGCGAAAGCTACCGTGCATCTGCTCGCTGTCTTTCACAAGGACTGAAATGATCCCGCTGATGGGCGTGAATCGCTGATGTTGCAGCGCCGAGCGAACGACGACGCGAACCTCTCGATGGCGAAGCGGATAATCCCGCCCGCTCCCGGCAGGCGGTGTATCGAGGGCGAAGGAAATCTCAACTTCGACCAGTCCGTAGCTGCCAAGAAACAAGTTTTGTTTGCGGCAGCGCATCGCGAGATTCAGGTTTCCAGCATCATCGACCCACCAGGCGCATTCCTGCGCCTCGAGTGTGTAGGGCTCCACGCGCGGCGGATCGATCGACTGGCTATTCAGAGAAACGAAGCCAATCTTCGCCGTCCCGGTACAGCCGACCATCATTGACGTAACCGAAACCCCTATCAGCAGTGCGCGTGAGATCATCCCGGCATCGTCGCCAGAGATCATCTCGCGGTCAACGCGGCGACCTGCTATGGCAGGCCGACGACTTCCTGAGCAAAGAGGCCAACATCCACCAGGTTCAGCAGATTATCGCCGTTGAGATCGCCATGCGCGGGATTGCAGTCCGGATACGTCGAGGCGTAGGTCACGGGGTCAAGAATCGCGAGGACCATCGCCTGAATGTCCAGCGCGTTCGTCACGCCGTCACAGTTCATGTCGCCGCCGCAGAGGTAGGGAATCATGCGAAGGTGGGCGAATCGCGACCTGGCCATGCCTCCCGCCGCGGCCGGATCCGTCACAAGCCATTGAACGTACACATCGCACGACTCGATCGCTGCCTGATCGATCGGCCATTGCCAGGTGCCCAGTCCGTTTCCGATTCCAGCGCCGTCAAGGGTCATCGGACCGAAGAGTGTTGGATTGACAAGCTGTCCACCAACGGGCGGAGATGTGGAAAAGGCGACGAAGGCCTGCGCCCCGCCCAGCGCCGCGGTTACACCGATCTTGAAATCGATGTTCCCACGATTGGGCGGGCTGACGGCAATCATAATCGGTACGATGCCGCCGCTGCCTGCTACAGCACCGCCCAGAAGCGAAGGATTGGGCTGCGGTCGCTCGACGTGTAGCGTCGGCCGATCAAAGGGAAACGTTTCCGCGGCGACGCGCGGATCGGTCAATCCGTTGGCCATGAAGTCGATCACTGCCGGCACTACCTGCGGCGGCAGCGCGATGGGCAGCAGGGGTGACTTGTTGTCCGGAAACTGTGCCGCGCCGTTCGCATAGAACGCAATCACCTGATTGAGCGCGGTGAAAACGCCGTTGTGCATGAACGTGGGCTTAAGTCCGACATTTCGCAGGGTCGGTGTCTTGAATCGCCCGCGATCACCGGGAAGGCCGGTGACATTCTGTCGACCTCGATCCTCCGGCACGGGGCGCAAGCCGACATTCTGAAACAAGTTGTCGGAAAAGAGCGGCGGCACATGACAGACCACACACGGCGAGGCCCGAAGTGCATTCCATCCCTGTACCTGTCCGGGTGTCATCGCATTGGCATCACCGGCGACGAATCGATCCCACGGTGTCTGGTCGGCCACAAGCGTCCGCTCGTAGGTTGCGATGGCGTAGCCGATTCGTTCCGCCGTGATGGCCGGGTCGCCGAAGGCCGTCGCGAATAGATCGGGATACGACGGCTGCTCATTCAGGGCGTCGGCCATGTCCGCGGGCAGGTTCGACGCCAGTATCATCGGTTCGATGAGGGTCAGTTTAGCGATCACCTCGCCCCAGGTTCGGCCGTCATGGGCCATCTCCACGCTGCTTAGAATCGGACCCACCGCCTGGCTTTCCAGTCCGCCACCGGTCGCAATGCTCACCAATCCGGTCTCGGGATTCACAAAGTTCGTCCGAGCGCGACCGTCCCAGAAAATATCCGGCGCGTACATCGCCATGATGGCGGGATTTGCCGCGCGCGAGGTGATCTGCCGAAGCAGCCCGAAAACAGGATCGCGAAGGTAACGATTGTTTGCGTCGGAACGAATGATGCCCGGCGAGCCGAAAATGTCGTCGGGAGTGTTCGTCAGATTGTCGACACCGGGGTTCCGCGCGATGCGAGGATCGGCGCCGCCACGACCGGGCCGATGGCATGTCCCGCAGGCGACGGTGTTGTCGCTGGAAAGCTGCTCATCCCAGAAGAGCATCTTTCCCAGCACGCGCTTCGGCTCGGTGATGGGGTTCTCCGGAGGCACCGGAGGCGGCGGAAGGGGCGGCGGCGTCTGACCCGCTGCTTGACCGACGAATGCAAAAACCAGAGGTAATAATGAGACGGGGCGCAATCGCAGTTGCCTGAACATACTCCCTCACTCCACCTGCCCGCCAGCGGACCCGCAGACGGATTGCCTGATCAAAAGGACTCGCGGACCAGCCGGGTTTCTCCCTGACACCCACTTCGACGTCGCGCCGCTCGCGAATGCCCATTAAGACATCTCGCAGTCGAACCGACGGGGCAATTATCCCCGCCCGATCCGTGCGGACGCATGAACATAGAAACGTCGCTCAAACGACTTTTATTGTCTGTTCAGGAAAAAAACTCATACGAATTGTCAGAAATAAATACCGATGTACCGGACGCCGAGGTCGAATGGTGCGGTCGAGCGCCTAGTGAACGGGCAACGGGAACTGTTGACAGATCGACAACACTTCGCCGCGGACGGATTCGATGGCTGATTTGTCTCCGCCCGAGGCCAGTACTCTGTCAATCAGACCGGCGACGGTGCGCATCTCGTCCGGGCCCATGCCGCGCGTGGAGAGCGCCGGCGTGCCAAGTCGCAAACCGCTCGTTTCCATCGGCTTGCGTTCGTCGAAGGGGATCATGTTCTTGTTGACCACGATGCCTGCGAAGCCAAGCCAGTCTTCGGCCATCGCGCCGGACACGCTCGGGTACTGCTTCCGCAGATCGACGAGCATGAGATGATTATCCGTACCTCCGGAGACGAGAGAGAGGCCGCGACTGGACAGCGACTCGGCGAGGGCTTTGGCATTGTCGAGCACGAGTTGTTGATACTTCTTGAATGTGGGTAAAAGGGCCTCGCCGAATGCCACCGCCTTGGCAGCGACAATGTGCATCAGCGGCCCGCCCTGCAAACCCGGAAACACCGCCGAATCGATCTTCCTGCCCCAGGACTCCTTGCACATGGTCAGGCCGCCGCGCGGGCCGCGCAGGGTCTTGTGGGTCGTCGTGGTGACGAACTCGGCATACGGCACGGGCGAAGGGTGCAGGCCGACGGCGACGAGGCCGGCGATATGGGCGATATCCGCCATGAGCAACGCACCGACCTCTTTGGCAATCTCCGCGAAGGCAGCCCAGTCCCACAGGCGCGGATACGCGCTGGCCCCGGTGATGATCAGTTTGGGCTTGCAGTCCAGGGCGATACGTCGGACCTCGCTCATGTTGATCCGACCGGTCTCGCGATCGACGAAGTAATGCGTCACGCGAAACCATTTGCCGCTGATGTTCACGTTCTTGCCGTGCGACAGGTGGCCACCGTGGTCAAGATGAAGCGACAGGATCATGTCGCCCGGCGTGCGGACCGGCTCGCCGGGATTCTTTTCCTTCTGCTCGGCCTCATCGAAACGCGAACCGGGATTCATCGCTGCCAGCAGTACGGCCTGATTGGCCTGGCTGCCGGAGTGCGGCTGAACGTTGGCATGCTCGCAGCCGAAGAGCTGCCTGGCGCGGTCCACGGCCAATCGCTCGACGGCGTCCATGTTTTCGCAACCGCCGTAATAGCGTCGACCGGGATAGCCCTCGGAATACTTGTTGGTGAAGACGGAGCCCGCCGCGGCGAGCACGGCGGCGCTGACGTGGTTCTCCGAGGCGATCAGCTCCAGTGTATTGGCCTGGCGTACCTCTTCGGCGACGAACGCTTTCCAGACTTCGGGGTCCTGCGCGGCAATCGGGTTTCTTGTGGATTCGCTCATTCGATCTTCCAATCAGCAGATTCGTGGTGACATTTGATTCAAAGCGGTATTTTACGACGATTCACCGCCGCGGGCAACGTTCGCGTCCGCGTAGGGCAGCCCTGCCCCGGCTTCGCCGTCCGGCGACGGGTGATCGCAGCGAGCCACCACGCTTGTTCTCCCTGTCATGTTGACCGCAGTGCATGATGAATGAACGGCCGCAACAGGCGGGTCAGTTCTTCAGGTCTCGTGCGGGAGAATCTCAGCATGAGGACGGAGAGATCTTCCTCGGCTGCGGGATGACGTAGCTGCGGGACGAAGGCGTCGTCGGGCATTTGTTCAAGCATGTCCAACTCGACGGACTCCGGAAGACGCAGCCGGACGGAAGCCCAGGCGTAACACCGCTCGCCGAAGGGTCCGAGCCGCATGTCGATCGTCTCCGGCGAGACGTGGATGCCGATCGGCCGTCGCCAGCAGGCGAGCACCAGCCAGCGACCCGCGGACCACAGCAGCGCGGCAGAGATGGAAATCAGGCCGAGCCAGATCACGCCGAGGCCGATGAAGGATGCGCGATCCGTCAGCCAGAGGAGTCGCCAGTCCGGGCGGATGCTCAGCAGAATGACGGCGGCGATGGCCACGATGAGCAGTCGCCAGACGGCGCGCATCACGGCGGCGGATCGTTCGACGGGAAGTTCGAAGGACGGCAGGTCGGATGGTCGAGGTTCGTTTGACATGGACAAGTTGCGTGAGTGGAGCGAAGCAGAGTTTCGCGGTCCACGTTTCAAAAGCGAAGCAGAGTTTCGCGGTCCACGTTTCAAAAGCGAAGCAGAGCTTCGCGGTCCCATTTCAAGAGCGAAGCAAAGCTTCGCGGTCCCGGATCGGCTCCCTCGCGGGCACGACTGAACGATACTACCATATCGTAGCATGAGCGAACACTTCGCCAGACGGCGCTATCTTTTGAATTTCGAGAGCCAACGGCTCGGACAGGTCTTTACCGACGTGCTTGTCATTGGTACGGGCGTCGCCGGACTTCGTGCGGCCATCGAAGCGGCCGGCTCCGCGCATGTCATTCTCATCACGAAGGACACCCCGGAGGAGTGCAACACTGCCTATGCCCAGGGTGGGATCGCCGTGGTGACGAACCCTCAGGACACCATCGAGGCCCACGTGCGGGATACGCTGGAAGTCGCTTGCGGCCTTGGCGACGAACGGATGATCGAGCAGATGGCGCGCGAAGGACCGGCGCGGCTGCGAGAGCTCATCGAATGGGGCGCGTCCTTCGATCTTGAGAACGGCGCGGTGGCCCTCGGCATCGAAGGCGGCCATTCTGCTCGGCGCATCGTTCACGCGCGGGGCGACGCCACCGGCCGCGAGGTCAGTCGTATACTTGGGCGCACGGCCATGTCGATGGAGCGTATCCGAGTCTTCGATAATTGCTTCGTCATCGACCTCGTCGTCGAGGATGGTCGCTGCATCGCCGCGCTGACTTATCACCCCAAGTACGGCCATCAGATTATCTGGGCGCGGCAGACGATTCTCGCTTCCGGCGGCGCGGGCTGTGTATTCCGCGAAACAACGAACAGTCCGGCAGCGACGGCCGACGGACACGCGATCGCCTTTCGCGCGGGAGCCACACTGCGAGACATGGAGTTCGTGCAGTTTCATCCGACGGCGCTGTACATCGCCGGCGCTGCCCGCGCGCTCATCAGTGAAGCCGTGCGCGGCGAGGGCGGCTATCTGGTTGACCGAGAGGGCAACCGGTTTATGCAGGCATTTCACACCGACGGCGAGCTGGCCCCACGCGATGTCGTGAGCCGCGCGATCGTTCGCCGAATGGCAGCGACCGGTGGAACCTGCGTGTATCTTGACGTGCGTCACTTCCCCACGGGTCGTTTCGCGGAACGCTTTCCAAATATCGCCGCGCTTTGCAAGGACTTTGATATCAACGTGGAGCGCGATCTGATCCCCGTCCGGCCGGCGGCGCATTACATGATCGGCGGGGTCGTCGTGGATGCCGGCGGTCGATCCTCGATCGACGGGCTATGGGCCTGTGGGGAGGCGGCCTCGACGGGTGTTCACGGCGCGAATCGCCTGGCAAGCAATTCGCTGCTCGAAGGCCTCGTTTTCGGTCAGCAGGTCGGAGCGCGTGTGGCCGATCTTGCTTCTCCACAAAGAGGCCCGGTCACGCCACGTAATCTGCGAAGCCGAATCGAGCCGAGCCCTCGCACCGAATTGGACCTGACCGACGTTCGCAACAGCTTGCGCGCCCTTTGCTGGCGAAATCTCGGAATTGATCGGACCGGTGATCGGCTCTCGGAGACCAGCGAGATCATCGACTTCTGGGCGCGCTACGTCATGGACAAGGTGCTTTGGGATCGTGCGGGCTGGGAAATGCAGAACATGCTCACCGTGGCGCGTCTGATTGCCGACGCGGCAACGGCACGTCGGGAGTCGCGCGGGGTGCATTACCGGAGTGATTTCCCCGATCAGGATGACGCGCAATTCAAGGGCCATGTGACACAGCGACGAACCGAAGGCCGCATCGCTGTCGGCTTCGAACGAGCCGAGTCGCCCGATCGCTGATGGTAACGAAGCGTTTACACGCCCACCGATGCTCGTGCGGAGAGCGAGAGATCGTCCCGCCGACCGCGAGCGAACAGGTGATAGCCCTGCGCGGCGATCATGGCGGCGTTGTCGGTGCAGTACTTCATCGGCGTGAGGTGAAGCGTCAGCCCGCCCGTTTGACAGCGTTCCGCGAGCCGTCGGCGGAGCACTGAATTCGCCGCGACACCGCCTCCGACAACGACCGTCGACACGCCAGTCCGCGCAACGGCGCGCAGAGTTTTTTCAATAAGCACATCCACAACGGCATCGCTGAAAGAGGCGCAAATGTCGTCGATGTCCTGCGTGCCGAGTTTCTCCAGCCCGCCGCTGACTTTGCCGGCGCCGTGAACGTGATAGCGTACGGCCGTCTTCAAGCCGCTGAACGAAAAATCCAGTGAGCCCTCGTCGAGCATCGTGCGCGGCAGACGCACCGCGGCCGGGTTTCCCGCTGCGGCACGTTGATCGACGATCGGCCCTCCGGGAAAGCCCAACCCGAGAATTCCGGCAACCTTGTCGAAGGCCTCACCGGCTGCGTCGTCGATCGTTGCGCCCAACAGGTGAATATCGTCGTAGTCGCGGACGTGATAGAGCGAAGTATGCCCGCCGGAGACCACCAGTGCCATGGCCGGCCACGGGTCCTCGGCGAGATCAATCGCCGCGCTCGTCGCGTGGGCGTGAATGTGATTGACGCCGATCAGCGGCTTGCTCCACGCCCAGCAAAGCGTCTTGGCGGCACTGACTCCGATGAGCAAGGAGCCGATCAGACCGGGCATCTGTGTCACGGCTACGGCATCAATCTGACCCGGCGATATCCCTGCCTGCGAGAGGGCTTCCTCGATGAGGGCGTCGAGCTTTTCGAGATGGGCCCGCGAGGCGATCTCCGGCACGACGCCGCCGTACTTTTCGTGCAGGTCGAATTGCGTCGCGATCAGGTTGCAGTGAACCCGCCGTCCGTCGTCGACCACGGCGACCGAAGTTTCGTCACAAGAGGTCTCGATGCCGAGGATGGTGGTCATACAGGAAATACCCGGACTGCTGTTCGTTTCAATAAAATAACCAAAGCCCCTGACAAACACGTCGTCTGCACGCAGTCGCTCGATGCATTTTATCCGCGCATGGATGGCGTGTGCGAGTGCTCAATGGGACGCGGAGGGTGGCGAGACCGAGTCTTCCGCCTCCTGAGTTGTGGGCCGCGCCAGTCGCTTCTGCAGCAGCTCCAACGACACACGAAGCTGAATATCTCCCTCCAGCACGATGCGCGCCGAGGCCGCCCAATCGGGATCGGCGGAGGATTCCTTCGCCGGGTCACCTGCCGGCTCGCCCATTGCCTCGGGATCGGCCTCCATCGGACTCACGGGGCGGCTCGCGACCTCTCGGCCCACCTCGCGCCAGATGGCCAGCCAGGTGCGACGCTGCTCCTCGGTCAGCGGAACCGTAATCGTCGGTGTCACGCCCCAGTCACCCGATCGCCCCGCGCGGGAAGTCCGGTCGATGCTCTGTCCGCTCGGGAGATAGTAATAGGCCGTCGTCAGCTTGATGGCCCCGTTATCTCCGTCGAGCTCGACGACTTCCTGGACGCTGCCCTTGCCGTACGACCGCTCGCCGACCACCTCCGCGCGGCCATGATCGCGCAAGGCACCGGACACGATCTCCGCGGCGCTGGCGCTCGAGTTGTTTATAATCACCACGAGCGGGATTCCGGGATAGGTTCCGTCGCGCATGGCGAACCACTGCTTTTCATCGGCCCGACGACCACTGACTCGGACGATGAGTCCCGAGTCGAGAAAGCGATCCGTCACCTCGCGGGCACTATCCAGCAAGCCACCGGTATTCTCGCGGAGGTCCAGTATCAAGCCGCGCAAGCCGGCCCCCTGCAACCGCTGCATCGCCAGGTCGAGCTTCTGGACGGCATCATGCGTGAATTTTGTCAGCCGGATGTAGCCGATCCTCAAATCCGGATCGAGCATGTAGCGCCAGCCGCCCTCACCGGAACGCGACCAGCCACGTACGGGATTAAAGTGGATAATCGCTCGATGCAGCGTCACCTCGCGGGGATCGCCCACTTTGCCGCCCGACGGCCGAACCATCGTCAGCGTCACCTCCGAGCCCGGCGGCCCGTTCAGAAGGTTACTAACGGCCTCGACCAGCGAAATGTTGTCCGTCGGCACGCCGTCCACGTGCGTGATAATGTCTCCGGGCAGGATGTCGGCTTCGGCTGCGGGGGAATGCGGGTCGCGACTGAGCACTTCAATCCCCAGCGGTGTCGCACCCACGTCCACGCCGATGCCGCCGAATGAGCCGTCGGTGCGGCTCTTGAATCGCTCGTATTCGCCCTTATTGAGATACACCGCATGAGGGTCGCCCAGTCGCTCGACCATCGCACGAATGCCCGCCTCAACGGCCACGCGATTGAGTTCGGAATCGTCCAGATCATGAACGAAGCGTTTGCGAATCTGCGCCTTGACGTCCGCAAGCGGCCCGAAGGCCTTGTAGACCGCATCCCGCCCGGCAATGGTCTGCGGCAGTTGCCACATCATCAGGGTGATCATGGCAATCAGGAGGATCCATGCGAGGTTGCGTTTGGGCATTCTTTCTCCAGCGAAACCGCGGGGCTGTGGCGCGTGATGAGGTACGTCATGATGTCGAAGGGGCGGTGCGGCGTCAACTACCGGCTCGATTTCCCCGTACGGCCGCAATTCGAGCACGCGGATCGTGTTTGGATACATTTCGTTGTCCGCCGACGAAGAAAGAAGGCGATTTTTTGTGCCATGTTTCGTCGATGTGACGCTCTAGAGGGCTTACGCAAGAAAATTTTCACCGGCCTCGCGAAATCGCGCTCGCAGATGTTGAACGCGAGGGGTCTGCCTTGCATAATGCGCACGGAGACGGAGCGCGGCCGCCGCTTCGTACGTATTCAGGGAGGAGCCAGAGCAATGAGCGTAGAATTCGGAGCGCACTGTGACGATTTTCATGTCGCCACGCGATTGTTTCTGAAGCTCGACCTGGGACTGGAGCGCGAGACGGTCCTTCACTTTTTTGACAGCGTCCGCCGAGAGTTTCCGCTCCTGCGCAAGCTTCGCCGACGCGAGGATGCCTCCCTCCTGCTGGAGGAAAACGAAGACGAAGAAGGCGCCAAGCGATGGCTTCGTCTCGATGCCTCGGCTGTTCGCCTTGGTCACTACAACCCAACCAGTCTGGAAGAAGCCCAGCGCTTTGGGCAGGTCGTTCTCAAGATGGCGCCCTATCACCTGACCCTCGGCGACCTCGATTACGATCACCTGGAAGTCGTTTTCGGCTTCGATCTGGAATACCGAGGCAACCATGACCAGCTCGTCGCCGACACCTTCTTCGCCGATGGCCCCCTCGCCGGCCTGCTGGGCCATGAAGGCGTGCATCAGATGATCGACGCCCAGCCGTTTCTCGGCCTTGCGCTGAACGACGCCTGCGACACCCAGGTCTATCTTGAGATCAAGAGCCGCACCTCGACCTACGAAGTCCGCACCGGCCAGTACGATCAGCAACCGCTCAGCGTTTTTCTTACGCTTCGGCGCTACTGGGGCTTCCAGAACGGCGAGAGTCTTGTGGACGCTCATCGCGAGCTTTCCGAGAGGGCCGAAGATTGGGCCACGAACCGCGTCGTCCCCATGCTGGTCAACCCGTTGGCGCATGCCATCGCCTCCCGGCCGTAGCGTTCCCCCTTGTGGGTCGCGGCATTTAGCGAGGGTCTGATTCCGTTTTCGTGGAGACCTCCGAACCGAGTCCGATGCCACTTGCATTAGGGGCTATGCCTGCCGCTCATCCGATGAATCCTTCATGACTCCCGAGTCGGCAAACAGGGCATCGCTGATCCTCAGCGTGGTCGTCGCGATTCTATCCGTCATCATCGGGTGGAATTCCTCTCGCGAACTGGAAACCCTTTGGGACGAAGCCGTCGACCGCGACATCGCCGTCGGCCTCTCGCACCACCCCCTCACCGGCACCAAGCCGACGCTCGACGCCTCGCAGATGCGGCTGCCGATGTACGTCAACGCCGTCGTCCATCGCCTGACCGGTCGGGACGACCTTCGCGCCTTTCGCGCTGTCAGTCTTCTTGCGGGCGCCGTCACGATCATCGCCACGGGTGCGCTGGCCCGAATGTGCTTCGGCGCCCTGGCGGCATCGCTGGCCGTCATCCTGCTCGGCTTCTCACCGTATTTCATCTCCTTCGCGCGAATCTCCATGACCGAAGGCGATATCTTTTTCGCGTGCTTCTGCACTCTGTCCCTGTGGGCCCATTTGCGCTACCTGAAACGCCCTACGCCGGAGAGCTGGGCGCTCGTCGCGATTCTGACGGCCTTCGCCGTCGGCGCGAAACTCTTCGCCGGCTTTCTCTTTCTCGTCGGGGGTGTCATGGTTATGGCATCCGGCCCGACGCGATCTTCGCAGAATGCCGGCCGCCCGGACGATGTGCGCCGCCTGCATCGCTTCCTCGCAGCGACTTTGATCGTCCTCGTCGCCACGGCCGTCGTCGCCATCTTCAGCAGAAACATCGCCATCAGCGGGTGGGCCGTCGCCGCCCTGCTCTGGGTTTTGACGCTCGTTCATGTCATCCGGCAGCGCGTCCTCGCGCCGGGGCGCGTCGCGCGTTACCTGGGACTCGTCGCGTTCTCTCTTGCTGCGTGTTGCGTGCTGATGCCGGTCCACATCACCGATCACCAGATCGCGCGGGAAATCGTTCGACGCCTCCTGCGATGGGACAACTCGTTTCCCTTGGCGCTCTGGAGCGACCATCTTCGTCTCTACGCCGGAATCGTGCTCGTCAAGCTGACGGTGCCCTGGGGCATGCTCACCGCCGTCGCCCTGGTCTTCGCCGCCTTTCGCGAACGTGACGACGGCCGCTGGCGGGCGTGCATTCTGTCATTCGTCTTCTACGTCGCGCTGATCTGCCTGCTGCCGTTGCGGCAGAGCTTTTACTTGATCGGTGTCTATCCGGCGATGATGGTCGTCACGGCGGGCTTTGCCGTTGAAATCGGCCGCCGGCTCCGGATGATCTCGCCGACGATCGCCAGGACCTGGACGATCCTGCTTTTGTTGATGCTGATTCACCTCGGTATCCGCATGTACCAGGCCCACCCGTATTACCATCTCTACGCCTACGAACTGGTCGGCGACCGCTGGCTCGGCGCCGAGTCTCGCGGCTATCGCAACCTCATCCAGACGCCCAGCGACGGCGTGGAATCGCTGATTCGCTGGTGCAACACCGACCCCCGTGTGAGGCGCGGCGACCGGGTCGTCAGCTACCTGTGGGAGCATCGGATCATTCAGGACGTGCTCCCTGCCGAGTCGCACTACGACTTTGTTCCTCGAGGTGTCACGCCGGAAAGCGACGATATCCCCCCCGGGCCTTCCATTGACGCTGCGGATTTCGTCCTTCTGCATATCAATAATTTGCTCGGATACGGCGATTTGCCCCCCGATTGGCCGCCTGCGGACGTGCTGGGACAGCAGTTCGAGGTCATCCATACCGTTCGTCGCGGTCCTCTCGCCATCGGCTGGGTCTATGCACGGCGCTGATACGAGGTGCAGTTGGCCCGCTGCCCGACCTGCCGAAAAACCCTCTGCCCATCGGCCTTTCGTGGCTGCTTGTACGGACTCCCGAGGGGGGTCGCCCTTGGGTCGACGGCAAGAAAGCCGCGGAAATAAAGGGTTTTTCGCTTGTCAGCAACGCCAAGCGGATGTAGATTCTCGCGGCGGAAGGGTCGTGGAGTTGCGACCCGGAAGCAAGAGGTTTCAATTGCAAAGGAGTCAATATGGCCAAAGCAATGAGTAAGTCGGCCCTGATTAGTCATTTGGCCGAGCAGAACGAGATGACCCGCAAGCAGGTCATCGCCTTCATGGACACCCTCATCGAGACTGCCTACAAGCAGGCGAAGAACGGCTTCACTTTGCCGGGCGTCGGCAAGCTGGTGTTGGTCAATCGCAAGGCGCGCATGGGACGAAACCCGGCGACCGGCGAGACGATCAAGATTCCGGCGAAGAAGGTGGTGAAGTTCCGAGTGGCCAAGGCCTGCAAGGACGCGGTCCTGACCGGCAAGCGATAAATCGCCGACCGGTTCCATTCGGACAGCAAAGCGCCCACGGTTAACTCAGATTGCTTGCAGTCTGGAAACGCCCCGGTCGATGCGACGCATCGCTGGGGCGTTTTTCTTTTCCTCACCGGCCTTCAGACGAACGCGCACGGCCGCGATACGGCGTCGGCCAGGCGTTCGAGATATTCCGCTCGCGAAATCTCCACCGCGCCGAAGCGCTGGAGGTGCGCCGTGGTGAACTGCACGTCGAGCAGTGAGTAGCCCCGCTGATTCATCCGCTCCACGAGGGCGACAAGTGCCACTTTGCTGGCATCTCGCACACGATGGAACATGCTCTCGCCAAAGAAGGCCCCGCCGATGCAGACGCCATAGAGCCCGCCGGCCAGCGTGTCGTCCTTCCATGCTTCGACGCTGTGGGCCAGTCCCAGCCGATGCAGTTCGCAGTAGGCGCGAACGATTTGCGGCGTGATCCACGTGCCTTCGGGCCGTTCGGCGCAGGCCTGCATGACCTGTCTGAATGCGGCGTCGATGCGAATCTCGAAGCGGTCCTGTCGCACAAGCTGCCGCAGCGTACGCGGCACGCGGAATCCGTCGAGCGGCAGAATCGTACGCGGGTCGGGCGAGAACCACTCAATTCGCCCGTCGACACCCATGGGGAACACGCCCTGCAGGTAGGCGGCGATTAAGAGCTGCGGCGGTAACCGGGTCATGGCAGTACCCGTGGAAAGAACGAAGAGACGGACGGCTACACAGATTGCCTATTCTATGCGATCACGCCACGGGTTCCGAGCCCTGAGCGCGAGCGATGATTTTATTGCAGTTCCTGGCGTTATTTTGCGATTCGATGATGAACCGGATGATCGCGATTCCGATTTGATAGTTGAAGCAGGACGATCAAGGCCCGCACCTACCTTGCAGGCGCCCGCTCCTCGATTCCCCCGAACGTCGAGGGAATCAGAAGAGGGGCGCACTGGGAATTCAGTGGATGTATGGCCCCCAGGCCAGGGCGCTGACCACGATGACCTGACTGATGGCATCGCCTGTCGCGTAGATCGCGTTGGTGAATTCGCCGTCCTCAAAGAAGTCGGTGTCGGTGTCGCAGCCGACGGAAAGAATCGGCAGGATCAAGAACATGGCGGACAGCATCATTCTCATCAGTGTGCTTTTCATGGCAATTCCTCCTGAAAAAACGTCGGTTGTTTCTGACACGTTGAGCCGCGTTTATCGAACAGCTAGACACGCGGCAGCCGCCGGGGTTAGTGGACGGTTATTCAACCCTGTTTTCGGTCTCCTGCCAGGTCCTGAAGGTCGCCATCGCGTAAACATGGCGGCGAGCAGGGTGGCTCCGGGCGGCTTCGTCCGACAAGACTGCCCCGGACGCACGTTAAGAGGGGAATTCCGTCGCGGATTGACTCGCGCCAGCGGCGCGGCGTAAGGTTAGATGACGCATGGGGGGATTCGTCGGCGGCGCAGGGCATCAACTCGCTGCCGACCAAGGGAAATCACACGATTCACGATATGACCCCCCCGCAAGGTCGGGCTTCTTTGCCCGGCCTTCAATGCCCCGCCGCGGTCGAGCGCCCAATCGATCGCGGCCCGATCGCGCTGCGCCATCGACGTATCGTCGGGCGCAGCGCGTTTCTTTTGCGCGACAGGAGCGGGAAGGATCGCTTACGGCGACCCCGATTCGCAGCCGCAGCCGGTCAATCAAAGGTGGGAAACACCCCCAAGGGGATTCGAACCCCTGTCGCCGGCATGAAAAGCCGGTGTCCTAGTCCACTAGACGATGGGGGCAGCGATCAGCGACGGAGACTTTTAGGGCAAGCCGCGACGAATGTCAACTCGCAGCGGCCCGCGGTGTGTTCTCAGAACGTCAATTCCGTGAGGACGGTCACAGGATGCCAAGCGTGCGAAGATAGTCCTGGGCCGCGCCGACGACCTCGGAGATGACCGTTTCCATCGGCTTGTTCTTCATCTTCACGCCGGCGGATTGGGCATGTCCGCCGCCGCCGAATTTCTGGGCGAGTTCGACAACCGTCACCTTGCCTTCGCCACGAAGGTTGATGCGAATGACGCCCGGCTCGCCTTCCGTAAAGAGCATCGCCAGGCACACGCCCTTGAGCGCCCGGGGGATGGATACCTGATCGTCGATGTCGTCTGCCTTGCAACCGGCATCGGTGATGTCTTTGTACGAGAGATGGCTGTAGGCAATCCGGCCGTCGGCTACGACCGTTGTGTGGTCATAGACGCGTCGGAGCAGTTCGAAATCGCTGCGATTCTGCGAGCGGCATAGTTGCTCACCGATGTGCGCCACATCGGCGCCGGCGGTCACCAGCTCGGCCCCGATCTTGAGCGACTCGGCGCTCGTGCTGGGCAGCGAGAAACCGCCCGTGTCGCCATAGAGGCCTGCGTAGAGCAGCGAAGCCACACGCGGAGAGATTTTCCAACCGAGACAACCAAGCAGGACGGCCACCATCTCGCACGCGCTCGATGCGTGTGGATCGACCCAGTTATGCCGGGCAAAGTCGTCGTTGGTGATGTGGTGGTCGATGTTGAAGGTGGTTTCGAACGCGGCCAGATCAAGCGGCGGTTGGATATTGATTCGCTTGGCGGCGGCGGTGTCCACAATAATGATCGAGCCGTAGGCCGCGCCTGCGCTCAAGGAGTCCACCGTGGGCACGTCCTCGGCTAACTCCAGCATGAAGGCAATCTTGTTGGCCACGCAGCCGGTAGGCAACGCCACGGTCGCGTCGATGCCCTGCTCACGCATGGCCAGGGCAAGCCCGTAAGCCGAACCGATGCAGTCGGCGTCCGGGGTGACGTGGCCCAGGATCAGCGGTACGTTAGCAGCCCGAAGGTGCTCGACGAATTCGCCGGATGGGCGGCGATTGGCTCGATTGTCTGAGGGCTTAACCTGCGCGACGGCGTTTGTCATCGAATTCATACTCCTGATTCTCGAACCCGCTAGCATAGGTTCGGAGGAGTTCGCCTGCCAGTTCGGCGGGTCCGGCCGAAGCTTCGACGATGCGAATCGACTGCGAGATTATGCGGAATTTGCGGGTTTTGCGGGCAGTAACGAAGGAAATCTCAACAGTAGAATCGTTCAGCGGGCACGCAAACGGAGGTAAAAAAAAGGGCCAGGGTCCGGGTGCGTGCTGGGGGGAAACACGCGGGGCGCCGGAGCCCTGGCCGGTCAGTTAGGATATCGGGCGAAAGTAGCGATTCAAGTTAAAAAAGACTTGGCGTTTCGCAGGTTATAGGAACATGTTGCGTTGCCACAACCCTTATCCCTGCCTGTCCTTAGCTGATGGCAGGTTGTGCGATGCCTCGAATAATGTCGTGTTCGGCCCGGCATGACGATTCCTACCCGATTCGACTGAGCCAGAACAGGGTAGCCACGAGCACGACAAGCGCAAGCAGGAACACGATCGGTACGCCAATCGGCCAGCGAAATCGATACAACCGCCAAAGATGCCGCAGATATTCAAGCTGCTGCCGCAGGGTGAGCTTGCTCTTGCCGTGGAGCCGGTCGGAGAACTCGATCGGCACCTCGGTCACGCTCCGGCAGCGGGCTTTGATCATGATCTCCAGGGCGATTTTGTAGCCGATGGGGTTCAGGCCTGCGGCTTCGGCGCGTTCGAAGGTCTCGCGACGGATGCAGAAGAATCCGGCCATCGGGTCATTCGTGGACGTCAGCGGCCGGGCCAGCAGCGTCGCCACTTTGGAATTAACCCAGCGCAGGAAGCCCCAGTCCTCCTTTGTGCGGCCGCCGGCGACATAGCGCGAGCCGATGCAGAAATCGGCACGGCCATCGGCGATAGGGGCGATCACGTCAGGCACGGACTCCGGCGGGTGGGACAAATCGGCGTCCATGCAGAGCAGGATGTCGTGTTTGGCTTCGTGAAAACCGCGGACGACGGCGGAGGACAGGCCGCGCTCATCGGTGCGAGTGATGAGCCGCACGGGCAACTCGCGGGCCAACTCAGCGACGGCGACTTCGGTGCCGTCGCGGCTGTTGTCATCCACGAAGATAAGTTCGCCGGTGAGATCGGCCTTCGCGAGGGCGTCGAAAAGCCGCCGCGCGAGGATGGGAATGTTCAGCGCTTCCTTGTAGGTCGGAACGATGATGGAAACTGGCGGCGACGGCATGGCGGGGATTGTAACGAGTGGTCGAGAAAACGCAGCAGCAGCATCGCTCGTGGGTGACGACGCATGGTCTCGGCTGCATGACAGAACGCGCTGCAAGAAGACGCTGTGCGGTCATGGAAAATGCAGCTCGACGACGTTTTTGTCCGTCAGTACGTGCGTCGCGTGGACCTGTTGGCCGTCGTGGACGGTGCCGCCCCAGATGCGGGCTCCCTTGAGTTTTTCCGCCAGGTCGCGGTGGATGAGGTGGGCCATGTCGTGGACCGTAGCGCCGACGGGGAGGATAAAGGGCGATTCCTTGTCGGCCGGCTTGCCGGGTTTCTTGGCGAAGATGCGAATGACGTGCAGCAAATCAAAGAGCGCCGTCAACATCTCCGGCAGGCCGTCGCCGTTCTTCGATGAAATCGAGAGGATCGGCAGTTCGGGGCCGACCAGTTCTTTCAAACCTTCGAGATTGTCAGCCGCGCCGGACGTGTCGCATTTGTTGGCGACAACGAGCACGCGCTTCGGGAGTGCAGCGTCTTCGTCTTCTTCGAACTCCAGCTCGGCCTGCGAGACGGGCCGCAGGTTGTGCTCGCGAAGCCATGCGAGGGGGCGCTCGTACTGGTCGATCAGCTCGATGGCAGACAGATCGATGACCAGCAGGATGACATCGGCGGAGCGGTAAGCGGCGATCATGCCCGGTTGGGCATGACCGGCCATGAGCGGGGGCATATCGACGAGTTGAATGGGCACGTTCTCATGATGGGCCATGCCGGGCACGGCGGCGTGCGTGCTGAAGGGAAAGTCCGCAACTTCGACCTTCGCCGACGTGAGCGCGGCGAGGATGCTGCTCTTGCCGGTGTTGGCCTCGCCGAGCAGGACGATCTGCCCCGCGCCCTGTTTGGGGACCTGATACGTGTCGTGATGTCCGCCGCCGTGTTTGACGTGCCCGCCCTTTTGCACCTCGTCGTCGCGGGCGTTCTTGAGCTTCTGCTTGAGTGCGGCCTGAAGTTTTTCGCTGGCCTTGTGCTTGGGAACGAGGCGGAGCATCTCCTCCAGCGCCGCGACCTTGTCAGCCGGCGACGACGCGGAGCGGTATCGCTCCTCGGCCTTGCGATACATGGGGGATTGATTGACGGCCATAAATTGTGTTCCTGTTCAGCGCCTTCGTGATATGATAATACAGGCCGTCGATCAAGTGTGGCTCGTCGGCCGGGCATTTCCGGCCTTGGATGGATGACAAAGATGGACTGGAAGAATTATATTTCAATCGATCCCGCAGTAATGGTCGGAAAACCGGTGATCAAAGGCACCCGCATCACCGTGGAATTGATCCTCCAGCGCCTTGGCGACGGCTGGAGCGAGTCGGAACTACTTGATTCGTATCCTCATCTAAAATCCGAGCACATTCGTGCGGCACAGTCCTATGCGGCTGAAGCGCTCGGTTCCGATGAACTGATCTTCGTCAAAGAGCAGGCAGGATGAAAATCCTCGCAGACGAAAGTGTGGATGGCCCTGTCGTCGTATGGCTGCGTGAGCAAGGGCAGGACGTCCGCTGGATCGCAGAACACGCACCGGGCATGAAAGACCACGATGTTGCAAATCTAGCCGTATCTGAACAAAGGATCCTGCTTACCCTTGATCGAGGTTTCGGAGAAATGGTGTTTCGAGCCCGGTTCGCGCCGACGGGGATCATTCTCGTTCGCACACGTACTCAATCCGCGGCTTCGTTTCTAGAATACTTTCAGCGCGCCTGGTTTCAAGTCGAATCCAGAATACATGGCAAGTTCATTGTCATATCCCCGGGCAGGATAAGGATTCGCCCATTGTGATGCAGTGCGACTATCCTGATTGACCGGTTATCATGCCTGTTCTTGCGGGCAATCTGTCTTCGATTACGAACAAGCTCATACAGGAAATGCGGTGGCACGTAAGCATACTCAATTCATCTGCGAGAGCTGTGGCCGCATTCATACACAGTGGATGGGCAAGTGCCCCGATTGCGGGGAGTGGAATTGCCTCGTCGAGCAGGTCGTGCAGGACGTTGCGGAGGACCGGCATCGGCCGGCGATTTCGGCGCGGCGCGGCGAGGAGCAGATGGACCCGGCGGCCGGCACGGCGGACATTCTCATGCCGATTTCCAAGGTTCAGCCCGACGCGACGCGGCGGTTTGTCACCGGCATCGGCGAGTTTGATCGCGTCCTCGGCGGCGGCATCGTGCCCGGTTCGGCGATTCTGATCGGCGGCGATCCGGGGATCGGCAAGTCGACGCTGCTTCTGCAAGTCGGCCATGCTCTGGCGAGCGCCGGCCGCAAGACGATCTACATCAGCAGCGAAGAATCGCTCGGCCAGCTTCGGCTGCGGGCGGCACGGCTGGGCGGCGATCAGTCATCCATGCTTGCGGCAGCACAGTCCAATCTGGACATCATCTGCAATCTCCTGCACAACCAGCGGCCGGATATCGTGGTCATTGACTCGGTGCAGATGGTCTATCGCCCGGACGCGGCGGCGGCGCCGGGTTCGGTGACGCAGCTTCGTGACAGCGCAGCGCGACTGATCTGGCTGGCCAAGCAGCTCGGCTTCGCCCTGATGCTTGTCGGGCACGTCACCAAGGAAGGCGCCATCGCCGGGCCGATGATCCTGGAGCATCTGGTCGATTGTGTGGCGTACTTCGAGGGCGATCGGTATCACTCGCACCGACTCATCCGCGCGGTGAAGAATCGCTTCGGTTCCACGGATGAGCTGGGCATCTTCGAGATGACCGACATCGGGCTCGTGCCGGTGGAGGATCCATCCAAGCTCTTCCTCCAGAACCAGCGCGAGACCCGGCCGGGATCGGTTATTCTCGCGGCCTGCGAAGGAACGCGCACGCTGCTTGTGGAGGTACAGGCCTTGTGTGCACAGTCGGTCTTTGGCGCTGCCAAGCGCAAGGCGACAGGCGTGGATGCGGCCCGCGTGTCGATGATTCTGGCCGTGCTGGAGAAACACGCAGACTGCGTGCTCGGCGATCAGGATGTCTTCGTGAATGTCGTCGGCGGTGTTCGAGTGAGCGAACCGGCGGCGGACCTCGCGATTGCCCTTGCGGTCCTGGGCACGCTCACCAACCGCTGTCTGCCCGCGGGAACGGTGGTCTGCGGAGAACTGGGGCTGGGAGCGGAGCTGCGGCCGGTGCATCATCAGCGGCAGCGTATCGCCGAGGCAGCCCGCGTGGGATTTACTCGCTTCATTCTGCCCAGGGGAACATCGCCTCCGGAAGGCCGGTCACCCGCAGGCATCGAGGTCCTCGTCAGCGAGAACTTGCCAAATGCGACCCGACACCTTGCCTGACGAAGCACTGCGGACGCCGGTTGCACGATCCATCGGCGCCGCCCTTCTGACTGTCACCATCGTGGCACTGCTTGGCATCTGCCTGCTGAACAGCCCGCCGCGCTTCTCCGAAAAACACCTTCAGGACACTTCGCTCCTGCGGCCGGTGGTCGATGCGCTGGCGATGGGCGGGCGATTCCCCACCTCACGCGGCGTCGAGATTCGCAATCTCGTCTTTTACACCGGCTCGGCGATGCTCGCCGTTCTGGCGGGTTTGTATCTGCTCTCCGGATCGGTGCATACGCGATTATCGCTGGATGACCTGCTCGAAGTGCGAGATCGCGCCGGCAGTCCGTTCTTCTGGTGGATCATACTTGTGGCAACGAGCTTCATCGGCTCGATGTTTTCGCATGCGCCGGAATTCTGCCAGGGCCAGACGATCATTCGCGTACTTCAACTCGCCTGGTGGTGGCCGATCGCGGCGCTGCTGCCGATGGCGCATGCCCGATCACTGGCGACTGCGTTGTGCGTGATTCTTGGCCTCACCGCGTTGGTGGGACTCTGGTACCACATCGTACGGGTAATGCCCGATGTGTCCGGCGCGCGATTGCGATATCCGATCGGCAACGAACTCTGGATGGCCGCGTGCCTGTTGCCGGGCGCATTCATTTGCGGCGGGCTTGTGCTTCATCACCTCTTAAGCGTGCGGAATGATGCAAGCGGGAATATCCCACGCGCCCGATGGCCCTGGATTGCCGTGCTCATCGTGGCGGGCATCTGTATTGTGACGGCGTTGGCGCTCACGCGCTCGCGCTCGGCGGCGGCGGGGCTTGTGGCAGGGCTGTTCATAATCGCCGTGATCTGGACGCCACGGAGAAAGCGCCTGGCTTCCATTCTGGTCATGCTTGTCATATCAAGTCTCGCAGTGGTGACCTTGCAAACGCTGCGAGTAACCGGCTCGACCGGGCAGCGTGCGCATTCGATCCGTGCCCGGCTGGATTATGAATGGCCCTACGCCATCCGATTGTTTTTCGAAAAACCCGTCGGCGGCAATGGCGACGGTGCGTACGCACTGCTCGCCGGACAATTCGCCCGGGAGGATCAGCTTGATGATCCAAATATCATGCGCCTGGATGAATCAAGCTGGCCGAGCCACGCCCACAACGAGTTTCTCGAACTGCTTTCGGATATCGGCCTGGTCGGCATGGGTGCGTTCCTGTTTGCCCTGTTCATCCCGCTCTATCGGGCGGTTCAACTCTGCGACCGTCGACGGGATGAAGCGAAAGCGCGCGGAGAACGAATGCTCGTGATGGGTTTGGCGGCCGCGCTGGTGGCGATGGTCGTGGAGGCATGCGGCACGCCGTCGATTCGCGAACCGGGGGCCGCGCCGATCTTCCTGACAGTCTGGGCCCTGCTCTGGGTCATGGTGCGCGACGAGGCGCCGAAGCGCCCGCCGATTCCCGACGAACGGCCACTTGCGCGGGCGACGGTCCGTTTCTTTGGAATTGCCGTATGTTTCGTGGCGATGTTGCTCGGGCATCGCGGCATTCAGGACTGGCAGGCGGCAAGGGCCTATTTCGAGGCAGGCCGTACGATGGACGACGTCCAATACGTCGCGGCGATGGGCGAAGCGGACTTCGCCGCGGCGCATACGCTTGATCCATTCCGTCGCGCGCTGGCGGCCATGATGTCCGTCCATGCGAGATCGCTGCACTTTGACAGCGTGCTGGCGTCGGGTCAGGACGCGCCGACCACTCAGGATTTGGAAGTTACAAGCGAGGCGCTCTCCCGAATGAATCGTCTGAAACACGCTGCGCCGAGGTTTCTGCGACTTTCGCGAATCGAGGCGGAATTGGAGCTGAATCGGGCACGCGCCTATCAGCGGCGCGGCGAGCCGGCGAATGAGGCCCATTGTCAGGAGCGCTTTCTCGCGGCGCTGCGGCAATCGAGGTCGGACGAGCCCTTTCTGATCGAGCGCGTCGAACAGCTCTGGGCGATTGACGGCAGTGCGACGGCAACCGATCGGATACTCTGGCTACGCTGCCTGATGCGCGGCGGCGAGGTCGAGGCGAGATTTGTGCAGCTTGTGCAGGTGCTCCTGGCGATGCCCGGCGTGGGCGAAGCATTGGAAATTGTGTATCGCGCCGCCACACAGGACGAACATGAGCCGGCCGACGCCTGGCGCGATCGTCTCGCACCGGAAAGCTGGCGGCTGCTCGCGATGATTCAGGGGATCACCGGACAACACGGGCAGGCCATCGAGCTGACGACCAAGGCACAGCGGATGTACGAAGCGGCCGGTCCGCGGTTGTTCGCGGGGCACTCCGCCGCCATCCACGAGGAAGTACGGTATCGCTATTCGAGCGACCCGGTCGGGCAGACGGAACTTTGTCTGGATCGACTCGCGGCGGCGTTTTCGGTTGCCTATGGACCGGCGGATCGCGACACAATTTTGCACGATGTCACGCTGGGCCGCACACGAGCCATTGTGCTGCTCTCGGCGGATCGCGAATCGGATGCCCGCGCTCAACTGGCGGCGATCTATCCGCCCGGCGTCCTGGGCGCGACGGAAACCACTCCTGAAGCAGATGCACATGACCTTCTTCTCGCGGGCCTCTACCTTGAGTTGTCGAATTCGTTGCTGATTGATGGTCGATTCGTGGATCGTGCCATTGCGTGTAGTCATCGAGCCCTGGCACTTGTGCCGGACATGCCGGATGCGTGGTTTATGTTGTCTCGGGCCTACCTTGCAACATCGCACGATGATGCGGCGCTGGAGGCCATAGAGAAGCTGCTGGTCATCACGCCGAATCGCGACGCGGCGATGGAGGCCCTTCGCCGGCTTCGTTTGCAGCACCCGGACCGGGAAGTCTGGAAAGAGATGGAGCGCCGCCACCCAGAGATCGGCAACAGCGCATCGACTGCACCGGAGACGCGCTGATCCAGCGGCCGGTTGAGCGTTGATTCTATCCTAAATCATCAATGCCCCCGATCTTGCAGAACTCGTTCGGGCCTGATAGACTCTCCGCGACCAGGGAAACCGGTCATGCACCATAAAATCATCGGGGACGCCATCACCTTCGACGATGTTCTCCTCGTACCCGCGCGCAGCAGCGTCGTTCCTCGCGATGCCGACGTGCGTACCCTTCTGACGCGAAACATCCCGCTGAACATTCCGTTGCTTTCCGCGCCGATGGATTCGGTCACCGAGGCGATGCTGGCGATCGCGCTCGCGCAGGAGGGCGGCATCGGCATCATCCACAAGAACATGTCGATCGAGGCCCAGTGCCGCGAAGTGGACAAAGTCAAACGCAGCGCCAACGGCGTGATTCTCGACCCGGTGACGCTTCGTCCGCATGACACCGTCGAGCGAGCGGCCGAGTTGATGCGCCTGCACAACGTCTCCGGCGTTCCGATCACACATGAAGACGGCAAGCTCGTGGGCATCCTCACGCGGCGCGACATGAAGTTCATGGAACATGAAACGCCAAAACGCCCAAGTGCAAAAACGCCAAGACATTCGATGTTGCCCGTCTCCGAGGTGATGACGAAGGAGAATCTTGTCACCGCCCCGCCGGATACCTCGCTCGACGACGCCGACCGCATCCTCCAGCGTCACAAGGTTGAGAAGCTGCTGCTCGTCGACAAGGACTTCAAGCTGGTCGGGCTGATTACCATCAAGGACATCGACAAGAATCGAGAATTTCCAAATAGTTGCCGGGACTCCCGCGGGCGGCTTCGTATCGGCGCCGCCGTCGGCGTGCATGATCTCGATCGCGTCTCCGCCCTCATCGAGAACGACGTTGACATCATCGCCGTCGACAGCGCCCATGGTCATAGTGAAAACGTCATTCAGACCGTTCGTGAGGTGCGCAAGCGTTTTGAAATCGATATCATCGCTGGGAACATCGCCACGGCGGAGGCCGCGAAGGAACTGATCGACGCCGGCGCCGACGCGCTGAAGGTCGGTATCGGTCCCGGCTCTATCTGCACAACACGGGTGGTCTCCGGCGTCGGAATGCCGCAGGTAACTGCCATCATGAACGTCGTCGGAGTCGCTGCGGATGCGGGCATCCCGGTCATTGCCGACGGCGGAATTCGCTTCTCCGGCGACATCACCAAGGCCATCGCCGCGGGGGCACATTGCGTTATGATGGGCTCGCTTTTTGCCGGCCTGGAGGAAAGCCCCGGCAGCGTAATTTACTGGAAAGGTCGCCGTTTCAAGGAATATCGCGGTATGGGCTCCCTCGGGGCAATGGTTTCCGGCAGCGCCGACCGATACAGTCAGAAGGGTGAGAGCGAACGGGACAAGCTCGTGCCCGAAGGCGTGGAGGGCCGCGTGCCCTATCGCGGCCGCCTGGCGGAGATGACGTATCAGCTCGTCGGCGGCTTGCGTGCCGGTATGGGCTACTGCGGTGCGGCGAATATCGAGGAGTTGCGGCAGAATGCCAGGTTTGTTCGTGTCTCCGGCGCCGGCATGACGGAATCGCACCCACATAACTTGTACATCACAGAGGAATCTCCAAACTATGCGACGGAACACATTGTCGAAATCTGAAGCGATGCGAGTTCAACACTCCATTCGTCGTCACTCACAAAGGGCGACGTTACCGAGCCGGAGCGGGTTGACACTGCGGGCACCGATGGCGAGCAGGATCGCGCTGGCCGCGTGCATGATGATCGTCGCGGGCGGCTGCGCGCATCTGAACGATCCCTACAGGGATTCCAGTGCGGTCATCAATGCGGATATGACGACACCGAGTTCCGCGGACTACCGCGGAACGCCGGAATTCGGCAGACCGATTGCGCGGTCGTGGGAAACTTCACAGGTGACTTATGCAAACGGTGCGGTGACGCATTGGCCGCTGTGGTGGGAAGACCCGTTCGAAGACAAGGGCAACCGCTACTGCCCGCCGGAATCCGGCAACGAGAGCGACCCGGACAACGAGTTCGCCTGGAACTGGGTGGACTACCTGCACATGGGCTACGGCCCGGGGCGCTATTTTCTGAATACCATCAGTTGGCCGGTCAGCGCCGTGGTGACGCCGCCCGGAACGCTGATGGAGAGCGACGGCAAGCTGAGCAAGGGTCTGGTCGGCTATGATCACGATGCCCAGCGCGCCGATTCCGCCACGCGGGAACCGCCGGATGTGAATGTCCTCAATCGTCGGGCATTCACGAACGATGCGCCCGATTATAAAACGGTTCCGTCGACCGACGAGCCGTAAGACAGCGTCACGAGAGAGGAAGGTGTGAGATGGAATCCAAACATGGAACCAAGCCCATCGTCTGTGAAGAAACGCCCGGCAAGAAGGCCTATTGCCAGTGCGGCCACAGCGAGAAGCTCCCCTATTGTGATGGCGCGCATTCGCGTCTTCAGACCGGTGTCGTGCCCATCGTGATCGAACTGACCGAGGCAGGTAAGAAGGCGGTCTGCCAGTGCCACCAGAGTGGCAACAAGCCCTGGTGTGACGGCACACACAGCCGGCTGGGTAGCTGAATCACGCTACGTTGGGACGTATTCGTCTCGAATCGCTATTGAACGCATCCACGCCGTGGGCAGGAATGCCTACGGCAGCTCGATCCACATCGAATTGCAGTCTGCGCTATTATGCAGCTATTGCATCTTGTGCGTCGCCGTAGCGTTTGGCACCCGTGTATCGCCGCCGTTCGATGATGGAAGGAACTTACGCCAGACCGCGTAGAGCAGTGCCAGGGCGGCGAGTAATCCGGCCGTCCAGAGACTGTCGCGGCTGCCTTCGCGGATGTCGGAGGTGACGATTCCGGCGGCGATGGCAAATTCGATGGCAATCAGAACGATGGCGACGAGATAGCCCGCCGGCGTCTTGAAAACCCCGGTCGGCCAGCCGCTCCCGGCGCGGCGGTCGCGCAGGCGAAAGCCGATCAAGCTCAGATAGGTCAACCCAAAAAGCACGGCGCTGGCGAGAAAGTAAATCTTGAGAATTTCGCCGAAGCGCCGGTTCAGCACGAAGGCACAAGCCAGCGCGCCGCCGACGGCGATCGAGGCCACCGGGGCCTGCCGACCGCTCATTTTCCCGAGGAAGCGAAAGGTCAGCCCGTCGCGCGCCAAAGCGTAGGTCACGCGGACATTCGCCAGAAAGACGCTGCTGATGGCCCCCAGGCAGATCAGGGCGCTGGCGATGAGCACAAGATCGTTCACCGGATAGCCGTTGACACGGCGGAAGATCAGCGCCGGCACGCTGCGCTGACCGGCCATCTCCTGCGGGCTGACGGCGCAGAGCAGCGCATAATTGTATAAGCAATAGACGGTCGTGAGGATGGCGACCGTCATGATGAGTGCCAATGGTAAGGCACGTTTCACATCGCGCGTTTCCTCCGCGAGCTTGGCGGAGTCCGTGGCCCCGGTATAGGCCCAAAACGCAGGCATCAGGGCGAGCAGATAGGCCTCCACAAAGGGTCGAGCGTGATCGACCGTCTGGACGGCTTCGCGGGGCGCGACGGGCGTCAGTCGGCCCGCGACTACGACAACTCCCACGGCGATGGCCAGGAGCGCCGCCGTCTTGAGCAGCGTAAGTACGTTTAGCGTGACGGCGCCGGTCCGCAGGCCGAGGGCGTTGATAACGGTGACGGCCAGGATGGCGCAGCACCCGAAAGCCGGCTGCGCCCAGGGTTGATCCATGACAAAAAGCTCAGCGACGAACTCGCCAAAAGCCGCCGCGATGGTCCCTCCCCCGCCGCCGACGATGAAGATGGTGAACGACCATCCGAAAAAGAAAGCCGCGAAGTTTCCGTAGGCCTCCTTCAGGTATTGATACTCGCCACCGGCGCGCGGAAACCGCGTGGCCAGCTCCGCGGTGACGAAACTTTGCAGGAGCGTGATGAATCCCGCGAGAACCCAGACGCTCAGGATCAGCCACGGCGCGTGCAGATACTTCGCGGCCTCACCGGGCGTGGCGAAAATGCCCGAGCCGATGGCCCCGCCGACGCCGACGCAGGCGACGCTGATCGGCCCGAGCATGCGGCGGAGGGTTGCCGTTCCACCGGAATCGCTCGTTCGCTGTTGATCCTGATCCGCCGATTCGGTAGTGGGCATCGCTCATGACTACCTGGCGTTTCAGAATGAAACGGCCTGGAGGTTGAAACGCTCGCCGGTAATCCGTTCATAGGCCTCGATGTATCGGCCGGAAGTCGCGAGGATGACATCGGCCGGCAGATGCGGCGCCGGATCGGTCTTGTCCCACCGGCCTTCGTCGCACAACTTCTGCAGGTGGTTACGGACGAACTGTTTGTCGAAGCTCTCCTGGTCGCGCCCCGGCTCGTAGCGATCGGCCGGCCAGAAACGGCTGGAGTCCGGCGTCAGGGCTTCGTCGATCCAGATCAGGCCGTCGGCGGCCCGACCGAATTCGAACTTGGTATCGGCCAGAATGATGCCGCGGCCACGCGCATAATCCGCGGCCCCGCGATAGAGTGCCAGCGTCTTGTCACGAAGCTCGGTCATCGTCTCGCGCCCGGCGATGCGGCAGGCCTCGTCGAAGGAGATGTTCTCGTCGTGACCGGTTTCGGCCTTCGTCGCGGGCGTGAAGATCGGTTCGGGCAGGGCGTCGCACTGGCGCAGTCCCGCGGGCAACTTGATCCCGCAGACCGTGCCGTTGGCCTGATATTCCTTCCAACCGCTGCCGGCGAGATACCCACGGGCGACACATTCGATGGGAACGACTTCGGTCTTTCGACAGCGCATGGCGCGCCCACGCAGCTCGTGCGCGATGGATTCAAAGCCCGGCGGCACGTCGCGATCGACAATCGACAGGAGATGATGACGGCACGTGTCGGCAAAGTAGTTAAACCAGAACTGGGAGAGCGCCGTCAGCACACACCCCTTGTGCGGGATCGGGTCCGGCAGGACACAGTCGAACGCGCTGAGGCGATCGGTTGTGACGATGAGCAACTCGTCGCCGAGGTCGTAGATATCGCGGACCTTGCCGCGGCGAACCGGCCATCCATCGAGACTCGTCTTTAGCAGCGGTTGGGCAACCATGCCTCTGATCCTCCCTGAAGTCCGATTGAGGGTTCAACTTGGTCCCATCGATCTGCGGAAACTAGAGGCCCAATGCCGGGCGTGTCAAGCTGGAAGCCGACCCGGGCTCGGCTGGACCCATCTCTTCCATCGGCCTGCCTCCGACGGGTGCGTCAGACCTCCCCGGCTTGTACTCGATGACAGGCGAACATAGAACCGTACCGGGGCTCGGGTTAGCCCTGATGCCCTGCCGGTCGGGAGCCCCTACCCCGCAGTTTCGGGGATTTTGGCCGAAACAGGCATTGATTCAAAGGTCCGACGTTGCTAACTTGTCCAACCCATGTGGCCTTCGTGGCCAGTGTTCATGGGTGATTTCTCACTATCGTGTCTGACTTACCTAAGGAGTAAAAATGGCTGCTGGAATGAGCAAGAGCGCGTTGATCCGACACCTGGCCGAAACCAACGAGTTGACTCGGGCTCAGGTCGTTCACTTCCTCGATACGCTGGTAGCGACTGCGTACAAGGAGGCAAAGAACGGATTCATGATGCCCGGCCTCGGCAAACTTGTTCTCGTAAACCGCAAGGCACGCATGGGGCGAAATCCGGCGACCGGCGAGGCGATCAAGATTCCGGCCAAGAAGGTCGTGAAGTTCCGCGTGGCCAAAGCCGCGAAGGACTCCATCCTCGGCGCCCCCCCGAAGAAGAAGGGCCGAAAGTAAGCGAGACAGCGCTGCCGGTCTTGTTGCGAACGTCAACCCAACGGCCCAGTGCCTGCTTCCCGTAATTCATGGGATGCGAAGTACCGGCGACTTGCAGTAAGTCGCCTGGGTGCGTTCCTCGGCGCGAAATCGGGTGGGCCACAAACGGCGCGCTCGATGTCTGCGGGCAGAGAAACCGCCGGATCGCGCAGTTTTTCCGCAGCGTGCAGACGGTAAGCGGTTTCCACGAGAACTCGCGATTCCCGACGGCGTAAGCAGTGGGTGCGAAGCTTCCAGCAGTTCACGAAGATTTCATCCACCCGGTCCCCGATTGTCGCTTGACGCGGCGGACCGGAGATACCATCCTCTTTCGTCCTTCGAACCCGTGGTGAGACGCAGTCCATGACGCAATAAGCGAGTTAGGCGGTATCGAGAACGATGGCAACGCCCCGTAAGACAACTCCGAAGAAGAAGACTTCCGCCGGCAAATCCGCGGCAGCGAAGCCGAAGGCGAAGCCCGCGGCAAAGGCAGCGGCGGCAAAGTCGAAGTCGATTGAAAAACCGGCGGCCAAGTCGAAGCCCGCGCCGAAGCCACGGCCTGCTGTCGGCGGTTCGGGTGCATCGTCGGCCGGACGCACGGTTGCCGCGAAGCCGGAGAAACAGGCCCCCCCGGCCAAGCCCAATCTGGACCCGGAATGGGTGGCAAGTATGCGCGATGCGTTGGCTTCCCAGCGGCAACGACTGCTATCGATCGTTCAGAATACTCAGGCGCTTATGGCAGAAAAGTCGGGTGATCTTCCGGATGTAAGCGATCGGGCATCGGAAGGATTCGAAGACGAACTTGCCGTGGGTCTCATCGCCATCGAAGCGGCGCAGCTCGAAGACATCGAAACGGCCATCAAGCGGATTGACGAGGGGATGTACGGCGTCTGTGTGGATTGCGAACGGGCGATCCCTCGAAAAAGGCTGGAATACCTTCCGTTTGCCCGACGATGCCTTGCATGCGAAAGCCAGGCGGAAAGGCGGCCGCGAGCGGTTGAGAGCGAAGAAGAAGAAGAAGACTGGGATTAAGCCGTCCGAGGCGAATGCCGTCTGTCAATCGAACGAGAGTATCCGAGCCCGGGATGCCGCAGCGCATGCCCGGGTTTTCTTTTGCGGGTATTCGAGTAGCCGGAATTTGCCTATCCTGAAAAATAGCGGTCCACGGGGAGTGCGGACCTCCGGTCCGCCGTGCGGGCGAGACGCCCGCACTCCCCAGAATCGACGATTTTCATTGTTCTGAGTGCGGCATTGTATCATGGCGACTCCGGGCGGGTTCTTCGCTGCCGTGCGAACTACGCCCATTGCACGGCTTCGGCACGAAAGACCGGCCCCTCGGTGCAGCAGAGTGCATACCGCCAGCCGATATCACGCGATGCATCATGCACCGGAACCACGCAGGACTGGCAGGTTCCCATTCCGCAGGCCATGACTCGTTCCATGGCGAGCTCGCAGTGGACGCCGGCTGCCACGCACATCTGACCGGCGGCGCGCAACATCGGCTCCGGGCCACAGGCGTAGACAGATGTTGAGGAAGTGTCGTTCAGCAGACACTTGAGCGCGTCAGTGACTCGACCGCGCAAGCCGCAAGAGCCGTCGTCCGTGGTGATCGAAGTCGCGATGTTCTCGCGTGAGAATTCTTCCACGCAATGCGTCGGCTGACCGGATTCATCGGGCTCCGCTGTCAGCGCGAGGGGAATCAAGTCCTTCGACTGGGCACCGAAGATAGCGGATGCCTGCAGGCCGCTTTCATTGATTTTCGCAGCCAGCCAGCGAATCGGCGGCAGGCCGATGCCGCCGGCGACCAGAATCGCGCGATGATTCCGTGGCGGCATCGAGAACGCGTTGCCGAGCGGGCCGAGAATGCTCACGAGATCGCCCGATCGGCGTGAGTCGAGCCATGCGGTGCCCTGTCCGACGACGCGACCGAGTAGATCCATTTCCACCGCGTGGCGTGTTCGACGCAATCCGCCGATCGAAAAGGGGCGGCGCAGTAACGGACCGGACCCCTGTGAACCTGCGTGAATGTTTTGTGTGTGCGGCGCGATGGCACTGTGATTTTCTTGCGGCGAAGCGCAGAGCACTTGAAGAAACTGACCCGGAGCGGCCGTTGGAAAGTGCGGCAGCGTGAGTGTGAGCTCAAAGTGTTCGCGGCACAGCGCGCGACGGCGGAGGACCGTCGAAAGAAAAATGCCTCGGGATGATTCGGAGGATTGATCCACGTACGAAGCTGCCTCGCTGGGTAATCTCGCCCACACTCTATACACGCCATCGGCAAGGCGACCAAGGGGCTTCGGTATGATGTAACAGCGCGAAAAAAAACCTCCGGATCAAAATTTTGTTTCGATCCGGAGGAGCGCCACGGCTAAAACAGCCGTTTTTCGTGGCGGTTGGCTTCGAAGTAGCACGCTGCAGCGAAGGGTCGCGCAACGCGGGAGACTGTAGCACAGGGTCTCGGCGCTGTCAACGAAACATTCCGCGAAGTCAGAAATGTCATAACTATATATCATAAATATAGTTATGATGAATCTCGAAGATGTTATTACAAGTGTCTATGCTGCCAACAGATGTGAAGTGGATGACTGCTTTTGTTGGCAAATTGCAGGTTGATGTGGAAAAATGCCCAAATCGTGCCACAATGGCAGCATCACTTCATAAAGTATTGCCATGTAATGCTTTATAATCACAACCCGTCGTTGTCTATGATCTTGTCTCACTGTCGATACGATTCACTCAATTCATCGCCTGGGTTGCTCCTGCAATGCGAAGCTCAGCGAGGAAGCAGGAAAGGCAAAGCTCGATGATCTGCGACTCGGTGCGAACCCATTTTGCCCATGTGATACACTGGCGGACCTATGTTTGACACGCTGACCGATCGATTCAACGAAGTCTTCCGCAAGATGCGCGGAAGAGGACGCATTACCGAGGACAACGTCCGTGAGGTGATGCGCGACGTTCGCACCGCCCTGCTCGAGGCCGACGTCCATCTCGACGTCGTGAAGGACTTCTGCGCAAAGGTCACCGAGCAGGCCATCGGCTCCGAAGTCATCAAGACGCTTCACCCTGAAGAGGTGATGGTCAAGATCGTCCACGACGAACTCGTACAGCTCATGGGGCCCGTCGATTCACGCATCCCCTGGGTCGCCAACGCCCCGACGATCATCCTCATGGCCGGCCTGCAGGGCTCGGGTAAGACGACAACCTGTGCAAAGCTGGCGAAATATTGTCTCGACCGCGGCAAGAAGCCGTTTCTCGTCGCCGCGGATCTCAAGCGCCCGGCGGCCATTGATCAGCTTGAAGTCCTCGGTCAGCAACTCGATGTGCCGGTTCATGCAGAGCGCGATCATCAGAACCCGGTGAAAGTGTGCCGCAACGGCGTGGCCGCGGCGCAGCGGCAGCTTCGCGACGTGGTCATCCTCGACACCGCCGGCCGCCTCGCCATCGACGAGGAACTGATGCAGGAGGTGGCGAATATCGCGGGGGCTGTTTCGCCGCATCAGATCTATCTCGTGCTGGACGCCATGACCGGCCAGGACGCGGTCAATACGGCGAAGCACTTCAATGAGCGGCTGGAGCTGGACGGTGTGATCTTTACGAAGTTCGACTCGGACACGCGCGGCGGCGCTGTCCTGTCCGTCAAGCGCATCACGACGAAGCCGGTGAAGTTCATCGGTGTCGGCGAGAAGCTCGACCGGCTGGAGGAGTTTCATGCCGAGCGATTGGCGGGGCGCATCCTCGGCATGGGCGATATCGTTTCACTCGTCGAGCATGCCCAGCAGCAGGTGGACGCCGACGAAGCGGCGAAGCTCGAAGCGAAGATGAAGAAGGGCCAGCTCTCGCTGGACGACTTCATCAGCCAGATGGAAAAGGTGATGGGCGGCCGCTCGCTCAAGGACATGCTCAAGATGATCCCCGGCGTCGGCAGCATGATGCGCCAGACTGACATGGAGATCGACGACGGCGAAATCAAGCGGATGAAGGCGATCGTGCAGTCGATGACCCCTAAGGAACGGGCAAATCCGAAGGTACTCGACGCCTCTCGGCGACGTCGCATCGCCCGCGGCAGCGGCACGGACCCGGAAGACGTAAGCGGCCTGTGCAAGCAGTTCCTCCAGGCGCGGGACATGATGAAGCACATGTCGGGCCTGTCGATGGGCGACCGGATGAAGTTCGGCTCGCAGATGGCCCAGATGTCGATGGCCGGCGGCAAGATGCCGACGTTCAAGTCTGCCGGTAAGCCCAAGTTCCAGCCGAGCAAGAAGGACCGGCGGAAGGAACGAAAGCGGAAGAGCCGGTAGTTGCTGCGTCTCGCGAATCCCACCTTTCCGGCAGGCGTTCGCGCCGGGAAGTTTTTTCTTGACATATATCATTTTTGATATAAACTCTACCGTAGGTATAGCTGGCCCGAACCCCCGGGCGTGGAACACGAAGGGGCTTGAATTGGCGGAAGCAAGGGTGTGTGTTCCATCTTGCAGCGATGAAAGGAGACTCCGCAGCCCGTTGGGGCGCGGCGGTCCGTTCACCGTCTTGCCAGATGGAGCGACACATGGCCACCGGATTCGGCTTCAGGGAAAACGTAAGGCGATTCCTCAGATATGAGTGCTCGCCCGAGGAACAGGACGCCTTCTATCAGGAAACCCGTGCAATACGCCAGAGCGCGACACGGCATGTAACGCAATCCGGCCTCGTGCCGCCTGCCCGACTGGTCGATGAACTCAAGAAGAAAGGGGAGTTCGCCGTTCTCGGTTCGTTCAACTTCGTCTCCTGTCGTGCGATTTACGCATATTATCCTCGCCGAGATACGATCGAAGTACTGGAATGCTGGCGAATAAAACCGCAAAAAACAAACGACAAGGATCGCGGCGGCGCGTGAAACGAAGCCCGTCGGAAAAGCCGCAACGGCGCGCTCGTAAGTCCGCACGGCGCACTCCTGTTCCGGCGTACGTACTCATCCCACTCGACCAATATGAGATGCTCTCTAAATCTGACGTGTTGAATCGCGCCCTGGATCGCCTCGCCGACCGCGGGGAGCCCGTGGTCGATGGCGACGAGTTCGCGCTCGAGCTGGCCGCAGGCCGCATTGCCCGGGCCCGCAAGGAGGCGGGGCTAACACAGGCCCAGCTCGCCGCCCGCCTCAAGCTTCCACAGTCGCAGATATCCCGCATCGAGCGCAATCCCGACCATACGACTGTTCGCACGCTGAAAAAGATCGCCAGGGCCCTCGGCGTGGACATCAGCGCGCTCGTCTCGTGATTCTCAGTCCTTCGACGACGAAACCGCCCCCGGTTGCGCGTCACAGCGCTTGCGCAGGTAGCGACTTGTTCCAATACCATCCGGCCGCTAGACTATCCCCGTATTCGTCGAGTACCGATGTTGCTGCAGGAATCGAAGACTGGCCTCATGCGTAAGCTTCCCGATAGATCAGACACAGAACCGTTCCACCGGCGATTCGCCCTCGCCGGCGTGATCGTCGGCGCCGTCGCGATCTTCGGCGTCGATCTGGCCTTCGCCATGAAGCAGACGGGCAAGCATCCCCGCACTCATGCCGCCGTCGTCCGCCTGGTCAGTTCCGCCGACGCCGCGGCACTCGGCGCTGCACCAGTAGCCGCCGTCACCGTACTGGCCCTGATGCTCTGGCTCGGTCGCCGGTCAACCGATCCAATCCCGCTATCGCTCCCGACGCCGTCTGCGACCGTGCCCGCCGATATTCACGTCGAAACGACGACGCGCGCCCGCTTCTCCATCTCCTATCACACCGGCGGCCTCTACGGTCCGTAGTTAATTTCCTTGTTGGAACTTCGTGCCGTGGCCTTGGGCCGGCGCTTGTCGACACGAACTTTTCAGTTCTCGGCTCGACATGCACCACACGGCGCACGAAGAAAGTTCATTCTTTACGTAGCATTCGATGTTTTAACTTCTCGACTTTTTGACGCTTCGACGTTTATTCCGGTGTGATCATGAGCATTCTCGGCATTGTCGGTTCAGGTTTTCGCAAGGTCTTCGGTTCGCGGAATGACCGCCTGCTGAAGGCATATCAACGCAACGTCGACGTGATCAGCGCGATGGAGGCGGAAATTCGCGGCGACTACGACCAGCGCTTTGCCAAGGCATTGGCGGCCCTGCCGGCGGACTTGCCCGATGAGCAGCGACCGGCGGAGACGCAGAAGCTGCGTGTGGAACTCAGCGCCGACCTGCGAGCGCGAGCCGATCGGATGCGGGAACAGCTGGCCGGCGGCGCGGATGCCTTTGAAGTTCTGCCCGAGGCGTTCGCGGTATTGCGCGAGGCCTCGCGCCGGGCGCAGAATCATCGCCATTTCGACTGTCAGCTCATCGGCGGCACGGTACTCTTCGAGGGCAAGATCTCCGAGATGAAGACCGGCGAAGGCAAGACGATCGTCTGCCACCTCGCGGCCTTTCTCAAGTGTCTCCAAGGGCTGAAGGTTCATATCGTCACGGTCAACGACTATCTCGTGCAGCGTGACGCGGAATTCGCCCGGCCGATCTTCGAGCTGGTCGGCATGACGGTCGGTTACATCCAGTCTCAGGTCGATCCCGGCGGGCGGGAGGGCGTCCGTCGCACGGCTTACGCCTGCAACATTACCTACGGCACAAACAACGAGTTCGGCTTCGACTACCTGCGCGACAACATGAAGATCTCCATCGAGGAGCAGGTTCAGGGGCGATTGGATTTCGCCATCATCGACGAGGTGGACTCGATTCTGATCGACGAGGCCCGTACGCCGCTCATCATCTCCGGCCCGGCGGAGGATGACGTGACGCGCTATCGGACGGCGGACGCGGTGGCGCGGCAGCTCATCGCAAAACAGACGCTGGCAAACAACGAAACCGCGCGGCGATTAAGCGAATGGGGTAACAACCCGCCGAAGGAATGGGCGGAGCTGCCGAAGTTCGCCGACGCGTTTCGAAAGTTCAAGATCGACCCGAACTGGATCAAGGAGGAAGAGGCAGAGGCCATCGGGCACAAGCAATTCTACGTCGTCTCCAAAGAACGCAAACATGTCGCCGTCACGCACGACGGCATCACCGTCGCGCAGGAGCAACTCGGCGTCGGCTCGCTTTACGTCGGTTCCAACATGGAATGGCCGCACCTGATCGAGAACGCCGTGCGGGCTCACGTGGTCTATGAGAAAGACGTGGACTACGTCGTGAAAGACGGTGACGTGATCATCGTCGATTCGTTCACTGGACGCCTGATGCACGGTCGGCAGTGGTCGGACGGGCTTCATCAGGCCGTGGAGGCGAAGGAAGGCGTCAAGGTCAAGGAAGAGACGCAGACGCTGGCGACGATCACGTTGCAGAACTTCTTCAAGCTCTACACCCGTATCGCCGGCATGACCGGCACGGCCATGACCGAAGCCGACGAGTTCGCAAAGATCTACAAACTCGAGGTCGTGGGCATCCCCACGAACCGGCCGGTCAACAGGCAGGACTATCACGACCGCATCTACAAGACGGTCGAGGACAAGTACAACGCGATCGTCGAAGAGATACACGACGTCCATACGCGCGGCCGACCGAGTGATGCATTCGTGCTGGAGCCGGTTCTGCGGAATCTGCGGTCGATCCTCACGCGAGCGGGCCGCTCGACGGAACTTATCGACAAGGCGCTCGCCGAGTGGGCAGATGAAAAAAACGGCGGCACCGGCAAGTACATGGCCGAGGCCTACGACGACGCGATGGGCGATCTTGCGCGAGGTCGTCCGGTGCTGGTGGGTACGATCTCGATCGAGAATTCCGAGAAGCTTTCCAACATGCTGACGAGGAAGTACGGCATCGAGCACGAGGTGCTCAACGCCAAGCAGCACGCCCGCGAAGCGGAAATCGTCAAGAAAGCGGGCGAGCGTCACCCGCTGAGCGGCGCGGCAGCGAAGGGCAAAGCAAAAGATAGTGAACTGGTCGGCAACGTCACCATCGCCACGAACATGGCGGGGCGCGGCACGGACATCAAGCTGCAACAGGGCGTCGTCTACGAGAAGTGCATCGGTGATCTGGGCCCGCCGGAAAACGACAACGGCCGGGGGTCATGGGCCTGGCGCGAGAAAGGCGTCATCGGCACGAAGTGCTGCATCGATTGTCCGGACTACGACGCTCGGACGAACTGTGCGCATTGCTGGAAGCCGAAGGTCGATCCGCGCTTTCCGGAGATGGGCCGCAAGGTCTGCCCGCTGAACGTGCCATGCGGCCTGCACATCATCGGCACGGAACGGCACGAGTCACGGCGCATCGATAACCAGCTTCGCGGGCGATCGGGCCGCCAGGGCGATCCGGGCTCCAGCCGTTTCTTCCTTTCTTTGGGCGACGACCTGCTGCGGATGTTCATGGGAGACTGGACGCTGAAGATGCTCGAACGAATGGGCTTCGAGGACGGGATGGCCATCGAGGCAAAGAGCATCAACAACGGTATCGAGCGCGCGCAGAAGAAGGTGGAGGAGAAGAACTTCGCCGCTCGCAAGCACCTGCTGGAGTATGACGAGGTCATGGATCGTCAGCGTCAGGTCTTTTACACCCAACGGCAGGAGGTCCTGGCGGCGACGCGGTCGGGCCAGTCGCAGATTCTCGTCGATCGCATCTGGCGAATGATCGACCAGGCCGTCGATGCGGCGGCTCGCAGGTTCCTGGCCAAGGATTACAACGCCCAGTGCATCGTCGAGTGGGTACGGGGGGCGCTGGAAGTCAATCTCGACGCCAAGTCGATCGACATTCACGACCCCGTCGGCATGGAACGTACGATTCGCGGCGAAGCGCTGGACGAAGCGCGGAGTCAGATTTCGCTGACCGTCGGCGAATACATGGACCCGGACCTGGAGCCGGCGCAATGGGACATTCGCGGCCTGGCGCGCTGGGGCGAGACGCGCTTCGGGGCGACGCTGACGCAGAATCAACTTCGCCAGATGGAACCGGATGAGGTACAGGAGAAGTTTCTCGAAGAGGCGGAGACAAAGTTCCGCGAGATGGACCTGTCGCCCATCGAGCGTTTCGTCGATCCCGATTATGGCAAGAAGTCATTCCTCGAATGGGCGCGTCAGAAGTTCGGCGTGGAAACGGTTTTCGCAGAATTCCAGGACCTCGACGACGAGAACACCGTGCAGAAGCTTCGGGGGACCATTCAAGCGGCCTACCGCGAGCGCGAAGTGCGCTACCCGGTGGAATGGATTCTTGAGCGGACGATCCTGCGCGAAGACGGCGACACGGCGTGGGCCGCGGATGCGCTGGCGCAATGGGTGAAGCTGAAGTTCGGCCTGAGCTGGAGCGTGGACGACATCCGCGGCAAGACGGTTGAGCAACTCGCGGCGGAGCTCTTCGAGCTCAACCGCGCCTATGCCACGAATGGTCGGCTCCTCGCGGAAATCGAAAAGGCGCCATCGAGCAACGGGCAGCTCGCGGAGTGGGGCCGCGAGCGCTTCGGCCCGGCCTTCGACGAAGAACTGTTTGCCGAGGCCCAGGACCCGCGTGAAACGCTGCGAATGTTCGGGCGGGACCTGCTTCGGCGCGAGCTGACGATGCTCGAGCGGTTTGTACTGCTGCAGATTTACGATCAGGCGTGGAAGGAGCACATGCACGCGATGGATATGCTCAAAGAGTCCATCGGCCTGCGCGGCTACGCGGAGCAGGACCCCAAGATCGCCTACAAGCGCGAAGGGTTCACCATGTTTCAGGAGATGCTGGACAGCATTCACGAGCGCGTGACCGGCATCATCTTCAAGGCCCGCCTCACCGACGAATCGGCAGCTCGCAGCCGATACAACATCGGGGCCGTTCGTCACGCGGACGCAACGAACCTCGGCTTCACCGGCCAGTCGGATCGCGACCGCGCCGCGGCGATGCAGGCGCAGGGCACGGAGCAGAAAATCGAAACGATCCGCCGCGAAGAGCCGCGCATAGGCCGCAACGACCCCTGCCCGTGCGGCAGCGGGAAGAAATTCAAGCAGTGCCACGGGAAGGGAAAATGAAGCCGCGCATAGAACCAGCCCGAAGCGCAAGCGAGGGAATCCTTCATTGGCGATTGAGAACGTAATCAATAGCTTCCATGAGATGCGCCTCGTCGTTGATCCACTTTGTACTTCCGTGCTCCGTCCACCATTTTGGATTGCTGCCGTGATGATTCTCTTCGAGTGGATACTGCTCGTTCAGCCGTCTCGTGGCCCAGGCCTTGAACTGCTGCAGTATCGTGTCCGGATGCTCCTCGGCGCTGACTACGACGTGGACATGCATCGTGCGAACGTTTACGGCGTGCAAGTACCATCCACGAATCTCGCAGTGCTGTCGAATCACGCTGTCCACGAGATCACGCTGCTTAGGGCATAACTGCGCCGGCGCCTGGCTCAACCGCATCCGCGCAAGTTCCTCGCGGTTGGCATCGGGCAGCTGTATGTCGGGTTCGTTGCGTTTGATCCAGCCGCGCTCATCACTTGGTAACCAGGTGCCGTACGTTGTTTATGTGAAATGGAATGCCAGGGGGCCGGCCACGCGAGGTATCCTCAGTACTCGCACTGCTTCGATACTTCTGAGCAGATCGTATCGTCGTTTCTATTAAGAACTGTCCGCCGCCGGGAGAGGCCGTCCAGGCGGTGTACCTGTCTTTACTCCCTCGCTTGCGCTTCGGGCTGGTTCAGTTACTCCCTCTATCACGCCAGATCAAGAATTGTTCGTTATCCTTGAAACACCCACTTGATGATTTCCGTCGGCTTGGGCGCTTTGCCCTGCATGAGCAGGCCGACACGAAAAACACGGCCGGAGGCCCAAACGAACAGGAGCGTCGTGAGAATCGTCCCGAGCACACCGAGGCCGACCTGCCACATCGGCACGCCGGGGGCCATCGACATGCGCACCATCATCACCAGCGGCGTGGACGGCGGAAAGAGCGAGAGCCCGACGGCGAAGTTGCTCGACGGGTGCTGCAGCACGGTGCCGAGCGTGAACATGGGAATCAGCAGCAGCAGCCAGATCGGCATGACCAGGTTCTGGGCCTCGCGCAGCTCGTTGCAGCAGGCGCCGGCAGCGAGAAAGAGCGCGCCGTACATGAAGATCGCCAGTGTGAGAAACAGCATAAACCAGCCGACGAGGTGCATCGGTATCATGTCACCCCTGCCGTAATAGTTGGCGACGGCCCAACCGCCGACCAGATAGATGCCGATAAGCGTCACGGCGACGCCGACGAAGCCGACGAGCTTGCCGAGCATCAGGTCGAACGGCCGGATCGATCCGAGGAGCACTTCGGAAATCTTCTGCATCTTTTCCTCGATCACGCCGCTGAGGATCGGCTGTGTGGTCATCATCAGGGCCATCCACATCAGCATGATGATGCCGAGCGGCACGAAGATGACCATCATCGGATTGACGCGCTCGGCCTGCTTGATATCACCGGACGCACCGCGCTCCAACAGGCCGAGATTGTCCACGCTGACCGGTAGCATCGCCCGCTCGACGATAGCACGGTCAATCCCTGCGTCGGCGAGTCTCGCACTAATGATCCGATCGTTGACCACTCTCGAAAGCCATCTCGTGATCTGGTCGTAGGTCGGTTGATTGGAGTAATAACGAATCGGCGGCTCAGCGGAAGGCGCGCCGGCGTTAATGATTTCCGGCGAGATCTCAATGAAGGCGAACACGTCCTTGCTCCGAACGCGGTCGGACAGCTCCAGGCGTTGTTCATCGAGGGCCGATGCATCCACAGCAACGGGCTCGAACTCGAAGGGCGAGTCCGTGAGTTTGCCGGTTTCGTCCTTGATATCTTCGTTTCGCTTGGCGGCGGCTTCGGCGAGAAAGTCGTAGGCCTTCCCGGAACGATCCAGCACGGCGACCTTCTTCGGGGCGTTGTCGATACGGCCCTTGGTGAGAGCCGTGACGCCGATCCCGCCGAGCATGAAGATCGGCACGAGGATGATGGCCACGACAAACGCCTTGGTGCGCACGGTGGCACGGTACTCCCGCATGGCGACGACCCACAACTTATTCATGGTGCTGCTCCTGGGCGGCGGGCCCGGCGATACGGACGAAGATGTCATGCAGCGAGGGCTGCGCGATTTCGAAAAGTTTGACGCGAGCGCGACTTGAGAGCAGCTGCAGGATGGCCTGTGGATCGGCCGTCTTGTCGATGCGTAATTCCTGGAAGCGGCCGAAGTCATTCACCCGCTGCACGCCGGGAAGTTCACCGAATGCGACGCTGTTGCCCTCGATTTTCACTCGAAGGGTATCGACGCCGTACTGCTCCTTGATTGATTCCAGCGTTCCATCAAGGACTTTCCTGCCTTTGAAGATCATGAAGACGAAGTCGCACATTCGCTCGGCCACGTCCATGTCGTGGGTCGAGAAGATGACCGTAGCGCCGTTCTTCTTCAATTCGAGCACGGCGTCTCTCAGCACTTCCATGTTGACCGGGTCCAGGCCGCTAAAGGGCTCATCGAGGATGACCAGCTCGGGCTTATGTAGCACCGTGGCGATGAACTGAATCTTCTGCGCCATGCCTTTGGACATGGCTTCGACCTTCTTCTTCGCCACGCCGGGAAGCTGCATGCGATCGAGCCAGCGGTCCACCTCGGCACGTGCATTCCTGACGCCTTTGAGACCGGCGTAGAATTCGAGCACCTCGCCGACGAGCATCTTGCGATAAAGGCCGCGCTCTTCGGGGAGATAGCCGATTCGGTCGTTTGCGGCGACGCCGGAGGTGGCGTCCTCGCCGAGGACACGAATCGTCCCGCAATCCGGGTGGATGATGCGGAGGATCATGCGAAGGGTCGTCGTCTTGCCCGAGCCGTTTGGCCCGATAAAGCCGTAGACGCTCCCGCCGGGCACCCGAAGCGAAAGGTTGTCGACGGCCTTCGTGGTACCGTATGTTTTGCTGACGGACTCGATTTCAACAGCGTGCATCGGCGCTCCTTCTCAGGAATCAAGACGGCAGCGTAGTGCTTTTGGGCATTCGCGCAAAGAGCATAAACAGCCCCGGTCAGATTGCCGGGATGATATTGATGGGCCGACTCGCCCGCTCCAGCTCCTGAGTGAGATTGAACGATCGCATCAGCCGGAGTTCACGGCTGTAGCCATGTTTTTTTAATGACCCCAAAAATTCGTACTTCGGCACGCCTATGGCTCACGAAGCAGGCAGTCCCACGGACTCAATGTGGGCTGCGACGAGACGGATCGACTCGTAGGGAATCTTGCCGTCGAGCCGCTCGAAGATCGGCCGCAAGGGGCGCGGGCCGACATCGCAGACGGCCCTGGCGACGGTCTGGTACGTTGCCGGATCGATCCACGCGTCGATGCGCTCCGGACGCTCCGCAGCGATGTATTCGGCGAGGTAATTGGAGACTGTACCGACCGTTCGCTGAAGCGACCTGGCCACCGTTTCGAGTGACTGGCCTTGTGCGAAGAGCTGGAAAGCAGCGAGTTTGGCTCCTGTACCGGTGCCGGCGCTGCGTCGCGACGGGCCTTCATCGCTTTCTCGATTCTCACTTCCCTGTTCGTCGAACCGATCCATCGGCAGGTCGTTACTCCGGCAATAGTCCTGGATGTGCGAGACAAAGGTATCTCCGAGGTCCGCCAGCTTACGCTCACCGACACCACGAACGCGGCTGAGCGACTTCGTCGATGACGGGAAGTATCGAGCCATGTCGCGCAACACGGCGTCGCCGAAGATAACGTACGCCGGCACGCCGCGCTGCTCGGCGATTTTCAGACGCACAGCGCGCAGTTCGTCGAAGAGTTTCCGATCGACGCCGCTCCACGTTTCCACCTCGCCGCGCGTCTTTCGGACACCCTCAACTCGCAGCCGCATCAACTGCACATCGCGTCGGCCGCCGAGCACCTCCCACGATGCTGAATTGAGCTTCAGGATCGGCCGATCGCCCGGCGTCCGAGCGAGAAGCTCCTGATCGACGAGCTGATAGATCAAATTGCCCAGGGCCTTGCGGTCCATCTCCTTCAGCAGGCCGTAGGTGCTGAGCTTTTCATGCCCGAAGGAGCGGATCATCTCGGTATTGGCCCCGACGAGTACGTCCGTCACGTGTTTCGCGCCGAAACGCTCTTCGACACGGGCCACGCACGAAAGAATCTTCTGCGCCACCACGGTGGAATCGGGCACCACTTCCGTATCGCCGAGACACACATCGCACGCACCGCAGTTTGGCTGTTCGTAGGGCTGATCGAAGTACTCGACGAGCATCTTGTGCCGGCACTTCAACGCGTTGCAATAGCGCTGCATGTGATGGACCAGCACCCTCATCGCGTTGATGACTTCCTCGGGCCGATCGGCCTCTTCGGCACTGCGTGCAATCAGCCCTTCCCACTTGATGGCGTCTGACGCGGAGTAGAACAAGACGCACTCGGCCGGCAGCCCATCGCGCCCGGCGCGGCCGGTCTCCTGCTGATAATGCTCTACGCTCTTGGGCATGGCGGCGTGGATGACACAGCGTACGTTGCTTCGGTCAATGCCCATGCCGAAGGCAACGGTGGCAACCACGACATTCAACTTCTCTTCGGCGAAATCGTCCTGTGTGCGGCGACGATCGGCGGCATCCATGCCTGCGTGGTAGTGCGCCGCCTTGACGCCGACGGAGGCGAGATACCCGGCCATCGATTCTGTGTCTTTTCGGCTGATGCAGTAGACGATGACCGCTTCACCCTTGTGACGATTGATGACTTCGAGCGTCTGTCCGTACACATCCGTTCGAGGAAGAATGCGATAGGTCAGGTTCGGCCGGTCGAAGTTACCGACGAGTACGGCAGGATTCTGCAGGCCCAGTTGCCGGATGATGTCGTCGCGCACGCGCTGGGTGGCCGTGGCGGTAAAGGCATGGAGACTGGTCTCGGGGAAATGGCGCTTCAACTCCGCCAGGCGGCGATACTCGGGGCGGAAGTCGTGTCCCCAATGGCTGATGCAGTGGGCTTCGTCGATGGCGAAGGCCCGGACGTCTGCCTGTTGCAGCATCCGCAGACAATGCGGCGCGAGAATCCGCTCAGGGGCGATGAAAATCAGCCGATACTCGCCGCGGGAGATGCGCAACTGGGTCTCGCGAAGCTCGTCCGGCGACATGCCGCTGTGCAGCGCGGCGGCGAGATAGCCGCACTGGCGAAGGCCGTCGACCTGGTCCTTCATCAGCGCGATCAGCGGGCTGACGACCACGTCGGTGCGGTTCGCCAGTACAGGCGGCACCTGATAGCAGAGTGATTTGCCGCCGCCGGTGGGTATGACCAGCAAGCTGTCGCGGCTGTCCAGTCCGGCGGCGATGGCCTGATCCTGCAGGGGGCGGAGCGTGTCGAAGCCCCAATATCTGCGAATGACTTCCATCACGCGAGCGTCGGTTGTCGGCTGTGGGCCCCTGATCGTCGTCATGTGACGGCAGTGTATCGATGCGCGGCGATGGATCAAGTCGTTTCGTTCACGGCCATCGGCGGTCGTTCATGGAGCGCAATACGGCGGGATGCCGCGCTTATGGCAGTGGCGCAAGTTCGTAGAGTGTGGAGTACACGCGATTGCCGCTTTCTGTTTCAAACGTGAAGTCTTCGACGCGGCGAAGGCCGGCGGCTTCAAGACGGACAAAGAGTTCCTCGTCGATCGACTCCCAGAAGCCGTAGCGCGAGTTGCGCAGCCGGCGCATCTCAAGCCAATCGACATAAACACCGTGGTAACCCTGCTCGCGAAGCCAGACGATCATTTCCGCCGCGGATCGACGCGCCGCGGCTTCGGCGAACGGATTGCGATTGAAGACTACGCAGTAATCGGCGCCGGCATCGAGATAGAATCGCCGGGCGTCGGCGACAATCCGTACGCGCTGCCCGGCGCGTGTGCGTTCGTTGATGCGAGGGACGTGGGCGTGCGTCGGCCAGATTCCCTGTGTGAACCAGTCGGCGTCCGAGCCGGAACGCAGAGAGGCCATGTCGAAGAATCGGGCATCAAGCAGGATCCTGCCGAGTGCCGCAGCGTTGCCGATGACGGCGGCTGCCATGCAGGCAGCGATGATAAGGCGGCGTGATCCGGCGAGTCTTGCGAGGCCGACGGCGGCGATGACGCTCGCGGGAACGAGGAGCGTCACAGCGAATCGGCCGACGAGGTGGGTAAATGCCAGCCAGCAGAGGAGCGGCACGACGAGCATCAGCCAGCAGGAAGCCATCGCAGGGAGGGCGCTACCCGCCTTTTCATCGGTTCGGCGAATTGCAAGTCCGATCGCGCCGACGACAACGAGCAGCCAGGTCATCCCAAATAGCGGCGCGGCGATGATTTCGTGCCAGAGTCGCTGGACGCGGCCCGTGATGGAACGATGTTCCGGCGCGGGCAAATGACCTACTCGCCAGCGCTCTGCGCCGTCGTCGTCCCAGATGCCCTCGCGCTCCGGGAAAACGGAACGAGCCAGCGGAAAAACGGGATTCGCCGTGTTGATGATGTTTCGGACGAGCCACGGTCCGAACGTGAGCATCGCGCCGACAAACAGAATCGCCGGTCCCGCGAAGTTTTGCGGCCGCGCTCGCAGGCCGATCCATAAAGCCGACACGACCACAGGCAACAGCACCGCGAGGACGCCGGTGTACTTGCAGCCGCAGGCGAGGCCGGCGAAAAGTCCGGCGAGCAGCATCCAGCGGCGTTGATCGGCGTGGCCCGTTGCGGACTTGAGGATGGCCGCGAGCGCGAGCGCGGCGAAGAATAGCAGGCCATTTTCGACGTATGCCAGTCCGCAGAGGTACGCGAGGAAGGGACAGCTTGCCATGACGGTCGCGGCGATCCATGCGGCACGGTGCCCCCACGGCCTTGCGGCGAGCCAGACGGCGGCGACGGCAAGGGCGGCGAGAACGAAATGAAGAAGCTGGGCAGCAAGTGCCGCATCGACGGCATCTGAGTTGAGCACCATCGCCAGCAGATAGAGCATCTCGACGTTGAAGGGAAAGTTGCTGTAGATGTTGTGCGGCAGGTAGCCGATGCGGCCGGCGTCGAGCCAATCGCGCGGGGCCCCGAGGTGATACTCCAGCACGTCGTAGCCGTTGCCCTCAGCAGGCCACAGCGATCCTGGCGGGTAGCTCGCGGCGAAGAGAGCGATCGCCAGAAACGGCAAGCATGCCAGGCACGCCCAATTTACCGCTGAGCCGCCGTTGTCCGCGAGCGCAGGACTCCTTTCACACACACCAACCGACTTTGATCGCTGCCGTCCTGCATGGGTAGCGCCCCCTACGACGAACAGCGCGAGTAATCCCAGCCATATGGAGCGATGCATCACACCGGCGGCGCCGAGACCGAGCATGAGCAGCGAGAGCGCTCCCACCCCCAGCCCCATCGTAGCGATGCGTCGCCACGCGCAGCCCGAGTCGACCGGCAGGAGCCACATTGCCAGGGGTCGGCCGATTCCCCACGCCGCAGCCAGAATGAACAGCGCCACCGGCGACGCGGAAACCATCGCACCGAAGGCGGCGGGCCATCCGACGGCAACCCACAGGCACGCCCCCAGGGCCGTCAGCAGCAGCGGCAGACGCGACGATGAAAATGCGCGGGTCATCAATACTCCGTTTTGGCGGCGCATTCCTCGTACATCTTGCAATAGCTTTCGTAGCGCTCGATGGCGATCTGTCCGGCGTCGACTGCCTCACGAATGGCACAATGTGTCTCGTGCGCGTGCGAACAATTGGGATACTTGCAGCCGGCGACGCGATCGCGAAACTCGATGAAATACGCCTCCAGCTCCTCCTTCGCCACGTCGGCCGGGTCGAACTGTCGCAGCCCCGGCGTATCAACCACGTAGCCGCCGAATTGCCACTTGAGAAGGCGAGCCGTCGTCGTTGTGTGCTTGCCGCGCTTCAGATCCGTAAGCGTGCCGGTCTTGAGGGACATGCCCGGCTCGATGGCATTGATGAGCGAACTTTTGCCGACGCCGCTGGGCCCGACGAAGGCGGAGGTCTTACCGGCGAGCAGCTCGCGCAAATCGTCAATACCGCGACGGTCATGGGCGCAAGTCATGACCGCCTGATAGCCGAGGCCGCGATAACGATCCGCCACCTCCGCCGCGGAGCCGTCGGAGTCGAGATCGGCCTTGTTAATACAGATGATCGGCCGCATGCCGCCCTGGTGGATGGCGACGAGATAGCGATCGATAAGGTGCGGGCGAAGCGTTGGTTCATCAACCGCGACCGTAACGACCGCCTGATCGACGTTGGCCGCGATCATCTGCACTTTGCGCTCGTACTGCCGCACGAGCGTCGTGCGCCGCGGGGCCACATCGTCAATGACGCCCTCAGGCAGCGAGCGATCTTCGCTGACCTGTACGCCGTGGCTCTGGCCCGACACGACCGGGCGAAAACTCACCTCATCCCCGACGGCGATCGGCGCGCGGTTCTCAATCAGGCGCGTCCGCAGCATTCGCCGTATAATGCATGCCCAGACGCGCGCGCCGTCGTCCACTTCAACGACGCGCCCGCGCGCGACGGTAACGATGCCGGCGTGAACGGCCTGCTGGACTTCGGGTTCGTCATGGATGACGACGGTGCGCTTGCGCGACTGCTCGCCTTTGTGGCGAACGCTCTCGACGGTCTGGGTGTCTTCGGCGGTCTCATCCCCGGCATGAACCTTCCGCGTCCACTCCGACTTGTCGCGCGCCGGTTTGCCGCGATTCTTGCGAAGGTCAATGCGAACCTTGCGGCCGCGCTTGTTCGGGTTGTCTTCCTTGCGGGTCATTCAGGTTCTACTCATCGAATGATCGAACGTGTCGCGTAGGATAGTCTACCTGAAAATGGGCGAATTTGGCGTAACGCCCGCCAAGCCGCTGGATGGCAATCCATCGGCTCTTCTCCGCCAGCCGATCGAGTACGGCATGGATCGAGAAGCCCCGAGGTGCTAACATGTTCCATCATGACGGTCGGGCTACCCATTCTTGAGCATGTCGATATTCGCCCGGAAGGCGTCACGGGGCCGCGGGATATTCGCTCGGTGCGGACGCTTCGCATCAGCGTGACGGATCGGTGTAACTTCCGGTGCGTCTATTGCATGCCGGAGGACAAGCTCGACTGGGTTCCGCGCGATTCACTGCTGACGTTCGAGGAGGTTTGCGAGATTGCCCGAGCGGCCATTCGCCACGGCATCACCGCCTTCAAAATTACCGGCGGCGAACCGCTTGTCCGTCATGATCTGCCTCGGCTCGTCGGCATGTTACGCGCCTTGCCCGGCACGACGGAGCTTTCCATGACGACCAACGGCGCGCTGCTCGACCTCTACGCGGGCGTACTGAAGGCCGCCGGTCTGGATCGCCTGACCGTGAGTATGGACACGATGAACGCGGATAACTTCCGCCGCATTACCCGCGGGGCGGACCTTGATCAGGTCTGGCGCGGTATTCGCGCCGCCGTCGCAGCGGGCTTCGGGCACCCCAAGATCAACTGCGTGGCCATGCGCGGTATCAACGATTCGGAGTTTGCCGACTTCGCCGCGCTGACACTGGAGACCGACCTGACGGTGCGATTTATCGAGTATATGCCGCTGGGCCGCACGGCGCTGGGCGGCGAGTACGAGGAGCGATTCATCAGCGAGGAGGAGATTCGCGAGCGCGTTCGTCGGCGGCTGGGCTCGCTCGAACCTGCAACCAGCGACACCGGTAGCGGGCCTGCGGTCGTGTGGAAGCTTCGCGGAGCCGTCGGTCGGATCGGATTCATCAGCGCGATGTCCAAACCTTTCTGCGCGACTTGCAACCGGCTGCGGCTCACGGCGGAGGGGCAGCTTCGCAGTTGCCTGTTCGATGGCGGTGAGGTGGAATTGCGGCCGATCCTGCGCAGCGAGAATGGCAGCCGACAGATTGCAATGCGTCGGTTTCAGCGAGAAGCAATCCATCGCGAAGCTATCCAACGCGATTCGATTCAGAACGATCTTCACGGCGCCTTCATCCGCTGCATCGCCTTCAAGCCGGAGGTACATTCCTACTACGGAAACCGGCAGATGTCGCAGATCGGCGGGTGAGGAATAGAATTACAAATTTCAAATTACGAATTACAAAAGAGTGCCGGGTGTTCCACTATCAAATTCGTAATTCGCAAATTTGTAATTTGTAATTCGTCGTTCTACATTTCTTCTACGCACCGGTTATCCAGTTTTTGATGTCCTGATAGGTCACGAGGACGAACAGCGTGGCAATCAGGGCGATGCCGACGAGTTGTGTGGCCACCTGGGTCTTGATACTGACCGGCTCGCCGCGAATCTTCTCAAGGATGAGGAAGAGGAACAGCCCGCCGTCCACGATCGGCATCGGCAGAAAGTTGATGACCGCCAGATTCGCCGAGATCACCGCGAGGAACCAGAGCAGATCGAGCAGGCCCGCATCCGCGAATCGGCTGCCCATGCGCACGATGCCGACGGGCCCGCTCACCTTGCTCGCACCGACCTGTTGAGTGAAGAGCATGTGGCGTATGGTAAGGACGGTCTGCATCGTCGCCTGGTAGGCCTGTCGGAAGCCAACCCCCACAGCAGCGATCGGATTCGTCACGCGATGTCGTTCAAGGAGTGAATAACAGATGAACGGCTCCGTGTAGAAGATGCGCTGAAGCCAGGGGTCGATGTTGCTCTCTGTCACGGCGAAGGAGCCGCTGTGCTTCTGACCCTCGGCGGTAACGTATTCCACGTTCACCGTCTTGCCGATCATCGTGCCAAGACCGGAGCGAATCGCTCGCCAGTCCGGCAAAGCGGCCTCATGTATCTCGCCGTCCGATGCGAGGATCGGGAAACTCGTCTTGCCGTCGATGGAGATGATTCGAGCGCCCGGCGGAATATCCAACGCGGCCGTGACACACATCGGAACGTTGAAATCCACATGGTGAATCTCATCGACGACGCGATAACTCATCTTGACCGACTTGCCGACCTTTGCGCGTAAGGCGTGGAATACGTCGTTCCAGCTTTGCACCGGCTCGTCGTCGCAGGCGATGATGACCGCGCCGGCGGGGATACCAGCGGCGCGAGCGGGCGTTGTTCGATCGCCGATGCGTTCGAGCACGGCCGAAACGACGGGATGATCTTCATCCAGGGGAGCGATGCCCGCGTCGATCGTCGGAGGTGGAGACTTGCCCAGGAGGGTAAAGGCCGACTTGGGCACGACATCGCCGAGCTTGTGAACGTCCACCCGTTCCAGCCAGCGGCGTACGTCGGCAGCGCCCCCGGCATCGGTCAGCGCAGCGTTGAGAGTCTCTTGATCCACCTCGGTAAGTTTCTCAAAGCCGGGCAGTTCACGAGCCAGTTGTGAGACCTTCGATTTGTCTTCGATCGCCGCGGCAATGAGCGTCTCGCGATGTCGGGCGCAGAATCGCACCAGTTCGGCGCTGAGGTCGCCATTGGCACGGCCCGGTCGGCGGACTTCGATCGGCAGCTTCTCGCCGTGACTCGATTCGATCAGCCGCTTGAGCGTGGCATGATCCGGATAAGCATGCGGACCCAGCCGCACGATGATGTCGCCCTGCTCGACACCGGCCACGTCGAAGGACTTGCCCGGCTCGGTATAAATCACCGACAGACGCGGCACAAGACCCAGCAGCGAACCCGTGCCCTGCGCTGCGGGATCATCCGGCACTGGCGTCCACGTCGCGCGAACCTTGATGCGAACCTCGTCGCTTTCGACTTCGAGGTCCTGCTTAAGCACCTGTTCCATTGTCAGTGAATCGGGGTCCTTCGGTCGTCGGACGATCGCCTCGACCGGCGCGCCCTGCGCGGCAACCAGGGCGCGACGAAACACGCCGAGGTCCTTGAACTCGCGCTCGACGCCGCTTTCGACGATCTTGTAAAGCTCATCGTTCCGGCGAAGTGCATTTTCACCGTCACCATCGGCGCTGCCGCGTATCGACGGCACCCAGACGCGGCGATTCATACCGGGGCTCACGCCAATCTGCCGAACCTGGGCGTCCTTCTTGAATTCCGGAAGAACGATCGGTCTGGGATCAACCAGTTTGCCGTCGCGCTGAACATCAAGGACGAGACTCTCGCCGATGTCGGACAGCGTGACGCGCGCCGACAGATCGCCGAAGCTCTCCACCGGGCTGCCGTTGACGGCGAGGATGCGGTCGCCGGTCTGCAGGCCTGCGCGAGCGGCAGCCGAGCCGTCCACGACTATGCCGACGACGGCAGGCGGCTGAGGTCGGCCGACCATAACGACCATGGCGAAGGCCGCCGCTGCAAAGAGAAGGTTCATGATGACGCCGGCGGAGATGATGACCATTCGCTTACCGACGGGTTTGCTGGTGAAGGAGCGCGGGTTGTCCTTGACCTTCAACTCGCCGGACTTGTCGACGACGAAGTCTTCCTGACCGAGCATCTTCACGTAGCCGCCGAGCGGCAGAACGTTAAAGGAATAGCGCGTCTCGCCATGAGTGAAGCCGATGAGTTCCTTGCCGAAGCCGATGGCGAAGGTCTCGACGCGGACACCGGCCCACTTGGCGGCAAGGAAGTGGCCCAGCTCGTGTACGAAGATGACCAGGGAAAAGCCAAGGACGAGGAGGATGTACGACCATGCCGTGTTGGCCCATTCCGGCAAGGCGCCGGCTGCGAAGAGCATGGCCGGCGCGGACAGGGCAAGGAGGGTCTGGCGGAATGCGGAGCGCGGAATGCGAAATGGGGAATTGCGAGCGCTCGGCTCCCTTGGTCCCTTGGTCCCCTGGCTCCTCGGCCCCTTTTTGTTCAACTCTTTACCGTACAACATTCAAAAACCTCTTTGCGTGCCCAGGCGTCGACGCGCATCAGCGATTCGAGACTCGGGTGGGGTTCAAAGGTGTGCCGCCGCAGCACGTCTTCCGTAATCGCGACGATGTCCAGAAAGCCGATCTTTCCCTCACGAAACCATGCGACCGCCGCCTCGTTGGCCGCGTTCAGCGCCGCGCCGGCCGTGCCGCCCTGCCGGGCCACCTCGTGACCCAACCGCAGCGCCGGAAAGCGATTCAGGTCCGGCGGCTCAAAGTGCATCCTCTCCAGACGCGAGAAATCCAGCCGATCTCCGCAAGCTGCCAGCCGCCGCGGGTAGGTCATCGCATACTGGATCGGCGTCCGCATATCCGGACGACCCATCTGGGCGACGATCGACCCGTCATGGAAGGCGACCATCGAATGAATGATCGACTCCGGATGAATGACTACTTCAATACGATCGGGGTCGATGTCAAATAGCCATCGCGCCTCGATAATTTCCAGGGCCTTATTCATCATCGTAGCGCTGTCGATGGTGATTTTAGGACCCATTTTCCAGGTCGGGTGCTTCATGGCGTCCGCAAGCGTTGCATCGCGGATCCGTTCGATCGGCCACGTCCGAAACGGCCCGCCGGAGCCGGTCAGCAGAATCCGCTCGATTTCCTCTTGCTTGCCGGAGTGCAGCGACTGAAAGATCGCCGAGTGTTCGCTGTCGACCGGGAGAAGCTGCGCCCCATTTCGCCGCGCCGCCTCGACCATCAACGAGCCGGAAACAACGAGCGACTCCTTGTTCGCGAGGCCGACCGTAAGCCCGCGCTCGACAGCCGCGAGCGTGGCGGGCAGCCCGGCGACGCCGACGATGGAAGCTAAAACGAAGTCGCACTCCAGCTCATTCACCAGCCGGACGAGCGATTCGGCGCCGGACCAGACTTTCGTGGAACAATTCTCCCCCACAAGCTGTCGCTCAAGCTCTGCAGCCGCGTCGGCGTCGGTCATCGCCACGGCCTGCGGGCGAAAGCGCTCGACCTGTCGAGCCATCTTCTCCCAGCTTCGCTGGCCGGCGAGGCCGACGATCTCGAACTCGTCCGGCAGGTTGTCCGCAACGGCAAGCGCATTGCAGCCGATGGAGCCGGTAGAACCGAGGATGATGACCCGCTTGGGCATGTGATCTTTGCGATAAACCTCAAATGGCGAAATCATGGGTGATTATAGAGCAATCGCCAAGTGACGCGAGGGCTTCACAGCGGCTTGTTGCACATCTGGCGACAGGGTAAAATGTGGGTATCGAAGGCCCTGAGAGCACTTGGAGGGCACGAAGGAGGGGTTCGATTCAACCGAGAGGAGAGCTTGTATGCCTGCGATGATTCTCCTGCTTGTTGCCGCCTTCATGCTCGGTCAGGGCGACCCAGGTACGATCGTGGTTGTCGATGGTGACCTCGCCGTGGTCACCTTCGCTTTGTCCGCTGGAACACGTTATCAGGTCGACTATCCGACCAGCCGCCTTAGTCTATGGCTCGATTCAGCACGAACGATTCCCGCAGCACCTTTGACAACCTACACCGCTCGCAGAAACGGCGACGTGGATAAGAACGGCGTTATCAACACTCGCGACATCGCCTGCTTCCTGCGCGTTTTGGGCAACGTTGGTCCGACACCTGTGAGCACTCCATGTGATCAATACGTTGCGGACCTCAACGGCGATGGCACTGTCGACGAACTGGACGTCCTGCTTCTCGTGGAAGCATTGCTCGGCGGGTATCCGGCCGAGGGCGTCGTGCTCTACGCAGAGGGGATCGCCCCGAGCTCGGCCCTCGGTGATGCGACGGTCGAACTCTTGACGGATCCAGGAGAAGAGGGTACGTTTACGATTTCCGAATCAAGCATTGTCACTGTTGTCGACATTTCCTTTTCTCCAAACATGGGACCATTGGGAACGCCTGTGACGATCTCAATGGCGCCTGCGATTCCTCCCCTTGCATTCGACGAAAACACTCGCCTTAGCTGGGCGGGGGTTTTTCAACCATCCTCAGGAGAACCAGGTGTCGGGATTGCATTTGAGTATTCTGCCGCTGCGTTTCGAGAGCAGAATGAAGGGCAGGCCATCGTCATCGCGGGAGAGTCATCGGGTCAGGGTTCCGTCGGATTGGAAGCTGTCGGATTACCGGGAAGTCTCGCTGGAACAGCCACCCTACGGGTAGGCATTTATCATCTTAAGAAACCGTTTACGTTCACGCCGACAGCAGCACCACTCCTCACTGCCATTTCTTACGATCCGCTGACGGCCGAGCCATTCATCGGTCCTGTCCCCGAGACACTGGAAATCGTGATGACCTCGAACGGTGATGGAGCGAACGAGATCATCCTTGCAGGCATGGCCATGAACCATTGCGCTGTCATTATGGGGGTACAACGGAACACGTTTACCGAGACGGACGCACCGTCCAGCGTGCTCGTAACTCTGAGATCGCTCGACCAACAGGGTGCCGTGCTGCAAACCGTTCCTAATCTTTCTCTGGTCCGCGATGAACATCTCTCTGACGCCCAGTCCATTCTCTATCATTCTGAGTTCGAGGTGCCCATCATCCTCGTTGAAGAACCCCTTGATCCCAGTGATTACTCTCTTGTCTTACCGCTTCACGCTGTCGACCAAGGACGCTTAGCGATTACTTTGGAGGGATCTTGATGCGAATCCTTCCTTCTCGTTCCATATCTGTCGCACTTCTATGTTTGTCGTTGCATGGATGTAGGCAGGAATCGCCACGGACTTCGCCGGTCGAGCCTGGAACAAGACAAGACTCTCTGAAGGTTTGGGTTATTATGGGGAGCTTACCAAACGAGGTTATCGGCCGACGACAGAACGCAGGCTGCCGGCTGACATCCCAGGAGTTGATGAACCACATCGGTGATTTGCAAGCAGATGCAAGCTTTTTCGGGAACGGGACAACGTTTCCTTGGGACGGCCAATTCAATATCGTGAATTTCTCAAACCTAATAATCTTTGATACGAACGGGAATCGACGGCGCAATGGTGACCAGTTTGAAGAAGAGGTATTTGGCGCACAGAACAAATGGACTGCGGGGCATGTAAACGTTTACTTCTGCGGAGCGATTGATCCGGACAACGATTCGACGAACGATCCAGGGAATATCCCGGCTCCCGGATTCAATCGCGATCCTCAATTCTTTCCACGCCCGTACATCGTCATCAATGATGGCGGCCCTTGGAACGCAGCGGGTTGGAGTGCACATGCAGACGACCGAATACTCGAGCACGAGATGACGCACTTCATGGGGCGTTTCAAGAACCGAACTTTTGGGGGTTATGAAATTGGGGGTCAGAGTGTCGGACTAACGTATGATAGTGAGGAGCACACTCCCGAGGAGCCAGTCGAGTGGAAGTTGTTGAACATTCTCTATGGGGGCGGTTGGCCGTACGCTTTGCGGATTGGAAATTCGGAAAAGGGTGAGATCGTTGTTCGGATTCAGCAAGGCAATTGGACTAATCCCTAGGGGTATACAACATGGTCGAGATCGTGACAACTCTAGCGCTCTTGCTCGCATCCCAAGTTCCGGCACAAGATAACTCGGCGCGCACGCCGCTCGCTCCAGCACAAGCCTTGCGCCTCCTGGTCAAGCCGGCCGAATCGGCGCGCGAATACTTCGATGACGGACCAAGGGCGCTCGCCATCAAGGCATTGGAGGAAGACGTAGTCGCTCCTGTAGAGTTAGCAATGACGCTTGACCTGATCCTATGTGATCGCAGGAATCCCTCCCGATTAAAGGTGCTGGAACTTGCCTGCAGGAAGGCTGATTCAGAATCTGCACCAATTATTGTTCTTGCGGCGAGTCGATTCGGTGCGGAGTACCTTGGTGCGAGACCTGTCTCAGGCGTTACCAGGATTTTCGAGAGTAGAGTACTTGATGCTCAGATCGTGGATCAGTTTGTCGGCAAGTACGCCAACTTCCTGACGCCGCATTTGGGCGACGACACAATCCTTTTAGATACGCTGTACGGCTGGCTCTTCTATCCCGAGATTCGGCAACACGGTCGCCTCGGCTTTCTGATCTGTCGGGCGGTGGCGACACTGTCAGTTCCGACCAACGTCCGACGGCAGTATGCGCAGAGGATTCTCGAAAACTACGATTTTTGGGGCCATTCAGTGCCGTCGGAGTTTGTTGAGTTGCTGAACGAGCCGATGTGGGAAGTTCTCCGAAATCGAGTTATCGGTTCGTCCAATTCAACTAGTCCTTTTCCTGACGCGATTGCACGGTTGCTCGCCGATCGTGGAGATATGCAGGTCCTCGCCGCCCTGAATCACGTCGAGCGAACGAGGATACAAACCGAGGTTCTCCAGGGACATGATCCCGAAGTTGTCCCAGGCACCCTGTCATGGCGAATCCGTGCTCAGAATCCACCGGATAATTTACTCTCCTGGCTTGCGCGGGGACCATCCGAGTCGATGATTGAACGCGTGAACCAAGGCGACCGGATCTGGCTGATGCGGCGTGCTGTCGAGCTTGGTGTCGACAGGCAGCGAATCCGTGACGCCGCAATAGAGTATGGGACAAGCTACTTGGATGCCGGACGCCCCTGGCGAACGGAGTTGCCCGAATTCAAAACGGTTGCAATCACCCTCGAAGTCTTGAACGCTGATGATTTGCCACAGGTCGCTCCGGTCGGATCGAGTTCAGACGACCAAGCCAGTGTGACTTCTCAGCCCGTACTGCCTCCACCTGCCGACCAAGCGGCAGTCGATCCTTGGAAATATTGGCGACCCAATGAGGACAATTATGAAGATCTTGCAGAATGGATGGCAACCGTTGATTGGAACAGCATCCCGGATAACGAGGGGTTTGATTTATTGATCGGCAAGATGTGCGAACTCGACCTGATTCGGCCGGATATGTGTCCGGAAATGACGACTCAACCGTGAGGTAAGCATGTACTTCGACACCATCATCGCCAACGGAACCGTCGTCCACGCCAACAAGACCGAGAAGGCCGACGTGGCCATCAGCGGCGAGAAAATCGCCGCGGTCGGCAAGGACCTGGCGAAAAAGGCCCTGAAGCGCGCCGGTGGCGAGGAAGGCGGCAACGGCAACGGACCGCGAATCATCGACGCCAAGGGGCACTACGTCATCCCCGGCGGAGTGGATGTGCACGTGCACCTGGCCCTGCCTTTCTGCGGTACGACCTCTTCCGACGACTACAACACCGGCACGCGGGCGGCGGCGCGCGGCGGCGTGACGACGCTGATTGATTTCGCCATCCCCTACGGCGAGGAGTCGCTGCAGCAGGCCGTCGATAACTGGCACGCCAAGGCCGAGGGCAAGGCCTGCATCGACTACACCTATCATGTCGCCGTCACCAAGTGGAACCAGCACCGGCACCAGATGGCCGACATGGTGAAGAAGGGCTTTCCCACGTTCAAGGAGTTCATGATCTACGAGAAGGAGGGCTGGCAGTCGGACGACGCCGCCATCTTCGGCGCGCTGGAAAAATGCCGCGAACTGGACGCCATGCTGCTGATCCACGCCGAGTCGAGCCGCGTGCTCGATGAGCTGATCGCCCGCCATCACAACGACGAAGAAATGAAGAAGCTCGGGGCAAAGCTGCACGCCATCACCCGGCCGAACTTCATTGAGGCCGAGGCGATCCAGCGGGCCGTCAAGTGGGCCGAGGTGACTGGCGGGCGGCTCTATATCGTTCACATGTCCACGGCCGAGGGCGCCGACATCATCCGCGACGCCCACAAGCGCGGGCTGGACAACGTCTTCGCCGAGACGTGTGCGCAGTACCTCGTGCTGGACGACTCGCTCTTCGACGGTCCCGACGGGCATCTCTACGGTTGCTGCCCGCAGATCAAGAAGAAGGCGGACCAGAAGCGATTGTGGAAGGGCCTGCGCGACGACACGGTCTGCGCCGTCTCGACGGACACGTGTACGTTCACGCGCGAGCAGAAGGCGATGTGGAACGGCGACTGGACGAAGATCCCGATGGGCATGCCGGGTCTGGAGACGCTGCTGCCGGTCGTTTATACGCACGGCGTGCTGAAGGATCGACTCCGCGTTACCGAGTTTGTCGAGAAGTGCTGCACGACGCCGGCGAAAATCATGGGGCTGGGCGACCGAAAGGGGCAGATCCGAAAGGGCTACGACGCCGACCTCGCCATCATCCACCCGAAGAAAAAGATCAAGGTGAACCACAAGGAGATGGAGACCAACGCGGACTGGTCGCCGTACCAGGGCTGGAACCTCGCGGGCTTCTCACGCACCACGCTCTCACGCGGCAAGGTCATCGTGGACGACTACAAGTTCTGCGGGCAGAACGGCTGGGGCAAGTGGCTCCCCCGCGAGACGGCGGGGCATATCTGATTTTGGATTTGGGATTGCGGATTGCTGATTGCGGATCGGGAGAAACGCGGAAGCCGGCGTAGGTTGGGCACTGCCCACCAATCGTGGGAAATGGGCAGGGTAGGAGAATAGTTTTAAGTGAAACTACTCGACCTCGATCAATTCAGTTGTTTTCGGGAATCCGCTCGTGCAAAGGTACTTCGTCATAAGAGCACGCGCGATGACTTGTGGGCATTGCGACGAGATGGAGCTTTCGATCGATTTCAGAATGGGCAGCGATGGGACGTCTTCGGCAAAGCCGAATACGTCATTAGTTTCATCGCAGAAAGGCACAAGTACGCCAAGTTCGTGGGCGTTTGGAAAGTCTTCTCGAAGCGGCAGACGACCAGGGGGTTTCTGTATCGTACAAAGGAAGAACAAGGCTTCTCTGACCTGGAAGGCAGATTGATCGTTAGCTGGGGCGATGGGACCAGATCATGGGCACAATGGCTCCATCGACAAGGCAACAAGAAGGTCGTCGAACTACTTCCTCCAAACTACGTGATGGACTTCCCCGGATTCTACAACTTCACGCTTTCGTATGCTCAGCTTACGGAGATGGTTAAGAATCCTGACTCCAACCGGGAGTGGCAACGAATGTTGTCTTCTGTGAGTGGTGTCTATGTGTTACTCGATCAGCGATCGGGTAAGCAGTACATCGGTAGCGCCTACGGTTCGGGCGGAATTTGGGCTCGGTGGAAGAGTTATGTCCGGAACCCGACTGGAGGAAATAGGGAGCTCAAGAGTCTCCTCAAGTCGACGCCCGGCCGCTGCAGACAGTTTCAGTTCTCGATCTTGAGAGTATTGGAGCCTCACGCATCCAAGGACGATGTGATAAGTCAAGAAGTACGCACCAAGCACAAACTGGGGAGCCGGGCATTTGGCCTTAACAGTAATTAGGTCCAACGTGGGGCATCCTTAACGAGCTGCGCAGCATGAAGCGCGGAGAAAGCCCACCAATTCTCGGGGTGGCCGGTGGTAGGTTCGAGAGAGGGTTTTCGCGCACTGCGGTGGTTTCTTCGTTTGGAAGTATTCGTCCGTCCCGTGCGTTAGAGTCGACGCCGGGATATGATCCACTTCATGGACCTGTTCGCCGAAAAGCGGGAGGCGGCGCTGAAGGGCGTGCGGCCGTTGGCGGTGCGGATGCGGCCGCAGTCGCTGGATGAGTTTGTCGGGCAGCAGCATTTCCTCGGGCCGGGCAAGTTGTTGCGACGATTGCTCGACGCGGATCGGCTGGCCAGTGCAATCTTCTACGGCCCGCCCGGCACGGGCAAAACGACGCTCGCGGAGATCATCGCCCATCGCACACAGGCGGCCTTTGAGGCGGTGAACGCCGCGGCGATCGGCGTCAAGGAAGTTCGCGAGATTCTGCAACGAGCACGCGACCGGCTGGAGGAGAGCGGCCGGCGGACGGTGCTTTTTCTCGACGAAATTCACCGGTTCAACCGTGCGCAGCAGGACGTCCTGCTCGGCGACGTGGAGGATGGCATCGTCATTCTCATCGGCGCGACGACGGAAAACCCGTTCTTCAGCGTGAATGCCCCGCTCGTTTCTCGCAGCCAGATTTTTCAATTCGAGCCGCTAAGCGAGGAGGATCTCAAGCTCCTGATGCAGCGGGCGCTGACCGACGAATCACGCGGGCTGGGGCCGTATCAGGCAACGATCACCGACGAGGCCCTGGCGTTTCTGGCGACGACGAGCGACGGCGACGCCCGGCGGGCCTTGATGGCAATCGAGGTCGCGGTTCTCTCGCAATTACCGAAATCAGCCGCTGCCAAAAATTCCAAAGCCCAAAATCAGAAATCCAGAATATCGATCACGATCGAGGTCGCTCAGGATTCCATCCAGCGCAAGGCCATCGTCTACGACGGCACGGGCGACGAACACTACGACGCAGCCAGCGCCCTGATTAAATCGATGCGCGGCAGCGATCCGGATGCGACGGTCTATTGGCTGGCCCGCATGTTACAGGCCGGGGAGGACCCGCGGTTTCTCGCGCGGCGAATCGCCATCTGCGCCGCCGAGGACGTGGGAAATGCCGAGCCAATGGCACTCGTTTTGGCCAACGCCGCCGCACAGGTGACGATGCTCGTCGGCATGCCGGAGTGCCAGTTGCCGCTGGCCCAGGCGGCGATCTATATCGCCTGCGCCCCAAAGAGCAACGCCAGCGCGATGGCTGTGTGGAATGCCGGCAGCGACGTGAAACACGGCCGAACGATCCCCGTGCCGCGACACCTGCGTGATGCCCATTACAAAAGCGCGAAGCGCCTCGGCCACGGCGAGGGATATCAATACGCTCACGACGCCCCGGAGGCCATCGCCGCACAGGACTACCTCGGCGTGGACAAGACCTACTACGTACCCACCGACCGCGGGCACGAAAAGGTCATGGCGGCCTATCTGGAGAAGTTCAAGAATTTGCAAGGACACGTTTCGGGCGAGCGAGATGTGCCGCCTGACGCGTCTCCGGATCGATGAAGCGACGTGTTGCTCAGCGCGGCCGGCTTACTACGTCGCTCAAATTGCTTCACCTTCGGTTCGAGTGTGTTAGAATATGCCGAGGTGGCATCATGGTCGCAAGAGCGCTTTATAATGACATCCCGCCGGACCTGCTGGCGGACTTCGAGGCGGCGGCGCGGCGTCCACTGGAGACACGCTTTCGGTACAGCTTCATCAAAACGTATAAGCCCGTACTCGATGACGCGCCGTATCGCTCCTTCAACACGATGGAAGACTACCGCCGCTGGTGCGAGGAAAACCTGCCGGACTGGTTGGGATATGGGCGCGTTTGAATACCGACAGGCCGTCGAAATACGGGATGCCCTGGCACGTCACGGCTGCCAGTATCTGTTCATCGGCAAGTCCGCTGCGATCCTGCTCGGCTTCCCCGACACGACGCAGGACGCGGACTTGTTCGTCAGAAAATCCGCGGAGAACGGCCTCGCGTTGGTGGCGGCCTTGAAGGAACTGCACTTCGATCTGTCGCCGGAACATGAGGCCGAAATCATCCGCGGGAAGGATTTCGTGCAGCTCCGTAGCGGCCCATTCGACCTGGACCTGGTCTTTGCACCGGACGGAATCGAACGATTCGAGGATGCCTGGCAGCGTCACGTCGAGGTGGATGGTTTTCCGGTCTGCAGCATCGACGACATCATCGCCAGCAAGGAAGCGACAAACCGCGTCAAGGATCGGGAATCACTGCCTCGGTTGATATCCTTCCGAGAGTACCTGCATCATCACGGTCAATCGCACTCCGGCCCCACGGCACGCGAATAGCGAGAACGACACCCGGGCGACCTGCCGGTGTTCTTTCGAAGAACGCACCGACATGGGCTACCGCGCTTGCAGTTTCCGCCATCGGCTCTCCGATGCCATATATGGAACCATGCACGCCGAAACTTCCATCAGCAAACCACGGACGCACGCCATTTGGCGCGGGCCACTCGTGCTGCTTGTATTCATCGCCCTGCGGCTGCTCCTTGTTCCCGCCGTCGAGCCGGTGCTGCACCCCGACTCGCTGGTCTATCTTTCCGAGGCGAATCAGTCATGGGGCGATCTCTTCACCGCGGTTGCGGGCGGCGCCACGTGGCGACCGGCGGGCTATCCGATCTTTCTCAAACTGCTCGGTGCTACGCAGTCCGACGACTCGGCCGCGCTGCGGCGCGTGGTCCTCGTTCAACTGATTCTCACCAGCATCGCCTTTGCTACGCTCGCGATCATCGTCTCGCGCCGCGTCTGCCGAACGCGCTTCGGGTGCATGGCGGTCCTCGTGCTGTTCGCGCTTGCATCGCTGACGATCTTCGCCGGGCCGTGGGATGGCGCGATCCTGAGCGAGTCGCTTTCGCTATCGTGCCTGCTTCTGATTTGCGCCGCGATGATGCTCGCCTTCACCCGACCGGCAGATCCAACTTCAAAAAGGATCGAGCCGGGTACGGACGAAGATGCCGTCGCGTCAACACCGACCGCCAGCACTCGACCGATGCGACTCTCGGTGATGCTGTGGCTCCTTCCGCTTGCGGCCTGTTTCCTGCAGCTTCGCGATGCACACTTGCCGATCGTTGCAGGCCTGGTTGCGATTCTGCTCGCGCGAACCGTCCTCGGGTGGCGTGGGTGGTCCGGATCATCGCGCGCGATCATCGCGCTCTGGCTCATCACGATCACAGGAATGGCCGTCGGGCAATCTCGCGCTGCGATCGCCTCCGGCCGCGCCGACTGGCCGTTGACAAATGTGCTGTCGCTTCGCGTTTGGCAGTCGCCCGACGGTTTTGAGACTTTCGTTCGTGACTATGGATTGCCCGGGGAACTTCGACCGCTCGTCGGTCGCTTTGTTTGGGATGGATGGCGTGATCAGCCGGATTATGGTGCGTGGGTGGTTGATCGCGGACGCCGGTCATATCTGCAATTTATCATCTCGCAACCCGGTTATACATGGCGGCAGGTGCAAGAATCGTTTCGATTTGCATCGGAGAACTTGTCCTCGAACGATCTGGTTCGCTATTTTCAGTTTCCCGATACGGCCGCACCGCTTCGACTGCACCTGGCATCGGCCCTGTCGGACCTGCTCACGCTTCCGCATCGGCTGATCCACACCGCCGCCGGCTATCGTTTCACCTGGCCGATTCTCGCAGTGATGGTCGTTCTCGCCGGCGTCATCCTGTTGCGGGAGCGACAAGCCGGCGCGCTCTACGCCGGTTCATTTGTCGTGCTGATGATCATGGCGCAGCTTCTTGCGACTTTCTTTCTCGATGCCTGCGAGGACAGCCGTCACAACCTGCTCGCCTACAACGCGCTCGCAATTCTCATCTGGCTACCTGTCATCATCCTCGCGGACGACATCGCCGCGCGGAGAGAGTCGATTACGTAAGAATCCTCCCGATCAACTTAAATCGCCGAGGCGATCTTGCGAAAATGGTGACCGGTGATGGCGAGGTTCATCGCCTCTGCGAAGGCGCGGCGATGGAAGAACAGTGCCTTGGTCAGAAACTTCCAATACTCCCGTCGCCCTTGAGTCGCTACGCCCATGACCCAGAGCGACCGCAGGAACGCCCGTACTTCGTTGCCGCTGATCCGCGATGTCGGCCCCGTCGGGCGATATTCCCGCAGGAAGGTCAGAATCCGCTGATAGTAATTTCGCGGGGAATACAACCGCTGAACCAAGTTGCGATAGCCGTCAACCAGCACCTTTCGATCCAGCTTGGGAACGAAGTTCAGCACGGCGTCGAGATTGTTGCCGGAGCTGTGACCCAGAAGCCGACCCTCGCGCTGCAGCCGCTTATACAGTTGTGTCTCCGGGAGAGCCGTAAGCAACCCCACCATCGCTGCGGCGACGCCCGACTCCTGAATGAAGCGCCATTGCCGCTCGAAGATCGACTCCTTGTCGTTATCAAATCCGACGATGAAGCCGCCCATGACCTCCATACCGGCCTTCTGAATCTTCTTCACGTCTGCCACGAGATCGCGCCCGGCGTTCTGAACTTTGGAGCACTCGTCGAGACTCTCTTCCTCGGGGCTTTCGATACCGATGAAGACACGCTTGAAGCCGGCGCGGATCATCAGGTCCAACAGCTCGCTATCGTCGACGAGATTCATTGAGGCCTCAGTGAAGAACGTCACCTGCGGGGCCCGGCGCTTTCGCCAGGCGACCATTTCCCGAAGCAACGTCTTCACGCGGACCTTGTTGCCGATGAAGTTGTCGTCAACGATGAAGATGGACCCCCGCCACCCGGCATCGACCAGCGACTCGATCTCCGCGATCATCTGCGGCGGCGATTTGATTCGCGGTACGCGCCCGTTCATAACAATGATGTCGCAGAACTCGCAATTGAATGGACAGCCGCGAGAGAACTGAAGCGACATCGTCGCGTAGTGGTTCAGGCGAATCAGGTCCCACCGCGGAATCGGCGTCGTCGTCACGTCCGGTTTACGGGCCGTCTCATACCTGGGCTTGAGCAGACCGGCCTCCATGTCCGCCACCACTTCCGGCATCAGCTCCTCCGCCTCGCCGAGCACAAAGTGATCGACCTCGGGAAACCGTTCAGACCCGGTTGTGAAGAGCGGCCCCCCGGCGATCACGGTCTTGCCCAACGCATTGCAGCGCGCGAGAACCTCCCGCGCCGAGCCCTCGTGAACGATCATCGCCGAAATGAGCACATAATCAGCCCAGAGGATGTCCGCATCGCGCAGCCGCGTGACGTTCAGATCAATCAGCCGCTGGTTCCATTCCCGCGGCATCATCGCCGCGACCGTCAGCAGCCCCAGCGGCGGAAAGGCCGCCTTTCGGGCGATGAACGGCATGACATGGCTGAAACTCCAGAACGTATCAGGCGTGGTAGGCCAGACGAGCAATATGTTCATGACGATCTCCGAATGGATATACCCGAAACTGTCGTCAACGGGAAGATTGTAGCCCGGTGACACGCATCTACAATACGGTGCCATCGCTTAACCGCCTTGCCGGGGGGTGTATCCCGCGGAAAAAAGGGTATCTCGTTGTGCTTTTGAACTTTCCTCGGGCCTCCGGATGTCGCGCGGGGACGCCTACGGAGAATCACCTATCGAAGTTCACGCGCTGTGAATTGGTCCGTCAGCGCACTTTCTGCGCACCATCTTGTCTTGTTAGGCGTAAATCCCTACATTGAGCCACACGAAGCAGGCCGTTGAGCCACAGCACGCCGGCGGTCGATAAACCTCTAACCCTTTGTGCGCGCGAAGGCAGCGACATGAGTACCGAAATCGTACATGTTCACGGCCGTGAGGTCCTTGACTCCCGCGGCAATCCCACCGTCGAAGCAATCGTCGTCCTCGAAGACGGTTCTTCCGGCCAGGCCATCGTGCCCAGCGGTGCTTCCACCGGCGAAAACGAGGCCGTCGAACTGCGCGACGGGGACAAATCGCGCTATCTCGGCAAGGGCGTCGTCCTCGCCGTGGAGAATGTCAACGCCAAGCTGGCCGAATGCGTCATCGGTCTGGACGCCACCGATCAGGAAGCCGTCGACAAGGCCATGATCGAGCTCGACGGCACGCCGAACAAGAATAATGTCGGGGCCAACGCCATCCTTTCGATCTCGCTGGCCGTCGCCCGAGCGGCCGCTGAGGCCTGCGGCCTGCCGCTCTTCCGCTATCTCGGCGGGTGCCATGCCCATGTCATGCCCGTGCCGATGATGAACATTCTCAACGGCGGCAAACACGCCGACAGCACCGTGGACTTTCAGGAGTTCATGATCCAGCCGTGGGGCGCGCCGAGCTTTCGCGAAGCCCTGCGCTGGGGCGCAGAGATCTTCCACACACTCAAGAGCGTACTCAAGGACAAGGGCTACAACACCGCCGTCGGCGACGAAGGCGGCTACGCCCCGTGTCTTGCGAGCAACGACGAGGCCTTCGAGGTTATCGCCACGGCCGTGGAGAAGGCCGGCTACAAGCTTGGCGAGCAGGTGTGGTTCGCGCTGGACCCGGCGGCCAGCGAGATGGTCACCGAGGCGAAGAAGAAAAAGAAGGACGGCTACCTGTTCTACAAGAGCGATCCGAATCGCGCGGCCTCCTCCGACGAAATGATCGACTACTGGACAAAGAAGTGTAAGGAGTGGCCAATTCGCAGTCTGGAAGACGCGCTCGCCGAAAACGACTGGGCGGGCTGGACAAAGCTCAATGCGAAGCTTGGTGCGACGACGCAGCTCGTGGGCGACGACCTATTTGTCACGAATCCGAAATTCATCGAACGCGGCATCCGCGAAAAGTGCGCCAACAGCGTGCTGATCAAGGTCAATCAGATCGGCACGCTGACCGAGACACTGGCCGCCATCAACCTCGCCATGCGGCACGGCTGGACCACGGTCATCAGCCATCGCAGCGGCGAAACGGAGGACACGACCATCGCCGATCTCGTGGTGGCGACGAACGCGGGTCAGATCAAGACCGGCAGTTTGTCGCGGACCGATCGCGTGGCAAAATACAATCAGCTCCTGCGAATCGAGGAGCATCTAGGGGACGAAGCCGTATACGGCGGCGAAATGTGGTACAAGTAAATGTCGAATGACGAATTACAAATGACTGCAGGCGGCAAAACGCTCCTTCCCGCCATTCACCCCGGAAGCGTGACACTTCCACTTCGTAATTCGTCACGTAATTCGTCATTCGTCATTCGTCATTGAAACAGGAACTTTGCATTGACCGAGCCATCCGCCAATTCGTTTCACGTGCCTGCGGTCGAGCCCCCTGCCTCGCCGCTCGGTCATCGGCTGATGTTCTTTTCGCTCACGATGCTGGCCTTTCTGGTCTTCGCGCCGACAGTGCTGCTGCCGATCATGCGCGACTACGGCGAGCTGCTCGCCGAGGAAGCCCGGCTACAGGATCGCCTCGCCGAAATCGAGCAGGAGCTGCTGCGACGCGAGGAGCTGGCCTACGCCTTCGAAAACGACGCCGTCATCAATGAGCGTCTTGCCGTGCTCGATCTGCGTTACAAGCGGCCGGACGAGGTCATTGTCCCAATTCTCAGTGCCGGCCCGATCCTCACCGATGACGCCTTTCGCCGCACCGATACGCCGCAGCGAAGTACGCTGAACCTGCCCGACGACTGGCCCGTCTGGGCCCTTGCTGCCGAAAGCTGGGCTGACGATCATGGGCTCATCGCGCTGTTCATTGATCCCAGTCTGCGGCCGGTCTTCCTGCTCATGGGCGGCGGCCTGCTGATCTCGGCCTTTGTGCTGTTCGCACCGCGCGTACGACACAGAGCGGAATCAACACCTCTCGCGGGCGAGCCGTTGCGCAGCGCCGCATAATCCGCACAAACTCATCGCCAAACCACCAAGCCGCATGGTGACCGTCGCTGAGCCCGGGCGACATGGGGGATCGTCGCCAATTTATGTCTGCGTTGTGATCGGTTACGCTATGGCATGGCCGCCGTTACGTTACAGAATATCGCCAAGTCCTATGCCGGGCAGATCGTGCTCGAGGGCATCACACTCGACCTGCACAAGGGCGAAAAGGCCGGACTCATCGGAGCCAACGGCAGCGGTAAGACCACGCTCTTCAAGCTGATCGTGGGCCTGGAGGCGTGCGACAGTGGCACCGTCACCGTCAGCAGCGGCACGACGATCGGCTATCTACCGCAGGAGCCGGACCTGCCACTTGGAGCACGGCTGATTGACGCAGTCGCCGGCGTGTTCGACGGGCACCGAAACATCGAGACCCAGCTCGCGGACCTCTCGCACCAGATCGCTGAAGTCCACGGCACGCCGGAAGAGGCGGCGCTACTGGAAAAGTATGATCGGCTTCGGGCGCGATTCGAGACCGCCGGCGGCTACGACTATGAAATTCGCATGCGCGAGGTGCTCGGTGGTCTGGGTTTTTCGCCGGATGAATACGCACAACCGGTCGGGCAACTTTCCGGTGGGCAGAAGTGCCGCGCAGCGCTGGCCCGGCTGCTGCTATCCGATGCCGATTTCCTCCTGCTCGACGAGCCGACGAACCATCTCGATATCGACGCCACCCGCTGGCTGGAAAAGTATCTGGCCAATTCGCACTGCGGCGCGGTGATCATCTCCCACGATCGCTACCTGCTCGACCGCGTCGTCACGAAGATCATTGAGATCGAAGACCATCGGGTGACGGTCTACCCAACGAACTACACGAACTATGCGCAGGCCAAGCGGATACGCCAATTGCAGGCGGTACGCGAGTTCGAGAAACAAAGCGAGTGGCTCGCGCATCAGCGGGACTACATCTCCCGCGTGAAGTACGCCAAGGACTCCGCCAAGCAGGCACGCGGACGACAGAAGTATCTCGACCGGATGGAAGCCGAGGGCAAGGTTCTCAAGAAGCCGAAGGGCGAGTCGTCGCGGCTGAAACTGCACTTCGGCGACGAGGCCCGCGGCGGGGAGATGGTCGTCCGCTGCGAATTGGCGGGTAAGGCGTTCGGCGACGTCGTGCTGATTCGCGGTCTGGACTTCGAAATGACCCGCGGCGAGAAGGTCGGCATCATCGGGCCAAACGGTGTCGGAAAGACGACACTGCTGCGAATGCTGTTGGGGCAAACGCCTCCGACGGAGGGCAGGGTTCGGCTCTTCGAAAACCTGTCCGTGGGCTATTACGATCAGGAACACCGCGACCTTGATGGATCGCTCAGCGTGCTGGAAGCGGTGCGACAGATACGACCGGAGGTGAGTGAGGCGGAGGCGCGGTCATTTCTGGCGCTCTTTCTCTTTCGCAGTGATGCGGTCTTCAAGCGCGTCGGATCGCTGTCCGGCGGTGAACAGTCGCGCGTGCTGCTGGCGCGGCTGGTGTGGCAGAGCCCGCAGGTGTTGATCCTCGACGAGCCGACGAATCATCTGGATATCCCCGCGCGGGAGGCGCTGGAAGAGGCGCTGACGCTCTTCCCCGGAAGCATCTTGATGGTGAGCCACGATCGGTATTTTCTCGATCGCGTCGCCGAGCGGCTGCTCGTATTGCCGGAGCGCGGGCGACACGAGCTGGTGCCGGGGAACTGGTCCACCTATGCGGAAATGTTGGCGAAACGCGAGGCGGCGGCGCGCGCGGAGAAGGAGCGGCTTCGCGCCGCGGCTCGCCAAACAGCAGGCGACGGACAGGGCCGTCGGCGCGCAGACAATCATTCCGCGGGCGCGAAATCGGCGCCGAAGTCGCGCTCGAAGTACGCCGCGAAGCGAATCGAGGAGCTGGAAGGTAAAATCATCGCCTGCGAGACGCGCATGAAAGAGCTGGAGGCATCCTTCGCGGATGCGGCAATGATGAAAGACCCGGCGAAGTCGAAGCAGCTTCACGAGGAATACCACGGGCTACGAACGCAGTTGGAAGAATTGAATGCGGAATGGGAGGCGGCCGTCGATGCGCAGGCCTGACGACCAAATCGTGAAGTTCATCGCCGGAGAGGTTCGCGGCGGCCGTAGGTGGCGCATCGCCAAAGCCATTCGGCGGGGCCGAAACGAAACGCGCGAAGCCAGAGCGGGCTGAGGACAAGTTGCAGGGCGAAGACGGCGAGGACCACAAGCAGCCCCTGCCAGTAAGTCAAACGACTGAAGTAGCCAAGCCCGTAGGAGTGGAAGAGCAGCGCCGTGATGATCGAGTGCATAAGGTAATTCGTCAGGGCCATCCGACCCACCGCGGCAAAAGGTTTCAATCGCCGTCGCCATGAATCATGCAGGCAGGCCAGGGCAACGGCGCCGGCGTAAGCCGCACTGATGCCAAGACTGCCGAGATACAGGCAGAAGAAATTCAACAGCAGCACGCCTACTTCGCGCGAGTCCACGAAATGGGTCCACAGTGTTACGAACTGAAGGGTAACGCCAGCGGCGAGGCCCACGGCAATCAGCTTTCGATACAGAGGTGCGTGTTCCGGGCGGTCCAGAAATAGGCCGGCACGGACGACGCAGATTCCGATCAGGAAAAGCGCCAGACATCGCCAACTGAACATCAAAAGACAAACGAAAATCATGACGACCAGGTACGTGACCGCGCGATGCGCAGCGATCTCGCTCCATGTGCCTGTCTGATAAATCTCCTTCTCCCGGGCCATCCATTCGTAGAAGTCCGCCGCGGAATACGCTCGTAACTCCGCGGAATACGGCACATCGGGTGAATCGTCAGACGCAGCTGCGGTCGTCGGAGCACTGCTGGGCATCGACGCTTCTTCCTGTCGTGCCTTCTCGGCGAGTTCAGCCCACGAAGACTGCTGACCTATCATCGCCTCGGGGAAGGCGATCCCACAACTGCCGACGCCAACCACCGGAACGAGCATGAGGATCGTTGCGGTAATGAGCAGCCGCTTCGTGGAGACGTTTCGACAGGCATAAGCGATGAAGCCGAGCAGGGCATAGGTCGTGAGGATATCGCCGAACCACAGGAGAAAGCCGTGCGCCAGGCCGATCGCCAGCAGGACGAGCAGGCGACGGACATAAACGCCTCCGAGCGGCCTTTGTCGCGCCTCGGCTCGCTGGTTTTGGATGGCCAGGCCCATTCCGAAAAGCAACGAGAACAGGGTGATGAACTTCATCTCCGCGAAAAAGGTGATGAATACACGGGCAGCGCCATCGGCGGGACTGAGGTCTTGCCACGACCAGTCCTGGGCTTCGTTGACGGTGAAGGCCATGAAAAGAATGTTGACGATGAAGATGCCCAGCACGGCCACGCCGCGGAGCGCATCCAGCGTGAAGACGCGTTCGTACTCATCGACGGGAGCAAGCTGAATGGTACGTGCGATCGGAGCTTCGGACATAACGATTCCTGTCGCGGCAATATTGGCGAATCCGCTGCGGATATTTCAGTCGTACAGCGTTTATGTCCGGGCTTGCCTCATGAACTCCGTCACCTTTCGAGCATCGAGCTCCGCCGTTGTTCGCCCGCCGCGCTTCAGACAGGTGCCCACAATGACGCCGTCGGCGAGTTTCAGATACTCCGCCACCGTCGCGGGTGTCACGCCGGAGCCGATCCAAAGCGGCACATCGGGTACGGCCTGCTTCACGCGCCGTACGGCCGCGAGGTCCGTCGATTTGCCCGTGCCGGCGCCACTGACGATCAGCACGTCGGCCCCGGCACGATGGGCCGTTTCCTCGGCGGCGAGGGCGATATCCGGCTGGCTGAGCGGCACGGCGTGTTTGACGTGGACATCCGCGGCAATCTTGAGATGCGGCGCGAGCGCAGCGCGGCGGCGAGACAATTCACTTGCCCGGCCGGTGATGAGCCCTTGATCGGTGGCGTAAGTCCCCGAGAGCACGTTCACACGGATGAAGGCCGCGCCCGCCGTTGCGGCCACGGCCAGCGCCGCAAGCGCGTCATTGCGAAGCACGTTCACACCGACCGGCAACTTGCAGGCACGAACGACATGATCTACGACGATGCTCATGGCGGCGACCGTTTCCGGCGGGACTGCGTCAGCCACGAAAGGGGCGTCGCCGAAGTTCTCCACGATGATCGCGTCGAAGCCGGCTTTGGCCAGCAGCTTCGCCTCGCCTACAGCGCGCGTGAGGATCGCATCCATGCTCAAGCGCGAAGCCGCCGAGCCCGGCAAAGGCGGCAGATGCACCATGCCGATCAGGCGCAGCGACGCCGGAGTCTTCTCAGGGTTCCTGGTTCTACGCTTGCTTCGTCGAGGCGGCATGCAGGGCGCTCCGTCAGTTTGCGTCTTCGTGCCTACTTTTTCGGCATTTCATCCCGCCATCGGTCGCAAGGCGCGAGCCGTCGGCCCTTGGCCTCGTTGAGTGTGATGGTCACCGGCTCCGTCAGGTAGACGGTATGCGGACAGGTCGGTGCGTGATAGTCGTGCGTGTGCTTGCCGACGATCACCTCGATGCGGCCGATCGGACCGTCGAGTCGCTTCCAGACGCCGCGCTGCGACCATGCGGCATCGTCCTCCTTTGCAAGATACAGTGCTCGGCGAAAGCAGGGTGAACTCCAATCCACCCAGCCGAGCCCCTCGGCGAGAATCGCTTCGGCGAGATCGGGATCGCCGGCGGCCGTAGTCACGAATGCCGGGATTCGCCCCAGCTCATCACGGATCGGAACGCCGTCGTCGCCAAGATGCCACGCAAGTTGCACTTTGCGGCCCCTGGTCTGGGAGAGGATGAAGGTCGTCACCTCTTCGGCGAGAAGCTGACCCGCCGTTGGGCAAGCCACACCGGCCAGACGCACGCGCTCGCCGCTCTCCAGCACCAGTGTGCCCCCTGAGAGGACACTCTTCACGCGCCCACCCTTCGTCGCCAGCGCCGGGGGCGCAGATTCGACTGGCGGCGAAACGGACTGGTCGTATTTCCTGCTCTTGTCGACTGTTTTCATCTCCGGCTTCGGTTCGGGGTTCGCGCGGTCCGGCGGGGAGGATGTCGCTTTTCGCGGTGGTGTCTTCGGGCCATCCTGCCTGGCATCAAGCTTCGCGCAGAATTTACAGAGGCGGCGACCTTCCGCCTCGGCTTCGTCGGTCGAGTCAAAGCTGATGCGATTTTCCTGTTCGATGTTTCGTGCGGAGGCGCAGCGATCCGGATGCGTGTGGTACACCTTGCTCTTCATGGCCGCGATGATCGACCCGGCCAACACGACCGACGGCCACGCTGCCAGGAGAACGGCAGCGAAGCATGTGTACCAAAGGGAACGGTTGGCCCGGAATCGATCTGAAGACTCGCTCATGCACGGCCCTCCAGGACACAAGGAAGTTCCGGGCGCGGAGTCTAACCGAACCCGACAATTCGTGAAAACGGCCCCCCGAGAGATCGAATCCATCTGGTGAATCCCCCTTTGCATCGGCCCGCCATTATCTGGACACTGCCATAAGCATCTGAATTTTAATGTGTTACGAATCCGCACCAGCGCAATTCATCCGGGCGGTCTTATTAGTTTGACAGGCATCGACTTGATCCGATATAATGCGGGGCTCGGCGCTTTGGTCGCGGCACCCGCCCGATTGTCATCTCCTTCCGGAGAATCGCCTTCTCCCCCACTGGAGATCCGGGAAAAAGACGCTGATCCGCAAAGTGCGGACCGGTGCGGCACGGTCCACTTTCGAGTGTCCGACCGGCCCGAGATAGGTAGACGAGATGAAACGACATGCCACGGACGGCATGTGGAGCTTTGAGAACGTCATGCGTACAACGACTCGAACGAAGACCCTGGACCTTGGTGATGACATGAATGCGTCGCCCCTTTCGCTCCTGCGAAACGTAGGCATTTCCGCCCACATCGACTCGGGTAAGACCACGCTGACCGAGCGCATCCTTTTCTATGCCGGCCGAATCCACAAGATTCAGGAGGTCAAGGGCAAGGAAGGCGAAGGCGCCACCATGGACTACATGGAACTCGAGAAGGAGCGCGGCATCACCATCACCTCGGCCGCCACGCAGGTCGCATGGGATGATCATCCGATCAACATCATCGACACGCCCGGCCACGTCGACTTCACCGTCGAAGTCGAGCGCTCGCTGCGCGTATTGGATGGTGCGATTCTTGTGCTTTGCGGCGTCGCCGGCGTGCAATCGCAGTCGATCACCGTCGACCGACAGATGAAACGCTATCGCGTGCCTCGCATCTGCTTCATCAACAAGCTCGACCGTCAGGGCGCGGACCCGGTCAACGTCATCAAGGGCCTCGAAGAGAAGCTCGGCCTCACGACCATTCAAATGCAGCTTCCCATCGGCATCGGCACCAGTCTCGAAGGCATCGTCGATCTCGTCAGCATGAAGGCCGCTTACTTCGACGGCGAGAAGGGCGAGAAGATCCGCTGGGAGGAAATCCCTGCGAGTATGTCCGACGAGACCAAAAACGCTCGCACCGGTATGCTCGACGCCCTCAGTCTCTATGATGACGAACTGCTCGCCATCATGCTCGAAGAGAAGCCGGTACCCGAGGAACTGATCCACTCGGTCGTCCGCCGCGGATGCATCGCCGGCGACCTGGCCCCCGTCCTGATGGGCTCGGCGTATAAGAACAAAGGCGTCCAGCTTCTGCTGGATGCGATGGTTCGCTACCTTCCCAGCCCACTGGATCGCGAAATCTTCGCATACGATGTGGACAACGGTGAAGCGGAAGTTCTCCTCGAATCCAACCCCGACGCCCCGTTCGTCGGCCTCGCCTTCAAGCTCGTCGATGAGACGTTCGGCCAGCTGACCTTCATGCGCATCTACCAGGGTAAGATGGTTCGCGGCGAGCGATACATCAACAGCCGCACGAGAAAACCGGCCCGCTTCGGCCGCATCCTCCGCATGCACGCCAACGATCGCGAAGACATCGAAACCGCCGAAGCGGGAGACATCGTCGCTGTCGTCGGCATCGACTGCGTATCAGGCGATACCTTCTGCTCCGACGTCGCGAACTACACGCTTGAGTCCATGCACGTCATGGAGCCGGTGATCTCGCTGGCCGTGTCGCCCGCCAAGACAGCCGATCGTGACAAGTTCTCGAAGGCCCTCGGCCGCTTCGCCAAGGAAGACCCGACGTTTCACGTTTCCAGCGACCCCGAGACCGGCGACACGATCATCTCCGGCATGGGTGAGTTGCATCTGGATGTTTATTGCGAGCGCATCCGCCGCGAGTACAAGGTCGAACTCAACGTCGGCCAGCCGAAGGTCAGCTACCGTGAGTCGCCCTCGAAGGCCGTACCGTACAACTACAAACACAAGAAGCAGACCGGCGGCTCCGGCCAGTTCGCCCACGTCATTGGTCAGCTCGAACCCCTGCCGGACGACCACGAAACCGGCTACGAATTTGAGAACAAGGTCTTCGGTGGGCGCATCCCGACGGAATACATCCCCTCGGTGGACAAGGGCTTCCAGTCGATGCTCGGCAAGGGTCCGGTGGCGGGCTTCCAGATTACCGGCGTCAAGATGATTCTCGAAGACGGCTCCAGCCACGCCGTGGACTCATCAGACATGGCCTTCCAGATTTGTGCCCGAGACGCCTTTCGAGAGGCGTTTCTTGCCAGCAAGCCGGTGCTGCTCGAACCTATCATGAAGGTGCAGGTCGAGACGCCCTCGGAGTTTCAGGGCTCGATCATCGGCGACCTATCCAGCCGCCGGGGGCTCGTGTTAGGGACAGAGAATCGCGGCCCACTGACGATCGTCGACGCCGAGGTGCCGCTGGCACGAATGTTCGGTTACGCCACGGACGTTCGCTCGATGTCACAGGGCAAGGCATCGTTTACCATGGAATTTCTGAAGTACAAGCGCGTGCCCGCGGCGATCCAGCTGGAAATCGTCGAGGCGATGAAGAAAAAGAAATAGAGAGCGCATTGGCCGTTAGCTAACGGCGCCTTAAAAATGTCGAATTACGAACCAGAGAATAAGTCGGCGCGTCTCTCCGACGAAGCGCCGCGATGTCATTCGTAATTCGTCATTTGTCATTCGCAATTCAATCCGGAGAAGTGTCCCCATGCATGAACGATTCAGCGATCGCGCCCGTCGGGCCATGGCCCTGGCCAACCTTGAAGCCATCCGACTGCACCACGATCATCTGGCCCCGGTCCACATCATGGTCGGCATCCTCAGCATGAGCGAAAGCATCGCCATGCTCGCGCTTCACAATCTCGACGTGGACATCGAAGCCCTTCGCACCGATATTTCGCGGCGCATCGAGCCGGGCGACAAGGAGCTGCACCAGACCAAGATGGCCCAGAGTGATGAGACGCGACAGGTCATCCAGTTCGCCATCGAAGAAGCCCGCAAGCTCGGCCACAAGTACGTCGGCACCGAGCACCTGCTCCTCGGCATCATCCGCGAAGGAACGAACAACGCCGCCAAGATCCTCGCCGAGCGCGGTGTCAAGATCGAGGCATTGCGTGATGAGGTTCTCACCATCCTCCGCTCCAGCACCGACGAAGGCCACACCCCCACTGCCGCCGGCCACGACGGCCACGAGTGGATCCACCAGCAGGAACTCGCCAAGGCCTTCCGCTCGCCCAAGTTCTGGCATCGCCTCATCCTCGCGGTCGACTCCGCCAACCGTCTCGGCCACGGCGAGATCAAGGACGAACACCTGCTGCTCGCCCTGCTGCGCGAGCCGGACGGCTTCGTCGCCCAGATGCTCTCCGAAAAAGGCGTGACCCTCGACTGGGCCCGCGACCGCATCACCCGCGCCGCGGCACTGTGAGTTCGCAAGTTTCATTAAGCAAATCAGCCTCCGTCGAGCATTCGCTGTTTGGCCACGCGAGCTGTCGATAGCGTAACTCCCTCTGTTGGGGGAGCCAATCATCGTGGCGATGATGCCCATCCTCATGTTGAACGAGGCAGCGCGGAAAGGATTCGAGCGATCTCGCGCCGCGCGGTTTCGGCGTCGTCGCTGTGCTCAGCCCCCAGCGCCGACAACATGGATAGCTCCTCCCTACGAAGCGCCAGCGCGGCTTCGGTATCGCCTAGCTGAGCATCTATGAAGCGATGCGAGCCAAGGTGGACGTTCTGGGTTTGTGGGGAAGCGTTTGCACATTCCCGTCGCCGTCGGCGTCGGTCGAACCTGCCCATCACAGCCGTCGCCAAAGGGGGGTTGCTTCCGCACATTCCCAGAGCCCGAGGCGGAGGGAGATCCCTCTCGCCCCACAAGAACAACGAGCGAGGGCAGACGGGACGTGGAACGCTCAAGCATCTATTCGGGATCACCGGCATCGCGGCGTCCCATGAAAGGTCAATACGACGGATGCCGCCATTCAAGACTACGGGCGTGACCGATGGGGGCCCGCCCAGGCTCAGTGTCGGTGTCATCCGCAAAGTCGTCACGTCGTCGTCCACCTTCAACTCGCCACCGCTTCCTCAAGAACGCTCTGTTGTCTCGATCATGTTCTCTCTTTGTCCGCTCCCACGAACCGCCTATTACTACAACGTTAATCCGCTTTCCATCGGCACATGCGGAGGTCTTTGAGGTTGACGCCGATTTCGTGTAATTCTGAATGGTACGCTTGCGGTGTGCGGCTTGGGGCTTGGAGCGGGGTTGCCGGGCTGGTAGAATGGCGGGGGTTCGGCCGGGGCGGAGGTCTACCGCCGGGCGGAGCGTTCGGAGCGAACGGGCCGGTTCAAGCCGGGTGTGATCGGCTGCGGCCTATCCTCCGGTCGATCGTAGGGTTGATTCCGTCTATGACACCCTCCTCCCCCCGGAGGAGAAAGCGAGTCCTCTCATGTACTCTCTCTAAGTCTGTGAACAAGGTTTTCTGTCTCAGCATCCTGGTCGCCTTCGCGATCGGGCCCTCTCTCGTCGGCGGTGGCTCCGCCTACGCCGCCTCCATACACTCATTGAGTGCCCTGGGGCAGGGCGCGAGCTGGGCGCAGGATCCGGTGTTTGGGAACAGCGTCTGGATGCACACTACAGGCCTACGACACACATCACGAACGTCGGGCAAGGCGAAGGAGGGTGATGGCGTTATGACGGATGACGACACACACCTACTCACACGAGCAATCGAAGGCGACCTCGATTATCTTGGGCGACTTCTTTCAAAGATTCTGCCCGAGCTTCGTCGAAGTCTTGATGGGCAGATCGGCACGAAATGGCAGTCGAAGCTCGACGTGGAGGATGTGCTACAGGTGACCTGCCTCGAAGCGTTCCTGAGCATCGACCAGTTCAAGTCGGGCGGCATGGACTCTTTCGTTGCCTGGGTAAGGCGTATCGCCAAGAACAATCTGCGTGACGCCATTGATGCGCTGAGCGCCGACAAGCGCCCCGACCCGGCGAAGCAGGTGCAGAGCCCTAAGGAGGATTCGCACTTGCTGCTCTATGAGAACCTGGGCGGCAAGTCAAACTCTCCAAGCAAACAGGCACGTCGAGAAGAAGCGAAGTCTGCGCTCGATCAGGCAATCCGGAAACTGCCGGATGATTATCGAACCGTCGTCACGCTGCGGGAACTCGAAGGAATGCCGGTCGCGGAGGTGGCTCGAATCATGAAACGCGGAGAAGGCGCCGTTCACATGTTGCGAGCCCGGGCATTGGGACGACTCCGCGAACTGCTCGGTACCAGATCGCACTGGCTATCGGAATCGTAGTGACACGACTGCGCGTGAGTCCGGCCGCTGGATTCCGCTGATAAGGTGGATGGGGTAATAAAGAGGGCCAGGGATGACCGAAGACAATCGTGAGGCGCAGGCAACGCCGCCGGATCGGGACAAGGCGATCATCGATGGGGCGCGCAAACAGATCGATGCCATCGCCGGTGGTGAAGATACCATTCTGCACGAGGCATCGCCCGACGATCGGTCCACAAGAGATGGCGGGCCGCTGCCGGACGCCTTTGCCGGCTACGAGATTCTTCGTGAGCTGCACCGTGGCGGGCAGGGCATCGTCTATCAGGCGATGCAAAAGAGCACCAAGCGCAAGGTAGCGATCAAGGTTCTGCTCGAAGGCCGTCACGCCGACAAATCCACGCGTCGCCGGTTTGAACGAGAAATCGAACTGGTCGCACAACTCAAGCATCCCAACATCGTCGAGGTCTTTCACGCCGGCGAGGACGCCGAAGGACGGCAGTTCTGCGTGATGGACTACATCCGCGGATTGCCGCTGGATCAGTACGTCCGCGCGAAGAAGTTGTCGCTGGAGGAAGCGCTGGCGATTTATTCCAAGGTATGCGAAGCCGTCAGCTACGCACATCAGCGAGGCGTCATTCATCGCGACCTCAAGCCGAGCAATATACTTGTGGACAGCGATGGCACACCGAAGGTATTGGATTTCGGCCTGGCCAAGCAACTTGCAGGACCGCAGGACACCGCTCTCTCATTGACCGGGCACGTGATGGGCACGCTGCCGTACCTCAGCCCGGAACAGGCACGGGGAAATCCCGACGAAATCGACATTCGCACGGACGTGTACGCGCTCGGAGTGATTCTCTATGAAATGCTCACCGGGCAGTATCCCTATCCGGTGGTGGGGCATATCGCGGACGTACTCCGCCACATCGCCGAGACGCAGCCCACGCCTCCGAGCCGGGCGTGGAAAGCAGATTCGGGTGTGCGACGCGGTTCGGCGCGGCGGAGCGGATCGTTTCATCTGGTGCCGTCATGGCTTCGTGCCCGTGAGCTGTCGGGATCGCCGATCGACGATGAAGTTCAGACGATGGTGATGCGGAGTCTGGCGAAGGAGCGCGATCGACGTTACGCCAGCGCCGGCGACCTGGCCCGCGACATCCATCGCTACCTCGCCGGTGAGCAGATTGAAGCCAAGCGGGACAGCAACTTCTATGTGCTCAAGAAGTCGTTGCAGCGATACCGCGGGCGGATCGCCGTGGGGCTGGTGCTCGCCGTAGCCGCGGGCTTCGTTGGTATGAATCACGTAGCGAGTCGGGCGAAGACCGGAGCGGTAGAAGCACTGCGTCAGGCGGATGAAGAAGTGCGCCAGGCGGAGTCGATGATCCGCGACCGGCGTCAGTTGGACAAAGCCCGTGCAAAGCTCGATGGTGTGCTTTCATCGTTTACGGATCACGAGCGAGCTTATCTGCTTCGGGGGACAGTCACTGCGATTGAGGCCCTGAACGCGCCGATCGAAGAGAAGTCGGACCTGACGACACAGGCGATTCACGACTTTCATCGGGCCCACCTCGCTGCGGGCGGAAACGTTGTGCTGGATCAACCGCCACCGGGGCCGCTGCCACCGCGTGGCAGTCGCTCAGGTTCGTCGTTTGGATTGAGAGCGATGGCCGATCTGATTTTGCTGAACGACTGGAACCGCTCGCGCGAGGAGAGCGGAGGCGTGGTGGAACTTGTACGCGACCTGCTCGTGAGGGCGGAAGCGATTGAGAGTCGCACTGGACGCGTATCAGACAGTCTGCCCGCCGTGTACGATCCGACCAAGGACGCACTGATTTCGGAGCCGAAACCGGACACTCCGCAGGTAGCGCGTGCAACTCCGGATTATGAAGCGGAGATCCATTTTCTGACGTTGCAGGAGCTAGCTCGTGCGTACGTCGACGACCTGACCATGGATCGGTTGTTCGTGGTTAACGGATCGGGAGAGTGCAGTCGCAACCCGATGATGGTTGATTCGGTTGACCCCTCTGAGGACTTCCGCGTGTGGACGCTCGAGCTCTCGCCAGCCGCGAAATGGCACGACGGCAGCGAGATCAAAGCGAAGGATATAGAGTCGATTTACAACAATCATTCTGAGAATTATGGAGTTCACAAAGCAACGCCGAAGGCGCTCGACCATCGCACCATCCGATTTGTATTCGATCATCGCATGTCCGCGGCTCCCTGGCACTTGATGTTCCCGATATATCATCCAGCCGACGACACGATTCGAAATGGACCATTTCGAATCGAGTCGTCGTCGTCCGGCGAGCCGACCGTACTCGTTCGCTGGGATGAGTACATGGGCGATCGCCCGTATCTGAAGCGGATTGCTTTTCACATGTTCGCACCGAAGCAACGAGGTGAGCAGATGCGTTCGCTGGCATCTGGAGCATACGACGTGGCGGAACTCAAGGCCGACGAATTTCGATGGCACGTAAACGGCGTTTCGTTCGTCAATCGCATTCGCAAATCGCATGGACAGAAATACAATTACGATTACATCTGCTGGAACATGGATGAGGATGTGCCGTACTTCCAGGATCGGCGGGTGCGCCGGGCACTGGCGCACGCCGTCGATCTGGATGCGATGCGCAGGACGCTTTTTGGTGATCGGTACTCTCCGTGTCGAGGTATCTTTCACGGCCGTCCTTTCGCGATGGAGGACATGGGCGCGAGTGAGTTCGTGTACAACCCGGCGGAGGCGGAGCGCCTGCTGGACGAAGCCGGTTGGCGGCGCAGGCCGGGCGATCGGGTGCGCGTGCGCGACGGTGTGGAGATGCGCTTCAAGCTGATGGTGCCGGATTCTAAAACGGGCGGGCCGACAGCACTGTTGGCGGCCGTGCAACTTCGTGAGCAGTACGAACGCATCGGGGTACAGGTAGAACTCGAAGAAATTGAATGGGGGAAAAGGGATATGGAAGGCACATTCTTGTATCGTATGTACAATCACCAGTTTGATGCGTACTTCTCGTCAGTTGTTTCTTCCTTGGATTCCAGCGAAGAATGGCATCGCTGGGCCCCGAAGGGCAGTAAGAATCTCGGCCGATACAATCAGATTGAGATCGACCGGCTCTTCCGGCGGGCATGGTCCAAGCAGGACTCGGAGACCGGCTACGAGTACCGCCAGATCGCCAACATCATCTATCAGGATCAGCCCTACCTCTTCCTCTGGCAGAAGCCCGCGCTCTGGGCCTTCAACCAGCGCGTCCGCGGGACGACGTTTGGCAGCAGCTTTGGTCCAATGCGCTTTCATCCCGGGCCGCGGGGGTGGTGGGTCGCTGCGAAGGGTAATTGAGCCACATCTGCTCGCTGACCGGCCCGATTCACACCGGAGCTGAGTCCTCGCTCGCCGATCACGCTGGCGGTTCGACACCGCAATGCCTGCCTCGCCTCTCCATCCCGAAATAACTCATAAGAATCGAAAAATTCGCGTGAGTCCCGCGACCTATTCCCCGCTTGCAAAGCGGCCGCACAGCGCAGGGCACGCGCTTCGCGGTCCGGTTCGCCGGTGCCCCGCTATCCAACAAGGAGAAAACCATGAATGCGGATACGACCCTCTGGTTCTGTAATCTCGTGATCGCCCTTGTCGATATCGTGGTGGTTCTGGCGATCGTGCTTCCCATCGGCGGTCTGCTGGCGTCGCTCGCGATGCTGGTTCTGCCTCCTAAATCCAGGCCTGTCGTTTCAGCGGCTCCTGTCGATTTTTCCTCTACAGCTGTCGCACTCGCCAAGGTTGCGATTTAGTGCCGTTGCCGTGTCGAATCTCTTCGGGCAAGTGGCGCGACCATCGGCTCAACACTTCGAATCACGTATCGAAGTCTCGCCGCGGCGAATGCAACCGTCGAACTCGATGCGCAGCGTGCCTGTAAGTTTGCCACTCGTAGCCGGAGAGTGACGAGACCGGCGGGCGGTGTACCTGTTCGTGGCGGGTCGGTCGATTTATCGATCGATCCACCCTACGAAGGGCCAGGTCCCGCCCGCCACCTTCTGAAAGTATGGTCCTAATGTCGAGTTCAATGTCAAAACAAAGGCACTTGATAATGGCAGACGCATTTGGTAGACTGTCCTTGCCCTTCAGATCAGCAATCGAGCGCCGGGAGGCGCGTCGATCGGTATCTTTGCTTGCTGGAGGCATGGGCCGTTCGGGCTGGAGAATTCCAACACAAGCGTGCTTCTCGATGGATCCGCGGATGGTCCGCCGGCTTCATACTCGAAGAAGGCATGAGGAGACATCCATGTCGCACATGTTTCGTGATCTCGCGCGTACCCGCGTTTGCAGAAGGATCGATCGGCAGCTTTGTCTAGACGCACTCAAGCCGCGCCCGCCGAAGCGGAAGTTGACCCAACTGGCCATTCCAGTATTCGCGATCGTAGCGGCGATGCCGACTCTGATGAACTCCCTGGCAGCCGCCGAGGAAGCAGGCAGACTGCCGCGGTTGGCGGTGCTTCCCTTCAAGAATGGAACAGGCATCTCGCACGAGCAGGCGCAGTCGATCGCGGGTTTTGTCTGCGACGAATTCAAGAAGGCCGGCTCCTACGAGATTATCGATCGCAACTTGATGAAGGAAAGAATGGACGAACGCGACCTGAGCGATGCCGGTGTAACGGAACTGACGATCGTCGGGAAGGAAAAAGGCGTTGAAAAGATCGTCAGCGGGCAAATCTCGGCGTTGGGCGGCAGTTGGTCGATCGAAATGCGTATCGTGGATGTGGCCACAGGCCATCTGGACGACACGAAGAGCAACTCGGCAAGCGGACCCGTGCAGTGCGAGCTGCTTGCACGAAACCTCGCCCGGGAGATGCTCGGCAAGGCGGTCTTTGCTGACAATGTCCGCAATCAGAAAGAGCTGGCCCGCCGTATGAGACTCGAAGCGCTCTGGCAACAGCAGAAGGATAATCTGAAAGTCACGTTCAAGCAGGCGAAGAAAAAAAAGGATCGCAATGGGCGTTTCTTCGAAGTGAACGTCGTCAACACCCACAAGCAACAGGCGCAGGACGTGGTCATCCAGCTCGGCAATGCGGACGCGACCGAAGTAAAAAGTGTAACTTTCAAGTACGTCAAGCCCAACAAGAATTCCACGCGAGAGTTACGCTGGACGGCGAAGCAAGAGCCCGTCGACTGCGTCGTCGTTTCTGTCGGTGGCGACTTCAGTCTCCCGAGATGCGGGCCGTGCAAGGGCAATGGGTATCGGAACTGCATTCCCTGTTCGACCAATGGATACAAGGACTGCACCAAGTGCAAAGGTACCGGTAAGGTCTACGAGCGCTACAAGGTAAAGAAGGGATTCATGGAAGAATCCAAACCACGCCCTGTAGATTGCAAGCCCTGTGAAGGCACCGGCAGGGTAAGTTGCGGGGTCTGCAAAAAGCTGGGACGCATCGCCTGTCCGAAGTGTCGAGCTACCGGCCATCAGGAATGACCCGGGCCGGTGTCAGACGTAATGTTACGGCCCGCTCGCGCCGGCCGGCGAATGCGACATGGACGAGAAAAAATGTGAATAATGCGACCGGAGGGACTGGAATACTCCGCAGGAATTCGGTAGACTAATGTTGCCCTTCGAAATAGCCAAGGACGTGTTGATACCTGAGCCATCTGGTCGTCTATGCGAAAGGTTCGGGCCGCTCGGGCTGTACAGTGACATCCCATTGCCATCTCGGTTGGTCCGGCCGTCGGTCGAGCGCCCTGGTTGCGTCGCGCTCTTGTACAAGAGGAGAAAAAACATGTTTGTGAAGTGCATTCCCGAAAGTGTGTTACCGTCGCCTCGCTGTCGAGCAATTCACAGCCGCAGCGTCGCTGCCTGGGCGGCTGCAATCGTCCTGATCTTCGCGCCGGCCGCGCTGGCCTACGACGCTCAGTCGGATGGGTCCGACGGGGCGTTTACCGTTTCCGGCGGGCTGACTTCCGTTGTGATCAATTTAGGCGAGGCGGCAACCGGCCCGTGGAACATGCCCAGCCCTGTTCCAGGCAAGGGCGTCTACGACCCCGAGCAGTGGGCCGTCGTGTTCAAGTACACCACGATCAATGTCCCGGCCGGCGTGACAGTCACGTTCATCAACCATCCCAAGGGCGCGCCGGTCGTCTGGCTGGCCTCGGGGAATGTGACGATCAATGGGACGGTGAACTTAAACGGTGCGGCGGGGACGAACACCAATACCTACGCGAAAGGTGGCCCCGGAGGATTTGCCGGAGGGATTCGATTTACTGGTTCACCTGCCGCAAGCGCGGGCTCCGGACCAGGTGGCGGTCATAGAGGATGCTGGGCTGCAAGCGCGGGGCACGCGCAGATTGGGCTTAGTGGGGACTCGGTTAGCGGGGGGGGCACATATGGATCACCAACCTTACTTCCACTGATTGGCGGCTCCGGAGGCGGCGGAACCACGTGTGATAGTTCTAGCTACTACGGTGGTGGAGGTGGCGGAGGTGCCATTCTAATCGCATCATCTGGAATTATTACAGGAAGTGGTTCAATCCTCGCCGATGGGGGTCCGAGGGGCGGCAATTTTTCAGGCCACGGCTCTGGTGGCGGCATCCGGCTTATCGCCGGTGCAATTTCTGGAAATTGTACACTGCGTGCACGTGGTGGCGACACGGCAGCTACCTTAGGATCCGGCCGCATACGCTTGGAAACATCGGATGGAACGCAGCCACAGGGAGTCTCCTGCATCCCGACGCCAAGTGTCGACGTTCCCGGTCCCCTGTTTCCGCCGGCGAATGCTCCGAAAGTGCTCATCGAATCGATTCACGACTCGAATACCCCGTTTGATCCCGCTGGCAACTTTGCCTGGAGCGAGGATGTTCTGATCAGCAAGACAACAGGAACGGCAGAGATCGTTATACGTGCGAACAATGTACCGCCTGGCACGAACGTGACGGTGCGTCTGGTGCGCGACTTCGGCGCTTCGGTAACATCGGCTCCAGCCCCGCTCATCGGAAAGCTTGATGAGAGCTTCGCCAATGTGACCATGACCATCCCCGCGGGGCGGTCGGTGCTTCAGGTGCGCGCCGTGTTGCCGTGATGGTCGGCATGGTACGCCGAACGTGTTGTGTTCGTGCGTCTGGGTTGTTGCGTATCGCTTGACCTCGAAGGCCTAGTGTCCCCAACCGATAGGTGCGCGAAGCGTGATACGCCGAAGGCGTTACGTCCTGCAGCCCGGGGTTGCTGCGCAGCGGCAACCCCTGGGTACGCAGCGCGGCATGGAACCAACCCTGAAAGGGTTGCGTCTCTGCCGCCCGAGAAGAAGCGTCACAACCCCTTCCGGGTTGTTGTGGTTTGCGGGCGCCGTGATCCCAGGGTAGCGCCTGCGGCGCAACCCTGGGCTGGAAGCCGTGACCCCGTTGGGGTCCGAAGATGCGGTTCGAAGGGAATAGCCAGCATGTTCAATCTCGAAAAGACCGGGCTGATCGGCCGACGACTCCGTCGCACGACGTCGGCGCGCCGCCTCATCAGGGTTCTCGCTTTTCTCGCCGCATCCGGCAATTCGCTGATGGCGGGAGAACCCCTGGACGTGATCTCACGGCCATACGGCGTGATGAATTACCAGGCGGATGCCGTCTCCCGTGCGATGACGGCGCATAACTTCGAGGCAGATGCCAATTCGCGCGCATCGACCGTGCATAACTACGCACAGGACGCCATATCCCGATCAATCCACGCGAAAAACTGTGTCTTTGGCGACCTTGGTTGCGGTGACTGCAATAACAACGGCATTTTCGATCTTTGTGAGGGAGATTGCAGCCAGGCCGATGGGCTTTGCAATGTTCCCGGCTGCGGATCGGGCATTGACTGCAATAACAATGGCGTACCTGATGAGTGTGAATCCTTCGATCCCTGCCCTGGCAACGACTGCAATGAGAACGGCATCGACGATGCCTGCGACATCGATTGTGGAGAACCCGGCGGCCTCTGCGACGTGCCCGGTTGTGGCCAGAGTACCGATTGCAATAACAACGGCGTCCCCGATGAATGCGACATTTTCTACGGCAACAGCGAAGATTGCAATGCGAACGACATACCCGACGATTGTGAGCTGGCCGGCAACGACTGCAACGAAAACGGCATACCCGATGACTGCGAAGTCGACCCCTGCCCACTTGTCGATTGCAACAAGAATGCGATCCACGACGATTGCGACATCGCCTGCGGCCCGCCCGGCGGCTTGTGCGACGTACCCGGTTGCGGCCAATCGACCGATTGCAACAACAACGGCATCCCGGACGACTGCGAATTAGATTCCGACAACGACGGCATTCCGGACGACTGCGATAACTGTCCATTCGTGGACAACCCTGAACAACTCGATGCGGACGGCGACGGTGTCGGCGACTTGTGCGATAATTGCCCGCATGTCTTCAATCCGGATCAGCTCGACAGCGACGGCGACGGCGTTGGCGACTCGTGCGATAATTGCCCGCTGATATTCAACCCTGAACAGGAAGACTCCGACGGCGATACCGTCGGAGACGCCTGCGACATTTGCCCCGGTTTCGACGACCGCGTGGATTGCAACAACAATGGCATCCCCGATGGATGTGAGATTCGAGACTGCCCGCCTGGAGACACGGCCTGCGCCGATTGCAACGGCAACGGCATCCCGGATGAATGCGACATCACCAGCGGTTTCGATGGTGATTGTTATCCGCTGGATGCGCCGAACAGCATTCCGGACACCTGCGACATCGCCGCTTGTCCGGTGAGCGAACCATCCTGTCAGGACTGCAACAACAATCGCATACCTGATGCATGCGACATCCGCGACGGTACGTCGGTGGATGAGTTGAAGAATTTCGACCCGACCTGTGATCCGCAGTTGGAAGACTGCTCCGATGGGATCCCGGACGATTGTTATTTCTGGAACCCGGATGTGGAACTTACGGACGGATTATGGAGTAACCCAACCAACTGGAGCTTCAACCAGGTTCCGAACAATATCGCAGGTGATACATTCAGCGCCGTGATCGGCACATCGGCGATTCCTGCTTTCGTTGATATCGATGTGGCGATTAATTCACTGGTTGTTCATTCCGGAGCGAAAGTGCACATCGGGCAGGGCGACCTGACAATCGAGACACCAAGCGGAATATGGAATCAGGGGGCGATCACAATTTTCAACAGCCGCCGACTTGTCGCCGCAGCTCCGATGATGCGACTCGAAGGTGACGAAGGCGCCGTTCGCCTCAAACATTCCCATGCCGAGCTGGCCTCGGCCGACGCATCGCATGTCATCGTCAACCGCAGCAACATCGTTGGGCGGGGGCTACTCACTGCGGCGATGCTGAATCTCGGCCTCGTGGATGCTGATAATTCCGAGGGCGAACTCCTCGTCGACGGGTCTTACGTCGCCACCAATGATGCGGACTTCCGCGCCAGCGACGGCGGAACCCTGAACCTCGCGCGCAACATCGGCGGCAACGGCCGACTGCAACCTCGCGGCGGAAGAGTGACAATTCGTCCCGGCATCTCCGTCGCCGGCAGCGACATCGACGTGCCACCGGGCAGCGTGAGCCATCTGGATGTCGGCGTGGACCCCGCCGGCGCGGCGGTACTCACCGGAACGCAGCTGAGCATCACCGGCGGCATCGCCACCATCGCCAACGGCTCCACGGCTACGATCAGCGGCCCGGTGGTTGTCTGCCCGGATACGGTCACTGATCCGTTCGCTATCGCCGAGCTGCACGTTGTCGGCTCCACCTTAAATGCCGAGTCGCTGGATGTTTGTCCCGGCGGCGTGTTTACGGTCGCGAGTGAAGTCAGTCTTACCGGTTCTTTTGCCAATGCGATGACGGATGGCACGAGCGCTTCCTGGCACTGGGGGAAGGGCTCAAGTCTTATCCTGATCGGCACGACGGTCAGCGGATCGCCCATCGGGCTATTTCCGTTGTCTGTCAAAATCGAAGCACCTAGTACGAACTATGGCGCAATAGTTCACGGCGGGGTGGAAAACTTCGGCTTTGCAAAGATAGAGCTCGCGCCGGGTTCGCGCGTCTCACTTGTGGATAGAGAAACGAATGGCACTTCCGGTAAGCGCGAAGCACTCTACTGCAGTGACCTGACTCTCGGCGAAAACGCGGTACTTAACTTGAACGGAATCAAACTTTATGTAAACGGGGTTGCTGTCGCTGCCGGCAGTACTCAATACGGCGGCCGCATCGTCAACCGACTGATACCCCTACCGGGAGACGTCTGTGCCGATGGTGACGTCACGGTGGATGACATCCCTTGCCTGATTGACGTCCTCCTCGGACTTGATACCGACTTATCGCATCTCGCGGCTGCGGATGTGAATGAAGACGGCACGATCAACGCGAGAGACATCCAGCCCTTTGTCGACTTGCTGTTGAAATAGCATGACCGGACGCGTCGTGGCTGGTCGGCGTCCTGCTCGACACGGACACGAATGCAGCACGAATCATGGCGGGCGATGTCAACGGCGACAGCGATACCAACGCCCGAGATATCGAGGCATTCATCGATCTGCTGCTGAAATAGCATGACCGGCCGCGTGCTCACTCAACGCAACCGCCGAGGCGGCAGGACCCAATCGCCACTCATTGCGTGTGCAGTAGGAAGGGTCATAACCCGAGGCAGTCGGCTTCGCAGGAGCGCATCAGCCGCGAAAAGTGTCTCTGTTGTGCGCGAGACCGAAATTCGAAGACGGTTTAACTCCCTCTAGTTGACGACGGCCAGCGAAACTGGCCGGCCCACAGGTTAACGCACCACGCCCGGACGGAGACGTTCGGGCGTTGGCGTTTTTACGCCAGTCGTCGCAAGGGTTTACGCACGGCGACCGGACGGGTTAGGTCTCGGCTAGGCACGCGCGCGACATCTCTCTGGCGCGATGGGCGTTGAGCCGATCCCACACCAGGATGACGTGTCCGCGCAGGTGACGAAGCAGGGCTGCCAGGAAGGCAATGACCTCCTCCGCGCCGATGTTGGCATCCGGGTGCCAATGGGCGTGCAAACCCAGTCGCCGTCGCCGCGGAGAAATCGAAATGGCCGCGATGCTGGAGACCTTTTGATGGCTTCGGCCGCGCTGGTGAAGAACGGGCGTCTGTCCGCGCGGCGCCCAGGTCCGCCGGACTGTCGGATGCATGAGAAATCCGGCCTCATCGAGCAGAACGATGTGTGCTCGGCGTCGCGCGGCGTTTTTTTATGCGCGGCCAGTCCTTCGCGACCCATCGCGCAATGGCCGACTCGTCGCGCTCGATGGCTCGACGTTCGGGCTTCTGACAAGTCCAGCCGAGCGACGCCATCAATCGGGGAATGTGGTCCACGTGATAGTGAACACCGTAGTGCCGTTCGATCACCTCGACGATGCGCGGACAGGTCCACAGGTCGGTCGGAAAGCCATTGGCCTTCGCGCCCTTCAGGAGCCGCCGCGCCAGCCATTGCCGCTGCCGAGCGTTCAACTTGGGCGTCGGACCGGGATGAACAATGGCCCGTATGCCCTCCTCGCCTCGCTTCTCGAAGGCCTTCCACCACTTGGTCACACTGGACCGCGTCGCGCCCACACGCCGCGCGGCTTCGGCCTTGGAAATCCCCTGCCGAACCCACGCCATCGCTTGTCGCCGCCGGCGCTCCAGCTCCGCTGGGCTTCCATGCGTTCTCATGCTCCATACTATCGGCAGACATCAGCATGTTTGTTTATCCGTACAGGAGTCAATAGTACTAGCTTCCCGAGAGAAATGCCTCGATAAAGGCCTGGATATCGGCGGCGTTGGTGCGGCCGTCGTTGGTCAGGTCCGCGAGGGCTCGGCGGTGGGGAGAGGGATCACCGCCGAGCAGGACATCGACGAAGAGGATCGCGTCATCCAGATCGACGTCGTCGTCGCAGTCGAGGTCGCCGCGCACGAACGAACCCAGCGTCGGCTCCTGGCTGACCATCGGGATCGGCGGTCCCTTTTCGGTCTGTAGCCACAAGTCATAGAGGATGTCGCCCCAGTCGTCGGTATAGTTTCCGTCACGCAGGGCCTCAATGTAGTGACGGGTGACGGTCTGGTAGTTCACGGTCACCTCGGCGCGGACGGCACCAGCCGGCACGCCGAAATATGCATCATCCCAATATTGACCATCGGCGTAGGTCGTGCCGACGACCGGCGCGCCGGCCGTTTCGTAGGCGGCGTTGTCGAAGCCGCGGGGCGGAATGCGCGTATCCTTCACGATGATATCGGCGAGACTCATGTGCGTGGTCTCGCCGGGCGGATATCCCGTGAGCGCGGCGGCCTGCTCGCTGAGGCCAATCTTCATTTCATAGATCGGCGTCGAATCTTCGTCGAAGTGTGCTTCGTCGTAGTCGTAGTGGCCGTACTCACCGACAAGCGTCTCCGTGGCGTCGAAGAATTTGACGTTCAACCAGACGCGACGACCCTCGATGTGGCCGGTAGGCAGCTTGTGGCCGGTCTCGTTGATGACGCGGACGCGCAGGGCGCCGCATTGTTGTTCGATATCGAGCGAGGCGGCTCGTTCGAGCATGTCGATGGCTTTTGCTCTTCCGGCAACGAGGGCATCCTGATTGACGTTACCGTCTTCGGCATAGTGCAGGCCGATGATTTCCAGCACCCAAGCCGAGGCGCCGGCGAAGTCGTGCACGGCCAAGTCGCTTCGCGGCGGCGTAAAATAACATGCCTGGGCCTCGGCCTTCGGCATATGGCAATCCTGACAGGTGCTGACGGTGGTTGCCCCGACGCCGCCGAAGCGTCCGCCCATGTCGACGCCGCCGTTGGCGAAAGCGCTGAGCTTCCATTCGCTGTAGGTTCGTTCAAGCGGGAACTGGGCGTGCGGGTTTTCGTTCGGAGTGCGTTCGTCGATGGTGTTGTACTGGTAGGTTCCATCCTGCATGCGAGAAATGGCCGCGTTTCCGACGTCGTGGCAAGTGCCGCAGAACTCGCCGGTCTTGAAGAAGGGCGAAGGGATGACGCTGTGTGCGATCGCTGCGTCGTTGCGAGGCCCTCGGCGATTGCCCTGAGGATCGAGCACGAACATCGCGTTTGCGTAATACTGCGGGACATCGGCGAGCGCATTCAGGATGGCCTGGTCCGCGGGCGGGCTTACGCCCGGTTGATAATTCGGGTCCACCATAGAGTGGCAGAAGTGGCAGGAGACACCGTCGAGATCTTTGGCATTCAGCGTGCTGCCGTCCGGTTGATAGGCGTTTCCAGTGACAAAGGACATGGGCACATGACAGCGCAGGCAGAAGTATCCGACGTTGCCGACATCCTGATTGGCGGTGGCGAGTTGGGCGTTAAATAACGGATCGCGGCCCGCATTACCCATGAGACTTCCCTTCCAGGTGAAGTAGGGTTCGGTTTCCTCATTCATGTAGCCGTGGCACAGGGCGCAGTTGTCGGAGAGCAGGAAATGGCTTGCCGAAACGTCACCGATCTGCGTGCCGGAGAGATGGAAATCCTCGAAGGTCATGTCGACAACGGCACCGACAATCAAGGCCGCGGCGGGAATAAGCAGGAGGGCGGAGACGCGTCGGCGGCCTTTGGGGCGGCGGGATGACATGGGAAAACCTCCAATAACTATAATTCTATCGACATATCCAGTTATCAGTTTATGGGTTTTGCCGTCGGTATGTCAAGACTTTGGGGCCGGGCAATCTTTCCCCGCGGCTGTGGAAAATTCGGCCGGCTCAGGTTCCTCGTAAGCGAATTCGTCGATGATCTCGGTCCCTATCGCCGTTATTCCAGGAGGAGCTTCGCATAGGCGGGGTCGAGTCGCGCCGCTTCACGAAAGTGCCGATCCGCTTGTGCGGCTTGTCCGCGGGCGGTGAGGATTCGGCCGAGGTTAAAGTGCGGATGCGCGGATGCCGGCTGAATCTCGATCGCGCGCTGCAGCCGGGCAATTCCAGCATCCAGTTGCCCTCGTTGTGCGAGGAGCAGCCCGAGGTTGTTCAATGTATCCACATCGTCCGGCTGGAGTCGCAGGGCACTTTCGTATGCGATGACTGCGTCGTCCGTCGCACCGGTAACACCAAGGATGACGGCGAGGTTGTAATGGTACTCGGCGACATTTGGCGACCAGCGTGTCGCCTCGCGAAAGCGATGCAGCGCCCCTTGCAGGTCTCCCCTGTCCGCACACACCTGGCCGAGAAGAAAATGCGTCGCAGCGATATGAGTCGGCAAGCTCGAATCGCCCGGAAAAGCAAGCCGCGCGCGTCGCAGGTGAGGTTCCGCCTCCGTCGGTCGACGGCTCCATAGATACAACGGTCCCAGTCGCAGCGACAACTCCGCCGGCTGGTAGAGACCCCAGCGTTCGCAGCGCTCCAGATGGGCAAGGGCGGGCGTGGCGAGGGCGGACGCTTCCACGTCATCGCCTCGTGCCGCGGCGCAGCGCGCAAGTTCGTACGCCCGCGCGCCGTAACGTTCGTGGTAGCGAATGTACCCGCTGTGCAACGTCAGCAAGAAAAGTGTGGCGGCGAGCGTGCAGAATGCCCAGCCCGAGCGAGTAAGTCTACCGCCGATTTTCAGTTGCAGATTGCTCATTTTGACGTGGGACTTATGGAACAGGCGTATCGCGAGGACGGCGATGTAACCCATCATGGCGCCGATAGCGAGTGCGAGGAGGAAGGGCACGCGATGGTAGAGGCCGCGATAGACCAAAAATGAGGCGAGGAAGATCAGGGCGATCAGCAGTTCTTCCCGGATGGTGAAGTCATAGGCCTTGGCTTTGAGCCGCGGAGGTGAATCAGCGGACTGCGACCGACCGGGAATCAGGGTGATCAAGCTCTCCAGAATGGGCGGCCGAGCCAGACCATAACTTACCGCGCCGTTCGGGCAAGCGGCAACGCAGTCGAGGTCTTTGAGGCAGGAAGGATTTACCACTTTGCCGTATGTCGCCAATTCTTCATGGACGCGAACGCGCGACTGGCAAATGGCCGTACAGATGCCGCATTGTGAGCAATCTCCGCGTGCGACGATGCGGCCGGGGGCAAATCGATCCGCCAGGCCGAATGCCGCGCCATAAGGGCAGATGTAGGTACAGAAGGCGCGGGAACCGAGCAGATAGACGATGGCAAAGCCGCACATCGCGAAGGTCAGCAGCGCCATGCCGGGACCGGGCAGGTTTCGCCAGAAGTCGCTGGTGACGAAGGACGCCCAGCCCTCGGTATCGCTTCGGAGATGCATGACCGGCATGGGCCGGCCGTCCAGCCAGCGCGTGATCTGCGGCCAGACGAACATGTAGAGCATGGCAAGGGGCGGCACCAGCAGCAGAAGCCGCGCGCGGATCGGCTTCGGTCGGATACGCAGTTTGCCCAGCAGCCATGCGCAGAGGTCTTCGAGTGCGAGGATGTGGCAGCCCCAGGAGCAGAAGAATCTTCCGAAGACGATGGTGCCGAGGACAGCGAGCGTCATGAAGACGAAGCCGGCGGTGACGATGCCGATTTCCAGCGTGTACATGACCTCGTTGAGTTCGAGCGGCGCGAGCGTGCGGCCCGCGAGCTTCCAGTGGAGGATGTGAAGGATGAAGAGCAGGTGGATGCCGATGAGGCATGCGGCGCGTTTTCGGCTGTAGTCGCGCGGTCGTGCGTCCGTGGAGGAGGAACGGGACTGGTTTCGCAAGGTAAGGGAGTGCTTCGCATCGCGCTTCCGGTTGGCCTTGCGCTGTTTCAAGCCGACAGAGGAATGGGTGGATTGTTTCGCGGACACCGGGGACCCCAAAAACATATATATGGATCATATTATCGTGTTTTATGTCCTGAATCAACCAGGGGATTTCTCGCCGCCGTGGATGGATGCGCCACGCCTCGAATCGGGCCATCCTCTCGCCCGATGGGCTGATCTGTGTCGGGAATCTATCCTTAGCGACTGCCGGCATAGCGTTTACGGAAAATTTGCTGCGGACGATGAAAATCGTCTTGACGGCCGGCAAAACGCACGATAATCTATATATAGACTTAGAGGTCAAGAATCTGCCATGCTCTCCATGACCGCTCAATATGCCCTTCGGGCGATGGTCTTCGTGGCCTGCCAGCATGACGGTCAGCCCGTGCTGGCAAAGGACATCGCCGCACGGACGGGCGTTCCGCATCATTATTTGTCGCGTATTCTTCGGGATGCGGTTCGCGTCGGCCTGCTGGAATCAGCCCGCGGCGTCGGCGGTGGTTTTCGTCTCGCGCGGCCGGCGAAGAATATCCGATTGCTGGACGTGCTCGCCCCCTTCGACGACGTGCTGGATCGCTCGAAATGCCCCTTCGGTCAGCCGCGATGCCACGACGATCACCCGTGCGGCTTCCATGAACACTGGAAGCCCATTTCCACGGCCTACCGGCGGATGCTGGAACAGACGACGCTGGACGAAGTCGGCCTCGAGGGTCTGTCTGGTCGGAGAAAGCGGGGCGGGTAAGCAGCGATTTTTGCTTTGCCTTATTATTGATATAAATATCAAGAACTATATAATAAGACCTGTTGCACCAACGTGAGGGACCATCATGACCACACGAACCATCCAGCGAAAATGGCTACCGGCGCTCTGGTTGGGGGGGCTCGGCGTCTTTGCCGCAGCGAGTCTGGCGGAGTTGCTCGATCGCGACGGCGCTACGCACGTGGCATCCGCGCGGGCCTTCGCTCCCGAACAGACGCCGGCGCGATCTCGTTCATCCTCCGCGACGGATTCGGCAGCGCTCATTGAGCGCGGGCGCGTTCTCTTCGCTCGGCAGTGCGCCTTGTGCCACGGCGAAACCGGCGAGGGTGCAGGCCGCTTTGCTTACTTGATGAATCCACGGCCTCGAAACCTGCAATTAGGTCGTTTCAAGCTGGCTACGACACAGAACATGATCCCGAGTGATGAAGATTTGCTTCGCACGATCACGCGCGGGATGCCTGGTTCGTCGATGCCGCCGTGGGGACATCTGCCGCAGGCGGATCTTAAGGCGCTTGTTGCATTTGTTCGTCAGCTTCACGTTGACGCGGTGGCCGCCGAACTCAAACGCGGTGTCGCGGATGGCACTTATCAGCCCGATGAAGTTTCGGAACTGCTTGCCGATCGCACGCAACCGGGGCCGCCGATCGTCCTGCCGGCGGAGCCCTCCTTTGATGATCTTCGCTGGTTCAATGGCCGGCGCATCTATCTCGAAGCGTGCGCTTCCTGCCACGGCGTGGATGGTCATCCCGTGGCCGATGCCGTCAAGTACGACGATGAAGGGTATCCCGTCCCGCCTCGATCATTCGTCAACGGCATCTTCAAGGGCGGTGCGGACGGCCCGTCGCTCTTTATCCGCACCGTCAAAGGCATCCCCGGTACGCCGATGCCCGCCAACGAAGGAAACTATTCCGACGACGAAATGTGGGACCTCATCCACTACGTTCAATCTCTACCGCGGGCCGGCTCACAGGACCGTGCGCAACTGCGCCAGGGAACTTTTACTGCTTCTCGTGTCGCATCGTTGCCGGCCGGACCAACGGATGAGGTCTGGAATCAGGCGAAGCCGCTCTATGTGGCCATGACGCCGCTGTGGTGGGCGGATGAGCGCATCGAGGGTCTTGTCGTACAGTCGTTGCACGATGGTAAGGAGCTGGCGCTGCGCCTGACCTGGCTTGACCCATCTCGGGATGAACGCGCGGTTCGCGTGGATGAGTTTCGCGATGCCGTGGCGATTCAGTTCGCACTGTCGACGGATCCGCCGTTCTATATGGGCGACGGCAATCAGCATGGCGGAGTGAACATCTGGATGTGGAAGGCGGATCGGGAGAAGAACATTGCCTCGGGCTATCAGGACATGGACGCGGCGTTTCCCGACGGCGCAATGGATATGTACATGGAAAGCGCCATCCGTGCAGAGGACATGTCGCAGGTCGATTGGCCCGTCGGGCCGATCACGGAGCACCATGCCGGGTTTGTGACGGCCTGGGGGGCAGGCAATCTCGTGGCCGACCCCACGCTCAAGACGCCGGTGGAGTGCCTGACGGCACGCGGGCCGGGAACGCTCGCCGGCAAACCGCCAAGCTTTCAAGTTGTGCAGGGACAGGCGGCCTACGAGCGCGGCGTGTGGACCGTGCAATTGCAAAGAACGCTGGACCTCCCTTGTGAACACGCGCATGGAACGGAAGGCGACGCGGAGCGCGTCTTCCGCTCCGGTGATTATCTGCCGGTTTCCTTTGCCATCTGGGACGGCTCTGCCGGAGACCGAGATGGCAAGAAGAACATCAGCATCTGGCAGAAGATGGTGATTGAGTAGCGGAATTAAAGACATCAGATTTCAAATTTGAGATTTGAGACTATGAACTGCGTATTGCGTATTTGGCCAAAGCCGACGGATTGCGACCTGTCGGAATCGCGAGTGTGAAATTTATTCATACCAACGCATCGGAGGACAGCCATGTCAATTCAGGATTACACGGGGCCCTCACGGCGCGAGTTCATCCAGACGGGATGCGTCCTCGCGGCCGGCGGCAGCGGCATTCTCGGCTGGTCGCTCAGCGCGCTGGCTGCGCGGCCGGACGTGGTCAATCCGCTTGCTGGGTATCCGGCGCGTGATTGGGAGAAAATCTACCGCGACCAGTACGCCTACGACGGCACGTTCAGTTGGGTCTGCTCGCCGAACGACACACACGCTTGCCGGGTTCTGGCCTATACGCGCAACGGCGTCATCGTTCGGATGGGCGCGCAGTACGACTACCAGTCGTACAGCGACCTTTACGGCAACAAGGCGACGGCAAACTGGAACCCGAGGCAGTGCGCCAAGGGCTATACGTACCACCGGCTTATCTACGGTCCGTATCGCCTCAAGCACCCGATTATTCGCAAGGGCTGGAAGGATTGGGCGGACGACGGCTTCCCGGAGCTGACGCCTGAGAACAAGACAAAGTACAAGTTCGACAGCCGCGGTACGGACGTTCATGTTCGCATCGACTGGGCGAACGCCATGAAATACATCGCACGCGGCTACATCGCCATTGCGAAACGATACAGCGGCGAGGCCGGCGCGAAGCTCCTGCGCTCGCAGGGTTATCCCGAAGAAATGATCACCGAGATGGGCGGCGCGGGGACGCGGACGTTCAAGATGCGCGGCGGCATGGGCCTCCTGGGCGTGCTCGGCAAGTACGGCATGTACCGGCTCAATAACAGCATGGCCCTGCTGGATGCGAACATCCGCGGCGTCGGACCCGATCAGGCCAAAGGCGGGCGCAACTGGAGCAATTACACGTGGCATGGCGATCAGACGCCGGGTCAGCCCTGGGTTCACGGCTTGCAGAACTCCGATTGCGACTTCAACGACCTGCGTTTCAGCAAGCTCATCATCATGGACGGCAAGAACCTCGTGGAGAACAAGCTGCCGGATTCGCACTGGTTCATCGAGTGCATGGAACGCGGCGGCCGCATCATCGTCATCGCTCCCGAGTATGGCGCGCCGAGCACCAAAGCCGACTATTGGATACCGATTCGCCCCGCGACCGACGCAGCCCTCTGGCTTGGCGTCACGCGACTCATGATGGACAACAAGTGGTACCATGAGGACTTCGTCAAGCAGTTCACCGACTTCCCGCTGCTGGTTCGCACCGACACGCTCAAGCGCCTTCGCGCCGATGAAGTCATTCCCAACTACAAGAGCACACTTGCGCCGGACGGCCCCAGCTTCAAGGTGCAGGGCCTGACGCCGGAACAGCATCAGCAGCTCGGTGACCGTGTCGTCTGGGACAAGAACTCGAACAAGCCCGTCGCAATTACCCGCGACGACGTCGGCAAGCGGCTGCTCGCGAAGAAGATCGATCCGGTCATCGACGGCAAGTGGAAGATCAAGCTGGTCGACGGCAGCGAGGTCGAAGTGATGACACTCTGGTCAATGTACCAGATTCATCTGAAGGACTACGACATCGACAGCGTCGCCGAAATCACGCACTGTCCGAAGGACCTGGTCGTGCGGATGGCCGCCGACATCTGGGAGACGACGCGTACCGGCGGCCCCGTCGCCATTCATCAGGGAGAAGGCATCAATCACTGGTTCCATGCGACCGAGGCCAACCGCGCGGCACTTCTGCCCATGCTTCTGACCGGCAACATCGGCAAACCCGGCGCGGGTGTCCACGGCTGGGCCGGCAACTACAAGGCGGCGCTCTTTCAGGGAAGCAAGATCACCGGACCTGGTTTCAAGGGTTGGGTCGCGGAGGATCCATTCCAGCCGAATCTCGACGAAAAGTCGCACGGCCGCGAGGTTCACGCCCACGGCTACACCAAGGACGAAGAGCCGGCCTATTGGAACCACGGCGATCGTCCTTTGATCGTCGAGACGCCGCAGGGCCGCAAGGTCTTCACCGGCAAGACGCACATGCCGACGCCGACGAAGGCACTGCAATTCACCAACGTGAACCTGTTCAATAATGCCAAGCACGCCTACGACATGTTCAAGAATGTCAACCCGAATATCGAGATGATCATCTCTCAGGATGTCGTGATGACTTCCTCGGTGCAGTACGCCGACTTCGGGCTGCCTGCCAACAGTTGGGTGGAATTTGAGGACCTGGAAATCACCGCGTCGTGTTCAAATCCCTTTCTGCAAATCTGGAAGGGCGGGATCAAGCCGATCTTTGATACGAAAGATGATCTCTGGATGCTGGCCAACGTCGCCAAGGCCATCGGCGACGAGTTGGGCGACAAGCGGTTCTACGACTATTTCAAGTTTGAACACGAGGGCAAACGCCGCGTCTATCTCCAGCGACTGCTCGATACTTGTACCACGACCGCCGGTTACAAGCTCGACGACATCATGGCCGGCAAGTACGGCCCGCCGGGCGCCGCGTTGATGCTCTTCCGCACGTACCCGCGCATCCCCTTCTGGGAGCAGGTCCACGATGACGAGCCGTTCCACACCGATACGGGTCGGTTGCACGCGTACGCCGATGTGCCCGAGGCGATTGAGTACGGCGAAAACTTCATCGTGCATCGAGAAGGCACCGAGGCAACGCCGTATCTGCCGAATGTCATCGTGTCGAGCAATCCATACATTCGCCCGAACGATTACGGCATCCCCATCGAGGCGGAGCACTGGGATGCACGGACGGTGCGCAATATCAAGATGCCGTGGCGGCAGGTAAAGCAGACGAAGAACTTTCTGTGGGAACGCGGCTTCAAGTTCTTCGCACTGACGCCCAAGACGCGTCACCGGGTGCATTCGAGCTGGAGCAACGTCGACTGGCACATGATCTACGACAGCAGCTTCGGCGATCCGCATCGCATGGACAAGCGCTCGCCCTACGTCGGTGAGCAGCAGATGCACATCAACCCGCAGGCCGCCAGAGATCTCGGCATCCACAACGGCGATTACGTTTATGTCGATGCCAACCCCGCGGATCGACCATACGTCGGCGCCAAGCCGGACGACCCGTTCTATCGCGTTGCGCGCCTGATGCTTCGCGCCGTCTATAACCCGGCGTATCCCTACAGCACGATCATGATCAAGCACGCGCCGTACATCGCCACGGAAAAGAGCGTCAAGGCCCATGAGACGCGGCCCGACGGGCGCGCCCTCTCCGATGACGGCTATCAGGCCAACATGCGCTACGGCTCGCAGCAGAGTCTGACGCGCAACTGGCACATGCCGATGCACCAGACCGACACACTCTTTCACAAGGCCAAGGTCTTCATGGGCTTCATCTTCGGCGGCGAGGCAGACAATCACGCCATCAACACCGTCCCGAAGGAAACGCTGGTGCGCGTCACCAAGGCCGAAGACGGCGGCCTCGGCGGCAAAGGCATCTGGCTGCCTGCGACCGGCGGAATGTCTCCCGGAAATGAGAGCGACGTCATGAAGCGATATCTTGCGGGTGAGTTTCTCGGCGGCCCGGCGGCCGCGGAGGAGATGGATCTGGATTTCTGAACGATGTCGTGGATTCGAGAACGGAATTCTGAGATTTGAAATCCAAGACTTGAGATTTGGGATTGCGACTTTCGGATCGAAAACTGACCACGGTTAGCATCGGCCTCCGGCCGGTGCGAAATGAGGACATGAGCCATGCCATACGACGATCCCGATCCAACGGACCCCATGACGCTGCACGGCATCGAGGTGGAGACGGACGATCCACAGGCCGTGCGGCAGATGGCGGCATGTTTCATCGAAGAATTGGTACGGTCAGGGATGCCGGCACGTCAGATACTTGAGATTTTTGAGAGTAAGGATTTTGCCGGCCCGGCGCTGGCCATGCAAGACCTCGGCCCGTCGGAAATCTCAGAATTGATCCAACATGAACTTGCCAAGCGGCCAGGCGGCAGTGACGCGCGGCGTATCGTTGATCGCGCACCTTCCGGAGCCATTGAGTTAACGGTCCTCACTACATAGGAGCATGCCATGTCGATGTGTGGTTGCGAATGTCACGGTACACAGAAGACGGTCCGCCAGGTGCTGATGGATGAGCATCGAGTCATCGAGCGCGTGCTTGGTAGTGTGCATCGCATGCTGGAAAGCGAAGCCGTCGATGTGACGTTCATGCGAAAGGCGCTGGACTTCTTCCGCAGCTTCGCCGACGGCTGCCACCATGCCAAGGAGGAGAACGAACTCTTCCCGCGAATGGAACAGGCCGGCGTGCCACGGGCCGGCGGTCCCATCGGCTGCATGCTCGAGGATCACACGCATGGCCGCGAGCTGCTTCGGACCGTCGCAGAGAATCTCGAATCGGCTGAGTCCGGTGACGCCGCAGCTGATGCGCGCGTTCGTCGCGCCGCTGCGCAATACATCGTGATGCTCTCACAGCATATTCAGAAAGAAGACAATGTGCTCTTCATCATGGCGGAACAGGTGCTCAGCCCGGAGGAGAAGCAGCGCATGCTCGATGCGTTTACAAATTCGGAGAAGTCCGGCTGCGACCGCGGCAAGCATGCGCACTACCTGCGCCTCGCGGACGAACTGGAAAATTGGACCTTCACGACGCCGGCCGTCCATCACTGACGGACTGGCCACTGACAACTGGTTGAGGATCGCGAAGCTCCTGCTTCGCTCTCCGCAAAGGAGCTAGCCATGCCGAACGTCTACAACTGGCAACTCGGCCGCGACATGAGTTATCCCTATCCGCAGGCCGCGCCGAAGGAGCAGTTCGCTTTCGTTATCAACATCAACCGTTGCATCGGCTGCCAGACCTGCACCATGGCATGCAAGAGCACGTGGACCTTCTCTCGCGGCCAAGAAAACATGTGGTGGACCAACGTCGAGACCAAGCCCTATGGCGGCTATCCGCAACATTGGGACGTGAAAATTCTCAACATGCTCGATCAGGCCAATCCGCGCGGTATGTCGTGGCAGGGCTCGCGCGGCGGGGATCCACGCGCGCCTTATGGCCGACTCGACGGGAAGAACATTTTCGAGTCTCCGGAAATCGTCTCGCGTGGCGCCCAGCCGAATCTTGTCCTGGGATACCTGCCCACGGAAGAGGAATGGACGTCGCCCAACATTCACGAGGACACGCCGCAGGCAGGGCCGTCCAAGCCGATGGATTTCGGACAGGGCGAGCAACTTACTGGCGATCAGAAACACAAGGCATGGTTCTACTACCTCGCCCGGCTCTGCAATCATTGCAGCTACCCCGCGTGTCTGGCGGCGTGCCCTCGGAACGCGATCTACAAGCGTCCCGAGGACGGCATCGTGTTGATCGACCAGAAGGAATGCCGCGGCTATCGCAAGTGCGTCGAGGCCTGCCCGTACAAGAAGTCGATGTACCGCGGGACGACGCGAACCAGTGAAAAGTGCATCGCCTGTTACCCGCGTGTTGAAGGGACCGATCCGGAATCTGACGGCGTGCCGATGGAAACGCGCTGCATGGCCGCCTGCATCGGACAGGTGCGCATGCAGGGACTCGTCAAGGTTGATCCGGACAATGTCTGGATCGAGGACCGCTACAACCCGCTCTACTATCTCGTACACGTCGCCAGGGTGGCATTGCCGCTTTATCCGCAGTTCGGCACCGAGCCGAATGGCTACTACATCCCACCGCGCTGGGTGCCGACGAAGTACCTCGAACAGATGTTCGGCCCCGGTGTTGAGCAAGCCGTCGAGCGCTATCGCGCGCCGGATCGGGAACTCCTGGCCGTGCTGCAACTGTTTCGCCGTTCCAATCGCATCATTGACCGCTATGAACTCAAGGAAGGGCCGAAGGTCTATGAGACCGTAATCGACGGCAAGAAGTTCGAGACGTTCAACGACACGATCATCGCCTACGACCGAAAGAACCGTGAGATGTTCCGGACGCAGGTGGAGGAGCCCATCCATGTCCGACCTGCCATACATGCCAATACAATCTGAATTATCCACCGAACTCGTCGCGCTGGCGAAAGCGAAATTGTCTCGCCTTGTCGCCGAGTGCTTCGTGGAGCCCAGTCCGGCGTGGCGCGAGCGTTTGGTACAGATTGCCGTGCGCGCCGAAGCCCTCGACGCCGCGGCCGCGCTGAACCTGTCGCCCGAAGCGGTCGCATCGGTATTCGACTCCATTCTGTCAGCCGAAGACTGGGTCGAAGCCCACAATCGTCTCTTCGGTCATACCGTTCGCGCTGCATGCCCGCCGTACGAGATTGAGTATCTGCACGCCGAGGTGTTTCAACAGAGTCAGACGCTTGCCGATATCGCCGGCTTCTATTCCGCCTTCGGCTTTGAAATCCGTGGCCCGCTCGCCGAACGAGCCGATCACCTCGTCACCCAGTGGGAATTTCTTGCGGCGCTGGCCATGAAGGAATCCATCGCCTGCGCGGCAGACGATGACGATGCCATCGCCTGCTGTCGCGATGCCCAGCGCGCCTTCTTCGCCGAACACGTCGCACGATGGATGCCTGCCTTCTGCGAGCGCGTCCGGCGTACCGACTCGGCCGGCGAGGGCAGCAGTTGTTACACGGCCGTGGTTGATCTGGCTGATGCGCTCCTGCGACGCTGGTGTGATGACCTCGGTGTCGATCTCGGCCCGCGCTGGATTGAGCTTCGGCCCGACAGCGAGGAAGATGCGGTTATCACCTGCGGCGGGGATGCGGGAATGGTTGAACTGGGCCCCACGCTCGCGGCGGCGATGGACGATCGGAGCTGAATGATGCTGCTGGCCATCCAACCCAATCTCGTCGAACGAACCGTCTTTGAAGCGGTCCGTGCCGATACGATGCTTCGCGAGCACTATGAGCGTCAGTTCGCCGCGTGTCATGAACATCGCGACCCGGCGCGGCGCGATCAGGCATTCGCGGAAATGCACGAGCGATGGTTTAACGAACTGGGCCTTCGCGGACTCATCCACGGGCTCGTCGGTGAATTCTCACGATTTCGAGACCATGTCAGCCGCCTGATGGTGACGCAGGCGCACCGGCCGCGCGCGCAGTCGGCGGAGTTGTTCGGCTCGCCGGGGCAATACACGGTCGTGATCGCCGTTGCGCCTTCGACCCTGCTGGATCGCCCTGCATTCGAATACTGGGCACGTCACGAATTCATGCACATCGACGACATGCTCGACCCCGGTTTTGGATATCACATCACAGAGCGGCCGCGCGGCGCAACCTCGGCGGCTCGCAATCTTGCACAAGATCGGTATGCAGTTCTCTGGGGGCTTTATGTGGACGCACGACTGACTCACAGGGGGTTGGCCCCGGCGGCCGCGAAGGAGATGCGTCAGTCGGAACTGGTTCGCGTCTTCGCACTTCGCGATGATGAACTCGCGAGGCGTGCATTCGACGAATTGTGGCTGGAGGCGGAGACGAGCACTTTGAGCCACGATTTGCTGTTGAAATGGGCGGAACATGGACCGCCGCAGATTCGTGACGTCGGTGCGAGCTCCGATGCCATGCGCGTTGCGCCTCCGGGCTCTCCGTGTGCCCTGTGCGGATTCCCGACATTTGACTGGGCGCCGCATCAGCAGCAGGGCGATGCACTGGAGGCAGCCATTCTCGCCGACTTCCCGGCATGGCGACCCGAACAACCCATTTGCACCCGCTGCGCGGAAATCTATCAGGCGGCCGCCTACGCAACAGGCGCCGTTGCCTAACCAGGGAGATGGGGTGCATTCAATACCGCATCATCAAAGCGGTCGGTACGCAAAGAACGCTGAATATTTGCCGATTTGCGATCACTCGGATGCGAACATGCCGACACGGACGATCAAGAGGCCGAACGTATCCCTGCCCGTTCAGAATGTTCGTCCACTGATCGACGGGCACGGCAGGACCCTTGATCATCTGCGCCTGTCGGTCACATCGCACTGCAATCTGCGATGTTTGTATTGTCGCCCAGGGCCCGGCGCAGGTGCCCGTCGAGCCGATCTGACCGATGCACAACGTCTGGAGCTGGTGGCGGATCTCTACGCCCATCGCGGGTTGCGACAGCTTCGGCTCACCGGCGGCGAACCCTTGCTGCATGACACGATCGTCTCGCTCGTCGCCGATCTTCGACTTGCCGCACCGATGCTGTCGCTCGCGATGACGACCAACGGATTCGGCCTGGCTCGCCTGGCACACAGTTTGCGATCTGCCGGTCTTGATCGCCTGAATGTGTCGCTTGATACGATCGACCCGGAACGGTATCGCGCGCTGACCGGTGGCCGTGTGGAGAATGTCATCCGCGGACTGGATGCAGCGATCGACGCCGGCTTTGCCCCGCCGAAACTCAACACCGTGGTGCTGGCCGGACACAATGATGATCAGCTCATCGAACTCGTCGAATGGGCGGTCGACCGCTCGCTGGAAATTCGCTTCCTCGAAGCGATGCCCATCGGTCCGGCGGCGGAGTTCAACCGCAACCACTTCGTCCCGGCGCATACGATCAAACGACGCCTGGAATCACACTTTCAGCTGAGGCCGCTGAGGCGCACACCCGGCGAAACCGCGGCGAGATACACGGTGGAGAACGCCGTACGAACCGGCGTGGTCGGCATTATTGCGCCGGTGTCCGAATCCTTCTGCGGACAATGCCGGCGAATGCGACTGACGGCCGACGGAAAGCTCTTCCCCTGCCTGCTAGATTCCCGGTATGTCGATCTGTCAGTTTGCTGGCAGCAGGGCGTCTATGCCCCCGATCTGGCTGAGCGAATGATCCAACGCGCCATCGCCGACAAACGCGCGACCGGATCGACACGCCAGGAAACCGCGATGATCGCCCTGGGCGGATGACCGCAAGCAGACGACCTCGGGACGTTCTGGACGCGATAAGGTCGCCAATCCCACTCATGCGCAATTGAATCGTAAATACCCCATCTGCCATGAGTGACCTTCCCCTCAGAAACTGATCCAGGTCCTGAGTTAGGATTAGTACTACAGTTGCGCTTCTTTCTTTCGCTTTCGGTAGTGACATTTCCTGGCGATGGCCTGATGTTGGCGTCGCCAGGTGGACCACGCCAGGGTTCGCTCGTCTTCGTTCATGCATGGCCACGCGATCCGCATCAGCAGGCGACGCACTTCCGGCTCGGTGAGCGGTATCCGTTCGCGGCTCTTTTGGGGACCGAGCCCTCTTGGGCGGCTTCGCGGCCGCGCGAATGACGGTCAGGAATGTCAATGCAAACATCGACAGGGTGATGTGCCGATACCGGCCATCCCACGAGCGTACTTCGTATTCATCCAGTCCCGTCTCCTGCTGGGCCGCTTCGAAGCAGACCTCGACGGACCAGCGCTGACCGGCGGCAATTGCCAGATCGCGTGCATTCACTTTCTTCGGCCCAGCGCACAGGTAATAAGCCTGCTCCTGCGTTTGAATATGTCGCCGGATCAGGAGCCACCGAACCCGTCCCTTCTCCGTCGGAAGGCCACACTTCATCGCCGCCCAGTCGTACAGGCGCGGCCCCTGGGCGCCATCCTCGCACCGTTCGAGCATCCATGCCGATCATCGCTCCTTCTGAGCCATCCATGGCGTCACAATCGACTTATCGGCAGATTGAATTGATGCGCAACTGTAGTACTAGGACAAGGGCGGATCGATGAAGCATGGCTGGGCTCCGAGTCGCTTGAATTGGCGACGGACTTCGCATGTTTGGGCGATGTTGAGTTCAAGCGCGGTAATCTCGTGGCCGCTGAAGGATACTTTCGAAAGACGCTGTCCCTGCACGAATCGCAGAAATTTTCTGATGCGCATACGCTTGCGTGCACGCAGGCCAGGCTGGGCGAATGTCTTGTCGCACAAGGGTGTTACGTCGAGGCGGAAGAGTATCTCGTAGCGAATATTGCTCTGATTGAAGCGAGGCAAGGCCCTCAAGCGATTTTCGTCCAGGACGTCCTGAAGTCAATCGTACTACTTTACGAATCTCGTGGCGATTCTCTGAAAGCGGTTGAATGGCGTACCAAACAAAACTCTCTCTGAAGAATGCCTCCTGCGTCAGTGTTGACCGCGAGTGTCCACGAGAGAGGGTCTAGAATGTCGTGCATCTTCGTTTTCAATCACAGAGCGGTCGACTCGTGAATGTTCCGCCGTGAGATGTCCAGTGCAGGCGAACGATGAGATCGTCAGTGCTTGTCCTCGAGCAACATTATCCTACTCGATTCAAATTCAAGCGAGCTCTATTGACGGTTGGAGTCCTCGGATGGTTCAAGCGGCGCGCACGTAATCTCGAAGTAGGCCGCCCAGGAATCGTTGACAGCGGAAACGGTCCAGCCTTCGTGATTCGGGAGTTTCAGAATCTTCGGCGCCAACCGCAGCGCAGCCCCGTGTCGGCGGGTCCCCTGCCGCCACAGGCACAGTGCGATCCCCGAGACCTTGGTGCGGGCCCAGCGTATTCCAGCAAGGCAGTTGCGGCCTGATCCGCCCGCGGTGTACCGTCACAAGGTCGTTCACCGGCGTGGACTGCCAGCCTGCACACGCAACATTCTCAACAAGAAGTTCGTCATAAGCACGGTCTTCCAGTGGGTCAGTCCGAAGGGCAATTCTTCTCAACCCAGCGCGGTGTTGCTTTGTGCGCTGCCCATCGTGAGGCAGTCGCAATCACTTCAACACCTCGTCCACCGCACCGCGCGCCGCGTCGGCCGGCTGGGTCGCGGCCTTCCGTTCGATGAGTTTGGTCCGCCACTCGGCGGACTTCTCAGCCATTCCGGTGTTCGGCTCGGCCGCGTCCCAGGCATCGTAGAGTCTGATCAGGTAATGGATGGACGACTCCTGCCAATCGGCGGACACGTCCTGCCGGCCCTGAATGAAGGCATAACCATCCAGCAGAATCTTCTCCGACTCATAGAATCTAGACTGGAGCATCAGGCAAACGCCCACGGAGATTCTTGCGGTGATCGTCTTGAAATGGTCGGGGCCCAGCGATGCTTCGTAGATCGCCACGGTCTCGCGCGCCATCTCCTCGGCCTCAGCAGCTTCACCCCGGCGCGCGAGAATGGACGAGAGCAGAATGATCGTCCCGCCGACGAGTGGATGTTTGTTTCCCAATACGCGGCGCTCGGCATCGAGCGTGCGCCGCAATATGGCTTCGGCTTCGTCAACCTGCCCCATCGCTCGAAGCACGATGGCCAGATTGATCTGCGATTCAAATAGGTCGGGATGTCCGTCGCCAAATACGCGCAGTCGCATTTCCAATACCTTACGGTGCAACGCGAGCGCATCCTCCATTCGGCCGCTCTCCTGGTAAAGTAGCGCGAGATTGCCCATGGTCCGCAGGGTGTGGGGGTGAAGAGGCCCCTTGACGCGATTTTCTATTTCGATCGTCTGGAGAAAGATCTGCTCGCTTTCATCGAATTTCTGGAGATTCTGCAACACGTTGGCGAGATTATTCATCGTGGTCAGCGTGTGCGGGTCTTCCGAGCCGAGGAGGCGAGTTCGCTGCTCCAGAAGGCGGCGATGCTCCTGTTCTGCATCATCGAATCGGCCCTGTGCAGACCAGATTTCCGCCAGGTTGCTCTTTGAGAGCAGCGTCAGGCGATGCGCTTCCCCGAGAATGCGGCGACGTACTTCCACAACCTTGAGACACAACCGTTCGGCGTCCGCGTAATCCGCCGCCTGGTCATGGAACATGGCCAGGTTGTTCATGGCCTCAAGCGTGTCGGCGTGCTCGTCGCCCAGGACCTGCCGACGAATCTCGACGGCCTTCTCCAGTTGGGACTTTGCTTCAGACATCTCGCCGATTGCCTGGTAAGACATGCCGATGGTGTGCCGAACAGCGGCCTGTACTTCCGGCTGCTCGCTCAATTCTGTTTCCACTCGATTCGCCGCGCCGTCCAGGACCAGCCGGATGAGACGCTTATCCATATCGCCGGCCGTGGCGGGGTCGATGCCGCTCAGCATGCTCTGTGCAAACTGTGCGATCTGGGTTGCCTTGGCCGCCTCCGCGTCGGCGCGATCTCGAGCAGCTGACTCGCGCTTGACCGACGCGATCGCGTCGTCGCGCTGGATTACCGTCTGACGCCACAATCCGAGAGACAGTACCGTGGCGCCGATGAGCAGGGCGATAAACGCGCCGGCTACGGAAACAGCACCGCGATTCCGCTGCAGCGCCTTGCGAAACAGATATCCGACCGAATCACGCCGGGCCTCAATCGGCTCATGCCGCAGATAATGACGCACATCCCGCGCGAGTTCGCCCACCGACTGATACCGGCGAGACGGCTCTTTCGGCAGACATTTCAGCACGATGGTTTCAAGATCATCGTCGATCTCACTGGAGATCGTCCGCGGGCGAGTGGGCTCCGCGGTTCGAATGGCGACCAGCACTTTTTCAAGGTTTCCCACGGTCGAGTAGGGCAGGCGATCGGTCAGCAGTTGATACAGGACGACACCCAACGAGTACACATCGCTGCGCATGTCGACTTCGTCGTGCATTCCTCCCGCCTGCTCGGGCGAAACCCACGGCAGCGAGCCGACAAACGCGCCCGTCTGGGTCGCGCCAATCTCGGAGTCCTTCTTCGTATCGGATAGCTTGGCGAGTCCAAAATCGAGAATATGCGGCTTACCGGTTGCATCAACCAGAATGTTGCCGGGCTTGAGGTCGCGGTGAATCACACCGCGCAAGTGGGCGGATGTGACCGCATCGCAGACCTCCGCGAACAAAATCATCCGTTGTCGCAGGGCGAGACCGTGCTCGCGCGCATAACGGTCGAGCGGACAACCGTCAACGTAGTCCATTACCAGATAGTGAATTCCGGCGGCGTCACCGCGGTCCAGGATTCCGATGATATTGGGATGATTAAGCTGAGCGAGAATACTGACTTCCCGTTCAAAGCGAAGTCGTTCGGTCCCGTCAACGAGCGATCCGCCACGCAGGACTTTGACGGCGACCATGCGCCCGGTGGATTTCTGAATCGCCTGATAAACGACGCCCTGCCCACCACGGTCAAGCTCGCGTAGCAGGTCGTAGCCCGGCAGCGTGGGCCGGTTGCGCAAGCCGGCGGTGTCCCGAAGAAAGTTGACGTTTGACGAACCCCCGGCTGAAAAACCGCCGCTTACGGCACGTTCAAATTGCAGCCGTGCCGCGGCGATCAAGTCCTGATGTCGGCGATCCGTGCCGGTTGCATCAAACACGGAGGGTCTCCCGGTGGCCAGGCGCGTTATTGGACAAATCTGCACCCATGGACATCTCTATTAGACTGGTGCGATATGTGCGGCGGCACATTCACGCGCTGGAATCAAACCAGGCCGACGCCGTCCCCAGCAATTCGCCCAACCGCTCGTGGGCACGTGCACGAAGCATGTGAATCGCCCCCGTCGAGCGATGCATCGCTGCCGATACATCCGCAATGGTCTGGCCCTCGAGGTCGTAGAGCCGCACGGCAGCGGCATAGTCGGGCGGCAGGCGATCGATCGCGGCATTGAGCAACCGTTGAATGTCATTTCGCGCCGCCAATCGGCTGGGTGTCGTCGTGGTCGCGGCGATCTGCTCGTAGAGACCGACAAAGGAATCGGTCGAATGGAATTGCTCGATGCGTTTAGCAGGCGGCAGTTGCTTTTGTCGCTCCATACCGCGAATCGCGTCACGCAGATTATTCTCTGCAATCCGCCGTAACCATGCTTCAAAGGAACCGGCCTGCTCCGGACGGAAGCCGGATATCTGGAGGAACGCCTCCAGATAGGTGATTTGCATCACGTCGCCGGGCTCGAGCATGGCCCGCCACGATCGCCCGATCTTCAGATTCGACTCAATCCGAGGCCCGAAGATCGCCAGAAGCTCGCTCAGGCCGTCCGCGTCGCCCTTCACGGCGCGCGCAACCAGCGACGCAACGGCGGATTCATCCGGCATATGGGAGATCATCGCACCCGAACACTCCATACCTATTCTACTCGATCTTTCATGGAAATGGCGAATATCCGTGAATCCTCTGCTCGGCGCGCCGCATGGATAGGCAGGGATCGGGTCAACTGTTACTGCCTCAGCAGGCCTTTTGCAGCCCAATCGCCTCTATTGCCGGAATACGCAGCAAAGCGGAACGCCCAGACCTGTCCACAAGATTGGATTCAACCCTATGCGCAACGACCATCGAAACAGCCATGAAGTAACTATTCTAGCAGTCACCCTCCTGCTCGGCATATTGACCCCCTATGCCCACGGACAGCTAAGCTATCGCAAGGTGATGCGCTCCGGCGAGCCCGCTCCGGACACAACGGGCGTCTTCGGCACCCAGCAACTCAGTGGTCCCTCCATCGACGAAGCAGGGCGCGTCTCGTTCAGTTGTTACCTTGCTCACGGCATCGGTGGCGTGGATGCCTTCAACTACCACGCTCTCTACTCCGAGAACGCGCTCGGCGAACTTCACCTCGTCGCTCGGCAAGGCGAACCAACGCCCGGCGACATCAGTCTCCACTTCGACGCCAACAGTTTTACAACGCAGCAAAAGAATCCGCTCGGCCAGGTCGCCTTCAATGGCGTCGGTTCGGGCACCCTGCGCGGAGTGTTCGGCATCTGGGCGCAGAACACGGTCGGCACAGTAGTCCAGATTGCATTGAGCGATTCACCGGTAAACGTGCCGGCTGGAACGCAATTCAACGGGGTCGGCAATCCGGCGATGAACGCCTCCGGCGATATCGTTTTTCCCGGCACACTCCTGCAAGGCGTCGGGGGTGTCACAGCCGCCAATGACACCGGCCTTTGGTGTCGAACGGCCGGCGGATCGCTGCGCCTTGTCGCGCGCAAAGGTGATGACCTGCCCAATCCGCCGACGGGATATCCGGCCGGCTTCCTTCAATATGGTCAGTCCGGTTTCTCATTCTCGAATACGCCGTACATCAACGCCGGCGGACAAGTGGCCTTCCTGGTCTACATCAGCAGCATTGGCGGTCATGCCATCATGGCCGAAAGCAACACGCTGGTCCCCCCGCGCGTGGTCACCTACGCAAGTGATATCGCGCCCGGCCTGGGAAATGTGACGTTTCTCAGCTTCAATAGTCTGACCATTAACAATGATGGATATACGGCCTTCCTTGCGAAGCTGACCGGAGTCGGCGTCACCACCGAAAATGACGAATCGATCTGGCTCGAAGACGGCGGCGGGCTCCGGCTGATCGCACGTGAGGGCGACCCTGCGCCGGGCGGAGAGAATTACGGCTTGCTCTATCCGCCGGCCTTCTCGGGCAACGGCGAAATTACCTTCAGCAGTTTCTTGAACCAGGGTCAGTACGGCGCTGGCATCTACAAGTACTCGACTCCGGGTGGCAGCGTCCAATTGATCGCACGCGAAGGGATGGCGGCGCCGGGGATGCCGGGCGTCACATTTGGCAGACCCACCTTCAGCCCGAGCATCAACAATACCGGTCAGGTGGCATTCTATTCGCAGCTTGACGGCCCTTCCCCGCTCCAGCCCTTCAGCGATTCCGTTTGGGTCACCAGCCCAACCGGCGAACTCACGCCCATTGTCATGAGGGGCCAGGGCCTGGAAATCTCGCCCGGGGTCTTCAGAACGGTGAATACTTGCGGCTCGTATATGGTCGCGACGGGGTGTGCCGCACAGAACGGACGAACATACCAATTCAATAACAACGGACAGCTTTGTTTTGTGGTCGGATTTTCCGACGGTACGAACGCGATCTACGTCGCTTCGTTCGCCGACTGCAACGACACCGACGGTGACGGAACCGACGATTGCAACGACGGCTGCCCCAATGACGCGATGAAGATCGCCCCCGGCGTCTGCGGATGTGGCATCGCAGACACCGACACGGACGGCGACGGGACCGCCGACTGTGTAGACGGCTGCCCTGGTGATTCAAGCAAGATCGCGTCGGGCCAGTGTGGATGTGGAATCCCCGATACAGACACCGACGGCGATGGCATCGCCGATTGCATCGACAACTGCCCGACAGTTGCGAATTCGGCACAAACAGATACCGATGGAGACGGGGTCGGAGACGCCTGCGAAATACCCGGCGCACCTCCGGCTGCCCCCCCGGCTGCACCCATTCTGAACCCAATGAACGACTGCGGCGGCGCTTGCGGAGCGGGCATGTTCACGATGCTGCCCATGATTCTGTTCGGCCTGGGAATGCGAAGAATCCGACCTGACAAGAAAAAACACGCAGGCCGTTAGTCGCAGCTTCGAAAGATCGCATGAATAGGAAGCGTCGGTGCGTGCGACATCGGACGCGAGTTTCACGTGTGGATCGACTCGAATGGTTTGCCAAATTCGGAACCCGAAGCACAGGGAGAAAGCAATGAAACGATTTAATTGGGCAGTTGCGTTCATCGTCGGTGTCATCGGACCCGTGGGTCTCTTGCACGGCCAAGGCACGGCATTCACCTACCAGGGCCAACTCAAGGAAGCGGGCACGCCGGCCAACGGCAACTATGACATGACGTTTCGTGTTTTCGACGCCGATTTCGATGGAAATCAGTATGGCGATGACTATCTCCTTGAGGCAGCTTCCGTAGTCGACGGCCTGTTTACCGTCTCGCTGGATTTCGGCGCCGGCGTATTCACCGGCGTTCCACTCTGGCTGGAAATCGAGGTCAACGCGGTCATCCTGGCGCCACGGCAACCGTTAACCGCGACGCCCTACGCACAAACCTGCAAGGATGCGTATCTCTCCACATTTTCTAATTACTCCTATTACGCCTACGCCCCCTGGGTTCCTTCCGGGAGCGACCTGTACTATGTGGACGGCAACGTGGGCATCGGCACTGCGAAGCCCACCGCCAAACTGGATGTCGCCGGCGAGGCGGGCGTGGACGGCATTCGGTTTCCTGACGGTAGTCTGCAAACCACCGCTGCGATCGGCGGCGGGGGTGACAGTGTTTGGTCGCAGAATGGAATTGATGCCTACTACAACGCCGGCAAGGTCGGCGTCGGGACCAGCGCTCCGGACGGAAAACTGCATGTCGCCGGCGGTCCCCTGTGGACGTCAAGCTCCTGGGCGAAATCACTTGCGATTAACAATGCGGGGGCTATCGAGCTCGGCTACGGCGGTGCGACCCGCTTCGGTATCGGGGCTTCGGGCAACGCTCTCTATTTCTTCAGGACCACTACGGAAGCCGCCGATGCCGCGGCAAACTATTTCATGTTCGCCGATTCGTCCGGCAACGTCGGCATCAACACCCTGACGCCCGCCGCCAAGCTGCACGTTCGCAACACCGGCCTGTTCTCGGGCGGTACCGCTGTTCTCGGTGAGACGACCGCCCACCGCGGTGTCGCAGGAACGGCAACCGACCTTGGCGGAATCGGAGGCGAGTTCACCAATTCGGCCGGCGGCTTGGCGCTCAAAGCGGTTGGATCGGTGGCCATTGATCGAAGTGGGGTCGGAGTGGAACTGCTCCGTTTCAACTCCGAGCGCCCTTGGGCATTCAAGCAGGCCTACAGCGGTTCAGGGACCGCGCTACGCCTTCAACCCGACACGGGGCTTAAGAACTTCGAGATCGCCGCCGCCGGTGGAACCATCGTCGCAACCTTTGAAGGCAACGACGCCGCCCCGCGGCTGGTGGTGAACGGCACGACCAGTACCAAGGTGCTTCAAATCACCGGCGCGGACCTCGCGGAAAAGTTTCCAACCAGCGATGGAAATGCCGAACCCGGCATGGTCATGGAGATTGACCCTGAAAACACCGGCCTGCTTCGAATGTCACAAGGCGCGTACAACCAGCGCGTGGCCGGCGTCATCAGCGGCGCGAACGATTTTCCCGCAGGCGCCATCCTGGGCCACCTGCCCGGTAACGAAGACGCCCCGCCGATCGCGCTTTCCGGTCGCGTGTGGACCTGGTGCGACGCAAGCGAAGCGGCCATCCTGCCGGGCGACTTGCTGACGACCTCGGCAACGCCTGGGCACGCCATGAAGTCGGTCGATCGCGATCGCTCACACGGCGCGGTGATCGGCAAGGCCATGACGCTTCTCGCCAAGGGCGAGCGTGGACTCGTATTGGTCCTGGTCAATCTTCAGTAATGCGAGGTGAATGACAAATGCATGGCAGACGATTTCAAATGCGTATCGCGCGGCCGTATGTATTTTCCCTTTCCCGCGCCACATGAATCATTGGAGGCCGATGGGTCTCGGCGAATGCTAGCCAAAGTTCCTAAACAACAAACTTAGAATCAATCGCCTATTAGGCGTCGGGAGACAGAAATGAAGCGATTAAATTGGGCAATTGTGTTTATCCTATGCGTCATCGGACCCACGGGTCTCTTGCACGGCCAAGGTACTGCCTTCACGTATCAGGGGCAGCTCAAAGAAGCGGGCGCGCCGGCCAGCGGCGACTACTACATGACCTTCCGTGTTTTTGACGCCGACTTCGACGGAAACCAGTATGGCGCGGACTATCTCCTTGAGGGAGTTTCCGTAGTCGACGGCCTGTTCACTGTCGTGCTTGATTTCGGCGAGGGTGTTTTCGCCGGTACGCCGCTGTGGCTGGAAATCGACGTTAACGCGGTCGTGCTGTCGCCGCGGCAGTCATTGACCGCCGCTCCTTACGCTCTGCATTCCGCCCGACCGTGGGTCACCTCTGGCACGGATATCTCCTACGACGCAGGTTACGTCGGCGTTGGAACGAATGCTCCTACGTCGATGCTGCATATCGGAGGCCAATCCGGCGTTGACGGCATCAAGTTTCCCGATGGATCCCTTCAAAAGACGGCCGCGATCGGTGGCGGCGTCAGCCCTTGGTCGCTGAACGGGACCAATTGCTACTACAATGCCGGCAAGGTCGGCATTGGTCGAAGCGATCCGCCCGACCCATTGAGTTTCTCCAATACCGTGGGCGACAAGATATCTCTGTACGGAGACACGGGGGGCACCTACGGCTTCGGTATCCAGGGCGGCCTTCTGCAAATCCATTCAAACAACAGTTCCGCTGACATTGCCTTTGGTTATGGCCCGAGTGCGACCTTCACTGAGAGGATGCGCGTTCGAGGCAACGGCAACGTCGGCATCGGGATATCGGCGCCCGCTAGCAAGCTCACGGTCGTCAGCACAACCACGCCGTACACGATTCACGGAACAGCCGGCGCCAACAGCATCGGCGTAGTAGGCACAGCAACGGGAACGGGGGCGCGGGGCATTCATGGGTCAGTCTCCGGCACATCCTTCTGCGGCGCTTCGGGCGATCACCAGGCGAGCCAGAACTACGGATTGCTCGGTACGCTCAATGAGGGCATCTACGCACGCGGAGTGGGTACCAAGCGCGCGCTAACCGCAATTTCTGATACCGCGACTGCGGTTCATGCGGAGTCCAACGGAAATTTCGCCGCCGGCGTGACCGGCGTGAGCTATCACCCATCGGGCTTTGGCGGCTATTTCCAGAACAACGCAGGTGGATTGGCACTGCGGTGCAACGGCCGAGCCAGCGTCGCGATACTCGAAATCACCGGCGCGGACTTGGCGGAGAAGTTCATCACCAGCGACCGCGTCGAGCCCGGCACGGTCGTGGAGATCGATCCCGACAATTCCGGAATGCTTCGTATGGCGCAAGGAACCTACAATCGGCGCGTCGCCGGTGTCGTCAGCGGCGCGAACGATTTTGCCGCCGGGGCAATTCTTGGCCACCTGCCCGGCATGGAGGACGCGCCGCCGATCGCTCTGTCAGGTCGCGTTTGGACTTATTGCGACACGACCGATGTCGCCATCGACCTCGGCGATTTGCTGACAACGTCCGACACACCCGGCCACGCGATGAAGGCGGTCGATCTTGATCGTTCGCATGGCGCGGTGATCGGCAAGGCCATGACGGTTCTGGGCAAAGGCCAGCGCGGACTGGTTCTGGTTCTAGTCAATCTTCAGTAATCCGAGGAGTGTGACGTATGCACGGAAAAAGATACTACATAATGAGCGTGATGACCTTATTGGCGGCTGCATCCTTCGCACTGGCACAGAGCGAAGAAGCCACGACAGAGTACATCGATACCATCCTGCAGCGACTTCCGAATCAAACGCCACCGGAAGTCGATCCGGCGGTGGCCTGGGAAGGAATGGCGGACGGCGTGCAGCCCGACGACCTGACGCCCGGCTACATGATCATCGACGGCGATATCCAGATCCGCATCGAAGAGTGGGAGGCGATGATGAATAATGAAGGCGGGCCGCGCGCCGTCTTCGGTACCGTCAACTACTGGGGCAGTACGGTCCCCTACGACTTCGCCGGGAACGTCAACGCGACGAATCAGCAGGCCGCGATCGCCGCGATGAACGCCATCAGCGCACTCGCCGGAATCACCTTTCGCGCCAAGATAGCAAGCGATCCGAACTGGATTCGCTTCAACGCCAGCACCTTCAACAACTCGCCGGTCGGTCGCCAGGGCGGACAGCAGATCATCAATATCGTGAGCTGGGGAAACCAGATCATCATTGTCCATGAAATCTATCACTCGCTCGGATTCTGGCACCAACAGAGCGCGACAAATCGCGACAACTTTGTGACCATCAACACCGGTAATATCTGTGGCTCAAGCGCTGTCGTGGGCAATCCATGCAATGCAAATGTCTGCCAATTCTGTTCCGACTCCATGGGCAACTTCATCTCCTGTGCGTTCAACTTTAACATACAAGCCGGAACCGGTCTGTGGGGACCCTACGACTTCGACTCCATCATGCATTACGGCCGTACGGCCTTCTCCTGCAATGGCGCCGACACCATCACGGTCAATGCAGCATGGAATGCGGAGTGGCAAAACGCCATCGGCCAGCGCGATCACATCAGTCTGATTGACGGACTGGCCTGCCGCGGAATCTATCCCTTTAACGGTGATCGCTGGTTGCGCATCGGTGGGTCCGGAACCGCGGGCACATTCTTTGTTCCATTTGGGGCCTTCGGCACAGCCATGACCTTCACGCCGGTGAACGGCACGCTGCTGATGGATCCCGGAACGTATTCCGGGGTCGGAACCTACTCTCAGGCGAAGACGATTCGTGCGACATACGGCACGGTTACGATCGGAAGCTGAATCTCTTTACACGAAGGAATCAGGTCATGAGACATTTGAAATACGCAATGATGGCGGCCACGCTGACGACTTTCACGGCGACGATGCTGATCGCCGGTACCTACGAGATCCCCTGGCATACCATCGACGGCGGCGGCGTGATGTTCACCACCGGCGGCGACTTCGAACTCTCCGGCACCATCGGCCAACCCGACGCCGGTCCCGATTCGGCTGGGATGAGTGGCGGTGACTTTCAAATCGTCGGCGGCTTCTGGCCCATGACAGCGTCAAGTTGTTCCTGCTACGGCGACATGAACGCCGACGGCCTGAAGAACGCATCGGACATTCAGAAGTTCGTAACCTGCTTTATCAACGGCGGGAGCTGCACCTGTGCCGAACTGGACGGATCACCCGGCCTGACGACTGGAGATGTCGATCTCTTCGTCAGCGACCTGCTCGACGGCTCGGCGTGCCCGTAGATCTGCAACAGCAGGATACCGCAGAAAGCAAAGCGTGAATGATCATCCCGTGCTTTGCATCGCCGAGGCAATGGCATTGATGCTCCGCTGGAGCAGAAGTCGGAGAAGATCTTTCTCGCTCTCGCCGGCCCGCTCGTAGCGCCGCAGTAGCTCGACCTGAAGCAGGTTCAACAGGTCCGTCGCCGGGTTGCGGTAGGCAATCAGCGACTGAATTACCGGATTGTTATCCAGCAGTGCCTTCTGACCCGTAATTACCAGCACGGCCTGACGAGAGCGTTCGAACTCCTCGACGATCCGCGCGTGGAAGCCGGTCTCGTCGCCGATCCGTTCGGCGTACAACTTAGCCGCCGCGAGGCGGGCACGGGCCATTTCCTGCTGGGCGTTATCCACGAAGGCACGGAAGAAGTCCCACTGACCGTAGAGTGCCTGCAACGTCTGGATGGCATCCGGACGATTCGATGTCAATGCCTCGACACCGCTGCCCAGACCGTACCAGCCGGGAACGGTGTAGCGCATCTGCGTCCATGCAAAAACCCAGGGAATCGCCCGCAGGTTGTCGAAATCGACCTCGCCGACTCCGCGCGCCACGGGCCGCGAGGCGATCGGCAGCCCGCTGATGTGTTCGATCGGACTGACCTTCGTAAACCACGGCCAGAAGGCCGAGTCGCGGACGAGGGCGCGGTAAGCGGTCATCGACTTCTGCGCCAGCTCATTCATCAGCTCGACACGCCGAGACGGCTCCACTGCGTCCGCAGCAGCATCGCTCGCGGAATGCGGTCTCGCGTCATCGGCACGCGCCGTAGCGACAATCATCGCGCTGACAATCTGCTCAAGATGCCGGCGGGTGATCTGCGAAAGCCCGTAGCGAAAGGTGACCACCTCACCCTGCTCCGTGAAACGGATCTTCCCGGTTCGTGTCTCAGGTGGTGTGGAAAGAATCGCTCGACTGGCACGCCCCCCACCTCGCCCGACCGTTCCTCCGCGTCCGTGAAAGAGCCGGAGCATGACGCCGGCACGGCGACAGACGCCTGCAACGGTCGACTGGGCATTCTGCAGTACCCAGTTGGACATGCAGTACCCGCCGTCCTTGTTGCTGTCGGAGTAACCCAGCATGACTTCCTGAACGTCGCCGCAGGCCGACAGTTGACGGCGATAGATATCCACCGAAAAGAGTTTCTCCAGCAGATCGGCGGCGCGTTCCAGATCGTCGATCGTTTCAAAGAGCGGCACCACGTCAACGGCGGTTCGGACCGTGCCGCCTTGCAGACTCCAGAGGCCTGCCTCTTTCATCAGAAGCAGCACTTCAAGGACGTCGCTCACTTTGTGTGTCATGCTGATGACGTAACTGCCGAGCGCGGCCGGGTCGCGGCGCGCCGCGTCCGCCAGCACCTCAAGACGTTCGAGCATGAAACGGGTATCCGCGGACAGGCCGGCGCTTGAGGAATCTACGGCAGCCGGTCGATGCCGGAGCGGCCGCGGGGTCGCCAACTCGCGCTCGAGAAGCGCCAGCCGCCGGTCTTCGTCGCAGACGAGGTAATCATTACATACGCCCGCCGCTTTGAGGAGTTCGGCGACAGCTTCCTCGTGGCGTTCGCTGTGTTGGCGAACATCGAGCGACGCGAGGTGAAAGCCGAAAGTCTGAACGCGGATCAACAATTGTCCGAGTTCTCCGGTCGCCAGCTCTTCGAGTCCTGCTGCGGCCAATGACTCCTGCATGACGCGCAAGTCCGCCAGAAACTGCTCCGCCGTGTAGCCCGCTTCGCCGGCTCGAAGGCGACGCACCTTTTCCAGCATGCAGTCCATCTTCATCCGGTAGGGCTCGTGCTGAAAACGAAGCTGCCGCTGCTTGCTGATCAAGCCGGCGCCAAGATCGGCGTTGATGGATTGCCTCAGCGCCGCCGACGGCACGACACGACGGGCGGAGATGCTCAGCTCCGGACCGAGTTGCAGGAGGGCGGCGATGTATTGATCGAGCGCGGCTTCCCGAAGCAGGTCCAGGGTCTGCCGGGTGACATCCGGCGTGACGTTCGGATTCCCGTCCGCGTCGCCGCCGATCCACGTACGATAACGCAGCACGATCGGGAGCTGCCCGCTCCAGGCGTAGGTGCACCGCAGTGCCTCGGCCAGGTCTTCGTAAAGCGAGGGAACGGCCTCCCAGATCGAGGTCTTCAGGAAATGCAGGCCGCTTCGAACTTCATCCATGACGCTCGGACGCTGGCTGCGAACGTCGTCAGTCACGGATAAAAGCAATACCAGATAATCCAGCCGACGCTCAAGCGCACGCCGCTGCGCAGGCGTCAGATCGGCGCGGTCCTGTTCGATCAGACCCTCGGAGATCGCCTTCTGTTTGTCGAGGATCGACTTTCGACGGGCCTCGGTCGGGTGTGCCGTGAGCGTGGGCTCGATGTCGAGTTGTTTCAGGACGGCGAGCACGTCGTCGAGCGACCTGTTCTCCTGCTTGAGCGTTTGAATCGCCTCGGCAATCGATTCGGCACGAGGCCGATCGAGCGCGGCTTCGCGTTCGCGGTTGTGATTGACGCGGATGATCTGCGCCTTCTCCGCCTGATTGAGCAGCCAGAATCGCAGCGTGAGACCATCCAGCAGCGTCTGGACTTCCTCAAGGGTCAGTTCGCCGATTCGATTGACCATGCGCACGCAAGGCGCGTCGCCGGCATCCAGGGCCCGATCCACGCATTGCCCCAGCAACTCCCGAAACAGGCGATGAGAAGCCGCACCCGCTCGATGCGTGAGAACGCGATCGAGCTTCTCTTCGATCAGTGAGAAGCATTGCCACATGTCCATCGGCATGGCTCCGATCGAAAACGGACTGCGAGGATGATAGCGATGCAACGCGCAAGGTGCCTCCGCCCTGTTGCCTGCACCCCGGGCGGATCGATCCGTTTACGGATAGGCCCACGAGACGACACAACGATCGCGATCAGGAGACCAGCAACAGATTGAGCGGGCTTTCAAGATAGCCCATGACGGCGCGGATGAAACGGGCGCCGTCGGCGCCGTCGATCACGCGATGATCGAAGGAGAGAAACAACGGCAGCATCTTCCGCGGGACAATCTGCCCGTCGCGAACGACCGGCTTCCAGTCCAGCTTGCCCATGCCGAGGATGGCCAGTTCCGGCCAGTTGATGATCGGTGTGGCCATCGTGCCGCCGAGGGCGCCGACGTTCGTGACCGTGAAACTGCCGCCGCGCATGTCGGCGATGTCCAGCTTGAACTCCCGCGCACGGTCGGCCAGCTCCTTGAGCTCCTTCGAGATCGTCAGCAGACCCTTGCGGTCGACATCGCGCAACACGGGCACCATCAGCCCCTTGGGCGAATCGACGGCCACACCGATATGGACATACTCCTTGAAAACCATCTCACCGGCGGCTTCGTCGTAGGATGCGTTCATCTGCGGAAACTGCCGCAGCGCGCCGGCCACCGCCTTGACGACAAACGCCGTCAGCGTCAGCTTCGCGCCCTTCCCCTCGAAGATCGCCGACTGCTCTTTGCGGAAGGCCTCCAGGTCGGTCACGTCGACCTCGTCGGCATGCGTCACGTGCGGGATCGTCTGCACCGAACGCACCATCGCCCGGGCAATCGTCTTGCGAATCTGCGGAAGGGCCTCGCGGCGAATAGCCCCCCACTGCGAAAAGTCCGGCATGGCCTCGCCGCCGGCCTGCACCGCGACGGGCGGCTCGGATTGTTGTCGAACCGCAGGAGCCGGTGCGGCAGGACGAGACGTCGCGGGCGGTGTCATCGTCGGGGCACTACCCTGGCCGCTGGGGCCGGCGATCGAAAATCGCTCGAGGTCTTCACGAACAATGCGCCCGCCCGGGCCGGTGCCATGGACCTCGCGCAGGTCGATGCCCATTTCGCGGGCCTGTCGACGGATGGCCGGGGCCGCGGGGATCGGTCCATCGCCGCCGCGAGGTGCTTCGGCCACGGCCGCGCCGCGTGTCATGGAACCATCGCCGCCACGACCTGCGCCGACTGCTGCGTCGTTTCGCATGGATGGCGCACTGACCGATGCGGCCGGGGCGCTGGCTTTCTTCATTTCGGCAGGAGCTTCCGCAACAGCCGGCTTCGCTGCAGGCGCCTTGCCGGCGGCGGCGTCATCCACTTCGAGTAAAATCGCGCCGACCTTGACGGTGTCGCCCACCTTGACGTTCAGCTTGGAGACGACACCACCGAAGGGGACCGGCAGCTCGACGGCGGCCTTGTCGGTCTCGACCTCCATGATCATCTGGTCTTCTTTGACCTTATCGCCCTCGCTGATCATCACGTTGACAATCTGGGCCTCGTGAATCCCCTCGCCAAGATCAGGTAGCTTGAATTCCTTTGCCATGTTCTGCCTTGTTCCGAAGTTTCGACTTTGCGACGTTCCGACGTTTCGACGTTTCGACGTTCCGATGTTTCGACTTTTTGACTTTTTGCCTTTTTTTGACGTTTCTTAGTAGTTCACCACTTCGCGTACAGCCGTGACGACCTTAATCGGGTCAGGCATATAGGGCCGCTCAAGATTGAAGAACGGAAGCACAAGATCGTAACCGGTGACGCGATGGATCGGGGCCTCCAGAAATTCCAACGCGTTCTCCACGATTCGGGCAATGATCTCCGCAGCCGGACCGCAGTTTCGAGGGGCCTCGTGCACCACCACGCAGCGACCGGTCTTCTTGACCGATGCAGTAATCGTCTCGGTATCCAGCGGGACCAGCGAGAGCAAGTCGATGACCTCCGGGTCGAGCTGGTATTCGTCCACGAGTTCGTCAACGGCCTCCAAGACCGGTCGCATGGACGCACCATAGGAAATGATCGTCACATCCGAACCGGCGCGGACGATGTTGGCTTTGCCGATCTCCATCGTCTCCGGTTCGTCCGGCACTTCTTCCTTGAAGGCGCGATAGCTGGCCTTTGGCTCGTAGAACATCACCGGATCAGGGTCGAAAATCGACGCGCGAAGCAGGGCCCGCGCGTTTCGCGGCCCCGAAGGGATCACGACTTTAAGCCCCGGCAGATGCGCCCAGATCGCCTCGCGGCTTTCGCTGTGATGTTCGATCGCGCGGATGCCGCCGCCGTAAGGCATGCGAACGACCATCGGACAGGTAAACCGCCCGCGAGTGCGATTGCGAAACCGGCTGGCGTGGTTCTCGATCTGATGGAAGGCGTGATAGCCGAACCCGGAAAACTGCATCTCGGCGATGGGCTTGAAGCCGGCAATGCACAAGCCGACGGAGACACCCGCGATGGCCGACTCGGCGACGGGGAAGTCGATCACACGTTCGGGGCCGAACTCTTTCAATAACCCCTCGGTGATACGGAATACGCCTTCGTCCTGTCCGACATCCTGGCCCAGAATGAGCGTCGTCGGGTCTTCGGCGAGGGCCTCGCGCATCGCCAGGTTCAGGGCTTTTGCCATTGTCAGTTGTGCCATAGCTTTGTCACTCTCATGGTTTCACAGAAAGCCGACGCATTGATCTCCGTCGGCTCCGTGGGTTCCGCAATTCATCGGCCTCTTCGCGCCATGCGTCAATGCAGGTTCTCTGATAGCTCCGAGCGCTCATGGTTCGAGCGACCCGCGCCGCCGGAGACGGTCTCCAGGTACGCCTGAAACTCCGCAAGCTGGGCCTCCAGAGAATTCGGCATGGTCGCGAAACAGTGCCGCCACGGCTCCAGGATGTCCGGCTCAAACCGCTCGGCGCTTTCGACCGCGGCGGTGATTTCCGCGGCGATCTCCTCTTCCATCACGTCACGGGCCTTGTCATCGAGGATGCCGTTCTTCTTAAGATACTTGTAGAAGCGAGCAAGCGGATCGCGACACTTCCACGTTTCGACTTCCTCCTCGGTACGATACTTCTTCGGATCGTCCGCCGTCGTATGCACACCCAGTCGATACGTCACGGCCTCAATCAGCGTTGGCCCCCCGCCGCGCCGCGCGCGATCCACCGCTTCACCGGCCGCCGAGACCATGGCGAGAATGTCGTTGCCGTCGACCTGAATGCCGTTGAAACCGTAGGCGAGCGCCTTTTGAGCCAGCGTGGGAGAAGCCGTCTGCTTCTTTCGCGGGAGACTGATCGCCCACTGATTATTCTGAATGATGCAGATGAGCGGGAGGTTGAAAGCCCCCGCCACGTTCATCGCCTCGTGGAAGTCGCCTTCGCTTGTACCGCCGTCGCCGACAAAGCACAGCGCCACCGTGCCGTCGTTTCGCAACTTGCTGCCCCAGGCGACACCGGCTCCATAAAGACACTGGCTTGCCACCGGCACACAGATCGGCGTATCGCGCACGCCCTCAGGTACCGACGAGCCGAATTCATTGCCGCCCCACCAGAGGATCAGCTTGTCCATCGGCCAGCCGCGATAAAGCATTCCGGCCGGCTCACGAAACGATGGAATCATCCAGTCGTTCTTCGTCAGCACATACGCGGGACCCAGCGAAGCCGCCTCCTGCCCGAGGGCCGGTCCATAGGTGCCGATCCGCCCCTGCCGTTGCAGCTTGAGCATCCGCTCATCGTACCTGCGGGCGAGCAACATGCCGCGAAGCAGAATACGAAGCTCCGTGGGCTCTAGCTTGGGAACCAGAGACTCGTCAACGTTGCCGTCCGGGTCAAGGATGGACAACGTTTCGACCTGGTTCTCAAGTTCAATCTTTCTTCGAGGCACGGTCCCTCCCTTCAAGTAGGAGTCGATCGCCACGTCGTCCCGTGAAGAGAGACGCGATGGCCGTCTGTTGAGTGATCCGGTCCGCTTTCTGGCATTTGCCCGCGGATGCCCCCTCACGCAGGCACCGGCCTAATATAAGCCCATCCGGTGAAACATTCTAACGTCGGATCGCCCGCGGTGAAACCCAACCGACCGGCTGGGGTATCCCTGTGAAATGAGCGGCGGCAACCGTACGGATGCTGCCCCTCGGTATCCGGTGAACGGCCGGCTATCGACTGCGGCGCAACCACTCTCGCCAGGCCTGCTCATCAAAACCAAAGTTCTGGCCCGTGATGGCGATCAGCGCCTCCTGCACTTCAGTTCGATGGATCGATACCGTTTGCGTCTCGTCGTAATACACGGTACCGACCGGGTAGGCCGGACCAATGACGCCGATAAAGGACGGTCGGTAATAGATCGACCGCCCCCCGTGACGATACCGGCAGCCATACCCGAAGGTATCGTAAACGCTATCGAAGAACACCGGCAGGGCCACCCGAACCTTCTGACGAGTCACCGTTGAAAGCAGGGGGATCAGATCCTCCACGGCCGCTTTCGCCCGCAGGATGCCCAGGGCCGTTGCGGCATTACGCAGGACGAACTCCTCTTCTGTGGCCAGCGCTCCGAGAAGCTCGTAAATGATTCGCTCGTCCTTCCGTTCGTCCAGCGCCAGGGCGGCCGCACGCCGAACCTGAGGCGAGGTGTCCAGTACGGACATGACGATCAGGTTCATCGCCGCCTCGTCCGGCTCGAACCTTGCCATCGACTCCACGAGCAACCGCCGCGTTGCGACGCTGCCCTGCATGCGGATCCTCGTCAGCCCCGGAATGGCGAGCGGGTCATCAATCTCCAGGATCTGCCGTCGTCCGTCGCGAAACTTCTCCGATACCGCCCGCTCGCCTTCGAGCCGCCCGCGATGAATCGCCTGAATCTTCACCGTCCATTCGGCCACGGCCTTCCGCACCGTCTCTTCATCGCGCTTTGCCCGTCGCCTCGCTTCCAGTTCCTCCTCGGAGGGTTTGCGAGTCTTTCGCTGCGGCCGGGTCCATCGACCCTCCTGCTTGACGTATCCCAGAGCTGCTCGGGCGTCTGTGTGGTCTGGATCCAGCTCGATCGCGCGTTCGAGATGCTGCTTCTGTTCGGAGCGCAGTCCGTTCTTCCGGCACCATTGTGCGAGTGCGAAGTGGCCATCGGCGGTGTCGGGATGTTGACGCTTCTGGGCCTCGTAACGTGTCCAGGGTGCGGCAGCGGCGGTTCGCCTGACGATCCGCTCTCTGTCGATTTCGAAAACGCCCACCGTGGTGCGGATCGTCAACGTTTCCTCGGTCTCCGTGACGACTTCTCCCTCGATGGAACCGCCCTCGGCGAGTTCAAAGATATCCGCACGCAAAGCCCCGCCGCAGATCAGGACCACGGCCGCGATCAACAAGCCCCCTATCAGGCACCATCGCAATCGAGCGGACATCCACGACATTATACGCCCCTGGGTATGCTGTGTCGGTACGGATCGTACGTCCTCGTGACGGACCAGACCCTGACATGCGCGATCGCAAGTTGCCTCCGCCCTTGCAGATTGGACGATCTTTCCCTAACATTCAGGTAGAAGACTACGCAGAGGGCGAGGGTTCTGGGCGCCTCCCCGGCGGTTTTTCGAATCACTCGCCGGGGATTCTCCAATTCCAATCGCCAGGGCGTCGTCAAACGTGGGTCGTTGATATGAGCGCCGTGGCATCAGGAATGAGTTGCAACGTACTGGTCCTCAACCAGCACTATCTCGCGGTGCGCGTGGTCAACGTGCGCCGCGCGTTCTCGTTGCTCTGCCGCGAGCTGGCCGAGGTGGTCCATATCGAGAAGGGCCGTTACATCTCGTACGACTTCTCGGAGTGGTGCGAGCTGTCCGAGCTGGCTCGCCAGTTCGAGCCCGATGCCCACGACTGGATTCGCACCGTGCGCTTCGACATCGCCGTGCCGCGGATCATCCGCCTCGCGTTCTACGATCGCCTGCCGCGCCAACAGGTAAAGTTCAACCGGCGAAACCTCTACGCCCGCGATGGCAATCTCTGTCAGTACTGCGGCCGAAAGTTTCCGACGACCGAGCTTTCGCTGGACCACGTCGTACCGCGCAGCATGGGCGGCAAGACGTCGTGGGAGAACATCGTCTGCGCCTGCCTGAAGTGCAACATCAAGAAAGGCGGCCGCACGCCCGACCAGGCAGGTCTCAAGCTGATCACCGTGCCGAAAAAGCCGCGCCGAAACCCGGTCATCACCATCAAGCTGTCCGACAACCGTTACGCAAGCTGGAAGGCATTCCTGGACAATGCCTACTGGTCGGTTGAACTGAAATAACAAGTTTTTTACAATTGTAGGTGGCTGGACGCTCGAAATCGTTATTTCGGACCCGGGGACTAACTGCAAGTTTCTGGAGGGTGCCATGCGATCACGACCACCAATGATCGGCTTGTGGACGGCTCTTGCGCTGGCAGCGGCGATGCCGCTCCACGCGCAGTCACTGATTTTCCCTTTCGTCACAAAAGTTGAGCTTCACGATTGTGACGACCCGCTGTCACCTTTTACGGCTACGTTCGGCTACTTCTCTCTGGAATCAGAAGTGATGGCGTACTCCGCAGGCAGCGTGAACAACTTCTTTTTTCCCGGCGCTTCCAGCCAGGGGCAACCGTCTGTGTTCCTTCCGGGATGGCATCCGAATGCCTTTAGCATTGTCCTCACACCGACGGTGAACAACCCCAATCCGTATCGGATATGGTTTCTTCATAGCTTCGCGACCGCCGTCGATGCGCGACTCACCACACTGCTCGACGCCGACGGCGACGGCATTCCCGACAACTGCGATAACTGCCCCTTCGTCGCGAATCCCAGCCAGGAAGACACCGACGGCGACGGAGTCGGCGACGCATGCGACGACTGCCCCGAGGACCCCGACAAAACAGCGCCCGGCTTCTGCGGCTGTGGCATACTTGATACCGACTCGGATGGCGACGGCGTCCCGGACTGTTTCGACCGCTGTCCCGAGGATCCAAACAAGCTCGACCCCGGCGCGTGCGGTTGTGGCGTATCCGACGCCGATACCAATGGAACCGGTCGGCCGGACTGTCTGGACCGAAATCCACCTGCGCCACAGGTCATCGAGGCCGCGCCCTGCGGAAATTCTTCGCTGCTCGCAATCGGTACGGTACCCCTTCTCCTGTTGTCTTTCCGTGGCCGGAAGCACCCGATGCATCCAATGACTCGCAAGTCTGAAATGCATAGTCCGTAGCAAGGCCTTCAGTTGCGATGATTCGCTTCGGACAACCACGGAGAGTTTACACTGAGCGGTCTAGTTCGGCGCTGAGTAGCGCGGCGATCTTGTGCATCGCTTCATTTCAGCCATCCCGAGCGCTGAACGCGATACGAGGAGAAGGAGGAGAACGTCATGAGGCGATTCTTTGCTTTCATCGCGGCAGGTCTGGCGGGCATGCTCGCATCCCATTCGGTGCTCGCCCAGGGAACGATCACACCCTTCGTAACCGAGGCCTACTTCGAGGATTGCAACGATCCGGATTCACGCATTGTCGCCGTCTTCGGCTACGAATCGACGTATTCGGAGCCCGTTACGTTCCGTGCAGGCAGTGAATACGGTGTGAATGTTTTCTTCCCGTCACCCTCGAATCGTGGGCAACCCGAGGAGTTCCTTCCGGGAGTCCATCCACAGGTGGTGACGGTTCTAACCCCTCCCGTGTCTGCAGAGTTTCCCCAATCTCGAGCCATCACCTGGATCGTCGATGGAAACTTTGCGACGGCCAACCTGGATTCCGTTTACTCATTTGATATGGATCAGGACGGCGTCCCGGATTCCTGCGACAATTGCCCGAACACATCAAACGCGGACCAGACCGACACCGATGGCGACGGCGTCGGCGATGCCTGCGACCAGTGCCCGATGGATCCCGAAAAAACAGAACCCGGCATCTGTGGGTGCGGCATGGCAGATACCGATTCGGATGGCGACAAAGTGGCCGATTGCATTGACAACTGCCCGTCCGTCTCAAACTCGGACCAGACCGACACAGACGGCGACGGCGTCGGTGATGCCTGCGACGAATGTCCGGAAGACCCGGACAAGACTCAAGCCGGCGACTGCGGATGTGGAGCACCTGATGTAGACACTGACGGCGATGGCTTACTCGATTGTTTGGATTGTTGTCCGCTCGATGCGAGCAAGACCCAACCGGGCATCTGCGGCTGCGGTATTCCCGACGATGACACGGACAGCGACGGCCTACCCGACTGCCACGACCTCTGCCCCGACGATCCCAACAAGACACATCCGGGGGCATGCGGTTGCGACTTGCCCGATGCCGACTCCGACGGCGACGGCGTCCCGGACTGTTTCGACCGATGTCCCGAGGATCCGAACAAACTCGACCCTGGCGTCTGCGGCTGCGGCGTGCCCGACGCAGACTCCAACGGTGACGGCGTCCTCGACTGCCTCACCCTCGAACTCTGCCCGGACGATGCCAACAAGTCGCTCCCCGGCATTTGTGGCTGCGGCGTCCCCGACATCGACTCCGACGGCGACGGTGTCCCGGACTGTTTCGACCGCTGTCCCGATGACCCGAGCAAGCTCGATCCCGGCGTCTGCGGCTGCGGAGAACCGGACGCGGATACAAACAACAGCGGTCTCCCGGATTGCCTCGACCAAGCAGCGCCTGCGCCGCTTGAATTGACGCAGACCGCTTGTTGTCCGCCATTCCTGGTCGCATTCGCGATGTTACCGTTCTTCTTGATCACGCGCATGCGAGCCCGAAGACGGAGGCGCGGAGAGAAGATGTGAGCGCAAGATCACTCGCGCGAAGCGGAACCTCGAAGTCATAGTTGTCCGGTAGACTTACGGATCAAGTATCGAGACAGGTATCTCGTTGAGCGCCAGCCGTCGATAGCTCACCGGCGTGGCCTGAAGTGTGCCGGTCAGCGCCTGGAAGTTCGCCGTCATCGTGCCGTTGGTGAAGCCCACGGGAATGCCCAGCGTCGTGGTCTCCCAGTTGAATTGATTGCCGACCCGCGTCGGCTCCGTCACCGACTGCTGATGAATCTGCTGGCCCGGCACGCCGCGAATGGGCCGTCCGTTGTAGGAGACGTAAAAGTTTCCATCGCCGGCGATTGTTCGATCCACGAGGATCGCGCCGATGATCTCGCCGTTATTGCCAAATCGAAGAATCGTGTCGCCGAAGAAGCTGCTGCTCACCCGCCAGACGCCCGCCAGCGCCGCGACGGTGTCATCCGCCTGCATAACCACTTCCACATTCTGCGTCACCGGATGGCAGCCGGCTTCATCAACAGGCACATTGACGATCAGGTTCCGCGTGATGAGCCCCAGCGCCTGAACGGTAATATCAAACCGGCCGGTCGCCTCGTAGGCGAGGACCATGTTGCCGCAAGTGCCCGTGCAGCCGCCCTGAGTAACCTGGCCGTTGTTGATGCGAAAGGTCACGAGCGCCGAGGGCGCGACCGCGCCTTGCGAGTCGCGGATATCCAGAATCACCGAAGCTACGGCGATCAACGTACAGGCACCCCCGCCAGGTGGGAAGTTGATGCCCGAACAATCGCCTCCCATCGCCGAGAGTACGGGCAGGGACGCAGCAAGCAGACATACCTTTAATCGTCGCATCGGAATTTTTCCTTAGGCGTGGGCCTTGGCGTGCGGGGTACCTTCATGGAGGGCGAGCTTCTATACAAAGGATATCATCCCCCGGCCCAAAATCAACGACAGCCGATAATCCCGGCGCGCACGGGGAGCAAGGCATACAGGTCATACGCGGCCGAACGCGGCCACGCGGCCTGTTACCCACCTCGGAGGTTTCCCCATGCGACGATTCTCGCTACCCCAACGGCTCATCCTGCTTTGTTCGATGTTCTCAGCGGGGTGCTCCAACATGTTCAACCAACACGCCCAGATGATGGACGCCATGCGCGGCGTCATGGCCGACACGGCGGCGCGGCTCTCCGAGAGCGGCACCGGGCAGGTCGCCGCAGGGGGCCAGGTCATCAACCCCGGTCTGCGCGTGGCCGGCGGCTTCGAGTATTACGTCACCGCACAGTACGAAGGCGTCAGCGGACAGGTGCTCGCCAACATGCAGGGCGGGCTCAGCCGTGAAGTTTCACCTGGCGTGCAGGCGCGAATCGACGCCGTCTGGCGGAACGCTTCACTCTCCACGGAAGCGAAACTCGGCATGATCCGCGAACTGCTCGCAGCAGACGGCGAGGCCGAGTAATGCACGCTCGCTACTCGCAGGTCCTGTGGATGTCTTGCCTGACTTCGGTCATGCTGACTTCGTGTGCTGCACCCGGCGCACGGGCAGGTCGAGATGCGGATTCGAGCGTTGCTGGAATTCGCACCGAGATCGACCGGCTCGATGCGGCGCTACTCTCAATACGCAGCGAGATGCATGCCGGGCGCGACGTGAACCAGAACGACAAATGGACGTTGCGACTTCTGGGCTTCGCCGTGATGCTGCTGGGACTGTCCTATCCGGTCGGCAAAATCATCTGGATATGCCTTACCGGCCTGCGAAGCAGCAGCCGAGCTGCCAGCGCCACGGATGCTTCGGAACTCATGACGCCATTTAGCGTACCAAAAGCGCGAGCACATCCGCCGGACATCGATGTATTCGGACAACATCGACCGGCCGCATCATCCCGAAAATAAAATCGGGCGCGAGGTTCGCTGGAACCTTCGCGCCCGACGATGGCCATGGCCGCATCCGTGCGGGATCAATCACCAATCGGGAAGATCTGCAGTTCATACTGCCCGCCCTGGAGCGGCGCGAACGCCTCGATCGTGATGTAAACAGGCATCGGATTATCCACCGAGAAGAACAACTGCGACTGCAAACCGCATGCGTTGTCGTTCGAACCGAGTTCCTGTCCACAACAGGTCGTCCCGACGTACAAGAACGTGTTGAACGTCGTCACAGGACTACACGTCTGCACGACCCAGTTACCGGCGAATGGGAGAAACGCCTGATAAATATGTTCCTCCGAAGGTCGCAGAAGGCAGTCGTTGCCGGCGCCGAGGGTGTTCCCGTTGAAGTTGCCCGGAGCGGGAACATTAAAGTCAGGAGCGCAGGGCGGCGGCGGCGCATCCTCGCAGGAAACGTTCAGCGAGTAGGAGCCCGTCGCGCCACTAAACCCGGTCACCTGAATCAGGTACTGCTGGCCTGCGACCACGGGGAGGGTCACTTCGGACATGCCGGGGGTCATTCCCAGCCCGCAGGGTGCGTCATTATTGCACGCCACCTGCTGGAGATCGAAGGCGTTGTACACCGCGAGAACGGTATCGAAGAACGTGTCGCCGCAGGTACTGATCGTCGCCGCCCCGCTACACGACGCCGTCCAGCAATACCATTCGCTCGGCGAAGGAAGCGGCGTACCGCAATTGGGCTGGAATTCGGAGATCGCGTTATTCGTCGTCGTGCCGCCCCAGGTCCCGTCAGGAATGGGAATGCACTGAGCCGGCGAATCTCCGCGCGGCGGTCCCAGCTCATCCGCCAGTACAGCGCAAAGCTGATCCCACTGGCCGCCGAACTCGCAGCACGCCGGATCGACCGCGCAGACTGTTTCGCAAAGGATCGGGTCGTCGCAGCCGGTCGACAGATGCGGCGCATGGCACGAACCCGGATTGCCCGAGCAGGAGAAGAACCCCGGACACGGCAAGCCCAGGCCGCCATTGAGCGAAAGCGTCTCGATGAAGATTTTGATATCTCGACTGTCGACCAGGCCATCCTGATTGCAGTCTGAACATTCCTCGGGGTCTTCATCGGCCAGCAGTTGATCAACGAGATAGGGTATATCGTCGATGTTGACGATCGCATCGCCGTTGGAATCACCATAGCAGGTGTTGCACTGGAAGCCGCCGGCGCCTTCGCATTCGTCAGGAATGCCGTTGTTGTTGGCGTCAGCCGAGTATCCGCTGGCGATGTCGCACTCGTCGGGCACCCCGTTGGCGTTGCAATCCAGCGAAACGAGCAGATCCAGATCAATCCCGTCCGGCTGGCCGTTCAGATTGCAATCGGCCTCGGCGGCATCGTCGAGGATATGAATACTTTGTAGAACGACGTTCGCGGCTGCCGGATCAAAAACCGAGAATTGACCGTTAAAGACCGTAACGCCGTCGATCATCAGGACGAAATTCGGATCAAAGGGATTGAGCGTGAAGTCGTACATGAAATCGACGCTGCTGTTTCCGGTGACGACCGCCGGTTTGTATGTCTTGATCTGCATCGAATTGACGGTGCCGGCTGTCCAGTAGGTCCAGCCACTGATGGTTGTCGTTCCATCGGGTGTCGTCCATGTGTCACCCGTAAAATGGAAGTCGTTCGGTACCGTCGTAAGCGAACGCGGCTGGATGTACTGCGTCACGATCTTCTTCTCGCCCGGTCCGACCGAGATGTTCGCCCCGTTGCGGAAGGTTCGGCCGACTTCCCGACCGTCCTGCGTCCAGATGCCAGGCGTCGCGTTGTACTTGCCGCCGGTCGTGCCGCCCTGAACGACGATTCGATCGCACCACTTCGGGCAATCTCCCGGAGGGCCGCCCGCACCGTACTTACCGCCGGCGCCGCCGAGACCGTACCTGCCGCCGGCGCCGCGACGACCCTGGAATCCTCCCGCACCGCCCGCACCGCCGCCGGTCAGACCCGCGGCACCGCCCGCGCCGCCCACGCCACCGATGCCTGCCAGACCGTTGACTCCGCCCGCGCCGCCGCCGCCGCCGGTGCTCGATCCGGGGCCGGCCGCAATGCTGGCGCCGACGATCGAGATACTCGGGGCATCAAAAACCAGCTTGCCCGCCGCGCCGCCGACCGCGCCCGAGCCGCCTCTTGCACTGAGCGTCGAACTGTCGGCATCAATCGAATTTGCAACGAGAACGAGCGAGCCACCCGCACCGCCGCTGCCGCCTGGCGCCGAACCTCCGGCACCATCCACACGTACCGTGCCATTCTCAAGGCACAATCTTCCCGTCGCCGCCGGTGTGCGCAGCTCGATCGCCGCGCCGCCCGGGCCACCGACGCCGCCGGCGCCGCCGTTGCCGCCGGGTCCGCCTGCGCCGCCATTACCGCCCGCCGCGCCGCCGAATGCCGGCAAGAGTGTCAAAAAGATTCCGCCCACTCCCGCCTGACCTGGGTTACCCGTCTCGCCATTCACACCGTCTCTGCCGTCTTTGCCATCCTTACCGACAACTCCAGCCAGGCCGGGACCGCCGGCAACGGTTCGACCGCCGCCACCGCCGCCACCCGGTCCACCTGCACCACCCCCACCACCGCCGCCTCCACCACCGCCGCCATCACCACCCGAACCACCGCCGCCCCCACCACCGCCGCCACCGCCGCCGGCGCCACCCCCACCACCGCCGCCGCCGCCGCCCGATCCTTGTCCGCCGCCACCACCGCCGCCGCCGCCGCCCGCGCCACCACCACCGGCACCGCCCTTGAGATCCTTATCTCCGGGTAGCAGGCCGGTGATGATTCCCAGGACGCCCTGTCGCGGGCCCGCATGTCCGCCGCCGCCGCCGGCAGTACCTGCGATGCCGACGCCTCCTGCCACACCCAAAACACCGGGGGCGCCGTTCGTTCCATTCGTCTTACCGACATTGCCGCCTGTGCCGGCCGTGCCAGCCATTCCAGTTCCGTTTGGATTGATCGCGCCGGGCATGCCTCGCTCACCGCGCTTGCCGCGGAATCCACGCTTGCCATCTTTGCCGTACTTGCAAGCCGGACCGCCGGCGCCCGCAAGACCCACCATACCTGCATCGCCGCCGAGACCGCCTGGCGCACCCCCAGCGCCCGCGAGACCGCCCGCGCCGAAGTTTCCTCCGATTCCGCCTGCGCCGGGCATTCCTCCAAGACCGAAGCCACCTCCGCCGACACCTCCCGCTCCACCACCGCCGGGACCTCCGCCGATGCCTGCGCTGCCGCCGAGCGAGCCGCCGAATCCGCCGCCGCCGCCGCCGCCGTTGCCACCGGCCGTGCCGGCTGCTCCCCCGACGCCTGCAGTACCCGCCGTGCCATTGCCACCAGCAGTACCCGCCGTGCCATTGCCACCGTTGACTCCGGGAAAGCCCGCGCCACCCGCGGTACCCATTGCGCCATCGAAGCCATCCGCTGCGTCATCCATACCGGCCACGCCGGCCATGCCCGCCATATACGGTGCCGGACCACCGGCACCTCCCATGCCGCCATCGGAGCCGCCCATTCCGCCGACGCCGCCCGCGCCGCCGAGGCCACGAAGACCACCGGCGCCGCCCGCACCGCCGAGGCCATTGGTACCCTGATTACCCGGCGCGCCGCCGAGCCCGCGGTTGACACTGTTGCCGCCGGGTCCGCCAATTCCAGGACCCCCGCTGCCGCCGCCGACGCCGCCGCCGAGATTGCCGGCCGCACCGATCAACGAACCGGTAATACGAATCGTGTCGGACGCTTCAATGCGCATGGGGCGCGAACCGATAGCTGTAACCACTTCACTCGCGGGGATGTCGAGGTTCGTGAATTCATAGACGGCGATTTCACCATCCGGAGTCGTCTCGATGCTGATGACGACGCCCGGCACGGGGATTCCGTTGCATTCCAGCGTGGGGTCGACAAGACCGCCGCGTGTGTTGAATACACAATTGCTCGTGAGTGTCACCGTCGCGCCGACCAGCGTGCAACCCGGTCCGCGCGGCGAGGCATCGTGGTGGCTCGCCGTGCCGCCGGATGCGTTCGACGGCCTCGGCACGGAGCTGTCATGCGTGAAGTCCCACGCCAGACTTGAAGTCGCCAGTCCAAAAAACACAGACAAGACAACGACGGCGGTATCAACGGAGAAACGCTGAATCAACCTGCGCGACATGGTCCACTCCTTCGTCTCGGCCCCCATGTACTAACTACACGATGCCGCCTGCGTCTCTCTGCGAAATGCGAAACGACACACGAAGAACGATTGACTTGAGCGAGGATCGGACCTCAGGCGAATGGACGCGGCCCGATCGCGTAGTTGGTCGAAAAACCGGCACACAGGCAACTTGAAGCCCAGCGGCCGAACCGATGGGACACAAACCATCAGCTAAATCCTAAACAATCGGGGGGTTAATTACAAGACGCATCGCGAACAGCAATTTATATTCCGCACAATATTTCAACTCTCAACTCCGATTAGCAACGGCTGCAGGCCGTCCGGATACACGAAAAATGCCTCTGAACCACAGGGAACAGCGACGTAGCGCGGCGCCACACATCGAAATTGCAGGTACCCGGCTGGAAAGCTCTCTCCATCGAGAAATACACGGCACCCCATTAAGTGCCACGAGCTCGCCCCGGAGATGATCACGATGGACAGATAGTCGTAGTCGCTTGAATCAACTCGTCAACAAGAAGGACGCTGTCTGCCAGATCGACCTGACCATCTACATTGATATCCGCACACTCGCAACCGTTCGAGACGGCAGGCCCACTGATGAAGCAGTGCGAGAACTCGTGAATATCCATTGCGTTCACGTAATCGTCGCTGTTCAAATCCCCGCGACAGCCCTGGCAGGACGCGATCGACTGCAACGCCGCCAACGCGTCCGGTCGCGGTCCGATGTTCTGCGTAGCCGGAAAGGTGCCGCTTTGTTGAGGCGTACCCGTGGCGACGAGTGCATCACGAATCTGACCGGGACTTAGCAGCGAACTCGTCTGCGCCAGGTAGGCCGACTGGAGCAGGACGCACGCGCCGGCGACAATCGGCGATGCGCTCGAAGTGCCGCTGAAGGTCATTGTGTACCATCGGTTCTCGCCTTCTGAGTTGAAGAGCGTGCCGTAGCCGGTGGTGGTGACGCGCTCGCCCCATCCTTGAACATTCACGCGCGATCCGTAGTTGGAATACCACAACCGCGATCGATCCGTATCGCTGCCGCCGTGTGCGGCCGGTGCGGCGCCGGCGCCGACAATGATCGCGCCGGAGTCATTGCCCGCGAGGAAGGGCGCGTGGCCCTGATTGTACACGGGGTCGTCGAGATTCTGCGATCCGTTGCCGGCCGCGGCCACCACCGTCACGCCATTGCCGACAGCGGTGATCGTCGCGTTATAGACGCTCAGAAGCCACTCCGATGGGACCAGGCCAAACTGTGTGCCCGGCGGGCTGCCGGTGTAATTGGGGCCGAAGTACTGTTGCTCGATGAGGATGACGTCACCGGGGCCGAGCGTACCCAGTGCAGATGTAATCGCGGCAGCGACGTTGTAACCGGCGGAGGTATTGGCGGCCGCGACGTACAGCGTGCAATCGTAGGCAATACCTTTTGTGCCCCAGCCGTTGTCGAGCGAGCCGATCTGCCCGAGAACCGCGGTGCCGTGGTTCGTGCTGCCAAACGGATCGACAATCGCCGGGCCCAGCAGCGTCGTCGGAGGCAGGTCGTGGTGGCTGAAGTTCCAGTTGTACTCGATGTCCACCAGCTTGATGCCGGCGCCGGTGCCGCCGGGTAGACTCCATACGGATTGTGCATTGATGCCGCTGGTCGGCGCCGTCAGATAGCCCTGCATGGAGACAAAGTCGGGCGGCAACGTTAAGGGAGCGGGTTGGGGCATGGGCTCTGCCAACTCGACGATTTCCAGCAGGTTCAATGCGTCGCACGTATCGGCGGCATTTATTCCCGGCGGCAGCTTGAGGATGAACTCCGTGTTCAGGTCGGCGACGGCGCGTCTCAAGTTGTCCTGTGCGCCGGCGCGAAGTTGATCGAGCTTTGTTTCCTGCAGACGATGACTCGGCGACCAGCCGGCCCCTGCGAGCCGCTGCAAGACATGCTGCGCCGGCGCCAGATCGCCCGTGCCGTTGTCCGTGAGCAGGCCGCCGCGCACGCGGACGCGAAGGTCATCGCGAAACTTGACGACGAGCGTGTCAGACTCGTGGATCAACGGATTAAACTTGAATCGCACCGGCTTGGTGGGAAGATTTCGCGGCGTCAGCGACACCTCGCGGAAACTCTGCTCGCCGAGTGCCGCCGACATCGACGACGCAATAAGAAGCAGAGTTACACCGACGACGAAACCTATTCGATTTCGCAGGATCGTGCCGAAGCCGTTTGTTTCAAGGTGAGATAAACGCCGGGAAGCTCGCGCCATTTGTAGCCGCCGTTCTCTGGCCGTAATCCGGTCAAAACACCACGCCAAGACGCCCGACAAAAGGGCGCCAACGGCATAGCAAGACAGACGGCCCGCCTGATGGTACGAAAAACCCGTGCCCCGATTCAAGTCGGCCTGGCAAAATTCAATCTACGAAGCAGGATGGCTACTACTTTCGCTTCGACTTACCCGCCGGCCTGGCCTTGCCGGCAGCTTTCTCGCGGATCATCGCCTGTGCCGCAGCCAGTCGGGCAATGGGCACGCGATACGGCGAGCAACTGACGTACTCCATGCCGACTTCGTGACAGAAGTGCACGCTCTTGGGGTCACCGCCGTGTTCGCCGCAGATGCCGATCTTGATCTGCTTCTTCGCCTTGCGGCCCTCCCGGATGGCGAGTTCAACAAGCTGACCTACGCCTTCGCGGTCGAGCGTCTGGAAGGGATCGTCGGCGAAGATCGCGGCCTTATCCTGATTGATGTAGTCCGGCAGGAAGCGACCCGCATCGTCGCGAGAGAGAGCCATGACCGTCTGCGTCAGGTCATTCGTACCGAAGGAGAAGAAGTCGGCGACCATCGCGACTTTACCGGCCGTCAGCGCGGCGCGCGGCGTCTCGATCATCGTGCCGACGAGATAGGGAATCTTCACACCGGCGGCGCGGAGGATTTCCTCGGCGACTTCGCGCGTTCGGTCCGTGAGAATCTGCAATTCCCTGGCGTCGATGGCCAGGGGGATCATGATCTCCGGGGCGACCTTGGCGCCACGGCTTCGGCATTCGACGGCGGCCTCGATGATCGCCCGAACCTGCATCTCCAGAATCTCAGGATACGTGATGCACAGTCGACAGCCGCGATGGCCGAGCATCGGGTTGGCTTCGTGCAGCATCTCCACGCGGCGGCGGACGATCTCGAACTCCACGCCGAGGCGGCGAGCCAGTTCGCGCTGCTTACTCTCGTCGTGCGGGACGAATTCGTGCAACGGCGGATCGATCAGTCGGATGGTCACCGGGCGGCCGTTCATCGCTTCGAAGATGCCGATGAAATCCTGTCGCTGGAACGGCAGCAGTCGATCGAGCGCGGACCGACGCTGCGATTCGCTGTCCGCAACGATCATCTCCTGAATGGCGAAACGCCGCTCCTCGGTGTCGAAGAACATGTGCTCCGTGCGGCACAGGCCGATGCCTTCGGCGCCCATCTTGACGGCGTTTTCGGCGTCATAAGGCGTGTCGGCATTGGTGCGCACTTTCAGTCGACGGCGCTCATCGCACCACTTCATCAGCGTGTAGTATTCGGCAGGAAGCGTCGGCGTCACGAGGTCGATCTGTCCTTCGTAGATCGTGCCGCTGGACCCGTCGAGCGTCAGGAAGTCGCCCGCGCGAAGGGTTCGGCCGTTGATGGACATCTGCTCGGCGCGTTCGTCGATCTGCAATGCCTCGCAGCCGACGATGCAGCACTTGCCCCAGCCGCGAGCCACGACCGCTGCGTGCGAGGTCTTGCCGCCGGTCGCCGTCAGGATGCCCTGCGCGGCGTGCATGCCGCCGACATCCTCGGGACTCGTTTCCTTGCGGACGAGAATAACTTTCTTGCCCTCAGCCCCCCACTGCTCGGCTTTCGGCGCGTTGAAGACGATCTGTCCGCATGCGGCGCCGGGGACGGCATTGATGCCGAGGCCGAGCTGCCGCGTCGAAAGCGAACGGGAATCAAAGCCCGGATCGATGATCGGGTAGAACAGCCGCTCGATATCCGCGCCCTTGATTCGCAGAATCGCGGCTTCCTTGCTGATGACCGGCTTGGTGGCCGCCGCGACATAGCGCTTCGGCAGGTACTTCTTCTTAACAAACCTCGCCGCTTCGCTCTTCGAGAGCAACGGCTTCGTCGCCTGATCGACGGCAATCTTGAAGATCGCTGCCGGGCTTCGCTTGCCGGTGCGGCACTGGAGCATGTAGAGCTTGCCCTGCTCGACGGTAAATTCGAGGTCCTGCATCTCCTTGTAGTGTGTCTCAAGAATGACGCGGACGCCGCTGAGTTGTTCGTAGACTTCGGCGTTGTAATCGCCCAGTTCGCGCAGGGGGATCGGTGTGCGAATGCCGGCGACGACATCCTCGCCCTGAGCATTCATGAGCAGGTCGCCGTAAAAGACATTCTCCCCGGTGTTCGGATCGCGCGTGAAGCATACGCCCGTGCCGCTGTCTTCGCCCATGTTGCCGAAGACCATCTGGCAGATGTTCACCGCCGTACCCGGCAGACCGTGGAGCTTCTCAACCTCGCGGTACTTGACGGCCTTCTCGGCCATCCACGAGCCGAAGACGGCGTTGATCGCCCCGCAAAGCTGCTCCCACGGGGCCTGCGGGAAATCGCGGCTGGTCTGCTCGCGGAAGAAATCTTTGAACTGTCCGCAGAGGTCGCGAAAGTTCTCAGCGGACAGGTCCGTGTCCTGCCGAACGCCGAGGCGATGCTTCATGTCGTGGAGCTTGCTCTCCAGCACTTCCTTGGAGAGGCCGACGACGACGGTGCTGTACATCTGGATGAAGCGGCGGTAGGAGTCCCAGGCAAAGCGCGGGTTGTTCGTCGCCGATGCCAATCCTTCGACACTGCGATCGTTGAGGCCGAGATTCAGGACCGTCTCCATCATGCCGGGCATGCTGGCCGCGGCGCCGCTGCGGACGGAAACGAGCAGGGGATTCCTGGCGTCGCCCAGTTTCTTCTTGCAGGCCTTCTCCAGCTTCGCCAGGCCCTCGCGGATCTGCTTGTCGAGACCCTTGGGCCATTTGTTGCCGCTGTCGTAATAGTGTTTGCACGCCTGCGTGGTGATGGTAAACCCACCGGGAACCGGCAGGCCGATATTTGTCATCTCGGCGAGCCCCGCGCCTTTGCCACCGAGCAATTCGCGCTGATCGCCGCGTCCTTCCGCCTTACCCTTGCCAAAAAAGTAAACAAACTTCGTCGCCATGAATTCGCCTTTCTCAGACTGCTTGTCAGGACACAAGAGCCCCGCAGTGTAAGGCGAATCCGCCCGAATGAAAAGAGCCGCTCGGCTAATACTCAATGAAGTTGTTTCCAGGCAGCAGGACGCGCTGTTACTTCTCAGCCGCGAGTCGCTTTCCGGCAATCCGAACGGCTTGGGCCGACGAATCGCAGCCGAGGTATTTACGGCCAAGTCGCCGAGCTGCGACAAGCGTTGTGCCGCTGCCGCAGAAGAAATCCGCCACAAGATCGCCCTTCCGGCTGCTGACCTGAATGATTCGCTCCAAAAGCGCGAGCGGTTTCTGCGTGGGCCAGTTGACTCGCTGCGTCGAGACGGTGGAGAGAAACGGAATGTCCCATACGTCGGTCAATGCAGGGCCGTCTGCATGAAAATACAGTCGGCCTTTCTTCGCCGACTTGTACGGCCGCCCGTGCTCGTCCTTTTGAAGTCCGTCCGTACGATAGGCGCCGTCACGCAATACGTTGAAGCGATGCCGCCCGGCGGACTTTGCATAAAAGAGAATCGTGTCGTGCTTGCGGCCGAACCACTGACTGGAAACGCCGCCGGTGCGATAGTGCCAGATAATCTCGTTCAGAAAGTTTTCGCCGCCGAAGATCGTGTCGAGCTGAATGCGAAGGTAATGCGCCGCGCGCCAATCAAGGTGGAGATACAAGCAGCCGTGCGTCGCAAGCAGACGGTGGCACTCTACAAGCCGCGGCTGCATGAATACCAGATACGACTTGAGACCACCGACCCAGCGGTCGGAATACGTCGCGGCTTCCCGGCCCTTCTTTTTTGTGCGGGTCGCATCGGCCGACTTCGACGCGGACAAGGTGCGATTCCGGCCGGTCTGAAAAGGAGGATCCAGATAAATCAGATCGCAGCAGCCGTCGGGCAACTGCTCCATCAGTGACAGATTGTCGGCGCAGTGTACAGCGTCCGCGAACACGCCTTTTCGCAGCGGGCGTTTCTTCTTGACATGGATGCGCGGCGCGCGGCTACGGGAACGACTCACGCATGGTCATTGGGGTTGATCCCCAGCGCCTCCATGCGTCGGTAAAGCCGGCTGCGCGATATGCCCATCAACTCGGCGGCCTTGTTGCGATGCCAGTTCGCCGCGCGCAGGGCCTTCGAGATGACCGCGCGCTCGACGGATTCAATCGCACGATCAAGTTCCAGCGACGAATCACCGGTATCGCCGCAGGACAGGTGAAGATCGTGCTGAATCGGAACCGTTGTTGAATGCGTCAACTCACTCGACGATGGCTGCGACGACGCCTCACGGGCCTCCTGAAGCGCCGTCAAAAACTCGTCGCGAAGTTCGTCCTCACGAGTCTTCGATTCGCTCATATCGCGGATGACGCCTAGAACGCACTCAACGTGCCCGTTCTGATCGCGAACAGGTGTGTAGATGGTTTCGACCCAGACGGGAATGCCGTCCTTGCGCCGCAACTGCATCCGTTGCCGGGCGGAATCTCGCGTGCCGTCGAACACTTCCCTCGTCGGGCACAACGCGCCCCAGAGCGGCCGGCCATAATCATCACGGCAACTCACCATCTCACCGCACTGGCAATCTCGTCCGAGGACTTCCGTCGAGCGGTAGCCCGTAATTCGTTCACAACCTGCATTGAAGTGGACGTACCGCCGACGGCGATCGACGACGAAAACTCCATCAAGCGCGTTTGACAATACCTGCTCAAGCGAAATGGTGGCCATCGAAGTGGTGCCGTTCATGGGCCGACGCTCCTTTCGGATTGCGGACTCCAGATACATCGCTCACCAGTCAATTCTTCACCATAACCCTTACATTATCAAGCGGATTTTCACGCTTCTAGTGCGTCCCATTTCGGCGCGCTGCGGCTCGGACATGGATTCTTGATAGAATGTCGACCTGAGAATCATGGCGTTTCGCCGGTGGGTAGCGCAGGCGGGTCGTCGTCGCGACCGGTTCCTGCAAAATAAAAATTGTTCGGCCTTTCGATACCTTCTATCTCGCTTTCAACATAGGCGCCATCCGCCTTTCGACGATACCCAATGGCGGTAGGCAAAACGCTTTCGCAGTGACCATCGCAGAAAACAACATTCGCCTTGCCGAGGTGACGATCGGCGACCGCGGTCTGCGGGCTGCCCGCATCACCCGTGCCTCGGTCAGACCGTGACGTGAGACGCGGAGGGTCCAACGTATAAGCATGGTTACCGAGTTCGGCGAAATCGGTGCCGCGCTTCCGATAGGACAAACGGTCGTTTGCGGCGAATGCAGCGGCCGTTCCGATGGAATCTGCGGCCAGGACCGTGCTGCCGAAACTGGCGATTGAGGAACGGTTCACCGGGAAGTTATAAAAACGGCCGGCCGTCTGGCGAGAGTTTCCGAGGAACTGATGGTTGTAACCGAAAGCGTGGTTGCGCTCGTCGGTCCAGTCCGGCACGACCGGACATTGATAGGCCTTGCTGTCGTAATCCGTTCGGTCCACGTCGCGGCTGGGGTCATGGAAGGCGACGATGCCGACGTACTTGCCCATCGTCGCGATCCACCGCGGACGATAACGAAGCCCGTTGCCCACATCATACCAGTTCGCCGGATTACTCACGCCGCCGGGCTGATTGTACATGCGACTGGGCACGGCGTAGTCGTTGTTGTCGTCGGCATACATGTGCCAGCCCTGTCCGAGACTTCGCAACCGGCTCATGCACAAAGTCGCCTGGCTCTGTTGGCGAGCCCCGGAGAGCGAAGGGAGAAGGATGGCGAGAACGAGAGCGATGATCGAGATAACGACAAGCAACTCGATCAGTGAAAATGCCCTGCGGCGAGTAGTTCGCTGAACGATGAGTGAGTCACGAAGGTTCATTCGATGAACTCGATCTCACCGGGGTCCGGCACGTAGCCCGCTTCGTATGCCCTGGCGAGCAGCGTGCGCACGGCTTTGCGACCGCGCTCACCGTAATCGAGCGTCCACTTGTTGACATACATCTCGATGAACTGATCCGTCAGTTGTGTATCGAGGCCGCGGCCGAAGGTCAGAGCATACTCAATGGCTTCCCGCCGATGGTCGAGGCCGTACTGGATGGACGCTTTGAGCAGCGCGGCGGCTTCGGTCATTCGCTGACGGCCCAGATCGCGCCGAATTACATTACCGCCGAGCGGCAGCGGAAGATCTGTCCGCTGCATCCACCATTCGGCAAGGTCAACCACCTTATGCAGTCCGTCGCGTGCATAGGTGAGCTGGGCTTCGTGGATGATGAGCCCGGCATCGACTTCGCCGCGCAGGACGGCGGTCGGTATCTCGTCGAACATGACGACCTTGTGACGAAAGGTACCGCGGCCGAGGCACAGATTCAGCGCGAGGAAAGCAGTGGTGCGCTCGCCCGGCACGGCAATGAGCTTTCCGGCAAGGTCGGCGACAGAACGCGGCTCGCGCGTGATCACCATCGGGCCGTAGCCGTCACCCATGCTGCAACCGCACGCAAGGAGAGCGTACGTATCTCGAACGAAGGGATAGCTATGAATGCTGATGGCCGAGACTTCCAACTCGCCCGCTTCGGCGCGGCGATTGAGCGACTCGATGTCCGCCATTTCGTGAGTGAAGCGGTAAGGCCCGGTGTCGATCTTGTCGCGGGCCAGGGCATAGAACATGAAGGCATCGTCGGGGTCCGGCGAATGGCCGACGCGAATGGGGATGGACTCGCTCATATCGCACGCTTCTCGATGTTTCGGCCGCGTCATGGCGGCGTGGCGTCATCGATTATAGATGCGATATGCGCGTCGTGCGAGCGAAGAGTTCAGCGATATTTTTTTTCAGCGAGGTCGCAAGGATAGAGGCCGACGAATTGAAATACGTCGGCTTCGAATTGGGAAACCAAATCCTGTGGATTCCCGGCAGAGCGGCTCAGCGCGTCGGGCTGGAGAGCATCTCGCCGACCAATTGAACGAGCAGCTCCCGATTGGCCTTGTCCAGGTTTGTCAGGGCGCGATCGAAACGATCCAGTCGGCACTTCTCGTCCATGTAGGCACGAATGCTCGGCAACAGACGCACGGCATCGCGCACGACGCCGCGCAGCTCGAACACTGCGGAATCCGCGTCAGAGCTTGCCAGTCGTTTCATTTCGCCCACCAGTCGATTGAGCTCGGTCTGCCACTCATGAAGATTGTTCTCCATATGCAGATAGCTCTCGGCATCTCCCACCACCAGCGCACGAAGGACCGACTGCTCCTTCTCGGAGAGGGCGCGTCCCGACTTCAGCGACGCCATCGCCGATCGGGCATCGTCCGCGAGAAGCGACTGATGAACCTCGCGTAGTTGGGTATCGAAGCGATTGACCTGCTGTTCGATCAGCTCAAAGGCCTCGACCGTCGGTCGGCGAACAGCGTCTCGAACGAGATGCTCGATACGCTCGGACACTTCCGCGAGTTGGCTGGATGCGAGAACCGGCATGGTCTTCCTCCTGAATTTGAATGCACCTGCCGCCGGGCAAACGGGCTGGCACTTCTCGACTATCGGTTGCTGCCGCGGCGAACTTGGCGAGAATAGACCCCGCTCGCATCGAATCCCCCGGCGGGGCTTGAAGCGTAGTGCCCAAACGCCATGGACCGATACGAAGAAGGATGAAGATGACCATTCGGGCGATTGCACAGGCCGATATTCGCGCGGTTGCGACGATGCACCTTGCATCGTGGCAGGCGGCCTACGACGGAATCATGCCTGCATCCGGGCTCGCGCAACTGACGGTGGAGGAGTTTGAGTCATCATGGCGAGATGAGTTGGCGGACGCGGAGCGCGTCAATCTCCTGTACGAAACGCAGCGAGATGTTCAAGGATTTGTCAGCTTCGGACCGAACCGAGAACAGCAGACCAAAGAAGTGCGCGTCGGCGAAATCTACAGCTTGTACGTGCACCCCATCGCATGGGGAAAGGGTATCGGTCGCCGGCTCTGCATAGCCGCACTCGATCAACTGAAGTCAGGCGGTTTCGACCAGGTCGTGCTTTGGGTGCTGCGCGACAACACGAAGGCACGAACATTCTACGAAGCCGCTGGATTCGAACTGGAAATGGGCGCAACAATGAGCATACATCGATTCGACACGGACCTGGTCCATGTTCGCTATCGACGGCAAGCCGACTGAGGGATACAGCGAAGGTCCTATTGCGGCTGAGCTACGCCGAACAGATTGCCGAAGAGGTCGAATCCGCCCAGTGCTTCTCCCAGATTTCCGCTTACGAGCTGGATGACCAGGTTGATCACAAACAAGATGCCATAGATCGGCAGGAATCCGCCGATACCGCCCAAGCCGCCGAGCCCACCAAGAAAAGGTAACATCGTTTAGTACTCCTCAATCGAATTCAACCCGAGTAGTTCACCATGCGAGGGTATCGACTCCCCTGAGGAGCAGGATGATACGGTAGGCCGTCGATCGCCGTCAAGCAGGATGCGCGACGCCATTCCAGGCAAGACTCCTCCCCTCCATAAAGCTGGCAAACACCGTCGCTGCAAGGAGATCGGAATGGCGTCCATCGAACGGAAGCAAAACACTAGCGAAGCTTTGTGGTCGCCAGGGCGAGCGCGGCAAAGAGGACCGCGAGCAGCCAGAACCGCGTGACAACCTGCGTTTCCGTCCAACCACCGAGGTTAAAATGGTGGTGGATCGGGGCGACACGGAAGATGCGTTTGCCCGTCAACTTGTAGGAACCGACCTGCAACATGACCGACAGGGCTTCCATGACAAAGACCCCGCCGACGATGATCAGAAGCAGCTCCTGACGAATCACGATGGCGACAAAGCCGATGAGACCGCCGAGCGGAAGCGAGCCGGTGTCGCCCATGAAGACCTGTGCGGGGTGGCAGTTGTACCAGAGGAAACCGAGGCAGGCGCCCATCATGGCGCCGCAGAGTACGGACAGTTCGCCTGCTTCCGGAATGTGCGGAAAGAGCAGATAGTTGGCGATGGCCTCATCCCCGACGGCATAGGCCAGCACCATGAACACCATGCAGCACAAGGCCGTGCAACCGCTGGCAAGTCCGTCCATGCCGTCCGTGAGATTCACCGCGTTGGAAGTACCCGCGATAACAAGCACCGTAATGATGTAATACGCCGGAAGCGAAAGGAGAATGCCGTAGGCCTGTTCACCCTTGAAGAAGGGCAGCGTGAGAATTCGATAGGTCTGGATGTCGGTATCGGCGAAGGTTTGCGCGCCGCGCTTGTAGATGAAAATGGCGAGGACGACTCCGAGGGCGAACTGAAAGAGAAGCTTCTGATAAAACTTGAGCCCGTCGCGGGTGCCCTCGCGCCCCTTGGAAGTCAGCTTGATCCAGTCGTCGATGCTGCCGAGCGCGGCGAGCCATGCCATACAGAAGAAGGCGAGATGGATGTAGAAAACTTTGAGGTTCGCCATCAGCAGAACGGCGACGGCAATCGCAAACAGAATCAACACGCCGCCCATGGTCGGGATGTTGGCCTTGTGTTGCGTCAGTTCATTGAGGGCCTTGTGATCAAAGTCGGGCACGTCGCCGAGACGCTTCTGGATGAGCAGACGAATGACCCGCGGCCCGAGCAGCCAGACGATGAAGAACGCAAGCAGGACGGCGATGATCGCGCGAAAGAGAGAATTCTCGTAGCCGTAATGGCCGTGAGGACCGAGAACGTACTCGAGAAGGTGGTAAAGCATCAGGCAACGGCCGGGAAAAAGTGGTCAGTTCTCCGTGGACGACATTCGCAGATGGTCAATCGCCATTCGTCATTTCTCCGTCACCCGCACGCAGCGGCGCTTCGCGCGAGAAGGCGGATCGGTTCAACAAGGCGTTCGAGTTTCATGCCGCGCGACGCCTTGAGAAGAACCAGGTCGCCCGGCTCAAGAAGACTGCCGATTTTCTCCGCCGCGGCCTCGACCGTGGGGAAAGCGTAAATCCGTTTGGTGGTGCCGGCGACCGCGGTGGCTCCGTCGGCCACGATGCGTGCATACGCGCCAACGGCAATGATCAGCCGGGCCGTGGAGCGACCTGCTTCCTGCCCTAGCGCCTGGTGACAGCGAGTTGACTCCGTACCCAGCTCGCGCATGTCTCCGAGAACGACGACCTTGCGGCCGGTCGTGGTCATGCTGTCGAGTACACCGAGGGCGATTCGCATGCTGGACGGGTTGGCGTTGTACGCATCGTTGATCACGGTGAGGTCGCCGAACTGCGACCGCTCCATCCGCATCGAAGGCAACTTCACCGCGGCCAGTCCCGCGGCGATATCCTCCGGGCTCATGCGAAATCGCATCCCGATGGCGACGGCGGCGAGCGCGTTGGCGATGTTGTAACGGCCGAGCACAGGGAGAAAATATTCGTTGCGATCGTTCGTGCGGAATCGGTGGCCGCCGGCATCGGAGTCGATATCAACCGCTCTTAAATCCGCTTCTTCATCGATGCCGTAGGTCAAACGGGTAACGCTCTTGAGTGATTGCACGGGAGCATAGGCGGCGGCCTGGCTGCTGAGGGCGACAAAGGGCCGCGAAGCCATGCACGCGAGCAGAGAAAACTCCTCGCGGGCGACCGTGCGCACGTCGCCGAAGAACTCCAGATGCTCCTCGCCGATGCTGGTGATGACCGCCATGTCGGGCTGGGCGATGCGACCGAGGTTGGCGATCTCGCCGGGATGGTTCGTGCCGATCTCGACGACGACAAATTCATCCGAGGGCTCGACGGAGAGCAGGGTCAGCGGGACGCCGATGTGGTTGTTGAAGCTGGCTTTGGCCCAACGCCCCGGACGCTTCGAGGCGAGCACCGAGGCGATCATGTCCTTGGTCGTTGTCTTGCCGTTGCTGCCGGCGACGGCGACAACCTGCGCCGCGAACTGTCGGCGATACCAGGACGCGAGACGACCCAGCGCGACCACGGTATCGGGCACCTGAATAATGCGACCAAGCGGAAGCAGCTTCTTATCGACCCGCTCCAGATCGCTGATGACCGCGCAGGTCGCTCCCTTGTCCAGCGCTTCGGCGACGAAGGCATGGCCGTCGTGCGTGTCTCCACGGATGGCGAAGAACATTCCGCCGGGCTCGACGGTTCGCGTATCCGTGGAGACGCTCGTGACGCGCGGCACGGCGATCTCGCCGTAGACGCGGCCACTCATGGCGATAACCATCTCATGCAACGTGAGCGGCCGCATGGACCTTCCCCTCCCTGTCCTTCACGGCCTCGCGAGCCACTTCCACGTCGTCGAAGTGAATTCGATCGGTGCCGATCTCCTGATAATCCTCGTGCCCCTTGCCGGCGATGATGAGCGTATCGCCCGGCTCAAGCTGACGGATCGCACGGTGGATGGCCTTCCTGCGATCGGGAATGGTCTCCTTGCGCGAAGCGTCGGCGACGGTCAGGCCGCGCTCGATCTCGGCGATGATCTGCAACGGAGCTTCCCGGCGAGGATTGTCGCTGGTAATGATGAAACAGTCGGCCAACTCGGCGACGGCCTTCGCCATGAGCGGGCGCTTCGGGCGGTCTCGCTCGCCGCCGCAGCCGAAGACGCACCAGAGCCGACCATGGGTGAGCCGACGAGCGGCGCGGAGCACATTTCGCAGGGCATCGTCCGTATGGGCGTAGTCCACGAAGACATCGAAGCCGAGATCCCCGGTGAGAACGCGCTCCATTCGGCCGCGAACCAGGGCCACATCGGCGATACCACGGCGGATGCTCGTCGGATCGATTCCGAGGGCGATCCCCGCGGCGGCGGCGGCGAGGCAGTTGTAGACGTTGTGCCGCCCGACGAGCGGCGTGGCCACCTCGACGGCTTCGCTGCCGTGTTGGAGAACAAAGCGCGTGCCGTCTCGATCCTCGCGAAGGGCGACGGCGCGGACCTCCGCGGGCTGCTCAATACCGTAGCGGATGACCTTCGCACGACACGCTTCGACCATGCTCAGCCCGGCAGGATCGTCGACATTGATGACGGCGGCGGCGCGTTCGTCGAGATGGTCGAACAGGCGACGCTTGGCAAGCCGGTAGTTTTCCATGGTGCCGTGATGATTCAGATGGTCGCGCGTAAGGTTGGTGAAAACGCCGACGTCGAATCGAATGCCATCCGTTCGGCACTGTTCGAGACTGTGCGACGAGGCCTCCATGACGAAACAATCCGCGCCGAAGGTGTGGGCCTCGACCAGCAGCCGCGCCAGATCAACGGCGTCCGGCGTCGTGAGGCCCGAGGGCGCCTTGCGGCCGACCAGGTCGTACTCAATCGTGCCCAGCAGCGCGGAAGAGCGGCCTGCAGCCCGAAAGATACCCCGCATCAGACACGCGATCGTGCTCTTGCCGTTGGTGCCGGTGATGCCGACGGCAGGATAGCCGCCTCCGGACTGAAGTTGGTCGAGGCCGAAGAAGGCGGAGGCGAGTCGGGCAAGGGCATGGCGCGTGTCCGCAACGCGGACCCACACGGGCGCCTCGCCAGGTGGCAAGCCGCTGCCACGACCCGTGCGTGCTGGACCAGTTTCCGGTGGGCCGATGGTCGCTTGTTGATCGACGACAATCGCGGCGGCGCCTTTGGAAATCGCATCCGGGATATAGTCTTCACCGTTGAAATTGCCGCCGCGGATGGCGACAAAAAGGCAACCCGGCGTCGCCGCGCGAGAATCGCAGCAGACGTCGCTAATGATGAATTGCTCCGCGCCGGAGACCTCAACCTTCATGTCGAGCGCGCGAGTCAGTAAGTCGTTGAGTAGCACGGTCGTCACATCCTTGCAAAGCCATCGGCCTGATCCGTCATGAAGAGCCGTTCGCCGCTGGCTGCCGGCTGAGCATACAGTCTGTTTCATCGGCGGCGATGTTGCAAGGGCTGGGAGGATTTTTGGTTTGCGAATTGCGGCCTGTTGACGCTCGCCAACCGACCACGGACCGCTGACCACGGTCCCTCAATCCTGCGGGATGTCTGTGAACGGTGGGAGCGCGGCGGAGGTGAGGGACGCCGGGGATTTGTCCGGTGGAACCTGAAGGTAAGCCAGCGCGTGCTTGAGAATCTCGCGAACGACCGGCGCAGCGACGGTACCGCCATAATACCCGACGCTCTTCTTGGGACGATACACCGCCACGAGGACGACCAACTCAGGGTCCGTCGCCGGCGCTCCGGCGATGAACGAGCTGACGTAGGCATCCTTCTCATATCCACCACCCCCCTTGCGGGCGATCTGAGCCGTACCGGTCTTGCCGAACACGCGATAGCCGTCGAGCTTCGACTGCTGACCCGTGCCGGACTCGACGACGGCGCACAGCACCTTGTCGCGCATTTCATTGGCGATCGCCTCGGGAACCGCTTGTCCGGCGGGCGGCGGATTGGAAAAATCGCTGACCAAGCGACCATCCGGCGTCATGACGGCCCGAATCAAGTAGGGTTGAACAAGCTGCCCGCCATTCGCCAGGGCACAGAATGCACGCGTCATCTGTAAGGGCGTGGCGGCGAGTTCCTGCCCGATGGGAATGCTCGTCGTCGTGAACGGCCCCCATCGCGCGAACGGAAGAACAATGCCGGGGTCCTCGCCGATCAGATCGAGGCCGCTCTTGCTTCCGAAGCCAAACGCCTTGACGTAATCGTAAAGCTTTCGATTGCCGAGGCGCTTGCCGATCTTGGCCATACCGACGTTGCTGGACTTGATAACGACTTCATCGAAACGCAGGGCGCCGTAGGGATGATGATCGTGGAGTACACGAATGCCGTCCGTCCACTGGCCGTTCTCGCAATGGATGACCTCATCGAGGCGAACGACCTTCTCGGCCATGGCGGCGGCGGCGATGAACGGCTTGAACGTACTGCCGGGCTCGTACGGATCGGTGATCGTGCGGTTTCGGTAGCGATTGGCGCCGTAGTCCTGATAATTGTTCGGATCGAAACTCGGCACGTTGGCCATCGCCAGAATGGCCCCGCTCTTGGGATGCATGACCACGGCAACGCCGCTCTGGGCCTGGTACTGCTCAACGGCTTGTACAAGCTGCCGCTCGACGTTCGCCTGTATCTCTGCATCGAGCGTCAAGACAACGTGAAACCCGTCACGCGGCGGTCGGTAACCGCCGTCCGCCAGCCAGAAGGCCTTTCGCCGGGCATCGCGGATGAGTGTCTTGATGCCGTTTTCACCACGTAGCCATGCTTCGCATTGATACTCGATACCGCTCACGCCGACGCCGTCCGGCGCGACGAAGCCGATGAGCGCGGCGCCGAGGGTGTTCATCGGATAAGTGCGATAGGGCTCATCGAAGACGCCAAGCCCGTAGATGCCGGCGGATTCGATGGCCCGCGCCTGCTCATCAGTAACCCCGCGTCGAATGACGAAGAAACGCCGATCGCCCGCGGCGAGCAGATCGGGAATAATCTCATTCGATTGAAGACCGAGAATCTGGCTGACGGTCGTCGCGGCGGATTCCTTCTCGGAGACCACTTTAGGATCCGCGAATACGCTCTTCTGGAGCATGGTGCCGGCGATCACTCGACCCTGGCAATCCACAATCAGGCCGCGGCGATGGCGAAGGGGAACCACGCTTCGCTGCTGGCGATCAGCGCGGGCGAGGAGCCGGGTGCTATCGGCGGCATTGATGTAAACAAGCCGCCCGGCCAGAGCGACGAGACTCGCCAATAGAACGGCGATGAGTAGCTGGCCCGCAAAGATGGAACGGTTCGAACGCACGGATAAGCGCCCTGTTGGCTGGCGCGAGGGATTACGAAGCTCCGCTTCGTGCTCCCCCGACGGTTCACTATCTCGACGCCGCGGTCGGCGGAAGCAGATCGAGGCCCAGTTCGGAAGTGCGGCGACGGATCTCGTCCGGACCGCGGAGGCGGGCCAATTCCATTTCCCGTGACCACAGCTTGTGTTCCAGCGCGACCTTTCGATGGTGAAGAAGTTGGACGCGATTCGCCGTCTTGGCGGATTCGCCGCGAAGCGCGACGATCGCCACGCCGATCGCGACCATCATGCCGATCACCAGAAGCACACGCGGAACGGTCATCTTGGGTCGTACCTTGCCTAGTCCCCGCTGCCGAGGCCGCTGGAGGAAATCGCCGTGCGGGGTTCAGGAGCCGATGCGGACGGCGCCGGCAGTCGGAGTTTCATGCCGGGCTTGATCGTGTTCTTATTCGCCAGAATGTCTTTGTTGAGCTTGTAGATTTCTGTGTGGTATCGCTCACTGCCGAGTTCGCGGCGGGCAATACCGCTGAGCGTGTCGCTGGGCTTGACTTCATAAACGCGGAAACTCGACGGCTTGCTCTCGACCAGACGAACCGCGGTCGAGTCTTGCGGACGAGCGGATGCCAATTCACGACCCGGCACGCTCGATCGCCGACCGGCGGAATCGTTCGAGTCGCCCGTCGGCGCTTCGGAAATCGGGATCGGGATGCGAATCGCGTTGTCCTTCGGTTGCACAAGGCGCAAGGCGGGCTCGGGCGATGTCGGCGAATCGTTCAGTGCGAAGTCCGGTGCGGGCTCAAACGACGAACTCGCCGACCCGAGGTCCGGAATCTTCAATTGTTGACCGGCTTTGACGTAATGGAGGCCGTCGAGCGCGTCACGATTGGCCTCGTAGATGGCCTCCACCCGGGCGGGCGTGCTGCGCTCATAATATTTGGCGGCGATCTTGCCGAGACTCTCTCCCTTTTCCACGGTGTGGATGGTCTTGATGGTCAGAAACTTGGTCTGCGCCGAAGCAGGAAGGACCGTTGGCGTCGTCGACTCGCCTGAGGCGAGTAGCGTCTGCGTCGGCGGTTGAGTCTCCTCCGTGACGGGCGAAGGGCTCTGGGTAGGCAACTCGGGGGCAGGTGGCTGCGCTGAGGTCGAATGCCCCATCGCGACGGCGGTCTCGGCGGCTTGTTCAACGGGGAGGGTGCCGTTGATCAGACTGACGACCGACTCAGGCAGCGGAGGAAGCTCGCCCTCGGCCACCTGGATCGGTTGAATGACCTCTTCTTCACGCATCGGCAGTCGCGGGTTCACGCCGATGGCCGGCTGAACGATCGGTGGCAATTGCGAATCGATCGGCAGGCGGCCGGCATTGTTGAGCGGCTGCGGGGACGGCGAGGAAGGCCCGACATTCTTGGCGCTGTCCACCAGGGTGAAGGCGGGGAGCGACGTATTACGGGCCGACGGGCCTTTCTCCGAGAGAATAACGGCAAATACAATGATGAATGCGAGGCCGACGAGCAGACCGATCTTCGTCTCCTTGGTCATTGGGCGGCACCTCCCTGTGCTTCGGCGATATACGATAACCGATTCGGTTCAGTTCTCAAGTACGCGCGGCGAACTTTTTTTTAAAACGCTGCGGCCGAACCGCTCAATCGTCCGCCGCAACGCGCTCCGCGACACGCAGCTTCGCGCTGCGACTCCGCGGGTTTGATTCGCACTCCGCGTCGCCGGCACAAACGGGCTTCTTCGTCAGCAGTCGATATTCGCCGGCACGCGATCGAGCGCGGAAGTCTTCTTTGACAATGCGATCCTCGCCGCTGTGGAAACTGATGATCGCGATGCGACCCCCGGCTCGCAGACAATCCGGCGCCTGTTCCAGCAGCCGATGAAGCGATGGCAATTCACCATTCACCGACATTCGCAGGGCCATGAACGTTCGCGTGGCCGGATGGATACGGCTGCGGCGAGCATCGGGATCCTGCCCGAGGGCGAGGGCCACCAGCCGCGCAAGGGCAACGGTGCTGTCCAGTCGTCCCTGACGGCGTGCCTGGCAGATCCGCTTTGAAATCTTTCGGCTGCCGTGCTCCTGACTCTGCATGTAAAGTAAATCCGCCAGTTCGCCCTCCGACAGACTGTTCACCAGATCAGCGGCCGTGGTGTGCCGGCTGCGGTCCAGACGCATGTCCAGCGGGCCATCACGGTCGAAGCTCAGACCACGCGAGGCATCCTCGATCTGATTGCTGCTGACCCCCAGGTCCGCGAGAATGCCGTCCACCGGCCCGACCCGCGTCTCATTCAGGACCCCCGCCAGGTCGGCAAAATTTGCCTTCCTCAACAGAACGCGATCGCCATACGGGGCCAGCCGCTCCGCGGCCTGCTTCAGGTTGTCCTCATCCAGGTCGAGCCCCAGTAATCGAACCTGTGAATTGCGCTCCAGAATCAGCCGAGAATGTCCGCCCAGGCCGACCGTGCAATCGGCGACGACTCCAGGCCCCCTCGCCAGCAGGAATTCGCAAACTTCTTCCGGCAAGACAGGCAGATGCACGGCAGGTCGGGTCTCGTCGGCAGGGCGATTGCTTGGGGAATCCTTCGAGCTCATGGCGCGGCATCTTACTCTCAGAAGCCGGAACCCGCCCCCTGCACAAACCTATCTCGCGCGGCATTCGACCTGCTTGAATGAACGCTTCGTCTGACTCAATAACTCGAATCATCCGGCCCGAATTCCATAACTTAACCGCGATGCCCCCGATACCGAAGTACGAGGGGGGAGCGGCACGGCGCGTCCAACGTCACCGCCGGGTTCCCTGTTTGCGCGACGGACGCCGATCAAACGGACACGACTTCGGTAGAATTCATGGCCACAACCACCACAACGCACATCCGCACTGCTAGCGGAGAACCAAAGACCAACCCGCCCGGTCGTCCGATACTACGCATCGCCGCGCTGGGTGACACCCGACCGGCTTCACGCCTGATCGATCAGCTCCTCGAAGAACGCAACGCCTGCTTTACCAGAACGGTTGACCTGCCGGCCGGCTCCGCCAGGGGTTGGTCGCTCTCCGGATTCGACGCCGCGATCTGGGTAGACAGCGGCGCGACGGATGAGCCGGACGGAAATTCGGGACGACGCCGACTCAGCGATGACATCGAAGCACTGGGAGAATTGCAGATCGGCGTGGTGGTTCTGACATCACGCCCGCAACGGTTTTCGCACGTCGGCGTCGGCTTCGTCTGTCTTCCGCCGGATTCGTCATTGGACATGCTGCTCGGCGCGTTGACCGCCCTGCGGCAGTGCCAGCCGACCATGCAGGCATTCGCCACCGAAATCGACGGGATGCAGCGCCTTCACAACAGTCTGCATCGTCACTTCGATTCGATTGATCGCGAACTGCATCTGGCTTCACGATTACAGAGGGACTTTCTCCCGCGCGATCTTCCGGTCGACGGACCCCTGCGCTTTTCCGCTTACTTCCGGCCTTGCACATGGGTCAGCGGCGATATCTTCGACATCTTTCGACTCGACGAAACGCGATACGGCTTCTACCTCGCCGATGCCGTCGGGCACGGCGTTGCCGCCGGCCTGCTTACGATGTATATCAAGCACGCCATCAAGCCCAAACGCATCACGCCGGGCGGCTACGAGCTTGTGCCGCCGTCCGAAGTCTTAAGCGCCCTCAACGATCAACTCGCCGCACAGGATCTGCCGGACTCCCAGTTCATCACGGCCTGGTACGGCATCGTCGATCGTGAATCGCTCCGCCTCGATTACGCCGTCGCCGGACATCCCCCGCCCATGTTGATCGATGCATCCGGATTTGCCGGTGAACTGCATGGCGAAGGCGGACTCCTGGGGCTCGCGCAGGGACAGAAGTTCACCGACCAGTCACTCACACTCAAGCCCGGCCGGCGCATCGTGGTCTATAGCGACGGGATCGAACCACTCCTGATCGAAGACCGACCGCCGCTGCCGCAAATGCCCCGCCTCCGCGAAGGCATGCTGGAAATGTTGCGATGCGAGCCGGACGAACTTCGCCGCAGAGTAACCGAACGCCTCGACGCCTTGCCCGGCAGTCTGTCGCAGGCGGATGATGCTTCGATGGTGCTGCTCGATGTGAGCCGGCCGCAAGCGAAGTGAAGAAACGGTCTCGACGGCCGCGGCTCATTCCCAACGTTCAAACATGTCGTGGATCAATTCCAGCGGAAGGCCGACGATGTTGGTGAAGCTGCCATCATAACGCTCAACGAAAACATCACCCTGGTCCTGAATACCGTAGGCGCCTGCTTTCCCCTGCCATTGACCCGTATCCAGATAGGATTCGATCGCATCCTCAGGCAGCCGACGCATGTGGATCGTGCTGACGGCGTGGCCCATGAGCCGCTGATCGGTTTCCGGGTGAAGCAATACCACGCCGGTGATCACATGATGGCTCGTACCGCAGAGGCGTGCGAGAATGCGACGCGCGTCGTCTCGATCCGCCGGCTTGCCGAAGACTTCGTTACCCAGGACGGAGATCGTGTCTGCGGACAGGATCGAATCGGCCGGGTTGGTGTCGGCAATGCTGCGGGCCTTGAAGTAGGCTAGCGACTTCGCAAAAGACGCCGGCTCCACGTGCGGATGCCTCTCATCGGGCTCGGCCATGGGCGGCTCGACCACGGTGAACCGGTAGCCCGCCTCACGCAGGAGCTCCGCTCGCCTCGGACTGGACGAGGCCAGGACCAGACAATCCGGCTGTTTCGGTGAACTTGCCACCTTCGCACACTCGCTATCGTTCGTGATGATTCCGCTTAGTATGTACCGCAGGCAAGAGTCGATGTAAAGCCGACACGCGCTCAAACGACTGGAGCCGCCTCGGCACGGGGAATGGATACCGCGATACACAAGGTTCGGCCGAGTGCCTGATCCATTGACGAACAAACATCGCACGACATCCGGACAGGCAAACTCGCCATCGTCGTCGCTGCGCGTGCGCGTTGGACCTCGCTCAATGAGTGCCGCGGTCCTGGCGCTCCTGCTGGCGGCATACGGCCTCGGCATGGCCCGGGAGCTTTCCACACCGTGGATCGGACTGCACGACTGGAACGGCGCCTTCTACTCGCAACTCGCCCGAAACTTCCTGCGCTATCCCTTCGAGATGCATCATGCAATGCCGCTGGTGGCTGTCAGCGAAGCTGCGCCGCCAGATGAACGGTCGATCTACGCGACGCATCCCGCGGGCCTCGTCTGGCTGCTCGCCGGTGCGTTTCGACTCTTCGGCGAAAGCGAGGCCGTCGCCCGAATGACGGCGATCATTGCATCGTTGATTTCACTCGCGGTGTGGATGCGGCTGGTTGAGCGCGCACATGGCCGCGAGCTCGCCATGCTGACGGGGCTGGTCTATTGCGTGATGCCGATGTCGGTTTATTACGGCCGCATGATGAACCACGAGGCCTTCTGCCTTTGCGCGATGCTCTGTGCACTGGCGTTCTGGCAGCGCTGCATCGAACGCGGATCGGATACATCGCGCCGCGCCGGCGCGGCGATCGGCTGGAGCGCGGCCGTCATTCTGGGAATGGCCATCGACTGGCCGGTGGCACTCTTCGCGGGGCTGTTCAGCGTACACGCTTGGTTCGAGTGGAGAAGAACGCGCCTCAGCGGCCGGCTTTGTCTGCTCGTATGGGCTGTTTTCCTCTGCGGATTTCTGACGGTGATCCTGCACATCGTCCATGCCGGACTTGCGGGCCGCTGGGCCGATCTTTTCGCCATCTTTACGTCGAGAAGCGCTTCATCCACCGCGGGCCCGACATCAAAGACATGGCCAAACACCATCGAAAACTTCACTTGGCCGGTGATGATTCTCGTCGCCATCACCGCGATTCGAATCCTCTCCGAACTCTTGCGAAGCACACGACGGAAATCGGCCCATGAACAAAAGTCCGTTACGCAGGGCGTCGATGCGGAGTGGGTGCTGCACGTGACGGGTCTCGCCTGGCTCGTTCTCTTTCTGCGGCAATATCAATATCATGCATACTGGGTATTCTACCTGGGCCCGCTGGTGGCACTGGGCGCCGCGATCGGCATACAGACGCTTCGCGATAAATCGAGGCAACTCGGCGAACAGGCATCGCACGGCATTGCGGGCATTCTTGTGCTTGTCGTCCTGTTCTTCACACTGCGCGAGACCGATTCGCTCTTTCGACGCGTTCAATGCCCGCCGGAGTACGTCGCCGTGTGGCAGCACATGCGAGAATCGTCGCCACCGGATGAGCGCATCCCGCTGCCGTGGGATCCCATCGTGAAGGAATCGTTCGGCGATTACGTGTTTCGCAACATCACGCCTCCGCAGATGGCGTATTACCTCGACCGATCTTTCGAAGTACGTCGCCCAGGCGTTGAAACAGCAAACCCGAGTGAGCGATTCGTGGAATGAGCGATTGGAGATGCTCGTTGATGTCGATCGTTAACGGCCGTTGGCGGGGGTTTGAACCCGAGGACGAAAGAGTTCTCGGGACGTCGATCTGTCGGTTAAATGTAAATACTTGTAAATCAATGCCTTACCGTCAACAAAGAGAGATGAGCGACTGAAATCGCGTCCATACAAACCCATGTGCAGCTTGGCATTGACGCCGTTCGCCAACGCCTTATACTGGCCGGTCTTACTCGCAGCGGGCGCGCGACCTCGGACCAGGAGCGACCGTCGTGCTGGGTCTTGGCGGCAACTGCGGACGCGCAACGGCACCGTGTGCTGCTGTAGCTCAGTTGGTAGAGCGCGTCCTTGGTAAGGACGAGGTCACGGGTTCAAGTCCCGTCAGCAGCTTTCGAGGGATGCAGATCTGTTGAAAAGCGGATATGCGTCTCGTTTCGATAGCACGAAAGCGCACGTCGGCGAGCCCGACCCGAATGAGACAGGAAAGTCTCGCGGACGCGCCGGTCAGTCGGGTCGTCGCCCCGAGTGTCGATTTATTAACGCCGGTTGATCGGACAGGAGTTTTCGTGACCAACCGTCGGCATCGTAAGCCGTCGTTTGGTTTTCTTGTCCGCGGTTGTGTTGTGTTCAAGGTTAGAGAGAATTCTTCAAGAGTAACGGAGAAATCCAACCAGACTTAAGGTAGGACGCGGAGGAATCGCTGGCATGGCCAAGGAAAAATTCGAACGAAAGAAACCACACGTAAACGTCGGCACGATCGGCCACGTCGACCACGGCAAGACCACCTTGACCGCAGCGATCACCGCGGTGCAGGCGGCCAAGGGCCTTGCGAAGTTCAAGGCCTACGACGAAGTCGCGAAGGCGTCTGAAAAAGACGGCCGCCGCGACCCGACGAAGATTCTGACCATCGCCACGAGCCACGTGGAGTACGAGTCGGAGAATCGCCACTACGCCCACGTCGACTGTCCCGGCCACGCCGACTACGTCAAGAACATGATCACCGGCGCTGCCCAGATGGACGGCGCCATTCTCGTGGTCAGCGCCGCAGACGGCCCCATGCCCCAGACGCGCGAGCACGTCCTCCTGGCCCGCCAGGTGAACGTCCCCGCCCTCGTCGTCTTCCTCAATAAGATCGATCTGCTCGACGACCCCGAGCTTCTCGAACTCGTTGAGCTCGAAGTACGCGAGCTGCTCAGCAAGTACGGCTTCCCCGGCGATACGACCCCGATCATCCGCGGTCAGGCCAATGCCGCCCTGACGAATCCCAAGGATGCGAAGACCATCGAGTGCATCAACAAGCTGATGGAAGCACTCGACACCTTCATCCCTGAGCCCGTCCGCGATTCCGACAAGCCCTTCCTGATGCCCGTCGAAGACGTCTTCAGCATCAAGGGCCGAGGCACCGTCGGCACCGGCCGCATCGAGCGCGGCATCATCAAGGTCGGCGAGGAAGTCGAGATCATCGGCTTGGCCAAGGATACGCGCAAGACCGTCGTCACCGGCGTCGAAATGTTCAACAAGACCCTCGACGAAGGTCACCCCGGCGACAACGTCGGCCTCCTCCTCCGCGGCGTGGAAAAGGAAGAGCTCGAGCGCGGTCAGGTTCTGGCCAAGCCCGGCTCGATCACCCCCCACACCCGGTTTGAAGCCGAGGTTTATGTATTGACGAAGGAAGAAGGCGGAAGACACACGCCGTTCTTCAATAACTATCGCCCGCAGCTCTACGTCCGTACCACGGACGTAACCGGAAGTCTCAAGCTGCTCGGAGGTGCCGAGATGTGCATGCCCGGCGATAACGTAACGTTGGAAGTGACCCTGATCTCCCCGATCGCCCTTGAAGAGGGCGTCCGCTTCGCCGTCCGTGAGGGTGGCCGAACGGTCGGGTCGGGCGTGGTCACGAAGGTTCTCGAATAAGGACCTCTAAAGGTTGATATCGAAAACGGCGGCCGGATCGTCGGGTCCTGTAAAGGGGCCTTCCGGTTCGGCCCGCCGATTTCCGATAAGGCGGAAATGATCAATGGCCAAGGCAAGCAAACGAGAGTGGGTCTGGCTGGAATGCACCGAGACGGGCGATTTGAATTATCGCACGACGATCAACGTTCTCCAGGGCGTTCCCGAAAAGCTCAAGGCCGGACTGAAAAAGTATTGTCCGCAGCTTCGGCGACATACGCTCCATAAGATCAAGCGGAAGTAATGAACAGGGACTTGGCGTCCAAGGGGTCTGAGAACCACGGAACGCAGTAATGCAAAGGTTGTCACTCGGTTCCGTGAACCCTTGAATCCTCGGTCCCTCTCAAAGGAGCGTAGCTCAATTGGCAGAGCACTGGTTTCCAAAACCGGCGGTTGGGGGTTCGAGTCCCTCCGCTCCTGTCTCATAAGGTTGCCGTCTTCATGGCGCCGAAAAACAGGCGGCGGTCTCAGGTGCCTACATGGCCAAACGTGACGATAAATCATCCAAAAGGTCGGAGGGCTCCGACGGCAGTACGGCCCTGGCCGACAGGCAGACCAAGGAGTCTTCCATGGCCGAATTGGCCGCCAACGAACGTAACCGAAACCAGCCCCTCGATGCCCGAAATGCCTCCACCGAGGTCCAGGCGCCGCGGGGCGAACGCGGTGGCTTCTTCGATATCTACAAGCCGTCGCAGGGCTACCACACCCGCGTGTGGACCGGCGTATCCGCCGGCGCCCTGATATGCTGGTTCGCCCACTTCCTCTATGAGAAGTTCGAGCTGGTCGGCTCAGGAACAAAAACCCAGTACATCCAGGTCGGTGTGGCCGTGGCCACGATCGTCAGTCTCGGCCTGCTGACCTACTGGCTGCTGGCGCTGAACCGCCGCGTCTGCGATTTCCTGATCGCCACCGAAGGCGAGATGAAAAAAGTCAACTGGACGAGCCGCAAGGAAATCATCGGTTCGACCAAGGTGGTCATCTTCGTTGTGATCTTCATGAGCATTGCGTTGTTCGTCGTGGACGTCCTGTTCATGCTCTTCTTCAACGCAATCGGCGTCCTCAAGGGCGGCCTGACCGGCGCCTTCGGAGAGCTGTTCTGATGATCGAAGCCCGGGAAGATGGAGTCCGTACGATGAGCGATGAAGCACCAAAGGACCTGCAGCCGGAGATGACCGACGACGGCGCTCCGCCGCCGGAGCCGGTGCCGACGGATTCGCATTCCCCCGCGGAACCGCAGGAGCAGCCGCAGCAGACCGCGCCGGCCAGGGGCAAGCCCGCCCCGGCTGCCGCCGCCGCCCGCTCCATGCACTGGTATGTTCTGCGTGTCGCCAGCAACTGCGAGGACCGCGTCTGCGAGGCACTGACGCGCAAGGTCAAGATCGAAAACCTCGACGACCGCATCGGGCGCATCCTCGTCCCCACGCAGCGCGAAAAGCGAATGCGCGGCGGCGTCGCCCGCGTCTTCGATCGCAAGCTTTATCCCGGCTACGTTTTCGTGGAGATGGCCCCCGAGGAAGACGGCAGCATCCCCGAGGATGTCTGGTTTCTCGTTCGCGAGACCATGAGCGTCGGCGATTTCATCGGTTCCGACGGCAAGCCCACGGCCATGAAGCCCCACGACGTCGAGAAGATGCTCGCCGTCGTCGAGAAGTCCGCCGAGCAGCCCACGCTGGCAGGCATGGCCGGCATGAAGAAGGGCGATGCCATCAAGGTCAAGGAAGGCCCGTTTGAGAATTTTGAGGGCGAGATCGACGAGGTCTTCCCGGACAAGGGTCAGGTCCGCGTGATCGTGACCATCTTTGGCCGGGCCACCCCGATCGAGCTCGAATACTGGCAGATTGAACAGGCCTGACACGGCCCATGACGGCTGAATGTCGGCCGATCGGTTTACAGCGAGGCGAATACACCGTGGCGAAGAAGAAGAAAACACCGACTGCAACGTTCAAAGTTCAGGGGCCCGGCGGTTCAGCGACCCCGGCGCCCCCCATCGGCCCGGCATGCGGCCAGTACGGCGTGAACCCCGGCCAGTTCGTCCAGCAGTTCAACGAACGAACCAAGCACCTCAACGGCATGCCCGTCACCGCCGTGGTGAATGTCTACGCCGACCGCACCTTCGACTTCATCATCAAGAGCCCGCCCGCGTCGGTCCTGCTCAAGGACGCCGCCAAGGTCGCCAAGGGCAGCGGCGTGCCGAACAAAGAGAAAGTCGGCAAGGTCACCATGACACAGGTCGAGGCCATCGCCAAGCAGAAAATGCCCGACCTCAACTGCTTCGACATGGACGCCGCCAAGCGCATCGTCATGGGCACCGCCCGAAACATGGGCATCGAAGTCGAGGGCTGAGCGTCACGACCCGTGTCCGCGTCAACGGTACCGACGTGTGGCCGATAGCACCATCACCGATCCACTCGGTCGTCAAATCGTGCTTCACGACCACACCTGGTTCGGCCATATTTTGAAGGGCCACCCGGACATGCGAGGTTATCGACCCCTCGCTGAGAGAGCCATCGAGCAACCTCTGGAAACCCGATTCAGCACGTCGGCTCCTGACTGCTCGGCCTATACTATGGGCAGGAGCTATTTGCCGGTATTCGTGTCGTCGTAGTTGCCGATGTCAACGCCGGTTTCGTCAAGACTGCATATCCCGGTCGAATTGCGAAAGGTACCGTCGAATGGTCGTCATCGACACGCTCGAAGGCGTGATCAACGGCATGCGCTGGTACCACTACGACGTGGGCGGGGACGTCCTCTATCTGTGGATCAAGGCGCATCGCGAGACTCAGGTCGTGGGCGAAGAGACGGAGGACGGACTCATCTTGCTTCGTGATCGCACGACCGACCAGCCGGTCGGTCTCACCATCGTGAACTGGTGGAAGCGGTTTGGTTCAGGCGATCTGCCGGACTCGATCCGCGAGATACAAAATTACATCGAACCGCTTGCAGCCAAAATCGCGGCGTGACTTTCTTTTCCTTCGGCGGCCTTATGGAAACACGCGTCGGGCCCGTGTTTGACCGCAAAGATTACGACGGCATGGCACGACAAGGTAAGCGGTTTCTACGTCGTCCGCCGCCGTGCCAGGCCCATCGTCACCCAGCCGGTCATCCAACGCGTCGTGAACCTCATGATGCTCTCTCTCGTCGTCTGTGAGCCGGCCGATAGCACCAGGTAATCCACATCCCCTACGTTGCACACTGCCCAAAGCGCTTCTTCGCAAACGCCTCGCGCATGCTCCGTGCCAGCTCAGGAAGCGCAGCCAGGCGCGCGGCAAGGGCCGCGTCGATCGTCTTCTCATGCTTGAGTCGAAGCAGCTTCGCGACAGCAAGGTCCTCGTGGCGTCGTTCCTGAAGCACCACAGAGTCGCCGGAGCCGATCATGCCGCCTTCAAGCACGCGAAAGTAAAAGCCGCTGTAACCGGTCTCGTGAATAAGTGGAATCGTCCGCGGGCTTCCCAGCTTGTCGGCCAGCTTCCGGCACGGGCCGCGCGGCTGCGACACCTGCACCGTCGCCGAGCCGATGCGATACACGTCACCGATGCAGACCTCGATCTCCAGCAGACCCACGGTCGTCAGATTCTCGCCGAAGGACGGCGGCACAAGCTCCGTGCCGAGTTCGCCGCCAAGAAAGGCGTAATGCTCCAGCGGATAGCAGCAGACCGCCTTGTCCGGACCGCCGTGGACCGCATCATCGCTCACGCGATCACCGACGAGGCCGAGCGGCGTCAGCTCGATCGGCCCTTCGACGGGGCGTCGGTTGATCGCAGTGCTGTACTGCTGGCCGCCGCGCAGAACGATTTGCGGTCGACCGATACTGACGGAGTGAAGATGCACGGGCGTAGTCACCTCGACGCCTTGGCCGCCCGCTTGGCGTGAAGCGCCTCAAATTCGTCGAGCAGTTCGTCGAAGAGCTGCATGGTGTCTTCAATGGGCTTCGGCGTTGTCATGTCGACGCCGGCGAGCCGCAGAATGTCCAGCGGATACTTGCTGCTGCCGGCCGAGAGGAATTTCATCAGGCCGTCCACCGCGCCGGCCTCGCCGCCGATGATCCGCCGGCCGATGTTCGTCGCGGCGCAGTGGCTGGTGGCGTAGGTATAGACGTAAAAGTTGCTATAGAAGTGAGGGATGCGCAGCCCCTCAGCAGCGACGCACGCATCGTTCTCGCAGTCCGGGCCGTAATACTTCGCGACGATCGCGGCGTATTCCTTCATGAGCATCTCGGCGGTCAACGGCGCACCGGCCTCCGCAAGCTCATGGAATCGCTGCTCGAACTCGGCGAACATCGTCTGCCGAAAGACCGTCGTGCGGATGCTTTCAATCTGCTGCTGGAGGATTAGCAACCGCTCGGTGTCATTCTTTGCATGATTCAGCAGGTAATGGGCGAGGAGCACTTCGTTGACCGTACTGGCCACTTCGGCGCAGAAGGTCGCATAGTCACCGTAGACAATCGGCTGGTTCTTCACGGTGTACCACGAGTGCATGGCGTGACCCATTTCGTGAGCGACGGTCGAGCGATCATTCATGGTCGCGGTGTAGTTGAGCAGCAGGTACGGATGCGTCAGGTAGCTGCCCCAGCAATAGGCCCCGCTGCGCTTGTTGGGCGTCTCGTAAACGTCGATCCAGCGAGATTCGAAAGCGTTCTTGAGCGTGCCGACGTAGTCCGCCCCGAGCGGAGCAAGGGCCGTGAGAATCGTCTTCACACCGTCGTCATAGTGGATCTTCTCTTCCTCGGCCTCGATCATCGGCACGTAGAGATCGTATTGATGCACCTTCTCGATGCCCATGAGCTTCTTGCGCAAGGCCACGTAGCGGTGCAACTTGGGCAGGTGCTTGTTGACCGTGGCAACGAGATTGTCGTACACGGCGACGGGAATGTTCGGACCAAACAGCGCCGCCTCCCGCGCGCTGGCAAACCCGCGCGCCTTCGCGAAGAACATGTGCTGCTTGACGTGCGCCGACAGCAGCGCGGCGAGGGTGTTGGCCTTGGCCTGGTAAGTCTCGTGATAGCCGATGAAAGCATCGCGGCGGACGCGCCGATCCTTCGAGTAGATCAGATTGTAATACTTCGCCGAGCTGAGCAGAATTTCCTGACCGCTCTCGTCCTTGATCTTCGGAAAGTCCAGGTTGGTATTGGTGAAGAGGCCGTAGATGTTCTGCGGAGCCGAGGCGACCTCGCCGGCCATGGCCAGCAGTTCCTCCTCGCGCGGCGAAAGGAAATGATCGCGCTGGCGATGAAGGTCGTCGAGATAGTGACGATAGATCGCCAGCTTGTCGCTCTTGCTGAACCAGCCGTGCACTTTGTCCGATTCCAGCGTCAGAATCTCCGGCACCAGCCAGCTTGATGCTTCTTCGGCCCGAGTGGCCAGCGACTGCGCGCGATCCCATCGACCCTGCGCCGGGGAGTTGCTCATGTCTTCATGATGCGAGAGGCCCGCATAGACCACGACGCGATCGAGCTCGGCGGACAACTCATCGTGAAGCGTAAGCGCGGCGAGCAGCGCGTCACCGGACTTGCCGAGCGTGCCCTGCAGGCCCTTGAAGCGAACCATCAGCGTTTCGACCTTCTTGAACGCGGCCTCAAAAGCGGCGTCATCCGGGAAGATACGCGTCAAGTCCCAGCGGTACTTCTCCGGGATGTCACTGCGTGACTTCGCGGACGGGAGAACGGCAGTTTGATCGGCGATTGCTTGCATGGAGAAGAGATTAACGGATTGAGCCAACATGGAAACCGTCACAGACAGAATGATGCATCTGAAAGTCATGGGGATGCTCCTCCGATGCGTCGAGGAGGACAACGATTGGGCGCCCTCGCTCGCGCTTCGGGCTGGGGTACGAAATGTCACTTGTAAGACGTAGTAGGGGTTCGCATTCTCCTGGTTCGTTTACGATACGCTGGCTGCGAGTTCGCGTGGTTTGCTTTGCGAGGAAAACTCGGTCTTCCAAACCCGCTCGATCTCCTCGGCCCCCTTGAGCCCGTACGTCCGCGGCCGCGGTGCGATCAAACTGGTGTCTACCGCCTCGTATGAAAGCCGCGGGCCGTCGGGCGAGTATTCCGCAATCGTGGACTGGAGCCACTTGTCATTTCTCGCCTTGAATATCTCGCACCACTTGCGCGCCTGGCCGGCAAGGTCGCCCGATTCGGGATTCAGCCCGGCGATTTCAAAGTCGGGCTTGTAATGCGCGCCGCGGCATTCATCGCGCTGCAGAGCGCCCAGCGCGATCACCTTCGCAAGAATCAGCATGTCGCCCAAAGCACGCGTGAACGAAAGATTCTGGTTCGTCCATTTGCCCTTGTCCGCGAGTGGCGCCCGAAGGTAACGCTCCGTTAATTCATCCAGTTTCGTGAGCGTCTGCCTGATTTTATCGTTATAGCGGACGACCGTGACATTCTGCGTCATCGTGCGGCCGAGTTCTTCGTGAATGTGGTAGGCATTCTCCTCGCCGGTCCGGGCCACCAGTTCGTCGAGCCGATCCTTGTGCTTGCGGACGGCAGAGTCAAAAACCGTCGCGGGCACATCCGCCGCGCTGCGCTTGAGCGACTTGAAGTAGCTCTGGATAGACGGCGCGACGACAAGTCCGGCAAAAATGCAGGACAACAGCGAATTGGCCCCGAGGCGATTCGCTCCGTGATACTGATAGTCCGCCTCCCCGATGGCATAGACACCGGGAACGTTCGTCTGCTGATTTCGCGGATCGCCGAGGATGATCCCGCCGGTCTTCACGTCCTTCGCGTAGTCACACCAGAGGCCGCCCATCGAGTAATGCACGGCCGGGAAAATCTTCATCGGCGTCGTTCGAGGATTTGAGCCCTGAAACTTCTCGTAGATCGCCAGAATACCTTCCAGCTTGTGGTGCGTGGAGGCCGGCAGATGCGTCAGGTCGAGATAGACGCAGTAATCATCTTTCTCGACGGAAAGACCGCCATTGGCGCAGACGTCGAAAATCTCCCGCGTGGCGATGTCACGCGGCACGAGATTACCGTATGTCGGATAGCGCTCTTCGAGAAAATAGTATCGCTCAGACTCGGGAATCAACCGCGGATCGCGCGGGTCCTGCGGCGTGCGAGGCACCCAGACGCGGCCGCCTTCGCCGCGAGCACTCTCGCTCATCAGCCGCAGCTTATCCGCGCCAGGCACGGCCGTGGGATGCACCTGGATAAACTCGCCGTTGGCGTACTTGACGCCTTCCTGATAGACGCGGCTGTTGGCCCCGCCGGTGCAGATCATCGACATGGTGCTCTTGCCGTAGATCAACCCGCAACCGCCGGTGGCCATGACGACCGCGTCAGCCGCGAGGGCCTTGATCTCCATCGACATCATGTCCTGTATGACGCAGCCGCGGCAGACGCCGTGGTCATCGACAACAAGACCGAGAAACTCCCACAGCTCATAATTCTTGATGAGCCCCTCGGTCTCCCATCGGCGGGTCTGCTCGTCCAGCGCATAGAGAAGCTGCTGGCCCGTGGTCGCGCCGGCGAAGGCCGTTCGCTTGTAGAGTGTGCCGCCGAAGCGCCGACGATCGAGGTGGCCCTCCGCCGTTCGATTAAAGGGAACGCCAAGCCGATCGAGCAGGTCGATGACCTTCGGTCCCCAGTCACACATCTCCTTGACCAGCGGCTGATGCTGAAGAAAGTCGCCGCCGTAAACCGAGTCATCAAAGTGCTTCCACTCGTTATCCCCCTGGGCGCGCGTCGCCGCGTTGACGCTGTTGATGCCGCCCTGCGCACAGACGCTGTGCGACCGCTTCACCGGGACCATGCTGACGAGGTCAACACCAATCCCCAACTCCGCCAGTTTCATCGCCCCGGCCAGCCCCGCCAGACCGCCACCAATCATTGCTACACGTTGTTTTGCCATAATGCTACTTGTTTGTGTCGAAGATGCTTTCGGTTAGTCCATGTTCGCTGTCGCGGTCGCCGTGTGCGACTGCGTGCGCTCCGCCGGTTCCGCCCTGGCAAACGCATACAAACTCATGCAGCCCCAGAGAAACAGCACGATGCCCACGCCGGCGGCGGCCATCCCCACGCGCTTCTGGGCTTTCTCACCAACCGTGATGCCCCAGCTGACGCAAAAGCTCCAGATGCCGTTGGCGAAGTGATAACAAGCCGCCCAAAGGCCCAGCAGATAAAAGCCAAGCGTAATCCACGCCGGAACGACAAAGCCGGTGAACGGCTCCCACGCCTGCAGGCCGTGGCGCGTGATCTCGAACGGGTCTTCGCTGCCGATGAACTCCGGTCCCCATCCGACCACGTGAGCGAAGCGATACTTCATCAGGTGAATGAGGACAAACACGAACGCGATGTAACCGGTGATCCGCTGAAGCGTGTAGCGCCGGTTGTCCATGTACGGATAGGCCCGCACGTTCGGCTGCGAGGTCATGGCGATGCGAATGCCGTAGAGCGCATGAAAAGCCAGCGGCAGAAAGATGCCGAACAGCTCCAGCGCCCAGAGATACGGCAGATTGTGAAGCGAGTGAACCGCTTCGTTGAACCGCTCCGGACCCGGCGTCTGCGAGGCCCAGCCGGCAGCCAGCGAATTCGTCAACAGGTGCTCGATGAGAAACACCCCGATTGGCACGATGCCGGTCAGCGAGTGGAGCTTTCGCAGCAGAAAGTGGTGGCGCGCTTCAAAAGACAGGGGCGTCTCGGTCGTCGGTGTGGACAAGGGTGCAATACCTCGCAAATAACAGCTGCCGGTGTCGAATCGTCAGTGGCCGGTGACGGCAAACAGGGGCCGGTCGTCCCTCGTTAAGCACGAAGGTCCGTTTCCGTCAGGCAGCGTAGAATCGGCCCGATTCTCCGTCAACCCCGACCGATTTCATTCCACGGACAATTTCTGTTATGATGCCCTTTTCCCATCTTCCCGGTCGAGCCCGAGGGTGGGGGGTGGAGCGAGACCTTGCAAAGTGCATCCCGACGAATCGTACTGATTCTATCGTTGATTTTCGTCCCGTCGGCCCTTGCGGCCGACCTGTCCATCAAGCCCGGCGATCAGGTCGTCCAGGTCGAGGTGCAGACCGAAGAGCAACTCAAACTTCTCTTGGACATGGACCTCGATATCTGGTCCCACGAATTCGGCATCGGGCCGATCGAGGTCCACGTATCGGCCAACGAGCGAAAAGCCCTCGATGCCGCGGGACTGTCCTACGACGTACGCAATGACGACCTCTACGCCGCCTATCGCGCGGAGCGAAATTCCCTGCTCCTTCGCGGCGGTGGTCCCTTCGACGACTACATGCCCCTCGCGGACATCGTCCTGTTCATCAACAACCTCGCCGCCGCTCGACCGGACCTCTGCCAGGTAATCGACATCGGAGACTCCCTCGAATCACGCGATATATGGGTCCTCCGCGTGACTGGTCCGGCAGGCGTCGGCGGTCCCGAACCCGGCGACCGGCCCGGCGTTTTCTATCACGGCCTGCAACACGCTCGCGAATGGATCACCGGCCCGATGGTTCTCTACATCGCCGATTACCTCGTGAACAACTACGACACCGACCCCTGCATCCAGGAACTGGTCAATCGCACCGAGTTCTACCTGGCCCCATGTGTAAACCCCGACGGCTACGAGTACACATGGACCACGCAGCGCCTCTGGCGGAAGAACCGCCGCAACAACGGCAACGGCACCTTCGGCGTCGATCTCAATCGCAACTGGGGCTTCCAATGGGGATTCGACAACAGCGGCTCAAGCCCCACGCCGAGTTCCGAAGTCTATCGCGGCCCCTCACCATTTAGCGAACCCGAGACGCAGGTCCTGCGAGATTTCATTCTCGCCCGACCGAATATTCGCGCCTACATGGACTACCACAGCTACTCACAGCTCATCCTGTGGCCCTGGGGCTACACGCCGGCACTCTCTCCGGATCAACCCCTCTTCAACACGCTCGGCACGACCATGCAGCAGCTCATCCAGAGCGTACACGGCAGAAGCTATGTCGCTGGCCCGATCAACACCGCCATCTACCCTGCAAACGGCGGCTCGGTGGACTGGGTCTACGGCGCCGCCGATACAGTCGCCTACACCATCGAGCTACGCGACACCGGGCAATTCGGCTTCCTGCTCCCGGCTGATCAGATCATCCCCACCTGCGAGGAAAACCTGCCCGCCATCCTGCACCTTTCACGCTGGGCCTCCTGCGGCCTCGTGATGGATCTGCCCGGAGGCATCCCGGCCGTCATCGCCGCAGGACAGCCCACGGCAGTCAATGTGCGGATCACCCCGGCGCAGGAAGTTTATGCACCCGGCTCCGGTAGATGTCACTATCGCTTCAGCAGTTCGGGCCCGTTCGATGACGTCCCCTTGACACCGCTGGGAGGCGATTTGTACGCCGCTACGATTCCCGAAGCGCCCTGCGGCGTGCCGGTCGAGTTCTATTTCACGGCCGAAGGCGACGGCGGATACACGGCCGGCAGCCCCTGCGGAGCGCCGGTCAACGTGCACAGTTCTTTCTCCCTCGAAGCCGACGACTTCTACACCAACGAGTTTGAGGGTTCGCTGCTCGGCTGGACGGTAGGCGATGTCGGCGACAACGCGACCCTCGGCATCTGGGGCGCGATGGACCCCGAAGGGACCGCCGCGCAACCGGAAGACGATCACACCCCGCACCCTGGCGTCATCTGCTTCGTCACCGACGGCCGCGCCGGCTCAGGAATCGGCAGCTACGACGTGGACAACGGCAAAACCACGCTCAAGAGCCCCGTGTTCGACCTGACGACGATGGACGATCCGATCGTCAGCTATTGGCGGTGGTATTCGAACGACCAGGGCGCGGCGCCGAACGCGGACGTCTTCGTGGTTGATATCTCGCCGAATGCCGGCGGCACGTGGGTCAACGTGGAAACCATCGGCCCGGCAGGCCCGCAAACGAGCGGCGGCTGGTTCTACTACGAGTTTCGTGTGGCCGATGTGGTCCCGCTGACTTCGCAGATTCAGCTTCGCTTCGTCGCGTCGGACTTCGGCTCCGGCTCGATCGTAGAGGCGGCACTTGACGACTTCGCCATCCGCGACCTGGGCTGCACCTGCCCGATCCCCGGCGACATCAACGGCGACGGCAACGTGGACGGCCTCGACATCGCCGAGTTCATCGGCGTCCTCACCACCGACCCGTACTACCACCCCTGCGCCGACCTCGCCGCGCCGCAGGATGTCTTCACCGTGGATCTGGTGGACATGACGGCCTTCATCGATTTGCTGCTCACAACACCGTAGCGCCACCCCTCGTGGGCAAAGACGAATCAACCGCACACCGGTGCCCCACTCTGTATCAAGTCGTAGGGTGGGCATTGCCCGCCATCACGCGCGTCGAATCACTCCACGGTTGCCCCACCCGGAACCAAAGATCAGGGCGGGGGACGTATGCGCAAGCGCCGAGCAAGCTACTTCTCCATGAACACGACAGCGCGCAAGGAGTCCGCCCGAGAGGGTAAAATTCAGGGAATTCAACTTAATTCAACATGCTTTAATTTTTTTGCAGCCCACATGGCGACGAACAGCCCTCTGGACGCCGGTGTGTGAAAATGAAATTTCCCGGCCGTCGGAGCGGCAAACCTCACGTCGGCGGGATGGGCCCGGTTCGCTTATACTACCCGCATGAAGAAGGGGTCCAGGGTACTGGTCGCCATGAGCGGCGGAGTCGATAGCAGCGTGGCGGCCTGCTTGTTGAACGAGCAGGGCTACGACGTGGTCGGGGTCTTCATGCGCCTCGGAGCCCATGAGCCGGAGCCGGTCGAGGCATGCAGGACGACGGCAGGCGAGCCGCCCGCACTCCCCGACAACTTGGCCGGCACGCGCGCCCGCGGCGTATCGCTGCAGGTTCGGGGGCAAAGCGATTCAGTGCCGAACGATCGGCACCGGGGCTGCTGCTCGGCGGCCGATGCGACGGATGCCCGCACGGTGGCCGGTCGCCTGGGCATTCCTTTCTACGCACTGAATTTCGAAGAAGACTTCGGCCGGCTCAAGCGCTACTTCGCCGACGAGTACGCCGCGGCGCGCACGCCGAATCCCTGCGTCATGTGCAATCAGTGGCTCAAGTTCGGCCGGCTCATCGAGTACGCCGACGCCATCGGCGCGAAGTACGTCGCCACGGGCCATTTCGCGCGGCTGGCGCACGACGGCGAAGTCGTTCGCATGTTTCGCGCAGCCGATGCGGCAAAGGATCAGTCCTACGTGTTGTTCGGCGTCGAGCCGGCAATTCTGCGGCGGACGCTGTTTCCCCTCGGCGATCTGACCAAAGCCGAGGTTCGCGCCCATGCCCGACGCTTCGATCTGCCGATACACGACAAGCCCGAGTCGCAGGATATCTGCTTCGTGCCGGATCGCGATTATGCCCGCGTGGTGCGGCGGCTACGCGGCGATGCGTTCACGCCCGGCGTCGTTCGCCACGTCGACGGCCGCGAGCTGGCGCGTCATGACGGCCTGCCGAATTTCACCATCGGCCAGCGCCGCGGCCTGGGCGTTGCCGTGGGTGAGCCGGTCTATGTGTCTTCGCTGGATGCCGAGACCGGCGAAGTCGTCGTCGGTCCGCAGGACGCGATCCTGTCGCAAACGGCCCATGCCTCGCGGATGAACTGGCTGCACGGCGAGCCGACCGGTGAGCTTCGCGCGCTGGTGCGCATCCGCTACAACCACGAAGCCGCGCCGGCCGTCGTCGAGCCGCTGCCGGATGCCCGCGTTCGCGTCACCTTCGACGAGCCACAGTGGGCCGTGACCCCGGGCCAGGCCCTCGTCATCTACGACGGCGACGAGGTTCTCGCCGGCGGCTGGATTGACCACAAGTAGCAGCGTCGATGGAAAGTTGAAACGCCGCACCTTCACAGCGGCATTTTCGTTGAGCCGAGACACCCCCGCATGATCGCCAACGTTGTTATCCTCGGGTGTGGTCGCAGCGGAACGTCGATCTTCGGCGAGTTCTTCGAAGACCTCGGCGCGTTTCGCTATTACTTTGAGCCCGCTTTCAGCGATCTGGCGAACATCGACTTCTCCGCCGGACCCGTGGCGATGAAAGTGCCCAAGGCCGCGCCGGGCTCACCCATGACACCCGGCCTGCCGTTCGAGCTGAGTGAACTACTCCGACTCGTACCGAGCCCGCGCGTTATTTTCTGGCAGGCACGCCATCCGCTCGATGCCATCTGCTCGTTGCGTCCGGGCATCGAGGCCGACTGGTCGCATAATCCCAAGCCGCCCGACTGGCGGCAGTGGCTCGACCGGCCGCTCATCGAGCGCTGCGCGCGCCACTGGGCACACATCAATACCCACGGCTACCTCGCCATCAAGGAGGACTGCGCGATCAATAAGTATGAGCCGATGGTGAGGCAGCCGCTTTCCACGGCGCTGCGCACTTGCGAACTTGTCGGCGTGAATCCGACGAATTTTCGCGAGAAAATCGAGGCATGGGTCTGCCGCGTGGGCAACCGGAAAGCGCCGGACGCCTACGAAGCCAAACGACAGGTCATCTGGTCGCGGCCCGACCATCAGTCGCGCGTCGAACGATGGCGAGAAAATCTCAAGCAGGAAGACCTTGCATCGGTCATCCCCATCGTAGCCCCCGCCGCGAAACTGCTCGGTTATGATTTGCCGCCGGCCCTTGCCGAAAACCAAAGCCGTCATGAGTAGGACAACGTTCCGATTCACGTTTCAATAACAACCCATGAGCAAACTCCCCGAACTTTCCATCTTCTTCCCGTGCTACAACGAGGAGGCCAACATCGAGCGAGTGGTTCGAGCCGCAATCGAGGCCGCGAAGGAGCATGCCGAGCAATACGAGGTCATCGCGGTCAACGACGGAAGCCGCGACCGAACCGGCGAGATCGCCGAGCGCCTGGCCGCCGAATATCCCGGCGTCGTCCGCGCCGTCCACAACAATCCCAACCTCGGCTACGGCGGCGCGGTCGCTCGCGGACTGCGCGAGGCCCGCTACTCGTGGATCTTCTTCACTGACGGCGACGGCCAGTTCGACATCCGCGAGATCGACAAACTCATCGCCCTGTTGGATAAGTGCGACTTCGCCGTGGGTTATCGTGTGAACCGCGCCGACCCGCTCATTCGCAAGGTCAACGCCTACTGCTGGGGCGTGCTCGTGCGCACCCTCTTCGGCCTCAAGGTTCGCGATATCGACTGCGCCTTCAAGCTGCTGCCCAAGTCGCTCGTCGACCAGATTGAGTTGCGAAGCCAGGGGGCGCTCATCAGCACCGAGCTGCTCGCACGCGCCCGCTACCGCGGCCTTCGCATTGCTGAGGTCGGCGTCAACCATTACCCCCGCACCGCCGGCCAGCAGACAGGGGCAAACTTCCGCGTGATCCTTCGCGCCTTCAAGGAGCTGTTCAAGCTCCGCCGACACATCCGCAGTGAATCCCTGCGCGACCCGGCCGTGAAGGACAAGTCACCGTAAACCAGCCCGAAGCGCGGGGTCGAACACCCGCCTCGGTGGGCGAGGGACGAGGCGCGTGTCAGAAGAGACGACTGACCCACGCCGAACTTGCTGCTATGATGTCCGATCCATCCATCGGGGATGAAACCGGAGGCCGTGAAAGAACGAATGTCAGAACTCACACCGCGTCAGATCGTCGCCGCACTGGACAAATACATCATCGGCCAGGCCGATGCCAAGCGGGCTATTGCCATCGCCATCCGCAATCGCTGGCGACGGCTTCAACTGGCCGAAGGCATGCGCGAAGAAGTCGGCCCGAAGAACATTCTCATGATCGGCCCGACCGGCGTCGGCAAGACGGAGATTGCCCGGCGCATGGCAGCCCTGGTCAATGCGCCGTTCATCAAGGTCGAAGCGACGAAGTTCACAGAAGTGGGCTACGTCGGCCGTGACGTGGACGCAATGATCCGCGACCTGCTCGAACTGGCGGTAAACATGGTCCAGCAGGAGCAGACCGAGGTCGTGCGCGAGAAGGCCGAGCAGCTCGTCGAAGAGCGCCTCCTGGATGAACTCCTGCCCAAGGGCGCCGACTCGGATGCCAATGAGACCGACGCTGAGGCCGATGCCCGGCGACAGCGAACGCGAGACAAACTCCGCGCTCAGCTTCGCGACGGCCAGTTGGAAGAGCGGATGGTCGAGCTGCGCGTCGAGCAGAAAATGGCTCCGATGGGCATGTTCGCCACGACGATGGGACCGGACCAGATCGGACCGGAGATTCAGGACCTGATGGACCGCCTGATGCCCAGCAATGCGAAGGACCGCAAGGTGACCATCCGCGAGGCGCGGCAGATCATCTTCCAACAGGAATCGGAGAAGCTCATCGACCGCGAAAAGGTCAAGGAAATGGCCATTCAGCGCGCCGAGAACAGCGGCATCATCTTCATCGACGAAATGGACAAGCTCTGCGGCGGGCGACAAGCTTCCGGCCCCGACGTCAGCCGCCAAGGTGTGCAGCGAGATCTTCTGCCGATTATCGAAGGCAGCACCGTCAACACGCGCCATGGGCCGGTCAAGACGGATCACATCCTCTTCGTCGCCGCCGGGGCCTTTCACACGGCCAAACCGAGCGATCTGATGCCCGAGTTGCAGGGGCGGCTGCCGATCCGCGTTGAGCTGGACGACCTGACGAAAGAGGATTTCCGCCGCATTCTCACGGAACCGGAAAACGCGCTAACGAAGCAGCAAGTCGCGCTGATGGCCACCGAAGGCGTGACCATCCGCATCACAGACGACGCCGTCGAGGCGCTGGCGACCATCGCCGCACAGGTGAACCAGACCACCGAAAACATCGGCGCCCGCCGGCTGCATACCATCGTGGAGAAAGTCGTCGAGTCGATTTCCTTCGACGCCCCGGAGCTGTCGGGCAAGACGATTATCATCGATGCCTCGTACGTCCGCGATCGCCTCGCCGACATCGTAAAGGATGAAGACCTGAGCAAGTTCATCCTTTGATGCGCAACTAACCAGCCCGAAGCGCCAGCGAGGGAGTGGGGAGATTTTAGATTTTGGATTGCGGACGGCTCCCGCGGCTCGACACGTAGCCGGCTTCTCGCCACAATCCGTGACATGCTCGCTCTGCTCTCCGTCTGGATCGCGCTCGGGGCGTTGGTGGTCTCCATCGCCGTCGTCTTCTATCAAGCCGATGACCGCGAGACCGTGGTGACGCTCCTGCCCTACACCCTTGCGCTCTCTGCGACCTTTGCCGCGGCGGTGCTCTGGGGACTGCGCAAAGTTCCGAGCGAGGAGCCCGGCGTGATGGGACAGCGATTGCAGGCCGTGGCGTCGATCGTACTCAACAGCATGACCTTCGCCGTGCTGCTCGTCTGGCTGCACGGCTTCGTCGATGCGACGCTGGGGCTGCTGCTCGAGGGCGGCTTCCTGGTTTTTGTCTACTGGCTCTACACGCGAATCCTCGTGCCGGATTCAACAAAGCACAGCGGGTCGCTATAATTCGGTGAATTCAGGAGGCACGACGAATTGGCTGATCAACTCCACATCCAGCTCAACGGGCAGGCCGAAGCGCTCGACGCTCCCGCGACCGTGGCGACGCTCATCGCCCGGCGGCAACCCCGGCCGCCGTTCGCCGTCGAGGTCAACAAGCAGATCGTCCGACGCGGCGCCTACGAGGAAACGCCGCTGGCCGACGGCGACCGCGTGGAGATTGTGACGCTGGTAGGAGGAGGTTAGAAATGACGAATTGCGAATTACAAATTACAAAAGTAAGCCCACGAACGCTTCTAAAAAAGCAACAAAGCCCCTTTATCTAATTTGTAATTGGTAATTCGTCATTCTTCATTCGACATTTGGAGTTCCCATGGACCCGGCTCCGCTCAAAATTGGCCTGCATACGTTTCGCTCTCGGCTCTTTGTCGGCACAGGCAAGTATGCCACGTATGAACAGATGCGCGAGTGTCTCGAAGCCAGTCGCTGCGAAGTGGTGACGGTTGCCGTGCGGCGTGAACGGCTCTTCGACAAGAACAACCGCAGTCTGCTCGACTTTATCGACACGAAACGCTACACGATCCTGCCGAATACCGCGGGGTGCTTCAATGCCGAGGATGCCGTTCGCGTGGCACGTCTGGGCCGCGAACTCCTCGAACAACTTGGTAACCCCGGCGCAAGCTGGGTCAAGCTCGAAGTTCTGCACGACAAGAAAACCCTCCTGCCCGACCCGGTCGGCACGCTGGAGGCGACGCGCGAGCTGATCAAGGACGGCTTCTCCGTGCTCGTCTATACCAGCGACGACGTAGCCGCGGCCTGTCATCTCAAAGAGGCCGGCGCCGCGAGCGTCATGCCGGCGGGCAGCCCGATCGGCAGTGGCCAGGGCGTGCTCAACCCGAACAACATCCGCATCATTCTGGAGATGCTCAAGGAGGGTGATCCGGATTACCCGGTCATCGTCGACGCCGGCGTCGGCACCGCCAGCGACGTAACCATCGCCATGGAACTCGGGGCCGACGGCGTGTTACTCAACACCGGCATCGCCTCCGCGAAAGACCCCGTCGCCATGGCCCGGGCGATGGCCCACGCCCTCGACGCGGGCTACCTCGCAGCCCGCGCGGGTCGCATCCCGCGAAAGCTCTACGCAACGGCGAGTTCGCCGATTGAGAGCACGATTGTTTCGTAGGAAGTTCCACGCCCAAGCATATCCTACGCGGCAGACGTTCTTAACAATTTGTAGCGTATTGAGTTACGTCTCAAGGATTTCCGCGCTGCGCAGACAAGTGGGAAGTCGAGGCCGGCGGGACGGGCTGCGCGGATCGTTTGTTGCCTGATCCGAGTTTCTCCGGGGTTCCTTCTGGATTTCATTTATTCTCATTCGGTATGATGGCTCATTACTGTCCGGTTGAAAGACCACGATAACGCGAAAAAGGTCTTTGTTTCAAA
>CAYLOE010000008.1:0-186096 GCA_964385225.1 uncultured Planctomycetaceae bacterium
TTCTCGAAAAAACGCCCATTTTTCAGCTCTTTTCGGAGGCCTGCCGTGCCGCTCCAGTCGTACCGTTCTATAACCAGTTGCTGTTGTTTGACCTATGACCGGACAGTAGTGATATTTTCTTGCAGTTCAAAGACCGCGGCAGCAGCAGGATCAGAATCATGCCACGCGCCGCGATGCGCCGCGCTTCCGTTGCGGCATCGACAGGGCAAGCTCGGGCTCCATGGCACGGACATCAAGCAGGACCGTTCGCCCGGCGTCGTCCGATCGGATCGACCGTTTCGGCCTGACAAAACGCATCATTTGCGGCTAGGATACGGAGACCATGAACCGTCGGACCGTGCTGAGGCATCTGCGCGGCCGAAACGCAGGACCCATCGGGCGGAGGAGAACGCGTGTCGTTTGAGAAGAGAATCGCAGAAGCTAAAGTCAAACTCGATGCCCATGTCCGCGAGATAGTCGCGTGGCATTTTGATCCGAAAACCGGTTGCCCCTTCTGGCTGGATTTTGCGAGCAAGCTCAAGTGGGACCCGCGCAAGGAGGTGCAGTCCTACGCCGACCTCGATAAGTTTGACAACTTTCAGGATGAATGGCTTCGCGGCGGGCCTGTGCGGCGATGGGTGCCCAAGGCCCTGGCCGATCGTCCGATCTACACCTTCGAGACCGGCGGGAGCACCGGCGTCCCCAAGAGCCGGGTGAATATCGAAGACTTCCGCATCGACTACGAGCAGTTCTCCGAGACGCTTTCCGATGCATCGTTCCCCAGGGGTGCGGACTGGCTGATGCTCGGGCCATCGGGTCCGCGGCGCTTGCGTCTGGCCGTCGAGCATCTCGCCCAGTTTCGCGGCGGCATCTGCTTCTGCATCGACATGGACCCGCGCTGGGTAGTCAAGCTCATCAAGAAGGGCCAGATGAACGTGATGGAAGACTACAAGAATCACGTCGTCGACCAGGGCCTGATGCTTCTCCGGGCCCATGACAACATCCGGTGCATGTTCACCACGCCCAAGCTGCTCGAAGCGCTCTGCGAGAAGATTTCCCTCGTCGATGTCGGCATCCAGGGCGTCTTCTGCGGCGGCACGCAGATGACGCCGCAGTTTCATAAGTTCGCTCGTGAAGAACTGCTCGAAGGCAAGATCGAGTTCGTCCCGACCTACGGCAACACGCTGATGGGTCTGGCCTGCCACAAGCCCTTCGACCCCGCCGACAATTACGACATCATCTACCACCCGCCGGTCCCGCGGGCGATGGTCGAAGTGGTCAGCTTCGAAGACGAGAAGACGATCGTGCCCTATGGCGAGTGGGGCCGCGTGCGCCTGACGACGTTGACGAAGGAGTTCTTCATGCCGCGCTTCCTCGAGCGCGACGAGGCGAAGCGCACGCCACCCTGCGAGAAGTACCCCTGGGACGGCGCCGCCAACGTACGGCCCTATTCGGGCTTCGCCACGACGGTAGTCGAGGGTGTGTATTGAGATTTGAAAATGATGAATTTACGAATGACTCGTTGTGCCACCTAGGCGGGCAAAGTGAACTACGGTCAGATACGCCGACCGGCGACGTGATAGAATGTTCCTATGGACACGTTCGATGAGAGGATGCGACGGGGCGGCGGGGCGGCAATTCGGGAGGCCGCGAAATTTTTTATGAAGTCCGATCCGGTCCATCAGAGTCTAAAGGAAATCACCCGACGGCTTCGCGAGCTGGGGATCGAACACGCCGTCGCGGGCGGCATGGCGCTGGTGGCGCATGGTTATGATCGAACGACGGCGGACGTGGACATCCTCGTCACCCCGCAGGGCCTCGAAGCGATTCATCAATCGCTTGCCGGACTGGGTTATGTCCCGCCCTTCGAGGGAAGCAAGAACCTTCGGGACACGAATACCGGTGTGCGAATTGAGTTCATTGTCACCGGCCAGTACCCGGGCGACGGTAAACCCAAGCCGGTGGCGTTTCCCGACCCCGCGAGCGCGGCCACGGAAATTGACGGCATCCGATTTGTCAATCTTTCAACGTTGATCGAACTGAAGCTCGCCTCCGGCATGACCAACCCCGGCCGTCTGCGCGACCTGGCGGATGTGCAGGAACTGGCTCGCATCCTGAAGCTCCCCAACGAGTTTGCGCAGAAACTCCATCCATACGTCCGTGACAAGTTCGAGGAATTGCGCGCAGCGGTCACGGAAAGCGACTAACCGTCGCTCTCCCGAGATGCAGCTTTGACTCAATACGGGATTTCGGGATCGTCGGGGGGTTGCCTGCGATCCGTTGCATCATCGTCATCCGCGAAGGGAATATCCGATGGGCCGACCGGATCGTTCGAACCGGGAAGGTGTTTGCCGTTGGAGCCGGTTTCGTCGTCGAAGAAGTCCTCGGACTCGGCATCTTCCTCATCGTCGTGCCACATCTTGTTGCCGTGCTCGTCGACATAGTCCGGGTCGGTCGGGAAGATATCGAAGCCGAAACCCTTGCCATCGCAGCCCGGCGTCGGACAGCACCAGAAACCCTGCCGGCCGCTTTCCGTGTCGAACTCCTCCCAGTGGATCAGGTAGCTTTCGTATTCCTGTCCGCAGTGGATGCAATGCACCTCAACCGGTACCGTCGGCGGGTGGAACGGATCGGAATTCGGATCGTTCAACGGGCTCATGCGAGTATTGTGCCGCGCTACGGCAAGGATGGGAAGCGGCAGCTTCATTCGCTTTTCCCCTGCGTGATGCTTCCGAGGTCTGATAGCGAATTGATCTGATGACCGTGCCCGTCGCGCGGCGTGGAACCCCGTCGATCCAGCCAGACCGCCTGCCAGCCCGCTTCGGTCGGCAGTTCCACATCGCAGATCGGATCATCGCCGACACATAATATTTCCTCCGGCCGCACGCCGAGCAGTTCGGTGATTCGCCGGTAAAACGCCGGATGCCCCTTGGCGTGGCCCGTCGTCGCGGTGTCGAAGTAATGATCGAGTAACTTGAGCAGTTCCCCGCCCCCGCGAGCGAACATAAACCGCGGCAGCGTGGTGAATGCGCACGTGATCTGCCCCGCGTGCTTTGCCGCCTCGAGCGCTGGCAGTGCATCGGGATACACGTCCATCCGACTTCGTGATTCGTACATCGCCGCCACGCCCGCGATCAGATCGACCGAAACCCTGACGCCCATCCGCGCGAACGTCAGTGCCAGAAAGTCGATCCACCCCTCGATCGGGCGTTTCGCCGCGTCGAGAAACAGCACGCCCTGCCGCGCCGCCTCGTAGGCCTGATAGCTGATCTCCAGCCCGAACCGCTCAAGAAGCCGCTGCACCTCGATCGGCCGTACCTGATCCTCCGGCCAACGAGCCAGCGTGTCGTACACGTCAAAGGCCACCACCTTGATCGCCATGTCACCCATTGTCCGCCCGTACCGACTCCACCGCCACCCTCCGGAGTCAGCCGACCCGGTGGATGCGTGTTCATCCCATAAACGACTGCCATGGGGAACGGCACTCCGTTCGCAGGCGTCTTGTGGGCTGATCGCCAAACGGCGAAGCCGGGGGCTGTCCGCCCAGCGTGAGGAAGCAGGGTGGAAGCTTGTGAGTTCAACCTAGAGGCGATTGTCTTGAGCCAGCCGGCTTGCTGTGAATCAACGCCTATCCAATTCTTCAGCCACCCCCCATACTGTCCGATATTTTTCATGGCGGACCGGCGGCCCTGCGCGCCGACGACCCCGCTTTCGAAGCCGAACGGACGGCCCGCACCGTATAATGCAGTAGAACCAACACCGAGCGGGGTTTGCCTGATGTTTTTGAAGATCAACAAGGACCACCAGAGATTCCGCCAGATCGTCAAGGGCAAGATCCGTGACGACCTCCGGAAATTTCTCACTCGCGGAGAGCTGATCGGCAAGGAAGGCAAGCACCTCATCAGCATTCCCGTGCGCGGCATCGATCTGCCGCACTTTCGCTACGGCGACAACAACGACGGCGGCGTCGGCGCCGGCGATGCCCAGGTGGGCGACCCCGTCGATGGCTCCGAAGGCGATGCCGGCCCTGGCGGCACCCAGCCCGGTCAGCACATCATGGAGGTCGAAGTCTCGCTCGATGAGCTTGCCGATATCCTTGGCGAGGAACTCAAGCTACCCCGCATCAAGCCCAAGGGACACCACACGATCACCGCGGAGAAGGATCGCTACAGCGGCATTCGCACGGCGGGCCCGGAGTCCTTACGGCATTTCAAGCGCACCTTCCGCGCCGCCCTGCGCCGCCAACTGATGGCCGGCACCTACAACGCCGAAAACCCGATCATCGTCCCGGTCCGATCCGACCGCCGCTACCGAAGCTGGAAGACCGTCCTCAAGCCGCAGTCCAACGCCGTGATTCTCTACATGATGGACGTCTCCGGCTCGATGGGCGACGAACAGAAAGAACTGGTGCGGCTGGAGGCCTTCTGGATCGATGCCTGGCTTCGCCGCAACTACGAAGGTATCGAGAGCCGCTATATCGTCCATGATGTCCGTGCTGCCGAGGTGAACCGGCAGACTTTCTTCTCCATCCGCGAGGACGGCGGCACCAAGATTTCCAGTGCCTTCAAGCTGGCCCGAAGCGTCATCGAGACGCACTACAACCCATCTGAGTGGAACATCTACATGTTCCACTTTTCCGACGGGGACAACTCGAGCGAGAGCGATTCGCGTGAGTGTTGTCGCATGCTCAAGGAAAGCGTATTGCCGAATATCAACCTGTTCGGATACTGCCAGGTGGCCAGCGCCTATGGCAGCGGAAACTTCATCAACGTCATCCACGAACATCTGGACGAAGAGGAAAACGTCATCACCAGCCGCGTCAACACCAAGGATGACATTTACGATTCGCTCAAGGCGTTCTTCACCGCAGGAAAGTGACGAGGAGTCCGGATGAGTCTGCCACAACTCCGACCTGATCTGGCCCGCTTCGCAAGAGAGATCGCGGACATCGCCCGCGCCGCCGGTCTCGATTTCTTCGAGACCCGCTTCGAAAGCGTGGACTTTGACACCATGCAGGAAATCGCCGCGTACGGCGGCTTCCCCCAGCGCTATCCGCACTGGCGCTTCGGAATGGAGTACGAGCGTCTTCGCAAGAGCCACGTCTACGGTCTCGGCAAAATCTACGAAATGGTCATCAACAATGACCCCTGCTACGCCTACCTGGTGAATGACAATTCGACGGTGGACCAGAAGCTGGTCATGGCCCACGTCTATGCTCATTGCGACTTCTTCAAGAACAATTACTGGTTCAGCAAGACGAATCGCAAGATGATGGACGAGATGGCCAACCACGCCACGCGCATCCGCCGTCATATCGACCGCTATGGCGCCGACCGCGTCGAGCGTTTCATCGACATCTGCGTTTCGATCGACAACCTGATCGACCCCCATGCGCCCTTCATGCAGCGAACCGCGGCTCGTGAAGCGGAGCAGCGCGGAGTCTCACCGGAGCGCGAGGTCGAGCGGGACATCGTGCGTTACAAGAGCAAGCCCTATCTGGAATCGTGGATCAACCCGCCCGCCGAAACCAGCAAGCAGCGTGATGCGCTCCTGGCCCAGCGTGAAAAGAAGAAGCACAAGCTGCCGCCCGAGCCGATTCGCGATGTGCTTCAGTTTTTCCTTGAGAATGCTCCGCTTGAGGATTGGGAATCCGACGTCCTCTCCATGATCCGCGAGGAGGCCTATTACTACGCGCCGCAGGGACAGACGAAGATCATGAATGAGGGCTGGGCCACCTTCTGGCACAGCCGTCTCATGACGACGCGCATTCTCCAGGACGACGAAATCATCACCTACGCCGACCACCACAGCGGCACGGTCCACATGCCTCCCGGCCAGATCAATCCCTACAAGATCGGCGTCGAACTCTTCCGCGACATTGAGGATCGCTGGAACAAAGGCCGCTTCGGAATGGAATACGACGAGTGCAAGTCGATGGAACAGAAGCGCAAGTGGGACAAGAAGCTCGGCCTCGGCATGGAAAAGGTCTTCGAAGTCCGCCGCATTTATAACGACGTGACGTTTATCGACGAGTTTCTCACGCCCGAATTCGTCGATCGCTTCCGCATGTACCACTACCGTTACGATCCGAGTACGCGCCGGATGGTCGTGGTCAACCGCGATTACGACAAGATCAAGGCGCAGCTGCTCTTCATGCTGACGAATCACGCCCAGCCGTATCTCTATGTGCTCGACGGAAACTATGCCAACCGCGGCGAATTGTACATGGGTCACAAGCACCACGGCGTGGACCTCGACATCAAGTACGCCGTCGAGACGCTGAAGAACGTCCAGCGCATCTGGCGCCGCCCGGTCCACCTGCAGGCGCTCATCAACGACGAGATGGTGCTCTTCTCTTACGACGGCGAACAGTCGCAACAGCAAAAAATCCACGGCGATATGCCGCAGCCGGCGCACACGGTGTAGGGCCGCTATTCGGCAAGCGTCTGCGGGCCTTGCGGGTAGTCCGCGTCCGGCAGGTGCGTCGGATGCTGCGGTGAGGCACGTTGTGGCTTACTTCGTCGTCGCCCACGAGGGGTGACGCAACGGCGACACGTCATTTGCGCTAATACAACGGATTGATCACCATCCCCGTGGCCAGCTTGGGGAAGAAGTAGGTCGATTTCTGCGGCATCAGTTCGCCGGCCGTGCAGATATCGCGCAGCTGCTGCATGGTCGTCGCAGGCATGAGGCAAGCGATGCCGGAGGAAACCGTCGCGTCGCTTGCGGCTTCTGACAGCGTCTTGTGGTAGTGAATCGCCGGGGCCTTGCCGCCACAGAGATTCTTCGTGATGACCTCATCGAGAATGAAACGGTGAAGCACCGTGTAGGGCAGCTTCCGCCAGGCGGGCTTTCGCTTCGGCTCGAGCTTTGCCAGCAGGTCTTCATCTTTCGGAACAATCGTGACGCAGACTTCGGCGGCGCCGAAGTAGAGCGCCATTGCTCCGGGGCCGGCTTCTTTCAAGATGACCGCCAGCTCATCGGCGTCCTTCGGCCGCCTGGTTGGTCTCCAATCGAAGGTGTCGGATAGTGCCGCTCGCAGGGCATCGGGCGTGACTTGCGGAACGTCGACGATGGTGCGGAAGTACGGCGCGATCGTCGCCCCGGGGTCCTCCATGCCGCCGAGCACGGCAAGGACAAAGTTCACCGGGTCGCCCTTCGTCGGCTCCCCCGTCTCGTCCACCTGCAGCTGCCGATACATCATCGCCGTGCCGTAGCGGTGGTGCCCGTCGGCGATGAACACCGGCTTGTCATCGAGCATCCGCTGAACCTGCTTGATGACCGTCTCCTCCGTCACGACCCACAGCATGTTCTGCACGCCGTCGAGCATCGCCATCTGGTCCGGCCCGCGGTCTGCAATGGCTGCATCCAGCAAGGCCGATACTTCGTTCTTCGGGTCAGGATACAACCCGAAGATCGGGCTGATGTTGCAGCGCGTGGAGTTCGTCAGCTTGAGCCGATCCTCCTTGGGACCGCCGAAGGTCTGCTCATGCGGAAAGATCTGCCCCTTGCCGAATTCTTCCAATCGCAATCGCGCGAAAAACTTCTTTCGCGTGAGCGTCTTTTTCCCGAGCTTGTAGGTTTGATGGTAGACGTAGAATGCCGGCTGCTCGTCGCGCGCGATCGCGCGGATGTCCAGCCAGCTTGTCATCTCGCCGGCCGCCCGCTGATAGGCAGCGTCCGGCCCCGCCGTTTTAGGCGGCATGTGCGGCAAGTCGATGGCGACGATGTTGTGCTCATCCTTGCGTAGCAGCGCCGCCTTGTCCTTCTCGTCCAGAATATCGTACGGCGGTGCAACGAGCGCGCTGAGGTCCTGTTCGGTGTAACGAATTGCCGTGAACGGTTCGACCTGGGCCATGGTGTGGTAACCCCGTTGTGTCTGCCGGGCCGATATGCCCTTGCTCCCGCCATGATCGGCGCTGGCACACATCCTGTCCAGCCGCCGCGTTATTCTAGGACACCCGCGAATTCGATCGGCCCCATGAAGCGGGATTCTTCCCGCCGAACGATATCTACGGTATCGTGAAGAAGGATCGCTAACTTGCAGAATCGCGCATCAGGGACCGCAAAGCCCCGCTTTGCTTCGGATCAAGTGGACGGATGAACAGCGAATGGAACCTCCGCCGCGAGCTGTGCGACATTGCCCGGCTCGTCTATGACAAGGGCCTCGTCGCGGGCACCGACGGCAACGTCTCGGTCCGCATCATGGGAGATCGTCTGCTCATTTCCCCGAGCGGTTCGTGTCTCGGCATGCTGGAGCCCGGCGATCTGGCGCTGATCGATTTTTCCGGTCGGGTCATCACCGGCCGTGGCAAGCCGTCGAGCGAGCGATGGATGCACATCAGCGCCTACAGCGAGCGGCCCGACGTCATGGCGGTCATCCACGCCCATCCCCCGGCGACGGTCGCCTTCACGGTGGTCGGCGTGGAAATGGATCCGTGCGCGCTACCCGAGGTGATTCTCGCGTTCGGGCGTGTTCCGGTCACGGCCTATGCAACCCCGGCGACGACGGAGGGCGCGACGGTCGTGCGCGACCTGATCAAGCGGCACGACGCGCTGGTGCTGGATCGCCACGGCTCGATCACCGTCGGAAAGACGCTGCGCGATGCCTTCTTCAAACTGGAGAAGCTGGAGCACGGCGCTCATACCATGCTGCTGGCCCATCAGCTCGGCCAGGCGCGCCGCCTGCCGCCGGAAGAAGTGGCGAAGCTCGGCGCCCTTCGCGAGGCGCTCGGAATGGGCCGCGCCGATGACGTGTCGCCGATCTGCATTCCTCCGGGCACCGCGACCCCGCGCATCCCCCCCACCGGCGAAACCTATTGATTGCCTGATTCTTCCAGGGACGGAGTTCTCTCCGTTTCGAGAACGTCGCAGATTCAGAGACACCACGCTAGGCGGCGGAGACCGGTGGTGTGCGATGATGGAAGGCGGTCGCGTTCTGAAACGCGTGGGTCGCCTGCAGGAGACGCGCCTCGGCGAAGTGCGGGGCCATCAGTTGCAGACCGATGGGCAGACCGGCGTCGGTCAAACCGCAGGGGATGCTGATCGCGGGGATGCCGGCGAGGTTGGCGGCGCAGTTGTAGATGTCGGCGAGGTACATTTCGAGGGGGTTCTCTGACTTCTCGCCGAGCTTGAAGGCCGGTGTGGGTGTCGTGGGTGACAGGATCACGTCACACTTTCGGAACGCCTCGACGAAGTCGTTCTTGATGAGCGTACGTACCTTCAGGGCCTTGAGGTAATACGCGTCGTAGTAACCGCTGGACAGCGCGTAGGCGCCGAGCATGATCCGCCGCTTGACCTCGGGGCCGAAGCCCTCGGCGCGGCTGGCGCTGTACATGTCGATGTAGTCGGCTGGGGAAGCTGTGCGGTGGCCGTAGCGCACGCCGTCGAAGCGGGCCAGATTACTCGATGCTTCGGCCGTGCAGATGAGATAGTAACAGGCGATGGTGTAGGCACTGTGCGGCAGGGAGATCTCGAAGACCTCGGCACCGAGCTTGCGATAGGTTTCCATCGCCGCCTCGACGGCACGTCGCGTCTCGGGGTGAAGCCCTTCACCGAAATACTCGCGTGCATAACCGATACGCAGCTTTCCCAGCGGCTCGTCGAGCATCGCTTCATAGTCCGGCACCGGCTCATCGACGCTGGTCGAGTCGCGCGGGTCGCGCCCGGCGATGACGGCGAGGAGTCGTGCCACGCCTCTGGCATCCACGGCGACGGGACCGATCTGATCAAGACTGCTGGCGAAGGCGACGAGTCCATAGCGAGAGACACGGCCATACGTCGGTTTGAGGCCGGTCACGCCGCAGAAGCTGGCGGGTTGTCGAATGGAACCGCCGGTCTCGCTGCCAAGCGCGTAAGGCACAAGGCGTGCGGCGACGGCGACGATGGAGCCGCCGGACGAACCGCCAGGCACACGCTCGGGGTCCCAGGGATTTCGCGTCGCGAAGAAAGCGGAGTTCTCCGTGCTGCTGCCCATGGCGAACTCGTCGAGATTGGACTTGGCGACGATGACCGCGCCGGCTTCGTGTAGCCGTTCGATCACGTGAGCGTCATACGGAGACTTGAAGTTCGCCAGAATCTTTGAGCCGCAGGTGGTGAGACCTTCGGCCGTGCAGATGTTGTCTTTGACGGCGACCGGGGCGCCGAAAAGCGGCGAAGCGGGTGACTGAGAAGCAGCGTCCAGCGATCGAGCCCGCTGGATCGCCGCGTCGTCCAGGGTGTTCATGACGCATTTGAGCGGCGGATCCAACGCGTGGATGCGCTTGAGCGCGTCCGTAACCTGTTCGACGGCCGAACTGCTCATGCCGTCTCCTGATCGAGCACTTTGGGTACCTTGAAGAACGGTGCGTCCTTCGCCGGGGCGTTCGCCAATGCCTGCGCGGGCGACAAGGACGGCCCTGGCAGGTCGTCGCGGAAGACGTTGCATACCGCGATGGCGTGCGCCGTCGGTTCGACGCCGTCGGTGTTCACTTCACCGAGCTTTTCGACGTATTCGAGGATGTTGCTGAGCTGGTTGCGGAAGCTGTTGACTTCGGAATCCGTCAGCTTCAGCCGCGCAAGGTGGGCGATGTGGCGAACCTGGGCTTCGTCGATTTTCACGGGCATTCGGAGAATTCCCCGGTAGCGCCCGGGGCGCGGGCGACGATTACGCCTCGGCCGCGGCCTGCTCCGGCTTCCAGTTGCGCTTCATCGGCTTGACGATGAGGCCCATGCGGATGGCCTTGGTCGAGACCTTGATGCGGCAGATGCGGCCGTCGATGACGGCGCGTACGCGCTGAATGTTCGGCTTGAACTTCCGCTTGGTCTTGCCGGTCACCTTCGTACCGACACCGCCAAGATACTTGGCCTTGCCGCGATGGGTATACTGGCGACCGCTCGTGGTTCGCTTTCCGGTAAAGTGGCAGACACGTGGCATGATGCACCTGAATACAAATCTCAAGGTTACAATGAACTGGAAACCTCCTAGTCTAGACGAATTTATCGAGAAGGCAAGGCGACGAATGGCTCGGGCGAGTACGAAAGATGTCATGATCTGTAACTATCGCAAAATCAGCCATTTACGAAGATGTGTCAGAAGGCGGCAATTCGGCGGCCTGCCCGAGCGTTTGACTTGAGAGAGAGGTCCCATGGACGGCGAATCGCTGGATCAGGCGATCAAAGGTGCTCAGCATGGCGATGGCGCCTCCATGGACCTGCTGGTTGAGCACTTTGCCGGTCGGGTGTTCGGATTTCTGTTTCGAATGACCGGCTCTCGGCATGACGCCGAAGACCTGATGCAGGAAGTTTTCGTGCGGCTGGTGCGGATGATCGGGGTTTACCAGCATGACGGTCGATTCGAGGCCTGGATTTTTCGCATCGCCGCCAACCTCGTGCGTGACCGACTGCGGCGAGCACGGCGCGGACCGCGATTCGTGGCCGGCGCCCTATCGAGCGATGCGGACGCGGTCGATCGCAGTGATAACGGCGAAGACTTCGTCGGCGTCGAGATGCCGGTGGATGCGGGCCTCGTGCTCTCGGAGGAGCTGGTCGCCCTGAATGCGGCGCTGGCGAGGTTGCCGGAAGCAGAGCGAGAGGTCGTGATGCTGCGGCACTTTTCGCAGATGTCGTTTCGAGAGATCGCCGAAGCCACGGGCGTACCCCTGGGAACGGCCCTTGCAAGAGGCCACCGCGGTCTGAACCGGCTGCGAGAAATCATGACCGAAGCTGAACGAAGTAAGGTCAACAGGAAACTGACCACGAGCTACTAACCCCTGTGAATGCCATGAACAAATCAGACTATCACACGCAGAAAGAGATCGAGAAGCTGGAGCGCTGGCTGTCCGGGTTCGAGACGCCGGCCCCTTCATCGGAGGTTGTTCGTCTTGCCAAGTCGGCCGCGCGGCGCGAGCTGCACGGACAGCTAGCCACGGCATCCATCGGCAAGTGGAAGGCGTGGCACGGTTCGATTGCCGCGGCCGCCGCGATTCTGCTGGCCGTCGGCATCGGCTGGTACTCGCAATCCTTCGATGTTTCCCGCGGAACGAACGACGGCATGGGTGACGCGATATGGACATTCGCATCGCTGCCGGAGCGCTCGCAGGAAGACACGATCCGACTGGCCCATCTCGATGAGGCCCTGATGGACGTTGAGACCTGGACGACGGATCTTGCATGGGGCGCCGACGGGGCTTCGATGTATGAACTGATGGAAGAGGCGCTGACGGAATCGGACGAGGAGCCGCAGTCGCTCAGCGGCCCCGGCGCCCAATCGATACACCATTCCTAGGAAAGTCAGGAGTACGGTAAGTGGCCATGCGTGCTGCGAATGGCGCAAACAACCAAATAACGAAACATCCCGCCTCGCCGATTACGTCGGCGCGACGGAACTAACCCGAGGGCACAAGCCATGATCGCTACAACTTACCACACCCTTACCAGAACCTGCTTCGCAGGCGTATTGTGCCTCGTCCTGGCACTGTGCGGCTTTAGCACCCATGCATCGGCCTTTCAGCCGGAGGAACCGCCCCTGGCCGGTCCTCGTGCGAAGAAGCAACATAAGTCCGACGGCGAGAGCAAGCGCGGCTTCAAGGAGGGGCGACGAGGATGGGCCCCGCGCGCTGCCGGCATGGAGGCGTTGGACGACGATCTGCCGTTGCCTCCGGAGGTCGTCGAGCGCGTCATGGAGATGGTCCGCGAGAAGCTGCCGGAGCGCTTTGAGCGGCTTTCGGACCTTCGTGAGCGGAACCCCGAGCGCTTCGAGCGGCTGGTCCGTCATATGGTCCCAATGGTGCGTGAATACTCCGCACTCTCCGAGCGCGACCCCGAAATGGCCGAGACGATCATCAACGAGTTCCGCAACCAGGCGCTGCTGCACGAACTCTCACGGGCCTACAAAGAGGCCGAGGGCGATGCCGTGAAGCAGGCCGAAATCGAAAAAGAGATTGCCGCCCTGGCACGGAGCCAGATGGAGTTCTTCCATCAGAGGATGGAGTTTCGCCTGAAAGACATGGAGGAACGCATCGCGCAGCAACAGGAATTCATCCAGAGCGAGCGCGTGCGGCTCGAAGAAGAGAAGGCGAAAATCGAGGAGCGCCTCGCCGAGCGGATCGAACGCATTAAGCAAGGTGACGTCATGCCCGATCGCATGCATCACAAGCGAGGTTTTCATCGCGGTCAGCGAGGATTCGACTCGTCCGACGAGGATGCACCCATGCCGCCTCGTGGCATGCGCGGCGATCGACCGTGGCGCAAACCGCCTCCGCAGCCCGAAGCTCCGGACGACCAGCCCGAGATCGGCGAGTTCTGATCGATATAGCCGAGTAAACCTGATGTTACGGTGCAAGGCCGCGCGGGACATGACCGCTCGGCCTTGTTACTTGAGGTCGCAATCGCACCCATCGGCGATGGGAATCACTTCCACGCGGCTTCCCTGCGGCGTTGGGGCAGACGGATCGCGTCGAAAGATCAGGGCGTTTCCTTGCGCCATACCGAAGGGGTCTGCCGAGCCGCTGCATGCACACGGTGATGTCATCAGGCCCAGTTGCGGATCGTTCCATAGCCGCGCAGGCACGAACGCCGGCCGCGCGTCTCGATGGGTGGCAATTACTCCGTCGACTGTCGCGATCATGCACGCCGGTGGCTTGCACGGATATCCCAACAACGCACGCACCACCATCCGCACGAACAGCCACGAGCAGACGAAGGCACTGACAGGGTTGCCCGGCAGGCCGAAGATGTGCTGGCCCTCGGGGCCGATGCCGTATGCGACGGGCTTTCCGGGACGAAGATGTACGCCGTGAAACAGCCAGCGGACGCCGAGCGAATTGAGTACCTCCGGCACCAGATCGTGCGTGCCCATGGACATGCCGCCGACGCTCAGAACGATCGGCTGTCGGAGGGCATCGGTAAAGCGTGACGTGAGTGATTCGCGGTTGTCGCGGGCAAAGTCCACCGTGTGCGGCTCCGCGCCGAACTGCCGCATCAGGGCCGCGAGCATCGGGCCGTTGCTATCGAAGATCTGACCGGATCGGCAAACGTCGCCCACACGCACGAGTTCGTCGCCGGTGGAGACGATTGCTACGCCGACGGCCTTCGCTACTTCGAGCCGCGCGGCCCCGGCGGTGGCGGCAGCGGCGATTTGCGCCGGGCCGATGCGCCGCGGTGGCGTCAGCACGACATCGCCCGCTCGGCGATCGGATCCCTGCCGGGTGATGCATTGCTCGGGCTTCGCTGCTGCACGAATGGTGACGGTATCGTTGCTGACTTGGCAATCTTCGATCTTCACGACGGCATCGGCGCCGGCGGGTATCGGCGCGCCGGTGTTGATGCGCACGACCTGGCCGACCTTCAGGACTTGATCGAAGGTACCCCCCGCCTGTGCGAAGCCGATGATGGCCAGCGTCGCGCCGCCCTGTGCACAATCCGCAGAGCGAACCGCGAAGCCATCCATCATGGCCTTATCAAAGGCGGGGTAGTCATCCTGTGCGACCATCGGCGCGGCGAGTACGCGGCCGTTTGCGTCGGCGAGCGGTACGGACTCCGCACCGGCGGATGACGAGGCCGCGGAACGGGCGATGATTTCCCACGCCTCTTCCAACGAGATCAGCGGGTGACGATCCTTGCCCCAGGGTATTTCGGCAGCTTGCATGTTGCAGGTACTTCTCCACGCATGATCGGAGGCGATCGATCGGAGCGACATCCATGCGACCCGGATATTTTCGCGGGGCTGCCAACCTGCGGCAAGCCCTTTGATTGCATACGACTGATTCAGACCGTCGCGAGCGAAGCTGCCCGGCTCACGGTAGCTGTCTTAACTGAAAGTTTGACGCGCCGCTCGATGGAGATGTGGACTTGCTCGATTGCGTGCCTGAGGGCTGTGGCACGCTTCGATAATGACCGGGAATGTAGCCCTTGGATGTATGTTCGCCGCGGACGTAGTCGCCGCTGCCGAGGTAGCTGCCGCGAATGTATCCGGCCGGGGTTTGCTCGCCGCGGATGTAGTCGCCTTCTCGGCGGTAGTGACCTTCGACGTAGCCGCGCGAAGTGTGTTCACCGCGTGTGTAGTAGGGCTGGTTCTGTGTGGGACCGATTGATTCGACGGCGATGCGCGGTCGCGAAAGCGATTCGGCCCAGAAGGGTGACATCATCGAATCGGCATCGGCAGCAGGTAATCGCCAATTTGCCGTCGAGTGCTTTTCGCCCGCACGATTGTTGTCGCCGGCATTCTGAATGGATGAGCGCATCTCCTGTCGGGCATGCTCCGCTGCCTGTTGCGAGGTAATCGGGACAAGCCCTTCGGACGTGCGGAGATAAATATCAGGCGGGGGCAGCTCGGTGGATCGCTCGGGCGGCGTCCACGGCTGCGCGCAGGCCGTGGGGAGCAGGATGAGCAACGGGGCGACGCGAATCAGAATGTGGTTGGTGTGGTGCATGTTTCTCGCATGTGATCAGAACTCGCTTGTCAGCTTATAAAGTATCCTAGTTCGATGACATTCGGTCTGCAGAAGTGCGCGTGGGTCGAGCAGCAGCAGTGTATCCGCCGGGCTGTCGCGGCGCATGTGGCGGGCAAGCAACCGTGCATCAGGCCGGGGAGTCGCCGTGCTTGAGGCCGGCTTCAGCCGGCAGGGCTTTGCCACCAACTTCAGTTGGTGGTAGCGTTCCAAGCAAACTGTTTTCAGCCGGCCTTCAGCCGGCTCTCGTTTTGGAAAGGTCTGGCATGAGCAGCCATGTCTATCACGAAGTTTACCTTCACTTTATCTGGCACACGAAGGGCGATTTGCCGCTGCTACGAGGAGACGTTGAAGCATTCTGCCATCGTGCGATCCGTGAAAAGTGCGAGGCGATCCGCGGGGTCTACCTGCAGGGCGTCTGCGGCACGGACGATCATGTACACATGGCGCTGGCCATCGAGCCTTTTGTCACCATCAGTGAGCTGATTCAAGAGGTAAAGGGCTTCTCGTCGTTTGAAGTCAATCGGCGAGCGGGGCAGAAGTCGATGCAATGGCAACGCGGCTACGGGGTGGTCAGCTTCGGCAAGGCGAATCTGGACTGGGTACTCAACTACGTCGCCAGACAGCGCGAGCACCATCAATGCGGCCGGATCGAACCGCGCCTGGAGGCCTGCGATGGTCCGGAGTTCAGCAAGCCCGGCTAAAGCCGGCTGAGGATGATATCATGGGCGGCCAGCGACCACCCACTAAAAGTGGGTGGCAAAAGCTGACCGGCTGAAGGCCGGTCGAAAGTAGTCGCCGTACGAAACGAGACGTTTTGTTGCAGGACCTCGGGCTTGATTCTCGGCATCGTGGCATTGTGAGCCAGTAAGGGTCGGAGATGGGCTTGTCTTCAGCGCGTGCATTCCAGTAGTTTCGCTGGGCCTGTTCAATCACTTCACGATCATATTCATTTCGCTCTTTGACGAAGTTCAAGTAGGCGACGATTGCGGCGGCCTCTTTCTGGTTGAACACTGCAAATCGATGTCGCGCCGCTTCGAACCAAGTTCGTTCGCCATACCGCCGAGGATTAACTTTCTTCGTCATCCTCTCCGTGCTGAATGAGTGACACAATTGATAAACCGGGCGGACGTTGTTGAGTTTTCCGTCGATGTCCGCGATCAGATACGCGGGCAAGTAATAGCGGAAGGCCTCGTCTGAAAGAAAGCAGAGTGCAGTGCCGAAACCCGCAGGGGATTGGTCAAGGAACTCCGCATCAAGCAGGCGCCAGTCCTTCTTGCCGGAAAATTCCTCTTCAGTTAAGTAGGGTTCATCCCCTTCACCACTTCTTCGAAGGCACCAGTCTCCGGGGCATTCTACTTCCGCGAATGCCTCGCGAATCTGCTCTTTGACTTCTTCGGCCTTGTTCATCCGGGGCAATTCCGTTCGCTCAGCTCAAACTCACCAGTACTACATGATCACTTTCACACATGCTCCGGCGGTTGGATCTTTGCCACTTCGCCGGCGGCGAGTTTTTTCTGGTATTCCTTCCACGTCATGCTGGGCAGGCCGCTGTCCATCGGCTTCATGGTGATGCAGCCCTCGACGGGGCAGACGAGGGAACACATGTTGCAGCCGACGCAGGTGTTTTGCTTGATGGTGAAGACGCCGACATAGCCGTTGCCAGCGCCGGGCAATACTTCCGCGTCGCCGCTCTTGAGCGCGTGCATGTTGGGGTTGATGAATTGTTGGCCGTTGCCGTTGCCGCCGGCCAAAGCCCCACCCTGGCCAGGGTGGGGCTTTTGTGCGGCCGTTACCGGAGCTGCGCCGTATCGCTTGGCGAATTCATCCTCCTGTACTTTTTCCCAACTGATCGACTGGTGGCAGCCGTCTTCGCAGGCGATGTAGCAGAGGCCGCAGTGGATGCACTTGGTCTGGTCGATCTCGGCGACGACTTTGTAGCCGAGGTCGAGGTCGCCCCAGTCCACCACGTTCGGCACGGCCTTGCCCTGAAAATCGCTGATCTTCTTAAAGCCGCGCTCGCGCATCCAGTTCTTCAGGCCGCTCTCCATGTGTTCGACGATGCGGAAACCGTAGTGCATCACGGCTGTGCAGACCTGCACGCTGCCGGCGCCGAGCAGGAGGAACTCGACGGCGTCCTGCCATGCCTGAATGCCGCCGATGCCGCTGATGGGGATGCCCACCTGCGGGTCGGAAGCGATGCTCGAGACCATGTTGAGCGCGATCGGTTTGACTGCGGGGCCGCAGTAGCCGCCGTGCGAGCCACGACCATTCACCGCCGGTCGCGGGGCGAAGTTGTTCAGATCGACGCCCATGATGCTGTTGATCGTATTGATGAGCGACACGGCATCGGCGCCGCCCTTGGCCGCCGCCCGGGCGACGACGCGCACATCGCTGATATTTGGCGTGAGCTTGATCATCACCGGTATCTTCGCCACTTCTTTGCACCAGCGGGTGATCATCTCGGTGTATTCCGGCACCTGGCCGACGGCCGAGCCCATGCCGCGCTCGCTCATGCCGTGGGGGCAGCCGAAGTTCAACTCGACGCCGTCGCAGCCGGTATCCTGGGTTCGCTTGATGATGTCGTGCCAGGTTTCCTGATTGGATTCGACCATCAGGGAGACAAAGAGGGCGTGGTTCGGAAACTCCTTCTTGATCTGCCGAATTTCGGCGAGGTTGACCTCCAGCGGGCGGTCGGTGATCAGCTCGATGTTGTTGAGTCCCATGACCTTTCGGCCGTCGTAGTCGACCGCGCCGTAGCGGGAAGAGACGTTGACAATCGGCTCGTGATTGAGCGTCTTCCACACGGCTCCGCCCCAGCCGGCTTCGAAGGCCCGACGGATCTGATAGGCGCTGTTCGTCGGCGGGGCCGAGGCGAGCCAGAAGGGGTTCGGGGCTTTGACGCCGCAGAAGTTGATGGAAAGGTCCGGAGTCATGGGGCATTCTCCCGATTCATGGGGGCCAGAGGGCGTCATTATATCATGGGTCGCGGCGGCGTGATATAATCATGAGATCGCGTTGCCCAGGAACTCGACGGCGACTCTCAGGGGCTGACGTCATGCACGATCGTCTCATTGCGGAACCGATACGGCTCACGTACGAGGACTTCTGCGCCTTGCCGGACGACGGCAAGCGCTATGAAATCCTCGACGGAGACCTGTATATGAGTCCGTCACCATTTACCGCGCATCAAGTCGTCGTCGGCAACCTGCATCTGATCCTCGCGCACTTCGTCCGCAACAAGCAACTGGGCCGAGTCTTCGTTGCGCCCTACGACGTCGTTCTCGGGCAGCATAACGTCGTTGAGCCGGATTTGATTTACGTCTCGAAGGCCAACGCATCGATCATCACGAAAAAGAACATCCAGGGCTCACCCGATCTCCTCATCGAAGTGCTATCCGAGTCCACGCAAGATCGAGATTTACGTGACAAGCGAAACATCTACGCACGACACGACGTGCCGTGGTACTGGATCATCGACCCCGAGGGTCCGCGGGTCATGGAGCTGAAGCTGATGGATCGGGCCTTCGCAGTGGCAGCGGAACTGTCCGTCGACGCAAGCTGGACGCCGGGGCTGTTTCCGCAGCTCACCCTTAATCTGCCGGAGTTGATCGCATCCTAGCCGCGGGCTGTAACGGGCTGATCTTCATTTACGAGTGCCGGCAGTCGGCGCCGCAACTCACCAAAAACGCAAGCGGACGGGCTACAAAAGTTTTTCCAACCCGTCGCCGAACCGGCTTCCGGCACGCGGCGTAGAGCTACTTGGTCGTGAGTTTCATCCTCATCTGAAACGAAGCAGCTCATGGAGGAGCGCCGTGGATTACCGCATTCAGCTCAACTTCGCCACCGCCGCGGTGGTTGTCCTCATCGCGGCCTTCGCCAGCTTTCTCACCAGCACGGTCGTCGCGGCGCGGGCCTACGTCGAACGCGGCGCGCAGGTCACCCGCGGAGAGCAGACGATCGTCGTCAAGGGCTCGACACGAAAGCGAATTCGTTCCGACCACGCGGTCTGGCGGATCGCCGTCTATGGCGAGGCGCAGGAGCTTACCGAGGCGTTCTCGATTCTGGACGACGGCGTCGCAAAGGTCCGGGCATTCCTGGAGGAGCGAGGATTCACCCCGCAGCAGATCGGGCTCGGCTCGATCGATACGACGACGCATTACATCCGAGACAAAAAGATTGCCCAGACGCGGCAGGTTGAGTCTTACGTGCTCGACCGGACGATCTTCGTCATTACCGGCGACGTGGACCGCGTGCTCGTGGCCGCAGGCGAGGTGACGCAGCTCATCGAGAACGGCGTTCGCGTCGTCTCCTGCGCGCCGGAGTACCACTTCAAAGGGCTGGCGGACCTGAAGATCGAACTGATGGCGGAAGCATCCGCCGATGCACGCGCCCGCGCGGAGAAGATCGCGCAGGCGGCCGGCTGCAAAGTCGCGGAGGTGCGATCGGCGCGGATGGGCGTGCTTCAGATCACGCAGCCGTACTCAACGGACGTGAGCGACTACGGCATTCACGACACCTCGACGATCGACAAGGATATCACCGCGGTGGTGACGGTGACGTTTCGCATCGAGGCGAAGTGAGCAGCGGACGCGTCGCCGCACGGACGCCAGAGCAATCAGATGACGCAGACGCAGTCCACCTCCAGCAGGGCACCGGGGACGACGAAATCCTTGACGACGACGGTCGAGCGCGCGGGGCGCGGCTCGGGGAAGATGGACATGTAGACTTCGTTGAATACCTTGAAGTCCGCGTACTCCTTGAGGAAGCAGGTGCACTTGAGGACTTTATCCAGCGAGGAGCCGGCGGCCTCGATCGAGGCCTTGAGGTTCATCAGCGTCTGGCGGGCCTGCGCTTTGAAGTCATCATCCATCGTGTACTTGCCGTCTTTCATGTTGTAGCCCACGCAGCCGGCGACAAAGACGAGGTTTCCGAGCTTCGTCGCGAGGGAATAAGCCGGGCTCGGGCTGCCGGGCACGATCTCACGCTTGGACGCGGCGGGCGCTTCGCCGTGGGCATGGGCGTCGGTGGACAGTGCAACGGCGGCGCCGGTGGCAACGGCGAACTGGCCCGCGCTGCTCAGAAAGTCACGACGGGTACGCGCGGTTTGGCGATCAGGCATGGCGATTCTCCGTATTCAGAGTACAAGCAGACGAAACACCTTCATCCGGACGCTATTATACCTTGGACCACGTTCAGGGGGATTTCCATTATGATGCCTCCCGAAGGATTCGCGGCGCCGGCTGTACGTGTCAGCCCGCCGTTTACATGAGACAGGACACACAACGAGATCAAGCACCTATGGAACTTCGCAACCTGGCCATCATCGCCCACGTCGATCACGGTAAGACCTCCCTCGTCGATTGTCTTCTGCGCCAAAGCGGCACCTTCCGCGAGGGGCAGATGACCGGCGACCTTATCATGGACTCCAACCCGCAGGAGCGCGAGCGCGGCATCACCATCTTCGCCAAAAACTGCGCCATTCACTACAAAGACTACAAGATCAACCTCATCGACACCCCGGGACACGCCGACTTTGGCGGGGAAGTCGAGCGCGTGCTGAAAATGGCTGACGGGTGTCTGCTGGTCGTTGACGCCTTCGAAGGGCCAATGCCGCAGACGCGATTCGTCCTCAAGAAGGCCTTCGAGTATCACCTCAAGCCGATCCTGGTCATTAACAAGATCGATCGGCCCGACGCCCGTCCGAAGGAAGTCCTCGACGAGACGCACGAGCTTTTCCTCGACCTCGGCGCCAACGAAGACTGTCTCGACTGGCCGGTGCTCTACTCCAGCGCCAAGCACGGATTTGCCCGGCGGCTGCTCACGGACACCAATACCGACATCAGCCCGCTCTTTGAAGAGATAGTGCAAAGCGTTCCGCCGCCGTCGGGCTCCATCGAGAAGCCCGTGCAGATGCTCGTGGCATCACTCGATTACTCGGATTATGTCGGTAAGATCGCCATCGGCCGCATTTTTAACGGCGTCCTACGCAACGGGCAGGAGATCATGCTCATCGCCCGCGACGGTCATCGCTGCAAAGAGAAGATTGACACGATCTTCACTTACGAAGGCCTGGGGCGGAAGAAGACGGACAGCGCCATCTCCGGCGACATCATTGCCGTTACCGGTCTGCCGGACGTGGGCATCGGCGACACCATCACGGACCCGGAGGATCCGCATCCGCTGCCGATCATTCCGGTCGACGAGCCGACGCTGACAATGGTCTTCTCGATCAACACTTCGCCCTTCGCCGGGCGCGAGGGAGAATACCTCACGACGCGACACATTCGCGAGCGACTTTTGAAGGAGCTTCAGTCCAACGTCGCCCTCCGCGTCGAAGACATGCCGCAGAAAGACGCCTTCCGCGTGTCGGGCCGCGGTCTGCTGCACCTGGGCGTACTCATCGAAACGATGCGGCGCGAGGGCTATGAACTGATGGTCGGCAAGCCCAAGGTGATCTACCGCGAGATCGGCGGAAAGAAATGCGAGCCGGTCGAGTACCTCGTCGTCGACGTGCCGGCGAGTGCGTCCGGTCCGGTGATCGAGCTGGTCGGCGGCCGGCGCGGTGAAATGATCAAGATGGAAACCAAGGACACGATGTGCCACCTGGAGTTCACCATTCCCGCGCGCGGCCTGATCGGCCTGCGGACGCGCATGCTCAACGCGACACGCGGCGAGGCGGTGATGCATCATTCGTTTTACGAGTATGAGCACCTGCGCGGGTCGATCCCCACTCGGCACGCCGGCGTCATGGTGGCCAGCGAAGCGGGCCGGGTAACGGCCTACGCCCTGGAGAACCTGGCGGACCGCGGGGTGATGTTCGTCCGGCCCGGCGATCAGGTCTACAAGGGCCAGATCGTCGGTGAGCACTGCAAGGATGACGACATCGACGTCAACGTCGCCCGTGAGAAAAAACTGACAAACGTCCGCGCGGCCTCGGCCGATAAGACGGTCGTGCTCCGCCCGGCGCGGGAGCTTTCACTGGAAGCGATGCTCGAATACATCGAAGACGACGAGTGGGTGGAGGCAACGCCGCAGAACTGCCGCATGCGCAAGCGCCTCCTCGACGCAGTCGAGCGCAAGCGCGCCGGCCGCGACCAGGCCCGAGCCGATGCGTTATGAGTATCGGTCCGGAGCGAGCTGTCGCCACGACGGCACACGCACGACGCCACGCGTTGCGTTTTGCGAAGCGAAGGAACGATCGTTGCGATGGAGGGGAATTCAATGGGCGATGCAGGGGTCGAACCTGCGACCTCACGGGTGTGATCCGTGCGCTCTGACCAACTGAGCTAATCGCCCTTGCGACGCTCTTATTCTAATCGACTCGGCAGCGAAGGCAAGGATGTCCGCGACGCACGGTGTCCGGAGTTCCGGACTGCACCAGCTTGAGTTGTCGTCTTCAAATCGAGCGGCTGATCGCGTAGACTTCCCGCATGTTTATCGTCATACCCGCATCCAACCCCTGAGAGCAGTCATGGACGCCGCCATCCGTACCGCGATCGACCGCTGGCTCAACGATCCTGCCATTGCGACCGCCGATAAGGAAGAAATCCGCGCCCTGCTCGATCGCAAGGACGAGCGCGAGCTGACCGACCGATTCTATCGCGAGCTGGAATTCGGCACCGGCGGCATCCGCGGCATCCTCGGCGCCGGGCCGAACCGCATGAACCTTTACACCGTTGGGGCCGCGGCGCAGGGGTTGGCCAATTACATCGCCAGGCAGGGTGAGCCGGCCATGCGCGCCGGCGTCGCCATCGCATATGACTGTCGACGCATGAGCGAAGAATTCGCCCGACGCGTGGCCTGCGTGCTGGCGGGCAGCAGCATCACGTCGCACCTGTGTACCTCGCTTCGCCCGACGCCGTTGCTGTCCTTCGCCGTGCGTCATCTGAAGTGCACCGCCGGCGTCATGATTACCGCCAGCCACAACCCGCCGGAGTACAACGGTCTCAAGGCGTACTGGAGCGACGGGGGGCAGGTCGTCCCGCCGCAGGATGCCGAGATCATCGCCGAAGTTCGCGCGGTGCCGTCTTACCAGCACGTACTCGCACTTGACGAGGACGAAGCCCGGGCGAAGGGTTTCATTCGAAAACTCGGCAAGGACGTCGATGACGCCTTTCTGGCACTTGTCGATGGCTCGTGCCTGTCGCCGGAGGTTTGTCGCGCGCAGGGTCGTCGGCTCAAAATCGTCTTCACGCCGCTTCACGGCACGGGCGGTACGCTCATCCCGCAGGCCCTGCGCCGCCGCGGGTTTGAACAGGTGCTGGAAGTCCCCGAGCAGTCCGAGCCCGATGGCGAATTTTTGACCGTCAAATCGCCGAATCCCGAGGAAGGTCCGGCCCTGCAGATGGGGATCGACCTGGCGAAGCGTGAGCGCGCGGACCTCGTGATCGCCAGCGACCCGGACGCCGATCGCGTGGGCATCGCCGTGCGCGACGCAAGCGGCGAGTATCGACTGATGACCGGCAATCAGATCGCCGCCGTATTGACGTATTACCTCTGCGAGCAGCGCAAGCGGCTCGGGCAACTTCCGGCCAACGGCGTCGTGCTCACCACGATCGTCAGCAGTGACCTGATGAAGGAAATCGCCCGATCCTATGGGGCCGAGGTGGTCGAAGTCCTGACGGGCTTCAAGTGGATCGCCGACAAGGTGCGCCGCTACGAGGAAGCCGGCACGCCGAAAGCACCTTCGAAGGCGTACCTCTTTGGCGCGGAGGAGAGCTACGGCTACATGCCTTGCGACTACGTGCGCGACAAGGACGCCGTGACCGCCGCGGCCATGATCGCCGAGGCCGCCGCCTTCGCCGCGGAGGAAGGAAAGACGCTTCTCAACGTACTGGACGATCTATTCCGGCGCTATGGCTACTTTCAGGAGGGTGTCAAGAGTCTGACGCTGCCGGGGGCCGACGGCGCCGCGCGTATCCAGGCGATGATGGAATCGTACCGCCGAAACCCGCCGCGGAAGCTCGGCAACATCGAAGTGACGACCGTTGCAGACATCCTGACCGGCGAGATTCGCAAGATCGCCACGGGCGAAGTTGTCGGGCGATATGACCTTCCTGCCAGCGACGTGATCCTGCTTACGCTTGCCGACGGCACGAAGGTCATCGCCAGACCGAGCGGAACGGAGCCGAAGATCAAGTTCTACATTCTGGCGAGAGAAATGTCGCAGGACCTCGCCGCAGCGCGTGCGGCCGCCACAGCGAAAACGCAGCACATCCTCGATGAGCTGTCGGCTCGCGATTGACCCGCGCCGGATGGAGACTCGTCATGCTTCATCGCACTACTTCACGCCTCACATGGCTTTTGATCTGCATCCTCTGCCATGGGGTCGCGGTCCCGTATGCCTCCGCGCAGACCGCATTCCCACAGGGCATCGGCTCCGGCGATGTCGCAACGACCACGGCAACCCTCTGGTCGCGAACGCTCGAACCGGGGGAAGCACTCGCAGAACTGGCCCTCGACGACACCTTTTCCGTCACCATCGCACAAAGCGTCGTTACGACCTCCGCGGACCAGGACCACACGGTGCGGATCGAAGTGAACGGCCTGCAACCGTCGACGCGTTATTTCTATCGCTTCATTTTTCTCGATACCGGTGAGGCGAGCCCAATCGGATCGTTTCGCACGGCCCCCGCTGACGATGATCCCCGCTCTTTACGATTTGTCTATTCCGGGGATTCGCACGCTGCGTTTCAGCCCTTCACCCTGCTGAAGCACGCCGCCGACGAAGCGCCGGATTTCTGGTTCTGGGCCGGCGATACCATGTATGCCGATTCGATTCTGCTGGGGCTTCCACCTGCCACGGACCTGGAGGGCTTTCGAGAAAAGCATCGCGAGAACCGCGACGATGCCCATCTGCGGAATCTTCTCGCGGTCAGCCCGGTATGGGCGCAGTGGGACGATCACGAACTGGGCAACGACTACGACGGTACGGACCTGAGCCCGAGATTCAGCGAGCAGCAACGCCGGGATGCGTATCAGGCATTCTTCGAATACATGCCCCTCCGCCCGCAAAACGTCGCGGGCGACGAATTTCGCATTTATCGATCCGTGCGTTACGGCGCGCTCGCGGAGTTCTTCATTCTCGATTGCCGTCAGTACCGCTCGCGAAGCGTGGAGCGCGACGGCGGCGGGATCGACCCCCGGGCATTTGTCCTGCCCACGCTGGAAGTGGAGACGATCGTACGAATGGGAGACCCTTCCCGTACGATGCTCGGCGCCGAGCAACTGGCATGGCTCAAGAACGGCCTTCAGAATTCGACTGCGAAGTGGAAGTTCATCCTCAGTTCCGTTCCGTTTACCTCGCTGTTGATACTACCGTACGACCGCTGGGATGGTTACGTAGCCGAACGCTACGATCTACTTCGCTTCATCGACGAGCGTGCGATATCCGGCGTCGTACTACTTGCCACGGATATACACGCCAACCTGCACAATCCCGACGTGACGCAGTTTCTCCGATCTACGATGTTACAGGATTTCTCGCCCTGCTTTGGCGTGCCTGAGTTCGTCGCCGGACCCATCGGCGTCGACACCCTGAAACAGGAGGCCCGGTTTTTCTTTGGGCGATTCTTCGACCTGAACCCAACCGAACTCGATTCGTCGTTTTTCTTCAGCTTTGCCTTCGATATCGTGGCGGCGCGCGTCGCGGCCGCCAACGGACTGACGTTTATCGAGCCGAACAAGTTTGCCTATCTTGTCGTGGAAGTGAACGAAGAGGGCGTGCGTCTGACGCACCGCGGCATCCCGCCCGATCCGGCCGTTACCGACGCGCCGCTTGAAAATCTCAACGCAGCCATGTTGCCCGATCCGCCGCAGGCATCGTGCGCGCCGGGATTCCTCTCGCCGCTGTGCATGATTCTCCTCGTCGGGATGATCGCTGGCGCGGGCGGCCGCCGGCGGACGTCCGGATCAAAGGCATGCACGAAGGTTAATCCGTCGCCGTGCAGGCGTGCCAGTGCCGCAGGAGCACAATAACGAACCAGATGCCGCCGATCCCATAAGCCGCGGCAGCGTAGAGCGCGTGCTCGGGCCAGGGCTCCATCATCGCTTCCATCGCGGACCCCGCACCGATGGCGTAGAACAGAAAGAAGACAAAGAGAAAGCTGCCGAAGAAATAGCGGTCCGTATCGCGCAGCGCCCGATTGCCCTCCAACCAGGTCTCCCAGGTGGTGATGCCCTCAATGTGCGGCTCGACGTGGTTCTTCAGGTAGGTGCCGGCGCGGATGATCGCGTTCTGCTCCATCAGGAACGCCAGCATCAATACCAGAATGATGAAAGGCATCGACGCGGCGGCATAGGCGGCGCTGGTCGCCCGCGCGGCATAGCCCGCGGCGGGAATGAACAGCGTGCCAAGGATCATGATGAGAAAGATGCGGGCCTTGCTGGCGCGAATCTCATCACGCAGGGTGATGTACTGCTGCTTCATGAACTCTTCGAGCGACATGGCGGATTCCTCCAATGACAGCCGGGTGCGGCGAACCTGGAACGATTCCTGTGCTTCATTATGCGTGACCATGGGCTGATTTGTCGAGGGGATCAAACCGCCTCGAAGGCGACCGCGCGATTCAGGATGAGACGCCGCTGGAAGCCGGATGCCCGTTATCTGACAGCGCCGCGACCCCGGCCGCTCTGCGCTGTCGGTGAAGCACTTCGATTGCATCGCCCTCGGTGAGTCGTCCGAGGCGCACGCAGACGGTGCGGCACTTCGGGTCATAGCTCCACGCCGAGGCGCTCCTGCCCAGGTGTGACACCGACTTACGTTTCATCAGCGGCAGCCCGTTGAGCGACAGCGCCGTGGGACACTTTGCGATACCCAGAAGCTCGACGATATACGACTTTGGCGCGAAGTCCTCCACGCCGTCGCGCTGAACGAGCCGCAGCGTGGTCCGACCTGCTTCGCAGTGAACGGCGTATTCCTCAAGCGTGTAAGCCCCGCGCTCGTATCCGCTGGAGATGCCGTCGTCGCAGTAAAACCCACCACGGCCATTTCCGGGATAAACGCGAAGCGTCAGTTCCTTGAGTGGTTTCTCGTCGGTGTGCTGCCGAACCTCGCGCGTGGGGATGATCGCGCCGGAGCGTGCGAACATGGGAATCGTGCCCATGCCCGCCTTGATGTCGAGTTCCACTCCACCGGGTCGCATCGTTGCGCCGTCGTAGTCGTACCACTCGCCGGTCGGCAGATTCACTTTGCGACTCTTCGCGCCTTCCTGCACGACCGGGGCGACGTAGAGCTGACGCCCGAAGAGAAACTCGTGCTCGCAGCGGTGGACCTTCGGATGGTCCGGAGAATCCAGCATGACGGGCCGGAGCAGCGGCAGACCGGTGCGCGCGGTGTGCTGCATCTCGGTGTAAATATAGGGCAGTAACCGGTAGCGCAGTTCGATCGCGGCTCGATTGAGCTTCTCGTGCTTCTTGCCGAAGGACCACGGATCCTGCTCTTTGCCGCCCGCCGTGTGGACACGCATCATCGGATAGAAAACGCCGAGCTGCAGCCAGCGCGTAAAGAGTTCCGCCGACGGATAACCCCGAAAGCCGCCGATATCCGCACCGCAGAAGGCAATGCCCGAGATGCTCATGTTGAGCAGCATCGGGATGCTCATCCGCAGGTGTTCCCAACTGGAGAGGTTGTCGCCCGTCCAGACGGCCGCGTAGCGTTGCACGCCGCTGTAGCCCGCACGAGTGAGTACGAAAGGCCGCACGCCCGAACGTAGGCGCTGAAGGCCTTCGTAGGTCGAACGAGCCATTTGCATGCCGTAAATGTTGTGAACGGCGCGGTGGTCGCTCGGCTCGCCGTCGTTGTCGTGTCGCACGGAGAGCGGCACGGTGCCGTCGGTGAAAGAAAAATCCGCCGGCTCGTTCATGTCGTTCCAGATGCCGGTGACGCCGTCCTCGAGCAGACCCTTGTAAAGATCGCCCCACCAGCGTCGCGTGGCCGCGCGCGAATAATCCGGCCAGACCGATTCGCCGGGCCAAACCTTGCCGACGTAAATATCACCGCTGGCACTGCGAATGAAGTGTTTGCCGGCGATGCCCTCGTCGTAGACGAAGTATCCCTTCTCTGCCTTGATGCCGGGATCCACAATGGCAACAACCTTGAAGCCCTTGGCGCCAAGCTCCTTCGTCAGCTTGCGCGGGTCGGCGAATCGCTCGGGATGCCAGGTGAACGAGCGAAAGCCGTCCATGTAATCAATATCAATGTAAATCGTGTCGCAGGGAATCTTACGCCTGCGAAACTGTCGGGCGATCTGCCGGACGCGCCTGGCGGAATCGTAGCTCCAGCGGCACTGCTGATAACCGAGCGCCCAGAGCGGCGGCAACGGCGTCGCGCCCACCAGCGAGGCGTAACGCCGCACAACCTCCGATGGCGACGGCCCGGCGATGAAGTAGTAATTCATCTCGCCGCCGTCGGCCCCGAAGCAGTAAGCCGAGCGGGAGGTCTTGCCGAGATCGAAGAACGACCGCCAGGTGTTATCGAAGAAGATGCCGTGCGCCCGGCCTCGGTTGAGCACGATCGCCAGCGGATGCGTCTGATAGAGCGGGTCGCTCCACGGATCGTGCTCGGCGGCGTCGTGGTTCCAGTTCACGATGACGGCGCCGCGCTTGTCCAGCGGACAGCCCTTCTCGCCGAGACCGAAGAAATGATCCTCGGAATCGAGTACCTTCCAACTGCGAACTTCTTCACCGGCCCAGCTCATCCCGCGCCGCGGACAATCGCCGGAGATGAAGGTGCCGTCCTGTTCATGGAATGAGATTCGACACGGTGATCGTGTCATGCGAACGCGAAGCGCGTTCGTCACCAGATCGATCGCCTCGGGATGCTCCTCGATGGACCACGACGGCCGCGCGTCGCCGGCGACGGACGGAAGGATCGCCCAGGAATAATCGCGGCCGAACGCTCCGCGCTGAGAGAGGCGAACGCGAATGATGTCATCGGTGATCGGCTTGATGCACACGCGGGCCTCGCCGCATTCGAGCACCAGCGCATCCCCTTCCTGCCGATACGCCGTCACTTCGCCGAGCGACTGCCAACCGGTTTCGGTCGTGGTGAGCGCTCTCACTCCTCCGTTCGCGTCTCTCATGGAAGGTACCGATTCGCCCACAGGGGTGCGCCCAGAATGCCGTCAGGAAAAGCCAGAATGCCGATTACAAGGCCGCTAAAACCTTTTTCCATGCTATCATAAAGGCCCATCGCGGTCAATCCGTGAGGAAGCTCCCTAACTTGCTTGAGAATGCTCGCGGCCGTCATTTCGACGTTTCGACTTTTCGACGTTTGCAGCTTATCCCTTCACCGCGCCGAGACTCAGACCTCCGACGAACTGCCGCTGGGCGACGAAGAAGAGCACGATGCAGGGGATCATCGTGACGAGACTCGCAGCCATGAGATAGTGCGCGTCGCGGAAGTCGCCGTACTGGTTCTGAAAGCTGTTCAGCGCCACGGCCAGCGTCATTTGATCCTCGCTCTGAAGATAGATGAGGGGACCGAGGAAGTCGTTCCACGCGAAGATGAAAGTGAAGATGGCGGTGATGGCGATGACCGGCTTGCAGATCGGCAGCATGATCTGCAGCCAGATGCGCAGATGGCCGCAGCCGTCGATCCGCGCCGCCTCGACGAGGGCTTCGGGCACCTGCGCAAAAAACTGTCGGAAAAGGAAAACGTAGAACGGCGTGCCGAAGAACATCGGCACCACGAGCGGCAGAAACGTATCGACCCAGCCGAACGTGCGGAACATGATGAACATCGGAATCATCGTCACCTGCGCCGGCAGCATCATCGTGGCGATCATGATGACGAAGAGCGCATCTCGCCCGCGGAATCGCAGTCGGGCAAAGGCGTAACCCACAAGACTGCACGAGAGAATCTGACCGACGACGGAGAGCGTGGTGACGACGGTGGTATTTGCCAAGGCGTCAAGAAAGCCGCGCCATGGCTGCGAGCCCATCTTCTGCAGGGCCGCGGGGTAGTTCTTCCACTGCGCCGAAGCGGGCCAGAACTTGAAGCCGGTCGCCGCCTCGGTGGCTTCGGCCTCCGTGGACAGACTGGTAACGAACATCCACCAGAAGGGGAAGAGCATCACTGCACTGCCTGCGAGCAGGGTGAGGAGGATGAGGAGTTTGGAGGATCGAGAAGTCATGGCGTCGTCGGCGTTTAAGGGATCAAGGGACCGAGGGACTAAGGGATCGTGAGACAAGCGTTTCGACCGATGCAGGATGTTGTCCCGTTCGGCTAAGGTGGTGATCGCTCCTTAAGAGAACGGATCATCGCACGAAGCATCCGTTCGAGCTCTGCTGCGGCTCTTAACACTGGTTCACACGAATCATCCTTCAGATATCCAAGATCGGCAGCCAACATCAACTGGGTTTCGAGTTCGGCAACTGAACCGTTGGCCATCCACAGGAATCTCATGTAATCGCGCGTCGCACCACGATTGTAACCTTCCGCAATGTTTGACGGTATCGATACAGCACACCGCCGCATTTGGGCGATCAATCCGAATCTTTCCGCATCGGGCAGTTGCGCCGTGATTCGATACACAACCTTACAGAGCGCAAACGATTTCTTCCAAACATCCAGTTCTTTGTGTGACTTTAGCATCGCGCAGACTCCCGGCTATTGGTCGGCAACCAGTTCCCTCGGTCCCTTCTCCCTCGGTCCCTTTTACTTCAACGCCTCGTAATAAACGAATCGTCGCGAGCTTTTCATCAGGATCAGCGTCAGCGCGAGAATGATCAGCAGGAGTAACCACGCCATCGCCGAGGCGTAGCCCATGTCGTGGAAATCAAACGCCTGGTTGTAGAGATAAACGACGTAGAACCTTGTGGTGTCGCCCGGGCCGCCGCCGGTCATGACGAAGGCCTGCGTGAAGACCTGAAACGACGCAATGATGGCGATGATCATGTTGAACAGAATCACCGGGCTGAGCATCGGCAGCGTCACGTGGAGAAACTTCCGCCAGCCGACGGCGCCGTCGATCTCGGCTGCCTCGTACATGTCCTTGGGGATGCCCTTGAGACCGGCGAGGTAGATCATCATCGTGCCGCCGATGGTCCAGAGGTTCACAATGGCGAAGGCCGGCACGCCCCACACGTCCGCATCCTTCTCTAGCCACGCCGGCGTCTGCCAACCGAAGGGTAGCATCGGGTCGACGGCCGAGCGAATAAGTCCGTGCTCATGGTGGAAAACCCACTTCCACATGACTGCCATTCCGACGCCGGCCAGCACGCTCGGCAGATACCAGATCGCCCGAAAGACGCCGATCGACTTGAATTCATGGCTCATCAACATCGCTGCGAAGAGCGCCAGAAGCTGTCCGCTCGGCACGGCGAGCAGCGTGTAAATCGCGGTCTTCGTCAAAGACCTGCGAAATGTGTCATCGCTTCGCCACATCGCGATAAAATTGTCGAAGCCGACGGCCTGGGCGTGGTCCAGGGTCGTCATCCCGCTCCACTTGGTAAATGCCAGCAGAATCGACAGGACAATGGGAAAGGCGGTGAAAAGAACGAAGCCGATCACCCATGGACTGACCATCAGATTGCCGGCCAACTCCTCGCGCATGGCCAATCCACGTGGTCGTCGCCGCCACCACACAAAAAACATCGCACCGACAGCCGCCAGCAACGGCAGTGCCAGCACCCATGACACCGTCGCCCACGGCATCGGCGGATAGTCCTGATCCAGCACGGCCCTGGCGTCGTTGTCGCGCCACTCCCGACCGACACGCACCATCGCCGGCGCCACCGGCTTGCCCAGCTTGAAGACGTCCTCCATTCGCACGCGAAGCTGATGCAGATATCGCGGATCCGCCGGCCAGTCGATCGGCTCGGCATACTCCGCCGCGTCAAGGAAGGCCTGGCAGTTCGCCGGCTTTTCCGTCGGATCGCAGAACGCATCGCTGAGCGCCACGCTCCTGAGCACCGGCATTGCGAGACCGGCGTGGCACATCAATTCCTGTCCGCGAGCGCTGTTAAGGTACTTGATGAATCGCCATGATTCTTCGCGGTGCGGGCTGCTCTCGGCAATCGCCCACGCAGTGGTAAAGATTCCGTTTCGCGGCGGCTTGCCTGGCATCTGCGGCAGCGGGGCGAAGTCCCAGTCGAACTTGTCGATCAGCCGATACGTCGGGCATTTCCACCGACCGAGCGGACCGGCCATGCCGACGTTGCCCGCCAGGAAGGGCTCCATGAGCGTCTCAAGCTGCGTTTTGGCAGAGACGAGCGTGCGCCGTTCGTCGTGAAACCAGCTTCGCAGTTTTTCAAGAACGGCGTGAACTTCCGGGTCTTCAAACTTGTATTCCTCCCAATCCGGCGTAGCGAAGTCCTGACCATGAGTCCAAAGAAAAATGCGAACCATTGACTCCCAGGTGACGAAATCGGCGCCGTAACAGTCCGGCAGTTTGGCGATGGCTCGCGCGCTTTCGATAAAGTCATCCCACGTCCAGCCGCCCACCGGCGGCTCGGGGATGCCGGCGCGGCGGAAGAGGTCCTTGTTGTAGTAGAAGCCGACGGTGGTGAAGTCCTTGGCGAGACCGATGAGTTTGCCGCTGCCGATTCGCTCCTTCTGCGCGTCGAAGCGAAAACATCGCAGCACGGAGGGGAAGTAATCCTCGAGATCGACCGTCGGGATGCCTTCGGCGATGTCGCGGGCGATGAGTTCATCCAGATCGACGAGCAGGTCCTTCGCCGCGATGTCCGCTGCCTTCTCGTAGCCGAGATAAAACACATCCGGCGGATCGCCCGCGGCGAACATGGTTTGCAGCTTGGTGTTGACCGATGCGGCCTGGCCAAGGTTGATCCGCAGGATGCGAATGCCCTGGTTTTCGGGCAGGGATTCAAAATCGGCGCAGAGCCGGCGGACGACTTCATCTTCGTTTTTCTCGCCCCAGTGCAGCACCTTGAGCTGCACCTGCCCGGCGCGGAGACGCTCCTTGCGAAGCGATCTCGAACCGACCCAGACAAACGAAAAAACCAGCAGGACGGTCGCGGCGAGGGCAACCATCCCCCGGAAAATGCGGCCGACTTGAGGTGTTATGTCCCGCATGGATGAACGGACGGGCGATGGTTACGGATCGACACGCGCCAGCACGGCGCCTTCATATGGATGCAGCATTAGACCGCGCAGGTGGCCGCCCTCGACGCGCACGTGTTCATGCTTCACCGACTTCGGCCGCACCGTTGGCCGCGCACGTGGATCATCCGGCGATGGCATGATCATCTCGCTTTCCTTCGGATCATCCAGACGCACGATCTTCGTCCCATCGGGCCAGGGTGAGGGTACGTCCAGCCGATGACGGTGACCGCTGCTGTTGAGGATGACGACGACCGACTCACCGTCGAGCGTTCGGGCGAAGGCGAATACCCCCTTGTCATCGACGGCCGCCAGCGGATCAAACGAACCGATCTGTAGCGCTGGATACGTATTGCGGATGGCAATCACGCGGCGATAGTGTTCCAGCACGTCCTGCTCGATCTTTTCTTCGGGATCGTCATACGGCATCAACTCGGGCCAGAGCATCGGCTTGCGGCAGGAAGGATCATCGGCCCCATACATGCCCACCTCGTCGCCGTAGTAGATCATCGGCGCGCCGAGAAACGTCATCTGAAACGTCGCTGCGAGCTTCTGCCTCTCGTAACACTCCCGCGTCGGCTTGTCCGGGTTGTAGTCCGGGCCGTTGTCCTGCAGGCGGTTTGCCTGGTCGTACTCCAGATCGGGATTCATGAACATCGACGCCAGCCGATCGGTGTCGTGGCTGTCGTAGAGATTCTGCAGTACATAATTCACCTGCGGCGGATACCAGCCGAGCATCGCTTTGAGATCGTGCTCAAGCTCGCTCGGCTTGCTCCGCTTCTTTACGTTTACGATGAAACGCTGACCCGCACGGGCGAAGGGATAATTCATCACTGCGTCAAAGGTCCGGCCGTCCAGCCATACTTTCGACTCCTCCCACAATTCGGCGACGATGTAGGCGTCCGGGTTGATCTGCTTGACCAGCGCTCGCCAGTCGCGCCAGAAGTTCGCGTTGATATCGCTGGCCACGTCCAGTCGCCAGCCGTCGATGCCGTCGGACGGGTCGCCATCGCCGTTCGGGTCCATCCAGCGCCGCGTCACGGCGAACAGGTGCTCGCGAACCTCCTCCGCGAGCCCCAGCGCGTCGTCATGCTTGAGCCGCGGCAGCGAGCCGTCGTCCCGATCCCACGCCATGTAGTGAAACGGCTCCCAGCTGGTGATATCGAACCAGCCGGCGTAGCGCGACTTCTTCCCGTGCTCGAGCACATCCTGAAACGCCCAGAAGTCGCGGCCGACGTGGTTGAAGACGCCGTCGATAATCACCTTGAAGCCCTGCCGATGGGCTTCCTGCAGAAAGTCGAGAAAGACCTTGTCACTCTCCGACCACTGCCAGGTCGCCGGGTCCATCGTCTCGCCTTTGATCTTCTTGAGACTGTCCCGGACGCCGAAGAAATCATCAATATGGCGAAAATCCGACGCGTCATACTTGTGCAGCGACTCGGCGAGGAAGATCGGATTGAAATAGATCGCCGTGATGCCAAGCTCCCGCAAGTACGGCAGCTTCTCGCGCACGCCCTGAAGATCGCCGCCGTATCGCCGGTCGTAGATGTATTCGTGGAAGCCGCCTTTCTCCTTGAATCGGCGCGACGAATCGTCCTTCCCTCGGCTCCTTGGCCCCTCGGCCCCTTGGCCCCTCTCCTTCGTCCCGTCATACGGCTCAAACCACTTGTGCGTCCACGGCACGGTCCGCGGCGGATCGTTCGCCGGCTCTCCGTTGCAGAATCGCTCCGGGAAGATCTGATACCACACGACGCGCTTGGCCCAATCCGGCGTCTCGAACGACATGCGCACCTCAATCTCAAACGGCGCCGTCTGCACCGAAAACGGTTCACCGCCTACGGGCGGCAGCTTCTGACATCGCGACGAATCAAGCAAGCATCGCGCCGTCCCATCCCGCAGCGTAAAAGTGTAACTTACGTTGGACGGCTCGATCCTGCACGTGGCTGACCAGTAGTCGAATCCCGCGCGCGATTCGCTTTTCATCAATGGAAGGTTTCCGAAGACCCGCTCAATGCCAACGGAAACACCTTCGACGTCGTCCTGCAGCGTCCGCACCGTCAGGCGCACGAGGTCTTTGCCGATCGGCTGAAAATACTCCGAGCGTGACGAATCGTGTCCAACGGCCCCGCAGGCGATATGGTTCGATTGCGGCGAGCCGAACGTCGCCGGGTAAGGCCCGACGCGCACGCCGCTGTGATGCACGCCGCTTCCGTCCGCTGAGCGAAGCGCGCGATCCGCCTTGGGATCTTCCAGCCAGACGCAACCATTGATCAGCAGCTTGTAGGCATGCAGACCGTCAGGCAATCGAACGATCCCGCTGAAGCGCGGCGGATCAAACGACTCGCGGCCCAGTGCATCAACGCCGGCGCTCCACTGATTGAAATCTCCGACCAATTCGACGCGTTCGATGGTCTCGGGCGACAGCCCAACCGGCAATTCGCCGGATTCCGGCACGTAGACAAATTCATGCCAGCCGTCTCGGTGAATCGCGAGCGAATCGGTCGCCGGATCAAACACCACCAGCCAATCGCCCGGCTCCACGTTTTGCAAGACTCGCTCAGTCGGCGCGGCGCCCTTTGCCGGTGTGGCGCCGGCTTCCGGCCGGTGACCCGAGGCGACGCTTATCGCATAGCTGCCCTTCTTCGCCACCTTCCAGAGAACCCCCCACTGACCATGTCCCAACGGCTGCATGCGTTTCGCGAACCCCTCCCCTTCGCTTTTCGGGTTTGCACGAAACTGATAACCGGGCCCCAGTTCGCCAACAAATCTTCCTTCGCGTTTCAACTTGCCGTAGTCCGCGACAACGTGAATCTCGTATCGCCCGCGGCTCTTGAGCTGGAGAATCGGCCGCTTCGTTGAGGCCGGCGATTTCGTGCTCAGCGACCCGTACTTCTCTTTCGCATCCAGGCGACGGACCGTCCACTTGAGCTTCGGCGTTGCCTCGCCGAGGTTTAGTGCCGCCAGTTCGACACTCGATGAATTTGCGTTGGCAACGCCGACCACGGGCGTCGGCTGCGCGCTGACCACCGGCTCAAGGCCCCATCGCTTTTCTTCAGGATTCAGCCAGACGACGTATTCGCCCGAGCGTGGGATGACCAGCGAAATGTTCTGCCCCGGCTGCGCCAATCGATCCGCTCCCGCCGCGCCGAGATGTTTTGCCCAGGTACCGTCGAAAACGAACTTGAATTCGTAGGTACCGCTCTCCCAGAACCGTTCGACCTGCCAGCGACCACCCTCGGCCATGAGTGCAAATCCGCTGTCACCCGTCGCCCAGTTGTTGAATGACCCCGCCATGTGGACGCGCTGAAATTCCGCCGCCTCGACCGACGAAACCGCCCCCAGCGACAGCAGACAGATGGACAGCACGACAGGGATCTGCGTGTGACGCCGCCTGAGCCCTGTCCCCAGCTTGGCGGCCACGGAGCGTCCGAGACTCATCCCCATCTGCGAATACATTTCAATATGAAGGCGAATGCCGGTTTTCAGATTCATCATTTGGGTGCGCCGGATGTATTAGACTCGCGGGGCGGAAGCAGACTTGCGGACGGACATCGTCACGGGATGCGTTTCTTCCACGACGCCGACCTTTCCTTGAATCAAATCAAGCAGGCACTCACAGGCACGCTCGCCGAGTTCATAGATCGGCGTGTGAACCGTGGTGAGCGGCGGATCGCAGAATGCGGCCTGATGCATGTCGTCGCAACCGATCACGCTCACGTCATCCGGCACGCGCAGGCCCGCCTGCTTGAGACCGCTGATGGCGCCGATCGCCATCTTGTCGTTGCCCGTAATGATGGCGGTGACGTGCTTGTCACGCTTCATCAACTTCACCGCCGCCTCGGCGCCGCCTTCCTCGGTGTAGAAACCGTCCTCGATCCGCTGCGAAGGCAGCTTCAGCCCGGCATCGGCGAGGGCCTCTTCGATGCCGGCGCGATAGTCGTGCGTCGTCTGCACCTCGGCCGCACCGTGGATCAGCGCGATCTGCCGATGCCCCAGCTTCAGCAGGTACTCGCAGGCCATTCGACCGGCCTGGTGATAATCGCAGCGAACAAAGTTCAATCGGTGGCCGGCCAGATAATTATTCACAATGACGACAGGATGCGCCGGACTGCGCTGCTCTCGCGCTGCCGCCTTCGCAACGTTTCCCTCGAAGTCCCCCAGATAGGTGTCCCGATTGGTTACGCCCAGACAGAGAATCCCGTCGACAAAGTGTCGGTCGAAAAGCTCCAGATGCTGCCGGACGCTCAAGAAATCCTCGTCAGCGACTTCAAGCAGAACCTTGTACCCCGCCGATCGGGCATGGTCGTGAATCGCGCTGATCAGTTCGCCGAAATACGCATCCGCGAAGGCATGACGAAGCTGCGGCACAAGGATTGCTAGGAATCCCGTTCGTTGAGATTGAAGACCCTGAGCAAGCCGGCTGGGCCGGTAGCCGAGACGCTGTACCGCTTCGAGGACGCGGTCGCGGGTGGCCTCGCTGATCCGACGGTCCCGCTTGTTAAGAACAAGGGATACCGTGGTCAGACTGGAGCCGCTCTCGCGTGCTACGTCCTTGATACTTACGGCCTTACGTTTCGCCATGGGCAGGATTCGCGGCGCACAGCCCTCCGGCGACGATAGAGGAAAGTCGCCCGGAGTGGCCGAAAGCCCTATCATATCATGAGGCGCGGAGAAGCGGGAATTCGGCATGCGGCACCTAAAAAACGGTTCGGAGTTGTCTTGCAATTCTCCCCGGGACGGATATACTTTCGTTAGTAAAAGGTTTTACTAGCTTATAATCTACCCTGCGAGCCGACGGAAATCAAATGCCTTCTGAGGTCGGTCAGACAGTGCGGAAATGTTGCCGAGGCGAAGCGCATCGGCATCGCCAGTCGGCATGTGAATGCCCTGCCCGTCTTACGACTCCTTCCACCCACCTCACAAGGTCCACCGCACGTCAGAAACCCGCCTTTACCCTGATCGAACTGCTTATCGTCATCGCCATCATCGGTTTGCTTGTTTCCATCCTGGTCCCGGCACTTTCCCGAGCACGGGAAGTATCGAGGCGGACGATTTGCGCCTCCAATCTTCGTCAGTTCGGAATCGCCCTGCTGAGTTACGCGCAAGACAACGAAAGCTGGCTCCCTGCCAAGTCGCTTCCGAATTCGGCCGGCGCCACGGTTGCCGCGCGTGCGCGTGTGCAACACAGCAGCAGCAGCCAATATGGTCCCAACTTCGCCGGACTGGTGCGCGACGTGATCGAACGACGCGTCACACGCGAATCGGGCACCGAACTGGGCGGTATGGCTCAGCCACAGTACTTCCCAGACCCCAAAATCATGCTGTGTCCGAGTGACCGTTACAACAATCCGCCCGGAACGAGATTCACGGGTGCACCGCCCTTCGACAAGCTCTGGCAGACGGAGCCCGTCGCCAGATATGAGCAGCTCCCGCGAACTGCCGCACAGGAAGCCACCGCGCAAAAGTCTTACATCAGCTATTTCTACGTCTCGCTCTGGCGAAACGACGACCGCGGCGATTTCCTGCTGATGGCGGATCAGAGCAATGACAACGACACCACGGTCGGGTCCTTCAGCTATCTGACTCCCGAAGATAATCACGGAACCCGGGGAATGAACATCCTCCTGCTCGATTCCCATGTGGAATGGGGACAGACCCAGAGCGGCCGCCATCAGGACGTACAGGATCTTTCCAACAAATACTGGGGATTAATTATTTCCAGCAGAGCCCGATATGCCGACCCGGTGCTGAACCCTCAGAACCGCCGCAATGTCGAGGTTCAGACGATTGAATAGCGGACCCGAGCCGAACCGTTCAGATACGCGTACGAAGATTCGGTAAAGCGTTTTTGTTAGAATCGGTGAGGACGCATCCTCGCAGAAGTGGTGGCCCGTTCGGGGGACGGGTTCGTCAACATGTGTTGTCTGCTGACTGGCGTTGGCGCCTCCGCCCGACACGGAAGAACCGCGGGCAAGCAGCGTCCGCAATGGAGTTTCGCTCCGACCGCGCGGCATCCGGCGCGCGACGATCTTGCGGCATGGAAAGCCCGCCGCACGGTATGGCTTAAATTCGAATCGTCCGGCACAGCCGGTACATGAACAGGATCAGGAGGTGGATTGTGGCTCGTCGATTGATTGTTACTTTTGCGCTCGTATTCGCGACAGGAATTCTCACGCTCGTTGCCGGTCATCCGACCGCCTCGGCCGGTGATTGCAGCGGCCAGTCAACGGTTCTGGGAACCAACATCCCATCCGTCTTCCCGCTCAATCCTCGCGCGCTGCAGGACAACCCGACCGGCTTCGGTGACGCTTCGCCGCCGCAGGAAGAGGACACCGAAGGAAATGAGCTGTGTCGCCTCTTCGCCGCAAACGACTCGGACGCGCTCTATATCGGAATCACCGGTAACACCGAGCGATCCGACAGCTTGGAAAACACCGTTCTCGTCTTTATTGATACCGGCAACAACGGTGGAACCGAAATCCTGAACACCTCGGGCTTCACCGGCGGCTCCAACGCGCTGCGATTGCTCGACATCGACGACAAGACCGACGGCACGAAGCTCGACTTTGCACCGGAGTATTGTCTGGCCGTCTGGAATTCCGGCGGGACGCAGTTCGCCTATCTGCACGATCTGACCAACCCGACCGACGCCGGAACCCTGCTCGTCGAAGGCGTCGACTTCGCCGTCGATAACAGCAACCTGGCCGGCGTGAACGACGTTCCATTGAGCGATCCCATTTTCCAGCAGGAAAACGCCGTGAGCGCAACGACCGGCTTCGAGTTCAAACTCTCGCTCGATGACCTCGGAATCGACAGTTCCAGCACCGTCGGACTTCAGGCGCTGCTCGTTTCCGGTTCGGGCTTCATCAGCAATCAGAGTCTACCACCGCTTCGCGCCACGGTGGGAAGCAGCGGCGGCGGTCTGGCCTGCGTCGGCAGTCACGACCCGAACGGCGATCCGCCCAACGCGGTGGACTTCGCAGACAACGCACGCTTCCCCGGCACGCAGAACGTTCAGTACAGCTGCAACCCCGTCGGAATGGCCCCGGCCGGCATGATGGACGGCACCAACATTCCCAATCGCTACACCACCGCGGGCCTCGCGCTTGCCACTCAGAACAACTACACCTGCTTCGGCAACGCACAGCCCTACTCACCGATTCCGACCGGCGGCGCGGAGATCAATCAGATCTTCGCCCGTGCCGACTTCTCCAAGCTCTACATCGGCGTTACCGGCAACATCCCGTTCTTCGGCGGCAACAACGACACGCTGATGATCTTCGTCGATATCGGCCCCGGCGACGGCACTCAGACGCTCTTCACGGCGAACTTTGAAGGGGGTTCCGGCGCGCTTCAGGGAATGAGCCAGGGCGCGGCCGGCGGATTCACCTTCGACAACGGATTCGAGCCGGAATTCTGCATCATGTACTGGCGAGCCGGTGGGCAGCACAACGCCCGAATCATGAGCTGCGTCTTTGACGAGCACATCGACGGCCTCGAGTTCTCACCGTCGGCGGACCGCCACACCAACGCGGCGGTCAACGTCTTCTCGGCCGATCTCGGCAACATCGAAGGCATCAATGATATTGCCGGTGACGATCCCATCCGTCAGGAGTCGTTCGCCCCGACAGCCATCAGCGGCATTCAGTTCTCGGTGCGACTCGCCGATCTGGGAATCGACACCTCCGGCGGCAGTGCCGACTTCAAAATGTCGGCCTGCATCGTCAGCGGCTCCGGCTTCGTCAGCAATCAATTCCTCCCGCCGCTGAATCCGACGAACCTCACCCCGGAAATGGACAGCGCAAGTTTCTCTGACTCGCCGCTTCCGCTCGCTATCCCCGACGACGAAGAAACCGCGGCCACCGATACCCGCGCCGTTTCCATGCCGACCATCGATCGCATCACTGACGTCAATGTTTCGGTCAGCATCACCCATCCCGACGTCAGCCAGCTTGACGTCAAGATTCGCCACAACGACAGCGGCCAGGAAGTGACACTCGTGGCCCCCGGCGACCGCGCCGGCGCCAATCTCACCATCACCTTCGACAGCGAGGGCGCGCCGGCCGTGCAACCGTCCGGGTCGCTCCTTAGCTTTAACGGCATAGACCCCAACGGCGGATGGACGCTGACCGTCCTCGACACCGTCAGCGGAGATTCCGGCACACTCATTTCGTGGGGAATCGCCGTGACCGAGTACACCGGCGGCAATGTGTCCTGCCTCGGACAGTTCGACGCCGTCGATAATCCGATCAATCTTGCGACGGACCCGCGCACGCCGGGCAATCAGTTCTTCGACCTGTCCTTGCCGGCAAGTCCGGCGAATCGCCCGACGAGCTACACCGGTCTCGGCATCCCTGCCGCTTTCGGCAATACGCCGCTCGCCGGCGGCACGCAGAACAATTACACCTGCTTCGGCAATGCCACTGAAGCGGCCGTCGTGAATCTGCCCGGCTCCGAGTTGAATCAGATACGTATTCGCAATACGAGTGATCGGTTGCGAATCGGCCTCACCGGTAATCTCGAAGGAAACGGCAACGCGGTCGTCCTCCTGCTGGATACGAATCCCTCAACAGGCCCGTCCACGCTTCCGGTACTGTCGTCGCCTCCCGACGCCGCGCAGGGCCTTGATGGCCTCACGCTCGACGCCGGCTTCCAGCCCGATTATGCCGTGGTCGTGCAGCGCGACCCGACCGCCGGCGTTCCCGACAACGACTACAACGTGTTCCTCAAGAACATCAATACCAACTTCACCCGTTCCATCGGTCGCCTGACGCGAAACGCTCCGACCGGTGAACTCGCCGAGGCCATTCCCAATCAGAACGGCAGTGAATTGAATCAGCTGTTCCTGCAGAACGACGCAGACCGCGTCTACATCGGCATCACCGGAAACCTCGAAGCCAACGGCAACACCTGGATCATCTTCCTCCAGACCACGCCGACCGGATCAGGCACGAACATACTCAACACGAACCACGTCGGTTTCCCGACGGCATTGAGAAACATCAACGCCGATCGAATGGACATCGGCTTCCAGCCGGATTACGCCATCGTCATGCATCGTTCCGGCGGCTTCTACAACGCGCAGCTGGTGGACCTGCTTGATATTCCTCCGGGCGTGACCGTCACCGAGCTGACGTTCTCATCGACCATCGGCGACAATGTTTACTTCGGCGACAACACCAATGCCTCCGGCGTAAACAGCAACGCCGCTCAGGACGATGACATGGGCTCTCCGCCGAGCCAGCAGATTCTCAATGCACAGACGGCCACGCGCGGCGTGCAGTTTGCCATCGCCCGAAGCTCGCTCGTTCACGATGGCGGTCCGCCGCTGAACAACGGCGACACGATCAAGATCGGCGCCCTGCTGGCATCCAATACCGGCTTCTGGAGCAACCAGACCCTGCCGGGCCTCGGCGGCGGCAAGGCGAATCTTGGCGCACCGCCTCCTCCGGGACGACCGACGACGTTCATTGATCTGTCGGCGGAATCCATCGCTCCGGGTAATCAGTTCACGAGCTATGTTCTGTCCGGCTCGTTCAGCTCACCCAGCAGCTTCAACGGAGCGAACATTCCGGCCGCCATGGGTACGGCGATCGCCACGCAGAACAACTACACCGGCTTCGGCAATGCCACACTGGTGAACCCCGGCAACGCCAACTGCACGCAGGTCGCTTTCAATAACGAGAACATCCTCGGTGTCACGGGCTCCAGCGCCACGCCCGCGCAGGCGGAAAGCGCCACGAGCGGCCTCCACTTTGACATCGCCTTCCAGGACATCGGACTGACACCGGTGGACCCGATCAGCGGGCCGTTTGTGCCGGTCAAGGTCATGGCCGTGATTACCGGTCGCTTCGGATACTTCTCCAACCAGTTCCTCCCGCCGCTCATGCGCACCCCGCCGGCGAGCAACCTGGGAGACATCCCTGCGAACTGGACCGGCGATCTGTCCGACAGTGAGATCGCGCCGGGCGACCAGTTCCTGACGTACACGCTCGTGCCGTACTGCGGTGAACTTGCCGCGGATATCAACGGCGACGACTTCGTGGACCCGAACGACATTAACGCCTTCGTCGGCGTTCTGCTCGGCATCAACACGAATCCGTGCGACGTGCAGAAGTCCGACCTGAACAACGACGGACTGCGAAACGGGCTGGACATCCAGAATTTCATCGAGGCATACTTCGACGATTATCTGGAACCGTGATCTGCCCTTCGGAGAAACAGGTCACGACAGCTTCAATGTTATGATCCGGCCCGCGTGCATCCGCACCCTGCACGCGGGAAGGTCTGTCTTATTGAACCCTGACGCCAACGCGTTATGGCGGGCATAGACTATAGACAGGAGCGTAGGTAATGAGGCGCAAGAACCCTACCCATCGAGGCCCGATCATCGTGCCTTGCCTTCGGCCGGCGCGCCGACCGCGGATGCTCATTGCGGCGGTAGTGATCGTGGCAACCGGCGGAATCACACCTGCTGCGACGGCACAGAATCACAACATGCTTCAGTACTTCGAGGCCAAGTGGGAGGTCATGCGCTATCGAATGACCGACGTTTTCATGGCTGGCTACGACTCCGTCTGGCTTCCCCCGCCGCAGCGCGGCGGCAACGCCACGAATACGAGCAGCGTCGGCTACGACCTGTTCGATCGCTTCGATCTCGGCTCCTCAACGACACCCACGCGATACGGCAGCGAATCCGAATTCCGACTCCTCGTCGGGTCCTTTCATCGCGCCAACAATTACGTCTATGTCGACTGGATCATGAACCACAACGCCCCCAGCGACAACAACACGCCGAACTTTCATACCCAGGGCGGATACCCCGGCTTCGTTCTTACCGTTTCCGGCGATCCGGCCGGCGATTTCAACACTTACGGCAGTGGTTGCCCGCAGTCCACGTCGCCCTGCTGCGGTTTCCCACTGAACAATCCGGTCTGCGGCGGATGCTGTTACCACCTATACGACGGTCGCCTCCTCGGACTCATCGACATCGCCCAGCAGAAGAGCCACATGTTCATCCGGCATCCGATCGAAGCCGGGAATCCCAATAACATTCCCGCCGGCACGCAGCGAAATCAGCCAAACGCAAACAACCGCCGCTTCTATCCCGATACCGATCTGCCCGTGACGATGCCCAACAACCCCGGCACGCCGCGCAATCCGTCTCCGCCGCAATACAACTTCTACCCCTTCAACACCGACGATCCCATGCAGGGCGACCCGATCATCGAGAACGCGAACGATCTGCTGCTTCGCTCCACGAAGTATTATCTCGAAGTCCTCGGCGTCGACGGCTTTCGGCTCGATGCCGCCAAGCACATCCCCGCATGGTTCTGGGATAACCTCTGGGACGCCTCGGTTTACAACAACTGGGTCGGCTTTGACGGCGTTCGCCGAACGCCCTACTCCTTCGTCGAGTCGGTCGAGAACAACAACAACATGGCCGAATGGGTCCGCAAGCCCGGCGAGCCCGGCAGCGGGTACCCCGCCTTCGGCTGGGAGTTCGGCAACCGCGACGCCCTGGACCTGAACGAAGCGGGCTCCCTGCGTGACCTAGTCACCTCGAACGGTTCCGGCTCATGGGAGAACGTCATGGGGAGTTCCGTCGATAACGTCGACGGCTTCAACAACGGCACCATCGGGGTCCACCACGTCAACAGCCACGATAACACCATCCCCAACGGCGAAAATGACACCACCGCCCATGCCTACGTGATTATGCGAACCGGCCCTTCGATCGTCTATCACAACGCGCTGCAATTCGGCACCAATCCGGACAACTTCCCCCGGGCCAACGGTCGCAGCGACGCCCTCGGACTCGGCTCCAATGAAATCACCACCCTGGTACGAATGCGAAATCAGTTCGCACGCGGCTGGTTCATACCGCTTACCACGAATAGCCATGACGTATTGATTTTCACCCGACGTACGCCCAGCAGCGTGGATAATGTCCTCGTCGGTCTCAACGATCTTGAAACCAACGGCTTCGACAGCCGCAACGTCACCACCACTTTCCCCGTCGGCACACGCCTTCACGAACAAACCGGCAACGCCGCAGACCCTGTTGTCGATCCGAACAATGACATCTCCGAAATCCTTACCGTCGGCGCCGGCGGCTCGCTGACTGTTCGCGTCCCGAGAAATCGCAACGCCAACGGCGTCTTTCATGGCCGCGGTTACGTTATCTACGCCCCTGCCGTCCCGACCGGCGCTCTCACCGTCGCCAACGCATCGACCTGGGTGGCCGCACCGGATCACGGCGGTGTCCCGGCGCACCAGCGGCGCGTCAACCCGGTCACGGTCATTACCTCACCTGCTTTCGACATTCTCCTGCAAACGCAGCAGACCGATCCGCTCGATGCCAACACCGACGATCTCGCCGTCTTTCGAATTGATTCCGGCTTTAAGGACTACAACAACAACGGCTCCACCTACAACAGTCAGCCGACTTCCGACTATCACCCCGGCAACACCGCCGCCGAGCATCCGACCTATGGCTTCGAGAACTTCCTCACCGAAAACTCGCCGCGCTTCACCGGCGGCACCGGCACGTACCGGCAGACGATCGACGCAGCGGCGCTCGGCGAGGGCTATCACTACATCACCGTCCGAGCATTTCGCCATCGGTCAAGCGGTGATCCGATCTTCACCGAGTTTCGACATGTGATCTACGTCGACATCGAAGACCCCGACTTCGATCTGATCACCCCCAGCGCGACCTGCGACAACGATGTCACCAGCATGCCGGCATCGTTCATCGTGAAAGCGCAGGATCCAACGCTGGACAAGGTCTATATCTTCTTCGATCTGCCCGCCACGACGGACTTCATCACACAGTCCACCGGCACCTCCAACCTGGCCGCTCGCTATCTGGATACCTTTACGCGTTCGCGCAGCACCTACATCAGCGGCAACCACCGCGTCGACGTCGTCGGATTCGAAACCCTGCCGGACGGCTCGATCAAAGTACGACACAAGACCTACACCGGAATCCAGGCCACGACCGGTACCGGGCTCGGCGCCGGCGACTTCGACGGAAACGGAGTTCGCAACGCCCTCGACATCCGAGCGTTCATCTGGCTGGTTACCGGCTTCAACCCGAATTTCGGCCCGGCCGCCGACATGAATTGCGACGGCCTCAATGACCTCGATGACGTACCGCTGTTCGTCGAGAGTCTGCTCCAGCCGTAAGGCGAGGATTGGTACGGCATTCCCCGGAATGCTTGTCCGAATCAGACGTTTCGGTAATCTGGAGAACATGTCCCGCCTATTCCGCTGGGGCATTTTCAACCACCTTCGGGCAACGGCCGCAACAGCGGAATTGTACGATCGCGACGCCGAAACTTGACCCACGAGGCAATTTCTGGTAAATTGTTTTTCCAGAGTCGAGAACCCTGTTTTGGGGGTTCATGGAAGTGGAAAGTAAGCACACTTGCGACTCACATCAGGCAACACCACGGGCCCGCCCGATCGGGTGTCCGATCCGGCCCGTTCTGTATGCGTAATATGCGGCATCCGTAAATCGAAACACGGATCCAAACGCAGGAGTCAGGGAAATGAAGAAGCTTCTTGCAATCATGGCGCTGCTCGCACTCGTCGCCGTTCCGGCGCAGGCGTCGGTTTTTTCCGTCACGTATAACGACAGCGTCGGAGATGTATTCACCGGCGCAGGCGGTGGCATTCTCGACATCGTCTCCCTCGAGGTATCGAACGACGCGACCAACATCTCCTTTAAGTTCACGCTTGCCGGCGATGTCCTCGCCGCCGATTGGGGCAAGTACATGGTCATCATCGACAGCGCTCCAGGCGGTGATGCCGCCGGAAACGGCTGGGGACGGCCCATCAGCATGCCCTCCGGCGCCGACTCATGGATCGGCTCCTGGGTGGATGGCGGCGACGGCATGGAGCTTTATAATTACAGCGGCGGCTGGCCCTTCCCGCCGAACTACGCCACCTGGCTCGGCTCCCCCGAAATCGGCATCAGCAAGACGAGCAACACCGTCACCCTGACGTCTACGCTCGCGGCCATGAATCTGTCCATTGGCCAGACGTTCCTCTTCGATGCCTTCACCAGCGGCGGCGGCGGTGGCGACGGCGCCATCGACTCGCTCGGCAATCCGAATCAGCAGGTCGGTGACTGGGGTGATTTCTCCGAAGCTCATCCCCTTACCTACCGCGTCAAGCCCGAGCCGACGACGCTGACGCTCCTCGGCATTGGCGCCCTGCTCATGATTCGCCGCCGACGCTAATCGGCTCAACGAATTTTCGTTTCCTTGATTCCTCAGCGGCTCGACTCCCCAGCGGAGCGAGCCGCTTTTTTGCGCCCTGCAAACTGGCTGGTCGCGCTGCCTCTGACTCGCTCCATCAACTCGATCGACCTGCCATGGGCCATCCCGGCATGTCATACTGGCAGCCCTGACAAATCGCACACGCCCCCAATCGACGACGAATTGTCATAACCTCTTGGAATGACACATGCTACGAACTCACAGGCCGCCCGCAGTCGGTGGCACCCGCCTTGCTCTGACACCAGCACAGACCCTGCGTCCTGATGATTTCATGAGGATTCGCCTGCGCTGCAGGGCCCCTGGTAATACGCTCAACGTCGAAAGAAACAGGAGATACCCCTATGTCCAAGATCATCGGAATCGACCTCGGCACGACGAACTCCGTCGTGGGCGTCATGGAGGGCGGACAGCCCAAGGTGCTCACCAATGCCATGGGCTCGCGCCTCACGCCCAGCGTCGTCGGCTTCACCGATAAGGGCGAACGCGTTATCGGCCAGGTCGCCAAGCATCAGCAGGTGACCAACCCGCGCAACACCGTTTATTCCATCAAGCGCTTCATGGGTCGGCGACACAATGAAGTCGGCTCCGAAGAAAAGATCGTCCCCTACGAGATCGTCGGCGGACCGGATGAACTCGTCAGCGTGCGCATCCGCGACAAGGAATACACGCCGCCGGAAATCTCGGCGATGATCCTCCAGGACCTCAAGAAGACCGCGGAAGACTATCTCGGTGAAAAGGTCACCGCCGCGGTCGTCACCGTCCCCGCCTATTTCAACGACTCCCAGCGCAAGGCCACGCAGGAAGCGGGCATCATCGCCGGATTCGACGTCAAGCGCGTCCTTCCCGAACCCACCGCAGCGGCCCTCGCCTACGGCATGGACAAGAAGAAAGGCGGCAAAATCGCCGTCTTCGACCTCGGCGGCGGCACCTTTGACATCAGCATCCTCGATGTCGGCGACGGCGTCTTCGAGACGCTCTCGATCAACGGCGATACGCACCTTGGCGGAGACGACTACGACCAGGTCCTCATCGACTATGTCGCCGAGGAGTTCCGCAAGCAGTACGGCATCGACCTTCGCACCGACCCCATGGCCCATCAGCGTCTCAAGGAGGCCTGCGAGAAGGCGAAGTGCGAACTCTCCACGAGCATGGAGACCGGCATCAATCTGCCGTTCATCACCGCCGACGCCAGCGGCCCGAAGCACCTGAACCTGACGATTACCCGGGCGAAGTTCGAGCAGATCACCGAGAAGCTGACCGAGCGTTGCCGCGGCCCGGTGCTCAAGGCGCTGGAGGACGCGAAGCTCAGCCCGAAGGACGTGACCGAGGTGGTCCTCGTCGGCGGTTCGACGCGCATGCCTGCCGTGCAGCGACTTTGCCAGCAGATTTTCGGCAAGGAGCCGAACAAGAGCGTGAACCCGGACGAGGCCGTCGCCATCGGGGCGGCGATTCAGGCCGGCATCATCGCCGGCGACGTCAAGGACATTCTCGTACTGGATGTCACGCCATTGTCACTCGGCGTCGAGACCCTCGGCGGCGTGATGACGACGATGATCCCGCGCAACACGACCATCCCCACGAGCAAGAAGGAGATTTACTCCACCGCCGCCGATAGTCAGAGCGAGGTGACGATCCACGTGCTTCAGGGCGAGCGGCCCATGGCCGTGGACAACCGCACCCTCGGGCGCTTCAACCTCGCCGGCATTCCCCCGGCCCCGCGCGGCGTGCCGCAGGTCGAAGTCACCTTCGACATCGACGCCAACGGCATCCTCCACGTTTCCGCGAAAGACCTCGGAACCGGCAAGGAGCAGAAGATCCGAATCGAAGGTTCCAGCGGCTTGTCCGAGGCCGAAGTCGAGCGGATGCGCAAGGAGGCCGAGAGCCACGCCGAAGACGACAAGCGCAAGCGCGAGTTGATCGACGCCCGCAACCAGGCCGACAGCATCATCTACCAGACCGAAAAGACGCTCAAAGAACACGGCGAGAAAGTCCCCGCCGACGAGCGTGGCAAGGTGGAAAGTGCCATCAGCAATCTCAAGGATGTCATCAAGAATGACGACGCCGGCTCCATCAAGCGGGCCATCGAGAACGTGATGACCTCCTCTCAGCAGATCGGCAAGATCATCTACGAAGAAGCCGCCAAAGCCGCCGGCGGAGCAGCGAGCAGTGACGGCGCAGCACCCGCCGACGAACCCGTTGGCGCCGGCGCGAAGAGCGGCAAGAAAGATGACGACGTGATTGATGCGGAGTTTGAGGTGAAGAAGTAACACGGCGAGGCGCGAGGTGATCTTGCTTATTGCTCCGGTTTGACGGTCGCGGCTGATGTCTATAATCCCGGTAACTGGAGGATGATACGGCTTGGCCTTGACCGTTCTGTCGCCCGACCCTTCGCCTGATCCGAAGCTCGCGCGCGATTTGCGTACGCTGGCCCAGTTCATCCGCATCTACTGTCGCCATAAGCACGAAGGCGCCGCACGGATCGAGCCGTGCATCCGTGGCTTCGATCTTGAAGCCCTGCGCATTCGCAAGCTTGAACTCTGCGCGCCATGCGCCAAGCTCCTGGCTCATGCCTTCGTCAAGCGCGCTCGCTGCCCTTATTCGCCCAAGCCCGCCTGCAAGCATTGCCAGACACACTGCTATCAGCCCGCGTACCGCGAGCAGATCCGCGAGGTGATGCGATTCTCCGGTCGCAAGCTCGTCCTCTCCGGCCGGCTGGACCTGCTCTTCAAGCTGCTTTTCTGACACCGAATGCGGCCTGCTTGCCCGGCACCGTGAAATCTTTTGCCACGCAGCGATAATACCTGGGTAGAATGTTTCCACGAGGCGGAGCAAAGCGGCCATGAGCATGATCTACTGCCCAACCTGCGGCCGACACGTTTCCAGTCGTGCCCGCGCCTGCCCCGGCTGCGGCGAGCCCATCGCCGTTCGCGTGGCCTCACGCGTGCGGTCTGACAGCGAGCCCGTCTACCCGCTCACGCCGATTCCGCCCCTGTGGAGCCCAGGCATCGCCGCCGTACTGAGCTTCTTCATCCCCGGCCTCGGTCAGATCTACAAGGGGCAAATTCTCAACGGCCTGCTCTGGATGCTCTTTGTGCCTGTCGGCTACTACCTCTTCTGCATCCCCGGCGCCGTCCTGCACCTGCTCTGCATCTTCGGCGCCGCATCGGGCGATCCCACACGTTACCGCAGATGACGCTTCCTCATGGCCGCATCCTCCGGTCAATCGCCCGCCCCGCCGCCGCGCGGTATCATGTCTGCCAGATCGACCTGGTTGAGGTAGCGACCCATGTTTTCCGGCATCATCGACGCGATCGGGCGGGTTTCCGCCGTACGGCAAATGTCCGGCGGCTGCGAGTTGATCCTGCGCGCGGCGGATTATTGGTGCGGCGTTGAGCCCGGCGCGAGCATCGCCGTGGACGGCGTCTGCCTCACGCTGACACGCCTCGAAGGCGACGATGCCCATTTCGATGTCATCGCGGAAACGCTTCGCCGCTCCACGCTCGGGCGACTGCGTACGGGCAACGGCGTGAATCTGCAGAAGTCCCTCAAGGCGGGCGACGCGATCGACGGACATTTCGTGCAGGGACACGTCGACGCCGTGGCGACGGTGGCGAAGGTGGAACAATCCGAGCGTGAGTCGATCTGGTGGTACACGATGGAGCCGGAGCCCATGGCGTACATCATCCCCAAGGGCTCGGTGGCGATCGACGGCATCTCCCTCACCATCGCGGACCTCCAGGGCGATCGTTTCAGCACGGCACTGATTCCGACGACTCTGGAACGCACCACGCTCGGCGGAAAGCGCGAGGGCGACGTGGTGAACGTGGAAACGGATATCCTCGCCCGCACGGTCGTCCAGCATCTTCGGACGCTGCCGATCGGCAGGGATGCGACGAGCGGCATGGGATATAATAAGTAGCCGCCATCGGCCGGCCTGCGTTTGACGGGCCGTCGGGGCGATGAACCGTTGGAACGGGGCGCAACGAGATGAATCGGTCGATGTGGAGCGTGCCTTGGATCATGGCGAATCATGCCAGCTTGAGCAACCGCGAATCGGCATCACGATGGGTGATCCCGGCGGCATCGGTGCGGAGGTTATTGTCAAAGCCCTCTCCGACCGCAGCTTGCGCGAGCGCGGCCGCTTTGTCATCTATGGCCTGCATGAGCCGATCACGTATGCCGCGGACCTTGCCGAGCTGACACCCTACTGGCACCGCCGCCCCCACGAAGAAGCCCGAAGCATCGACACGGAGGTGGTCGTCGCCGATTTCGACGAACTGACCATCGACGGACGACCGGCGCGACGGCCTTCCGCGGAAGGCGGCCGGGCCTCCATGCGGTTTCTCGATGAAGCCATCGCCGATGTCCGCGCCGGACGCCTTGACGCCCTCGTCACCGGGCCGATCGACAAGACGGCGTGGCAGCTCGCGGGCTACGACTTCCCCGGTCATACGGAGCTATTGGCCAAGCGTTTCCGCACGCGTCGCGTTTCGATGATGTTCGTCGGCGGCCCGCTGCGCGTGGCGCTGGCCAGCATCCACGAGCCGCTCTTTGAGTTGCGAAATTCGTTCACCATCGGCCTCGTCTTTCAGCCGATCGACCTGCTGCACGAAGCCCTGCGAGACTGGTTCGGAATCGCCGAGCCGAAAATCGCCGTCGCCGGGCTCAATCCGCATGCCGGAGAAAACGGTCGCTTCGGCGATGAGGAATCGCGCGTCATCGAGCCGGCGATCGACATGGCGAGAAACGCGGGCATCAACGCGGTCGGCCCTTATCCGGCGGATACACTTTTCTATCGCGCGGCGAACGCGGAGTTCGACGGCGTCGTGGCGATGTATCACGATCAGGGGCTGATTCCCATCAAGCTGTTGGCGTTTGATCGGGCGGTGAATGTGACCCTCGGGCTGCCGATCATCCGCACGAGCGTTGACCACGGCACGGCCTACGACATTGTGGGGAAGAACAAGGCGAACCCCGGCTCGATGAAGGAAGCCATTCGCCTCGCGATCGACCTGGCACGCATTCGCTCGCGCCTTCCGCATCCGACCGTACTCGATGCGCCGGAAATGCCGGAGGCGTGAGCCGAGACATCTCGACCCACGCCTCGTGGGCAATCGTTCGGATTTGCAATCCCAACTATGGGAAGGTAATCGTCAGAAACATTTCGACGAACGAATCGATGTCGAGTCCGTCGATGTCGCCGTCCATGTTAACGTCGGCGGAACAGGGCTGCGACGACGAAAGGCCGAGCAAGTGCGCATTGAAGGCAGGGACATCCAGCATGTCGATGTTGCCATCGCCGTTGAAATCGCCCGGCCAGACCGCCAGCTGAAACGACTGCGTATCTTCGCCGGCGCAGCCGCCGGTCGCCTTGACGGTGATGGAATAGGGCGTCATCGACGCGACAGGACTCGGCCAGGAGATGATGCCCGTACCGGAGTCGATCGTCATTCCCGCTGGCGGCGAGCCGTCGAGGGACCAGGTAAGCGGCGGCGTGCCGCTGGCTGACGGAGCGGACGAAACGAACGCGACTTCACAGGCCGTGCTGGCATGCGAGATCGGATCGACGACCGGGTCTTCGCATGCGGGGATGACGCTGAGATTCAGATCGTAGAACTGCGCCTGTGTGAAGGAGTTACCGGCATAGACTCGGACGTAGTAGTCGCCGGCGACCGGGAGCAGTACGCCGGAGAGGGTTTCCGCCGAGCCGGCCGGTGAACCGGCTCCGGTAGCGAGCACGGTGGAGCCGTTCGTGCCGATGATCTGCACATTGAGATCGCCGATGGACAGCGAATCGGTGTTGACGCAGCAGCCCGGACAATTGCCATTGCCCAGCTGTGCCTGATTATCGTAGGTGATGCCACGCGGTGCGATGGTGACCGTCGCTTCGCGCGGGCCGTTGACCGTGAAACGGAAGAAGTCGACCTCTGCTCCGGTGTCGATACTCAATGTCGTCGTCTGGGTCGGATTGAGTCCGGTCGGCGGAGGCGGGAGCGCGCCGAGAGCGATGGGCGATCCTTGTTCCACGACGCCGATATGCGTCGCCGCGCCGGAAGTGTTGTCGATCTCGTAGATGTCTCCGTAGTGGCGATGCACGCCTCGAATGTCGTCATGGCGAGGGCCGTCAAAGGATTCCTGAAGGAAGGGTTCGAGGAGCTGCTGCGAGTTGCCGGAGCAGACGTGAGCCAGACCGAGGCAGTGACCCATCTCATGCATGACGGTGTTTCGCAGGAAGCGATGCTGGTTATTCGAACTGCCCCAGTTTTCTGCCATGTCAATCAGCATGTCGCCGGTCTGAGGGAAGTAGGCATAGGCCAGGGTCCCACCGACACCCAGCGTGCGACCGCAGATACGAATTTGCCCGCGAGTAGCGGTGCCGCCGTTATTGGGCCAGCTTGCACCGTCGTCCCAGTCGTTTCCACCCGTCGTGATTCGCGTGAAGGAGACGCCGGCGAGTTCCTCCCAGCGGTCGAAGCACTGCTGTATTCGGTTGATCCAGGTCGCGCGACCGCCCTGCGCGGCGAACTTCGAATCCATCTGGGCGAAGAGATTGCTCACGCCGCCGGTGGAGTCCGTAATACTGGTGCCGTCGGGTACGAAGCTCCAGGTCAGCGAAGCGGGATTGCCCTGCAGGCCGCTCCAGCGTGATCCGAGGAAATATCGCGGCAAGCCGTCGGCGCCGTATCCGTAGACGAGTTGATGATAAAACTCCATCTCCTCGTTCGACGTGCCTGGTGCGAAGCAGAATTGAAGGTTCTCGATCAGTTCCGGAGGATTCTCCGCCAGGACGGCGGGGGTCCACTCACCATCCGGTACGCCCGGATGCGGCGCCCGATCAAGCGAGACAAGCGATTCAGTCGCACACACGGACTCGGCCGCGCACGCAGGGGTAGCTGATTTCACCACGTCTTCATCAGCCGAATGATCCATGGCGGGCGGGACCAGCCAGAGACCTCCGGCTGTCATCAGGCAGGCCAGCCACAGAACGACGACGACGGTACACTTGGAAAATCGCATCATGCTCCTCCAGACAATAGTGCTCCCTGTCGAGCGACGGCTCCTTGTGCCTCCCACGAGGACAAGACGCCCGCCTCACAAACGGAAACGAAAACAAAGACACGAGACCGTCGCCGAACGGGACACCTGAGCGGCACCGACCTCACCCACTACCCAGTCTGCACTTCCGAGTTTCGGACGAACCGGAATGCGTCGCCAGCATCGACGGGTCGCATTCACTGGCACTCGCACGTCACCCAGAAGATGAAATCCATAATATCCAGCGCGTTCGTCTCTCCGTCGAAGTTGAGATCGGAGCGCTCGATGCCGCCGGGTGGATCGCTATCCACACCGAGCATCGCATTGACAAAACACGCAATATCCAGCTCAAGATCGAGTACGCCATCCGCGTCGCAATCTCCCAGAATCGGGAACGTGGTCACTTCCGCAATCTGGCTGTAGCCGGTTTCCACGCCTGCCTGATTTCTCGCCTTGACGCGAAACTGATAGGTCGCGCCGGCGGTCAGGCCGGTGACGGTCGCCGAGGTGGACTGGGTCCACACGGCGATGCCGCCGTTCCCACCGGGCGTGATGGATTCGAAGAACAGCCCCGACATGCCCACGCCGAGATTCGTGAAGGTTCCTGCCGCGATCAGATCGACGGTTGTCGTACTGACGTTGGACGTCGCCAGGAAGTTCGGGGTTTGAATGAACGTGACGGCGGAATGCGCGTCGGAATAATTGGTTTCGTTTCGTTCGGGTGTCGCGTTGTCTCGCGCTTTTACCTGATAGATGTACTCGGTGTTGGGCGAGAGGCCGCTGTCGGTATAGGACGTGATGGACACCCAGCCGCTGTTGTTGGCGCCGGGATTAAGCGAGAGTTCCTCGAAGAAGTATTGAACCGGTCCGCTGGGGTCCGTTGCGACGGTCGCCGTCATGGCGATGCTCGAAATGGAGAAGGTCGTGGGAGGCGTCGAGAACGACATCGGGTTCGGTTGCGGTGGCGTTACATCGGCCGGCACGGCCGGGAAGTCCCACCCGATGGCGTCGAGCATGTCTTTATCCGAGGTCCGCAGGAAGTTCGGGAAGAATGTCTGCCCCGCGCCGATGGCCGGAACCATCACTCCGTTTACGCCAGGCCGAAAGTGACTGGCCTGCCACGGATCGCCATCCGACATGCGATACTCGATGGAAATGATATCCGAATTGTGGTCATCGTCGGGCGAATTGAACGAGACCAGACGGGCAAAGGTCTGGAAGTCGGACGTCGATGCGGGGTTGTTCGCCGCTCGCTGGAAGCGGAAGACATCGAGCATCTCCATGTCGCCCACGCGGAAATCGGCGCCGGAGGTAAAGCCCATCGCGTGAGCGATTTCGTGAACCGCGACCGACTGGAAACACGTCGTACCACCGGTGATGCCGTTGCTCGGATCGAAATCGAAGTTGAAGTTGGAATTGAAGGTGATCGTCGCCACGGAGCCGGATGCCGGACCGATCGTCGCTTTGAAATTTGCCCTTGAAACGAACACACGATTTTCATTCGTCACGGTCAGGGATGCGTCGTAGCGGACCGGGATGGTCGAGCCAGGCGGTACGAATGCCTGAATGACATCGTCGCCATCCATTCCATTGATGAGGCCGTCTCGCACCGACGTCCAGGGCGTCTCGATGTAGCTGTTGCTGGTGGCGCCGATCACGTTGGCCGGTAAGGACGCGAAGGTCACGCTGATCGGAACCGTCGTCGGGTCAGCGAACTGGGCCTCGATAAAGGTTGCCACGGCATCGAGGGCCGCTGCGGCTCCGGGCGGGGGCGAACCGCTGAGATTGATTTGGATATCCAGGCCTACACCGCGAGGATTGACGCCGGCGCCGATCACCTGAACGGGCTGACCCGGCTCGAAGGCCTTGCGACCCATCTCCGCCCATTCGGCGAGCAACTCGGACGTTACATTCGTCGCATCGCTGCCGCAGATTAAACGCGTCAGCGTCTGCGTCGGCAGGGTGACGACTTCACCGGTTGCGTAAAGCGAAACTTCAATGGGAGCCATCTGTTCGACATGAACCAGCGCGTCGGCCTGAATGCCGGCGGGCGCGGCATGATTGACAGCGATTCGAGGGTGGCCCTCATGCGCCAGGGAGGTGACAGCCGCCGACAGGAAAACGAGGAATGCTGCCGAGCTGCAAAATACATACGTCCGCGACGCCATGAACCGTCTCCCACGCAAAATACATAACTTCCGCCATCCATCCTGCTTGCGAAGGATGGATACGGAATCTCATACCTGTCGATTCAGTTTGCCCGAGTGCACATCAAGTGCCGGGCTTCGCTCGTCCCCCGGTCGGAAGGGATACCTGTCACTTTGCCTTGGGCGCGCCCGCATGTCCTTGACGCGGGTCGGGACGGGAATACGTACGAGGCGCGCGATCAAGATCCTCTGCTGGTCGGGAAAACCATTATAACCGCCGGGCCTACCCAGATAAAACCGGAATACACCCCCCTTTAATTCCTGATAAGCGGCAAAAAAAGGGCGATCAAGTCCCAGAGGGGACACTCGCGATCCCTGACTGATCCAGCCACTCCCCCCAGGAGAAGAAACATCCTTGTCGGGCTATGACATTGTTTCGATCTAAACATGAGGGGTCAAGGTGGACTTTCAGAGAATATCGGACAGTCAATTGCTGGAAATGCTTTTCGGCCATCTACTTACGTGCAAGGAAGGTCCGCGAAGGAGTAGACTTGGCGTTGGCTGGCTCCGAAAGCCCACCAGGCGGCCTGCGCCTGTGAAATCACGGAGGAGCAATCATCCCTGCGGTTATTCACCGCGAAGGGTCGCGAGGAGTGCCCGATGCACGGTCGGCGTGCCGCCCAGAACGCGAAGGTCCTCCCCCTGATATGCATCGACCGAAACGGGCCAGATCGCATTCCCCTGATCGTCACTCATCACCCCGGCCGCTTCTTCGATGAGCAAGGCCGCGGCGGCGATGTCCCAGAGCTTGCACTCGTTGGAAAAAGCCGCGTCCACGAGCCCCGCCGCAGTCCATGCAAAGTGCAGACTGGTTGCCCCCTGATTGCGCATGAGGAATCGGTCCATCCAACCTCGCACGGCCGCCGGCGCCGGCTGCCGACGAAACGAGCTCACCGCGATAATGGTGTCCGCGCTCGGCGGGTTGTCGGTGACGTGCAGCGGGGAAACTCCTCGCGTCGCGCCGCCCCCGAGCGATGCGGAATAAACTTCCCGGCAGGCAGCTTCGTAAATGGCGCCGGCCACTGGCCGTCCGTGATGCAGTACGGCGACTGAGGTGGCGTACATCCTTGCGCCGCGGGCGAAGTTTCGCGTGCCGTCGATCGGGTCGATGACCCAGCAGTAATCGCTGACGGACAGGGCGGCGTGACGTTGCGGATCGTGCAGGGTCTCCTCGACCAGCACGGCGTGGTCCGGGTATTGACTCGCCAGTGCCCTGAGGATGGCATCCTGGGCAACGTGGTCCGCCTCGGTCACGGGGCTTTGGTCCGGCTTGCGTGTAACTGTTACCTTGCCGAAGAGCCGCTCGGCGCTTTCACCGCCGATTCGGGCCAGGTCACAGGCAAGCTGCCTCAGTTGAATGGGGTCACAATCGGTGGGCATTCGTGAAGCATTGTGGCTCGAAAAGCCGCCTGACGCAATGCGAGGCGATCCGCGAAGGCGCGAGTATCTGTGTGATGTGCGTCACCTCGGGCTCGGCTATTCGAACTCGGCCATGGCAACCGGCCGCACGACCGTGATTCGGTCCTTACCGCCCGCCTTGGCCAGGTAGAGCGCTTCATCCGCAAGCTGGAGGAGCACGGTCGGTGAGGACGGCTCATCGCGTTCGCGGCTAGCCAGACCGATACTGAGCGAGGCAATGCTGGCCTCGGGCAGGTGCTGCATGATGTCGTCTCGAAATCGCTGGAGGAGTCGTTCCGCAGACGCACGGGCATCCTCCGGCGAGGTGCGCGGGAGCAGGACGGCGAACTCATCGCCGCCGTAGCGCACGGCGATATCCGACTCGCGAATCGACTCGCGAATGGCGCGCGCCGTCAATTGCAGGAGCTGGTCACCGATCTGATGACCCAGCGTGTCGTTGACGCGCTTGAAGTTATCCAGGTCGAGCATCATGCAGGTCAGGTCGGTCTGGTAGCGAGCGGACTCCGCGAAAAGCTGGCCGAGCAGGTCGTTGAAATGACGTCGGTTGTAAAGGCCGGTCAGCGAATCCCGTGCGGCCACGTCGCGAAGCTGTCGGTTGGCCTGTTCGAGTGCGATGGTGCGTTCGAGAACGCGGCATTCGAGCTGCTCGCTCTGTTGCATCAGTACGCGATGCGACTTGGCCAGTTTGTCGGCCATCAGATTGAACGCGCGCGCCAGGTCTCCGATTTCGTCTCGACGATCCACGGGCACATGAACATCGAGCTGGCCGGAGGCAAGGGAGTCAGCCGCTTCGGAGAGTTTGTTGAGCGGTTTTACCAGATGCCGAACAATCTCATAGCCAAGCGGGACCATCAGCAATGCGATGCCGACGGAGAGGCCGATGATCTGTCGTGTCATACCTGCGATCTGGGCGCCCGCGGAGTTCAGACTGACGCCCAATCGTACGAAGCCGACGGTCGGGCGCAGTGCGATCGGGTTCGGCACTTCGTCTGCGGCCAGAACGGGATACACGACGTCCATGTGCGGTCCGGCCTGTGCGTTTTGCATCAGACGGGGCCGGTTAATGGGTTCCACAGAAATTCTTTCGGCGCTCTCCATCAACAGCGGACTGATGGCGCCCACGCCGCGCTGGTGGCTGGCCAGCCAATGTCCGGAAACATCCGTGAAGATGACATAGACGAGGTTTTCGTTGGAGATGACATCCTCGGCGATGGCCAGAAGGCGGTCACGATCCTCACGCTGGACGGCTCTCGCTCCTGCAACGGCGAGTGCCTTGACGAGGTCGCTGGCGTGTCGCTGAGTCTGACCGAGCACGAGCTGCTCGGAAAGGTGCTGAAAGGTCATCCCAGTCAGCGCCGTGGCAGTGAGAACCACCCCGGTCAGCAGGATGGTCGTCCGAAATTGCAGCCCCGAGAGGATACGCAGAATCTGTGGGCGCCCTACATCCATTTCGTGATGACCTTCCCCAGAGTTCGAAGGCGGATCCTCCACAACGGAATGTGGAACGTGATCGCCGCTCCCCCGAGACTCGCTTTCCGTGTCGTCCCAGCGTTCGGATCGCAGACTCCTCCGCGGCTGGCGCGCGAGGACTCTACATCCAATCTGCAATATCGAACCGTGAAAAGCCAGACTTGATCTCGCAGTACGACGCCCGAGCGAGACAATTAATCGTGCAGATGACCGTGCCATGGACCGAAAACGAACTGAGGCGAACGGCCCCGCCTGAATCTTCATCGCTCGCGAACGTCCGCTTATCGATCGGCCCGCAAGCTGTCCCATGCGCGGCGAACGCTTTCGCTCTGCCCGCCGACGACCAGGCACTGCCAATTCTGCACCGACTTCACGATGGCATTTGTGAGTGCGGAAACGTCCAACGCGAGGAAACGTTGCGAGGGCATGAGGGATTCGAGTGCGACGGCGGGCATTGCATCCGTTGGAAGCCGGCGATCTGCCTCTCGGACGTTTATGCCGATGCCGGTAATCAGCGCCGTCAATTTCGCGTCCTCGACCCGTGCTTCGGTAAGGATGCCGCCGAGTTTGCCGCCGTCGGCGATGAGGTCGTTGATCGGTTTCAGTCGAACGTCGATGCCGGCTACCGCGGCGAGCGCTTCGGCGCAACCGACGCCGGCCGCGAGCGTGTGCAGGGTGGTATCGATGGTGACCGAACCGGCGTCGAGTCGTACGATCGAAAGATAGATGCCTGCGTCGCGGTGCGAGAGCCAGCTCCTACCGTGCGTGCCGCGACCGGCGGTTTGTTCGCGTGCGAGGATGCAGGCGTCACCGTTGATTCGACCTTCGGAGATGAGTCGCTTCGCGGTGTCGTTCGTTGAATCGACCGTGTCAAAGGAGAAAGTCTGCATGGGGATCGTTGAGAGATTGGGATTCATTTCGGTGGCGTCGCGGGCTGGATCAATCCATCGTGCCACAACGAAACACCTCTGCCCTTGTGAACCGGAAGTTTCGCAATATCACGATACGGCTCCTTTGAGCCGTTGCCATTGACGACTTGGCATGCGGCGGCCGAGCACATCGGCGATCAGGCAGGACGCTTCGAAGACCTTTCGCAAATCGACGCCGGTGTGGATGCCCATGCGATCGAGCATGTAGACGAGGTCTTCGGTGGCGAGGTTGCCCGATGCGCCGGGCGCGTAGGGGCAGCCACCGAGACCGCCGGCGGAGCTGTCGAAGGTGGTGATGCCGAGTTGCAGGCCGGCGAGGACATTGGCCAGGGCGGTGCCGTAGGTGTCGTGAAAGTGCAGGGCGATCTTTTCGCGCGGGATGGATTGCAGCAACAGGCCGACGGTGTCGAAGATATCTTTCGGACTCGCTGCGCCGATGGTGTCGCTGACGGCGACCTGTTCGACGCCCATTTCGAGCAGCCGTGTCGTCACTTCGAAAACGCGCTCGCGAGGTACGTTCCCCTCATAGGGGCAGACGAAAGCCGTCGAAACGTAGCCGCGGACGCAGATGCCGGCGGCGAGGGCCGACTGCACAACGGGAGTGAAGGCGGCCAGCGACGCTTCCACGGTTATGTTGATGTTCTTGTTTGTGAAGCTGTCCGAGGCGGCGGTGAAAACTGAGATACGTCGGATGCCGGTCTCGATGGCGCGTTCAAGGCCTTTTTGATTCGGGACGAGTGCCGAATATGTGACACCTTCGAAGACTGTAAGCTGTCGGGCGAGATCCGCCGCGTCGGCCAGTTGGGGGATCGCTTTCGGATGAACGAAGGACGTCGCCTCGATCTGCCGGAGGCCGGACTCCGCGAGCTTGCGGATGAATGCCAGCTTGCGGTCCGTCGGGATCGGCTCGGGCTCGTTCTGCAAGCCGTCGCGCGGGCCGACTTCGACGATGGTCACGTTCGTTGGAAGGGTCAACACTTGCGGCATACTCCGTTGCACTCCCTCGCTTGCGCTTCGGGCTGGTTAGCGCGGGCGAGACGCCCGCACTCCCCGTCGCGCGGACCGACTTCGACGATCGTGACTTCACGCGAGAGCGTCATCATTCGCGGCATCAGCGAATTTTGCCAGCAGGGCGCCCATCTCGACAAGTTGTCCCGGTCGGCAGAGCACTTCCTTGATCGCTCCATCGTGCGGGGCTGAGAGGGTCATCTCCATCTTCATCGACTCCATGACGATCAGCGGCTGATGGGCCGCGAAGGTGTCACCCGGTGCGATGTTGATCTGCAGGATCGTGCCGGGCATCGGGGCGGTGAGTGATGCCTGAATGACCGAAGTCGCCTGCGTGCCGCCTGATCGCTTTGCCACGCGCTCGACGATTTCGAGCTGATGGGTGCGACCGGCGACCCAGACTTCGAGATGGTTGCCGCTGCGCAGGACGCAGACAGGGACAATCCGGCCGTGGATTCGCAATACGGCTTGCCCGCCGCGCGACTCGATGACATCCACCTCCACCGAGGCATCGCCGATTTGCAATCGATAATCGCTGCGGTCGCCTTCGGCGCAGCGCTGAACGTCCACTGCAACAGCAGCATCGGAACCGGGTGATTTCAGCTTCATCTCACTCATGGATACTTTGCGGGTTTCGTGGTGTTCGCATCGACTCACGGACCGCGCCATCCTCCTGCGGTTTCCCATGGACCGGCGGAATGCGTTGTCGCCGCGGCAGGTACAGATCGACGGTCGGCGCCGAGCCGCGTCATCAGCGCCGCGGCGATGAGGGCATCCTGCGGAACTTCATCCGAGAGCGCGGCGATCGGGTTCTCTTCGAGAAAGTGCGTGTGCAGGTTGCCGCGGCGGAAATCCGGCTGCATCAGCACGTCTCGCAGAAAGGCGACGTTTGTCTTCACGCCCATGATGATGAATCGCTCCAGTGCCCAGATGGACTTGTCGATCGCTTCATCTCGTGTGCGACCTCGACAGATCAGCTTCGCGAGCATGGGGTCGTAATAGACGCTGACCTCCGAGCCCTGCTCCACGCCGCTGTCGATGCGGATGCCCGGGCCGCGCGGCTCGACGTAGTGCGCCAGCGTGCCAATCGACGGCAGGAAACCGCGATCCGGGTCTTCGGCGTAGATGCGACACTCGATGGCGTGGCCGTCCTGCGACAAGTCTTCCTGCGTGAAAGGAAGCGGCTGCCCGGCAGCGACGAGAAGCTGCGATCGCACCAGATCGCGATGGGTCACCATCTCCGTCACCGGGTGCTCGACCTGAAGGCGGGTGTTGACTTCGAGAAAATAGAACTGTCCGCCTTGATCGAGGATGAATTCGACGGTGCCGGCGTTGGTGTAGCCGATGGCCTTGGCGGCGGTGACGGCGGCATGGCCCATCTTCGCTCGAAGCTCCGGCGTCAATGCGGGCGAGGGGGACTCCTCGATGATCTTCTGATGCCTCCGCTGGATGGAACACTCTCGCTCGAAGAGGTGAACGACGTTACCGTGCGAATCGCCGAAGATCTGAATCTCCACGTGGCGCGGGCGTGTGATGTACTTCTCCAGGAAAATGCGCGAGTCGCCGAAGGCCGAACCGGCTTCGCGCTGGGCGGCTTCCATGGCCGCGACAAGCTCGCTCTCCTTTTGTACGACGCGCATGCCCTTGCCGCCGCCGCCGGCCGCGGCCTTGATGAGAATCGGGTAGCCGATCTTCGCGGCCTCGGCTTGTAGTGCCTCAGCTTTGGCACCTATCTTGCCTGGCCAGCCGGGGACGACGGGCACGCCGGCGTCGGCGAAGGTCTTCTTGGCGATGATCTTGTCACCCATGTCGCGAATGACTTGGGGCGAGGGGCCGATGAAGGTGATGCCTGCGTCGTGACACGCCTGGGCGAAGTCTTCGTTCTCTGAGAGGAAACCGTAGCCGGGATGGATGGCGTCGACACCGTGCAGGCGGGCGATCTCGATGATCTTGTCGCCGCGCAGATAGGTGTCGCCCGAGGTCATGCCTGCCAGCGAGTAGGCCTCGTCGCACGCGCGAACATGAACGGCGCGGCGGTCCGCATCGGAATAGACGCCGACGGCGGTGATGCCCATTTCCTGGAGCGTCGCGGCGATGCGAACGGCGATCTCGCCGCGATTGGCGATGAGGACCTTCTTATACATTGGCAATACTTGAAGCTGAACCTCCCTAAACATCAAAAAGTAATAATCCGGACTTGTCTTTTTGCGCGCGATCCAATACCAAGGGCTCCTGAAACCTTAACCTTGAATCAATTGCATAGGCCTTGTCAATTTCAATGGAAATCCACTTGCGACGTAAGGCTTCGGCGACCGCACCAGTCGTGTTCGACCCTGCGAAAGGGTCTACCACAAGGCCGCCCGGATCAGTTAAGAATTCTATGAAAAACCTAGGGATCTCGGCAGGAAAGCGCGCGGGGTGGATTTTTCTTCGAAGCTTCTTGGATTTCTTGATGTATACGCTGTTACTCTCATTATTACCACAAGTGATTAGATTCGGGGGGATCGATCCGCCTCTGTCTCTCGAAAACTTTGTAGTAATGCTGTGGCCGGATGGTCGAATCCGAGCTTTCGTGCCACGACGAATGAGGCGCAGCATATCCTCACTGTAGGGCTGTAGAACCTTCGCGTTGCTTGCCCTTGGAAAGGGGCTCATAGAAAGCCAGAAAACGTACTCTACCGAATCTTTGACTCTGATTCTCCTGACATTAACCCACTCAGCAGGAGCTGGAAGTTTTGCTGGATTAAACCAAAAGAACTCTTGGCACAGGTGAAACCCAAGCTCATCGCAAAGTGAGAGCAAGACTCGATAATGATATAGCGAGCGAACTGGAGCGCCTGCAGTCCAAGCTCCACCTAGATTGAGTACGAAGCTTCCATCTTTCTTCAAGACTCGACGAATCTCGAATGCAAACGGTTGAAGCCAAGTCCAGTACTGCTCTTGAGATGCATTCCCGTATTCCTTCTTGAAGTGAAGCGCATAGGGTGGCGAGGTAAGAACAAGGTCTACGCTGTTCGAAGGCATATCCCGCAATATTGCCAAGCTGTCGGAGCAATAAGCTTTACCAAGTCGTGTGCAATAGAGTGGTTTACAGCTTGCCATGACTACTGCACCCATTCTTTGAGTAGCGTCCCTAGATCACTGAACCATCCCATACTGGGATCCTCACCAGAAATCGGCACTCGCTGCATTACTGCAAGTTTGCTCGCATACTTTGGGTGAGGTTGAAGCCGCGAGACACGAATGAAGCCAAAATCCGACCAGTCGCCACTCTTCTTGCCAAGGCATACACCCAGAATATGAAATTGCGTTAAACCATAATACCGAGATACCGGATCACCTTGAGATGCCCTAGTCTTCTGAGTCTCGACCTTGTACGCAATTATCTGGCCATCCTTGCGATAAGCTTCCTCGGAGTCTCGAACGTTTTTGCATTCGGCTAGCAACGGTTGAGAAAAACCCTTTATCCAAATGCTGAAATCTGGGTGGCCATCGATATCGTGATTTTCGAACCGCTCTACAACACTTCCGCAAAGGGCAGTTATCTTCTTCGCCATCTGTACTTCGGCTACCGCACCTTCCAGCGTCACCCTGGCTCGAAAACGACGATTCAATGCATCCAATAGCTCCGTCGCACTAAGCCCATATTTTTTTTCAAGTTCGTGGGCCATCAATGACAATCCATCTAATCAGTTACTACCCATGACAATAAATGCGACTAACCACCGAAGCTATCAGAACCAACCCGGTTTACGCTTTTCAAGAAATGCTCGCAGGCCTTCCTGACCCTCCGGCGCGACGCGCAACTCGGCGATCTTTTTCGTGGTGATGTCCTCGGCGTGGTCCCAGTGCGTGCCGGACACGTCGGAGAGGATTCGTTTGCACTCGGCTAGCGCGGTCGGACCGTTGGCCGCGATGGCGCCGGCGATCTTCGCGATCCAGGCGTCCATTTCCTCAACCGCCTCCACGACCTCGCTGAGCAGCCCGATCCGGTGAGCCTCGGCGGCGCTGAAAACTTCCGCCGTGATCGCGTATCGCCGGGCCGCGCCGGGGCCGATTTTTTCCAATACGAACGGCGAGATGACCGCGGGCAGGATGCCGAGCTTGACTTCGCTCAGACAGAAGCCGGCGGACTGTAGTGCCACGGACATGTCACATGCCGCCACCAGTCCCACGCCGCCGCCGTAGGTCGCCCCCTGCACGCGGCAGATGACGGGCCTGGGGCATTCGCGAATCGTCCGCAGCATCCGCGAGAGCACCTTGGCGTCGGCGACGTTCTCCTCGAAGCTGTAGCCGACCATTCGCTTCATCCAGTTGATGTCCGCCCCGGCGCAGAAATTCTTTCCCTCGGAGGCCAGCACGATGACGCGCACTTCCGCCGCCGCTCCGTATTTCTCAAACGCGGCCGTCAGCTCGCGCATCATGTCATCGTTGAAGGCGTTGTGCAGCTCGGGCCGGGCCAGGGTGACGGTGGCCACGGGGCCTGCGATGGTTGTCTTGAGAAAATCGGCCATGCGTACCTCTCGGCCGGCATTATAACGCGAGAGCAAGTCAACGAGATACGGGCCGAAGTGTCAACGCGCCGGTGAGCGAAGCAGAGCTTCGCCCTCCCCAGTACGAAACAGAACTTCGCGGTCCGTTCGATGAACTCACTTTGTCCGGCGGATCAGGCCGATCATGACGCCCTGGATGTCGACGTTTTCGGTGTAGATCGGCTGATACTTCGGATTGGCCGGCTGAAGGCGGATGCGAGTTTTCTCGCGGTAGAAACGCTTGAGAGTCGCCTCGCCGGTATCCAGCAGGGCGACGACGGTCTCGCCGTTGTAGGGCGTGGTTCGCTGCTCAATGACGACGTAGTCGCCGTCGGCGATGTTGTCGTCGATCATGCTGTCGCCGCGGACTTCGAGAAGATAGACGCCGTGTCTGGATGTGAAGACCTGCTCGAGATCGATGGTCTCGGGGGTTTCGATGGCCTCGATCGGCGAGCCGGCGGCGATGCGGCCGATGAGCTTGAGGCAGCTTGGCCGTTCGTCGGGCAGTTCGAGATGCTCAGCCAGCTGCAAAGAGCGTGCCCTGTGGCGATCCTTGGTGAGCAGGCCGCGCTCTTCGAGAATGGTGAGGTGTTCGAAGACCGTGACCTTTGAGATGCCGAATTCGGCGGCGATCTCGTCGTAGGTCGGGGAATAGCCATTTTTGTGGCTGTAGTCGCGGATGAAGGTCAGGATCTCGGTCTGTCGCGGCGTCGCGGGGCGCGTCGTCCGTTTGCGCGAGCGCACGGCGCTGGTCCGGCCGGATTTTACGCTGCGGGTCTTTCGGCGTTTCGGCGGCATTCGTCTGCTCCCTCATTAAAGGCCACGCGCGACCGGCCAGGCCCTCCGGCCCCCATACGACGAGGGGCAGGTCGGCCTCCGGCAGATCACGGGCCGGGCTATTCAAACGGCCGGCGGCGGGTGCGGTGTTTCCCGCGGCCGACCTCGTTTTGCCGCAGAGCGATGCCACGGCGGCCAGCATCGCCTCCAGCAGCTTCCGCGGCGACACATCACCCGGGGACCACGCTTTCTGATAGGCGCCACCCGGTCCAAAACAACACAGCGGCAACTCGTGCGTCGCATCCATTCGCCACGGCCTCCAGTAGGATATCCTAACATCGTCCGAACGTCAAGCCGAACCGCAGCCGAATTTCCGGATTTTTCCGAAGCGCGTGTGCCACGCCAAACGGCGAAGCCGCTTTCGGACCACCTTTCGCAGCATGCTCTTGACGTGCTATGAAGCCCCGGGGGGGAGGGGGATGTTGAGACGGGACATGACCATCTTCAGGTCCGCCCAGGCCTTGCCTTTTTCGTTGGGGTCGCGGAGCAGATAGGCGGGGTGATACGTCGGCATCACCGGAATCGGCTCGCCGATGGTCTCCGTCCCGCTCGGGTAGAAATCGTGCCAGCGCGAGCGCAAGCGGCCGATGCCTTCGCGCGTATTCAGCAGCGTCTGCGCCGCGGGGGCGCCGAGGGCGATGATGACCTGCGGGCGGATGATCTCGATCTGTCGAAGCAGATAATCCTTGCACGCGGTGATCTCGTCCGTCGATGGGTTGCGGTTGCCCGGCGGGCGGCACTTGACGATATTGGCGATGTAGACGTCGTCGCGCTTGAGGCCCATGCCTTTTTGGATCATGTCGGTGAGGAGTTGGCCGGCGCGGCCGACAAAGGGAATGCCGGTGGTGTCTTCGTCCTGACCGGGGCCTTCGCCGATGAACATGATCTTCGCCGCCGGACTGCCGACGCCGAAGACGGTCTTCGTGCGCGTGGAGTGCAGGCCGCATTTCGTGCAGCCCTTTACCTCGTTATCGTCGATCACCTGAAGCGAGACGCGGCGCGATTCGGCCTCTTCGACGGGTAAAGTCTGCGTCGATACGAAAGCGACGGCGGGCTTGTGCGCGGCGGCGACGAGCTTGATCGGCAGCTCTCTCGCGCCGAGGATCGCGTCGGACTCAAAGCGATCGCGGAGGGCCTGAGCGAGTTCAGCGGTTCGTGCGTCGGGCATGACATGGACTCATACTGCGCGAGGGGGGTTTCATCAAGCGATGATCGCACACGGGCTGTGAATTGCGAAGGGAGAGGATGGGATGTCGTGGATGATCGCAAACAACGGGCAGCATGGGCCTCCGGCCCGTGCGAACTGGCCGTAGGCCTTTGATATTCTTTATGCACTGGTAGTTCTGCGCACGGGCCGGAGTCCATGCTACCCTGCGATTCTCAAATTACGCGTCGCGCCGGTAAATCTTTGAATCGACCGGGCGGATGTCCGGATACTTGTCGATCCGACTCGCCGCAGAGCGTTCGTCCATCAGGAGCCAGCCACCAGGTCGCAGGGCGTCGAGGACATTGGCCAGGCCGGTGTCGGGGTCGTCGAGCCGGCAGATGACGTTGAACGCGCTGATCACATCAGCCGTCTCGGGAAGCTTCTGGAAGGAAATGTCAACGCAGTGGCACGTTGCGTCGGGTAGCTGCCGGGCGACCGCGGCGAGCACTCGCTGGGAGCGATCGACGACGATGAGCCGATGCATGACGGGGAGCGCCGAGCGGAGCTCCATCGGCTCCAGCGTGCGAAGCGGCATGCCGGGGATGCGGCGAAGCAGTTGATCGCTGTACCGCGCGGCGTCGCCGACGAGCTTTCGCAGGCGCGGGGCGTTGGTCGCCGCATCATTGAGCAGCCAGCTCGCTGGAACGGTGACGCCGCCGGGACCCACGATCATGACCGTCGGCTCGGCGGGACCGTGTGCGCGGAGCAACTCGCTCAGCCGACGAAAGCTGGGCAGATGTCGATTGTGCCAGGAAGTAGAACCGACCGGATCGAGCACGCCGCGACTCCGATCATGGCAGCATCTTGAACTTTGCGAAGTTGCTGCCGATCTTGCCGCCGATGACGTCTTCGACCTCGATCTTCATGACGTACTCGCCGGGGCCGAGGGTCTTGGGAATGGCCAGCGGGCCGATGGTCAGGAAAAAGTCGGAGCGACGCTGCCGGGCGAGGTCTTCGATGTTTTCGTCGCGCATGCTCCAGATTTCCTCGCCGCTTTTATTCAACAGACTGGCGCGCACGGACATCAGCGTTCGGAAAAGGCCCGTCGCGGTCTTCTCGGTCTGGAAGTTATCGATTTCCATGTACACGATCACTTGATTGCGTCCGCCGACGGCAAACTGTGCGGGCACGATCGGCTCGTATCGGCCGAAGCCGTCGATCGCGCTGCACAACTCGACGCGCGGCACGCGAAGATCGGCCCTTGCGCGAACCATGGCGCGGAGGTCTTCGATCGCATCGAGCTGACGGTTGGCCCAAAGAGCCGGGTCGCGCTCGGACGTGCTTCGTGCCGCCATCAGAGCCCTTACCTGCCCCTGCATGATCTCCTGAATCTCCTCGTTGACGCCGGGCGTGGGCTCCATGGCCTTGTCATCCTGACCGTCGATCAGATAGAGAAGCCGCAAACGAAATTGTTCTTCGAGATTATCCGGCTCGCGGGCGACGAGCTTTTCCTGCTCGGTAATGCGATGTCGGATCGGATCCACCGCAGGCAGGGCCGTCGCAGGCGGTGCGTTGACATGTACGCGATCCGGTGCGGGCTCTGTCGCGATCGAACGATCAGGTCCGGTCGAAGCATCCGGAGAATTATTCGATGCGGACGGCGAGATGCTTATTTCGGAAAGGACCGGCGGCTTCGCGGTGCGCGTCGGATCGGCATCGGCGGCTGCCGGCTTCTCGTCTGTCGCCGCATTCGTCAGATTGGGCTCGGCACGAATGGGAGACTCCGCGATGGTCTCCTCGGCGGCATCACCCTTTTCCGTTGCAATGTTCACCGTCGGAATCGTTTCATTTCGCGTTGGCGACTGCGCTTCACTCGGCCGATCGGATGCCTGCGCCGCTTGAGACGGGGGCGAATTCGATTGGGCGTGCGATTCCTGCGGTTGGCCGGCTGACTGCGCGGCCTCGCGCGGCTCAAGGTCGCGCGCGAGATGATCTTCTCGCGCTTGCGAAGCGTCCTGCGACCCATCTTCAGAATAGCCGGGGTGATCGCCGCGCGCCCGTGCGGCCGTCTGGCGAATTCGGTTAGCCCGCTCGGGATCGTTCTGCCGCTGAATCTTGGAATTCAAATCGCCGTGGACGTAGCCCGAGTCGGACTGCGTATTCATCGATTCGACGTAGCGGGCGACGCGTTCATCGACCTCGCGCGCCTGGGCATCCTCCGGCGCGGCAGCCGTCTGCGGCTCGGCGCGGGCAGTTTGCGGTGGATTCTGTCGTGGCGTGTTAGCTGCTCGCGTGACCGGTTTGTCGCTCTTTTTCGTCGATGCGTCACGTCTCATCCAGTCCCAATCCGCGTCTGCGCAACCAACTGTCATCAGCGCAGCGACCATCGGCAGGACAAGTAAACTGATCCGCTTGAACATCATCTTCTGTAGCATGGTTATCCTTAACCTTTCGTTGCAGCCGTCAACGTCTCGTCAACGCTGCCTCCCCCGCTTTGATGCAAGCAAGAGTGCAACACATTACCTGTTTCGAACAGCGTGGGCTTTCGACCGAATGCGTACGGGCCTGTCGATCCCTGCTGCTCACAAAGAGCTACTCACTATTCTCAGGCCCAACCCGTCCGCCCGCCAGTTCCTGTTCCCCTTCCAGCGGCTCGGATGGTCGGCTTCCATCACCAATTAGCGGAGCGGCGACCAAGACCCTTACGACGTAGCCGCTCAGCCCGCGCGCCGTGCGCGGGTCGTACGCGAAGCACAGAGCGAGACGATCAGCTTTTCGATGGCTTCCTGCGGGGCGGCCAGGCCGGTCTTGGCTCCGAGATCGATCTCGAGCAGCCGCGTCAACAGGTCTTCCCACTCTACCAGGGTGAACCGTTGCAGCTGCCGGCCAAGACGACTGGCGTCGGTAAACGGTCCGAACCTGCGGGCGACATCGAAGACCGGCATGCCCTGCTCGACCAGCCTCTTGGCTTCCGCCAGCCGACGAAAGCTGTAGGTCAGGCCGCCGACGGCGCGGTATTCGGCGTCTCGCTCGCGGGCGACGAGCTGATCCCACAGGATCAGGGCGCGTTGGGCGTCGCCGTCGCACACGGCGTCGGCGATTTTGAAAACGACTTCGGCGCGAGACGCACCGACCAGTTCTTCCACATCCTCTTCGCGTATCTGCGTCTTCGGAGCAACGTAGGTGGCGAGCTTTGCCAGTTCCATGTTGAGCAGGCCAAGTTGCGGACCGATCAGCTCGACGAGTCTTCGCGCGGCCGATGCGTCGATGCGGCAGCCGTATGTATCCTGCGCGCGCGATGCGATCCACGCGGTCACGGCGCTGCCTTTGAGCTCTTCGCAGGCGATGTTGCCGCCAAGCTGATCAACGAGTTTGTAGAGTCGCGTCGTCTTTTGCCATTTCGTGCAGATAAAGACGAGCACGGCGGTCGAAGTCGGGGCCTTCAAGTACTTTTCGATTGCATCGCGATTTTCAGTAATGAAGTCGTCCGCGTCACGCACCAGCACGAGGCGCATCGGGGCCAGCAGGGAGGGCGTCCGGCATTCGTCGAGGACATCGGCCAATTCAGCGTTCCCGCCCTCAAACTCGGCGAGGGTCATCTGGTCGCGCTTCTCGCCGAGAACATTGTCGATGACCTGGTCCAGCGCTTCAGCGCGGAGAAAACCTTCGCTGCCGAAAATGGCGTAGACAGGCGGGGGTGAGCCGGACGATTTTGCGGAACGCGTGCTTGCCATAAGAGTGTCAGCGCGACGACACGGCTTCGGCCGGGAGCTGCCCGCTCTGGTAAAGCTCGAGCCGCGTCCGGGCGCGTCGCCTCATTTCCTCGGTGGCCGCGTCGAGCTCGCCCACTTTCTGCCAGGCCGTCCATGCGGCGGGGCGATCCCCGGTGAACAGGGCCACGTCGCCAAAGTATAACCAGACCTCCGGGTCGCGCGGGTCCAGAAGCAGCAACTTTTGCAGAGTTTCGCTTGCCGAGCGATAGTCCTTCCGACGCGAGTGCAGAAGCGCCAGCGTCTTGAGGGCCGGCCGGTAGTCGGGGTCGGCTGTTAAAAGACGCTTCAATTCCGACTCGGCAAGGTCCATCCGACCTTGAAGCAGCAGCACCGCCGCCAGATCGTGCCGGGCCGCGTAGTGTCTCGGATCGAGCTCTACGGCCTCTCGAAACCGCGCCACGGCCAGATCGTGCTCACCCCGAAGGCGATGCCAAGTGCCTTGATCGTATAGCTTTCGTGCTTTTTCGGTCGTCGCAGGATCGACCGGCTCGATGCGGGCGTCCGGTTCGCCATGCGGCGATGTGGTTTCATCCGGCTGTGGAAAGGATGTGATAGCCGAGGCGCTCGTCGGGGTATTCGCTCTGGACCGACCCGGTGGGCTGTGATTTGTCGAGAGGATTTCGCCGCTGTCACCGGGTGTGAAATTTTCCGTCGCCGTGAAATCATCAACCCGCAGGTTGTCGTACACCGCCGTTCCGCTGATACCTGCCAGATTCTTCGCGGTGACTTTGAGGTGTACGCGCCCGCGGACCTCGGTCGGCACGGTCCATAGGAAGGCGCCGACGGGTTCCTGCAAGTCCGCCAGCAGACGATACGAACCGGTCAATTCGGTTCGGTAGTGGAGCGAGACCGGCCGATCGGGAAGGTGGTCGCCAAGAACTTCCCAGCGGATCGAAACCAGTCGGCTTCGATCGAAGCGTTCATCCTTGCGCACGGAGCTAAGCTTCACCAACGGCGCCGCGGTGACGACGCGGACCCACTGCTGCGGTCGCGTGCCGGGCTGCGGGGGTTCGGCTGATGCACCTGCCACATTATGAAGGATGACGTAGAAGCCGTAGAGGCCGTCTTCATCGCCGCGAAACTCAATCGCCTCGACCGCGACGGTCTCCGGTTCGGGATCGCGGCTGTTGAGGCCGGCAGCCAGTCGATTGGCGGACCATTGTCGCCAGGAATCTCCACCGTCCATGCTATACCACAACTCGGCCCGCGTGATCGGCCCGCCGGCAGCATCCGCGCGGAAACGGATGGAAAACTCGCGGGTTGCGACCGTGGGGATCGTGCGAGGGTCAATCGACGGCTCGGCGGCGCTCGCCTGACCGAGTAGAACGAGCGATGGCAGATGGAACGCCGCGAGCACCACGGCATACAGGATGCTGAATTTCGAGTGCCGATTCATTCCGCTGAACCACCTCCTTCGATTGCGCTCCATCCAGGCGCGCTCCGCGCAGTGCGCTGGTTATCGGGCATATCGACCATTGTGGCCAATACCCTCCATGCTGCTCGCCGAAATCATCTTCGGCACGCGATTTCAATACTGCGCGGCGCGATCTGTTCACGTGAAGGGCTTGCTCTCGGACGCTGATTTGCCTTTGCGGCCGTGAGTTTTCAATACTGAAAATGGCGATAGCTCAGGTACCTCGTCGGCTGGAACGATGAGGTATTCGCCGCGTCCGCCCGAGCGTGGGTGCGGCCGGAGGGGAAAGAAGCACGGGGTTTTGTGGGGGGATCGTGTCGTGACAGCTTCGCAGGTGTTACGAATTCTGGGCCGCGTCTTGATGCTAGGTTTCCTGGCCTTCGTCGCGGTCGGCTGCGGCATAACGCCTTCGCCAACGGGCGATGCGTCACGCTATCGCTCGACCACGCCGTATCGATACGAACGGCCGAGTCGAGGCGCCGAACATCCGGAGCGGCGGGAGTATGAACGGCCCACTCCGCAGGCGGAGCCCGCCAAGCCGGTGGACGCAACCGAAGAAATGGAGGAGCGGCATCCGTCGATGTGGAAGCGCAAGCTTCGGGCACTCTACGCATCGGCCAACTGATTGCCGGTTTCAGCAGTAGCTGCGAACGATCGCAAGCCACATCCTCGTATCGCAATTTCTCGCAAAATGTGCGTATCTGTAGCTGCCGAGAGCTGGAAGTGCGCTCGCATTCTGCGTCCGGCAGGGGCGACGAAAGCTATTCCTTTTTGATCGTAATGGTCTGTCCGCTGATGTAGCGGCAAGCCGGTGAGAGGACGGTCTCGACAAGAGCCGCGACCTGGTCCGGGTCCAGCAGTTTGTCATCGGGGAAATCCGGGAACGCACTTCGCAGCATGTCCGTATCCACCGCGCCGGGTGCAACACCGTACACGCGAATGCCGTGTGGTTGTCCCTCTGTGGCCAGTGCTTTCGTGTAGGTGTTCACAAAGGCCTTGGCCGCGCCGTAGGCGGCAAAGCCGGGAAACGGATCCACCGCGGCCACCGAGGAGATATTCACAATCGCCCCGCCGCCGCGTTCACGCATGTCGTTCCAGACGGCCCGCGTACACAGAAAAACACTTCGGACGTTGGTGCGGATAATCGCGTCGAAAAGGCCCGGCTCCATCTGCTCGATCTTCTCCAGCGGAGCGATGCCTGCGTTGTTAACGAGAATGTCCACCGGCCCGAAGGCGGAATGTGTCTCCTCGATAAGCCGATCCACCGCGTCGGCGTCGGTCACGTCCGCCACGACCGCAAGCACGCGACCCTGATCGCGCTCGATCCATCGCTGAGTCTGCTCAAGCTGCTCCGCGGTGCGAGATGCGATGGCGACCCCGGCGCCGGCCGAGGCCAGTCGTCGGGCAATCGCGCGACCGATCCCCCGACCCGCTCCGGTCACGATCGCCGTCTTTCCGCGCAAGCCCGTCGACGAATCCATCTCATCAGCTCCGTAGCGAATCCACTCGTCTCAATCCGATCGGGCTTGCACGGTCTCGCCCGCTTCCATCTTCTTGCGGCGTTCCGGTACTGCATCAATCCGGCCCAACGAGACGAGGTCCATGCGACGGCCCAGCCGATCGGCTTCGGAGCCGACGCTGCTGCATCCGCATCCGCCCGCGCAGGCCGAACCGGAATCCGCCCGGATGGCGCGAAACACCGTCCAGCCGAGATAGGAGACCGCCGCCGCAACGACCAAAATCACAATCCATAGCTGCACCATGTTGCGGGATTCTATCGCTAAAACATGCAGTCGGCGACCATTCACGACGGAATGCCATGAAGGGAGGGTGTGTCTGAATGCCTATTCGGCATCGCCTACGCCGACTGGGCAGCGGATTTGGCTCCGCCATCGGCTGACTTGGGCGTACGCTTTGGAAGCCGCGCCTCTTTTGCCTGGAGAATCAGGCCGAGCAGCCAGATCACAACCGTAGCCCCCATGGAGACGCGCGGCTCGGAAAAAATCGACTCGCGAAGCTCCGGCCACTGAGCGCAAAGCAACGTTGTCCCACCTACGACCGCGAGGATCGCCCCGAGCAGGCCCATCCAGACCACGCTGAATACGCGAAGCGCCCAGAAGGCCAGCATGGCGCCGATAATCGCGCCGGCCAGGGGAATCAGCCAGCCCACAGGCCCCAGCGCTTTAAGCTCCGCAGTGATCTTCTCCTTGAACTTCTCGTACTGCACGGCCGCCTGGTTATGCAATTTGCGAACCTGTTCCTCGGCGCTGGGAAGCTCGGTGATCATCCCCCCTTCCACGCGACTGCTGCCCTGATCGACAGCGGGCAAATATCGCGTGAGGTCGCCGCGGCCGAGTTGAAGCGTGACGGCCGCAAGAAAGAGAACGACGACCGATCCTCCGGCGAGCCAGATGCGATAGGTGCGATAGGCGATGACGGTAAGGATCACGCCGACGACGGCCATCGAGATCGGACCCGGCGTGCCGATCCACTCGGAAGCCCTCCAACCGATCCAACCGCCGAGCAGGAAGGCGAAGCTGCAAACGACCAATCGCTCGGACCTGGCGCTGCGAAATGCCAGAAACAATCCGGCCGCTACGGCCAGAAGGCAGCTCACGACCAGTGGCGCCGACGGTTCAAGCGGCGGGACGTAGTAGTGCAGCAGCTCCTGCAGGGTTTGAATCCATGCCTTGTGATCGACCGGCGTCGCCATGATGAAATCCGGAATCTGGGTATCTCTACAAGGGCGGGATATCGGTTTCACAATTCAAACCGGCGCCGCCCGGACAGGTATTACGTGGCCGGGCGAAAATGATTTCGGGCAAACCCGTCCGGCCGTCGCTAACCCCCTCTGGAAGTCAAAGAATAGCCCGCCGAGGGGTTAATTGGCAACATCAAGAATGGTAACAGGTGAATAAGGACGGGAGGATTAACCGCGTAGCAGCCGGCTCTGGGCGGGGGTCTGCATCACCGCGGGCATGGCGACACGGTCGGGCCAGGTCATGATGTTGACGTAGGAGCGGTTCATGTCGATGCGACCCCACTGACGGTACATGGTCTCCAGCAGGGTGAGTTTCTGATCGGCGGTGATTTCGGTGCCGAATTCCTCGCCCGGCGCGCGGCCCCACCAGATGCGGCTGTTTTCGACGTCGGTGCCAAGCTCGATATGTGGCTTGCTGCGATCGCGACGGCCGTTGTGATTGGCGACGATGATGCTGGCGATCTGCCGACGAAACGGGCGGTCACCGAGCATGGCGGTCATCTTTAGAGCAGACGTCAGGTCGTCACCATCCCAGGCCTCCCCCACCTGCGGGGCCGCAGCTGCCACGCCTTCGATAAGCAGTAACCCGCCGCCACGACAATCTTCGAGATCGTACAAACCCGGCAACCGCACGCCGACTTCATCCACCAGGTAGGCATGTCCCTTGTGCCGCACCCAGGCAAGCGGCTGACGGAAACGGCACTTGATGGAGACTTCGCCATTCGGCTCGACACGGACGCGCTCGACTTCGCTCACCCATCCGACGCGCGGATCGGCAAGCGCCGAACCCAGCCGCTCGGCAAGTGTGCGATCCAGCAATCGATCCGTGGATTGAAGATTGACGGTTCGAGCCAGACTGTCGAGGACGTGACGATTCTCCGGCACGCGCAGCCACTGCGGAAGATCAATCCACTTGAGCATGAGTGCCCGGTCGTACTCCGGCTGGGCGTGGACGTATTGCTCCATTCGGGAAAAGCCGACCGAGAAGATCACGGGCAGTGCTACGATGGTAACCAGTGCGGCCCACCGAACCGCGGGCCAGGCCGCGAACGCTTCGCCCAGGTGCGCGACGGCTCCGCGAAGCGCGAGCACCGCGCGGTTTTCCGAGTTCGAAGCTGTCTTTCGTGACTTGGCCAAGTTTGAAGGCAGTAGTTAGGGGTTTGGGATCAGCAATTTGTCCACGAATTCTAGCCGTTCACATTTCTGGAGAATTTTCGCTTCGTCGCCAGATCGACGATGTACTGGCACAGGTACGGAAACGACAATCCATCTCGTGCCGCTGCCTTGGGCAACAGGGAGTGGTTTGTAAAGCCGGGTATCACGTTCACCTCCAGCAGATACGGCTGCATGCGGCTCGTATCGACCCGCCAATCCGCCCGGGAGAAGTCCCGGCAGCCCATGCCGACATGGGCCTCGACGCTCATCCGCATCATGTGATCAAGCAGGTCCTCGGGCAGGTCGATGTCGAAGACGTACTCTGTATCTTCATCGACGTACTTGGCCTGATAGTCGTAGAAGTCTCGCCGGGTACGTATTTCAATCGGCGCCAGGGCCTGGTCGCCGAGAACGCCAATGGTGATCTCCCGCCCCGGGATGTATTCCTCAATCAGGGCATCGCCGTAGCCGGCAATGACGGAATCCACCGCCGGTCGAAACTGGCCGAAGTCCCGCACGAGGTGACAGTTCAAGCTGCTGCCTTCCTTCACCGGTTTGACAAAAACCGGCAGACTCCAGCAGGCCATGGCCTCACGGATGGTCCGCGGCGTCGCCACGGTGTAGCGCGGAGTGGGCAGGCCCAGCTCCTCGTACTTCTTCTTGCAGAGATATTTGTTCATCGCCAGATTGCAGGCGTCCGGGCCGGAGCCGCAGTAGGCAATTCCCCGGCGCTCGAGAATCTCCTGCACCTGTCCATCCTCTCCGAATTGACCGTGCAGGGCGATGAAGACGCAGTCCACATTTCGAGCCAGGGCCCCGAGGTTGTCGGGGTTGATGTCTTCCAGATAAACGTTGTGCCCCAGCGACTCGAGGGCGGCCGCGACGGTCTTGCCGCTGCGGAGACTGATCTCGCGCTCCCCACTGGGCCCGCCGGAAAGGACCGTGATGGCAAGCTTTTGCATTACGGTCGATCGTGCGATCCTGCTCGCGTCAAACCGGTTCGATGTCAGCATCACGGAAGGACTCCTTTCCTGAAGCAGTGGCCGGTGGGCAGTGCCCGGCGGCTAGTGGCCGGTGGACAGCGGCAGCTTCTCGGCACGAAGCTTCGTCACTTGGTCCGTTGCCACCTTGTCTGCAAATCGCTCGGCGTTCAGATTATCTTGTGAATGCGGCGTTTCGGGATCGTCGGACCAGATCTTAACTTCGAGCTCGAGGCGGATGCCGCGGTCTTCCTCCACGCGCTGAGTAATCCGCTGGATGAGGGCGATGACATCGCTTGTACGTCCGCCGGGGTCGGTCAGGACAAAGTTCGCATGCCGATCGGAGACATACGCACTGCCGTGCCGCAGCCCTTTCAAGCCCGCGTCGTCGATGATCCTGCCGGCCGACTGACCGTCAGGATTGCGGAAGATGCATCCGACGCTCTGCACGCCGAGCGGCGGCTGGGTGTTCTGCTTGTACATCCATATCTCGCGGTAACGCCGGTCGAGCTCGGCCGGATCCATCGGCGTAAGTTCAAACGTCGCGTGGATGATGCAATCGCCCTTGAGCGCGCAATGGCGATAACCGAATGCCAGATCGTCGCGATCACGCCGGTAGGTCCGGCCGTTTGGGCCGACGACCTGAATGCTTTCAACGGCCGTCGCGATTTCGCCGTACTTGCCGCCGCAATTCATACACACGCCGCCACCGACGGTTCCAGGAATCCCCGCGAGATTCTCCAGCCCCGAGAATCCGAGTCGCACCATTTTCTTCACGAGTTTGGTCAGATCGACACCGGCGCCGACCGTGACGCGCGCTTCGTCGATGACGACGCCTTGAAATGCGGGGCCGTCCAGTCGCACGACCGCGCCGCGGACACCCTGGTCGGTGACGATCACGTTGGCTCCGAGACCCAGAAAACGAATGGGCGTGGCGGAATCGCGGCAGCGACGAATCACGACCGCCAACTCCTGCTCGCTGCGCGGCGAGATCAGGTACTCCGCAGAACCGCCGAGTTTGAACCAGGTGAGCGGTCCGAGCGGCGCGTGTCTGCGGCAGACGGATTCAGGCAAGTCGTCGAACAAGTTCATCCGCAATTTTCCAGACGTCGCCCGCGCCCATGGTCAGGACGACATCGCCCTTTCGGGCATGAGCGACCACGTGTTCCACAATTTGTTCATGGCTCGGGAGGTAGAGGGCATCGCAACCGTTGGCGCGAACACGATCCACGAGATGGCTGCTGCAGATTCGTGCCTGATCGGCGGCGCTGTCGCGCACGAAGTAAATATCCGGCACGAGAAGATGGTCGGCCTGGCCGAAGCTGCGGGCAAAATCCTCCAGAAGGAAACGGGTGCGCGAATGCTGATGCGGCTGGAAGATCACCCAGAGCCGTCGGTCCGGATGGTGCTCCCGGACGGTTCGAAGGGTCACCCGGACCTCCGTCGGGTGATGACCGTAATCATCGAGCAGGAGGATGCCGCCGACTTCTCCTCGCAGGGTCAGCCGACGATCGGCGCCGGAAAACTTCGACAGTGCCGATTCGATTGCATCGGGCGAGATGCCGGCATGATCGGCCATCGCCGTCGCCACGAGGGTGTTGGCAACCTGATGCCGACCGGGCAGATTGTCCAGACTCGCGCGCAGGTAGAAAGCACCGTTCTTGAGAATGTCAAAACGATAGCACCCCCGCTGAGAATCGATCGCAACAGCTCGCCAATACGCGTCGGACTCGATGCCGAAGGTCTCGATCGGAGCGGTGACGCCTTTCAGCGCGCGAAGCACGGCGGGATCGTCACCGTTTGCGATGATGACGCCGTCTTCAGGAACGCGCCGAGCCAGGGCGCCAAAGGCGTTGGTGATGTCGTCGATGCCTGAGAAATAATCGAGATGGTCTTCTTCGATATTCAGGATGGCCGCGTACTTTGGTGAAAGATTGAGGAACGAGCGGTCGTATTCACATGCCTCGACGACAAAGTGCGGGCCGTCGCCCACGCCGCTGGAGCCGTCGAGCTGCACGACCTCCGCGCCGACGACGAACGTCGGATCCAATCGGGCCTGGCGAAGGACAAACGCCGTCAGGGCCGTCGTCGTGCTCTTGCCGTGGGTTCCGCTGATGGCGATGCCGGTACGCAGCCGCATGACTTCGCCGAGCATCTGGGCGTAGGTGAAGATCGGCAGGGCGCGACGAACGGCCTCGCCGTATTCCGCATTGTCCGGCTTGATCGCCGCCGACGCGACGACAAAGCTGCAATCGGTAGGAACGTTGATCGGCGCCTGGCCGATGGTGATCGTCGCCCCGAGTTCCTCCAGCCGCGCCTGGGACTTGAACGGATGCCGATCCGAACCGCTGACGATCGCTCCGCACCGCAGGAGCACGCCGGCCAGCCCGCACATCCCCGAACCCCCAATGCCAATCAAATGCACGCGCTTGGCGGCGTAGGGGCTGGTCCAGTGTTGGCCGGAGGGGCTTCGCACGCGACGTGCCGCCAGAAGCGAGTCGGTTTCAAAGGCGATTCGCGCCGATCCGATGATGCTTGACATGTGGGGCTCACCTCCCTGTGAGACCGAGCCGGTCATACTGACGGCGATCCCGGATGGCATTCATACCTCCGGGCCGCCACGCGATCCGGCAAATTCTGCGCCGACGGACGGCGTCGGGGGCGTCTTCCTCCACTTTGGCGCATCGTACCCAGATACGGTGCCCCGCCGCAAGCAGTTCAGGGGTGATTTCACCCCCATTGAAGCCCGGCAGACCGCCTGTTCATGACCGTCGCGCCCCCGCGTTCAGACAAGGACGCACCCAAGGGCTCGACCCGGCGCAAGCGTGCCGCAATCTCAAAATATCGGGAGAAAGCAAAGCGATCCTTGAAGGGGGAAGATCGAGCCGAAAGCGGAGTGCGCTCCCGCGATTACCATGCGAAGCAATGAGGCGTCAACCCTCGAGTTGAACGCTTGCGAGACCGCTGGGCACGTCGTTACAGAATTCGAAAATCTTGTCGAGGCCGGTGACCAGAAAGACGCCCCATGCGGAGGTATTGAGGCAGCAGAGTTTCAAGCGTCCACTGGAAGTGGACATGAGTTTGCGGAGCTTGAGCAGCTTGGCAATGTTTGAGGAATTGATGTAATTCACGGTTGTGAAATCCAGCACGACATGAACACCCGGCCGACGCTCAACCATCTCCTGCAGCGTATTCAAGTCATCCGAGAAGATGGGGTCGTCCTGAAGTTCGCCCAGCAGGATGTTTTCTGACCAGTCTTTGATCGACATGGGACACCACCACCTCGCTGGTACACCGCAAAGCCAGCACGACCCCGGGCATCACCCCCAGCCCACGCCACGCATGCAGGTTGCCGAGCCGGAGAGCTGCCCTGGCTCTCCGTGGGCGGGTTCAACCTACCCCGGTGCCCCGGGCTTGTCAATTCAGTCTTCGACGCTCGCTTGTTCAAAACGCAGAAAAGGAGCAATCCGCCTGACCGTCCGGATTCCGATTCCGCTGACCTGAGCAAGATCGCCTGGCCTGCGAAACACGCGGCTTTCTGCGGAGATGGGCACCGCGCTTGCAGCCACGATGCGTCGGTCCTGCCGAAGCACGCGATACGCCACCATGCGCCGCCCCACAGACTCGCCGATTCCCGGGAGCTGGGCGAGTTCGTACCACGGCGCCGTGTTTGGATTGATCCCGGTGGCCAACATCGAAGCTGCCGGTGGAACGACGTTCGTCGGTACCCGTCGCATGGCAAGACCCAGCGTCACGACGAACGATACAACGACGACGCACATGGCCGCGCGTGCCTGTCTGAGGCGATGCGGAGCTGGGGATTGTGCCATGCTGGAGAGGTCCATTCCGATAGCTTGGCGTCAGATAATATCGCAAACCGAAAAATTCGCCGCACTTTCCTACAATTGATGCGATTATTGCGCTTCGCCGACTCGATAACCAGCCGGCTGATTCGTTCCTAACCACTTGTCATACAAAGGGTCTAAACACTCCGATGGATGATCGTGAGCCCGATGGCCCGCAATCGGGCTCCGCCTTGCTTCAGTGTGCGTGAAAATCTATCATCAAACTGGCCCACTGAACGGGCGACAAAGCATCCGGTGGGGATCGAGATTTCGCGAAAGCAGGCACCATGTCCAGTGCGCAGTCCTTAGCAGGCAATCTCTTCTACGGCCATGATGCAGCCGAACACCGGACGGGCCGACTTTCCGCCGGGCTGCGTCCTGCTGCTGCCCCTTCGAAATTTCCAGCAGCTCTTCGCTGGGCCGATTATGTTTTGTCACCCGACCGGGTCTGGAAAGCGGTGATCGCAATCGCCCTTTGTACAATGGCGACATGGCTGGTCTTTCAGAAGGAAGCCACGGGCACATGGATGAAGTGGCCGGAGACGCACTGGGGCAATCTGTTCTGGATTCAGTCGATCTTCTTCGGTGGGATGATGTACGCCGCGTTGGGTTGGCGGCTGGCGCTTTGGCGGCGCTATCGGCCGATGCCTGCGGTTGCGGATGAGCGGCTTCCCTCGCTGACCCTCATTATTCCATGTTTCAATGAAGGACCGCTGGTCGGGCAGGCGATCCGCGCCGCGGCTGCAAGCCGATATCCTGCGGACCGGCTGGAAATCATCGTCATCGACGACGGCAGCACGGATGATTCGTGGCTGCACATCCAGAACGCAGCGCGCGTGGTTCGAGATCGCGTGAAGATTCTCACGCTCCGCCATCCCACCAACCTGGGAAAGCGCCGTGCCCTCTACCTGGGCTTTCAGCGCGGCAGCGGCGAGGTCTTTGTCACCCTCGATTCCGACAGTCTCCTTCTGCCCGACGCCCTGCGAAACGGCGTGGCCCCGCTGGTGCGCGACGTCCGCGTCGGCTGCGTCGCCGGCTGCGTCGAAGTGCTCAACCCCGACGAGAGTATCTTCTCGCGATTCCTCAAGTGCACGTTCAGTTTGTCGTTCAAGTTCGTCCGGGCCTATCAGAACGAATTTCGCGGCGTCTTCTGCACGCCCGGCGCGATCAGCTTTTATCGCGCCGACGAAGTGCGCCGCGTGGCGGACGCATGGCTCCATCAGCGGTTTCTCGGCTGTGAATGCACGACGGGCGAGGATCGGGCCCTGACGAATCTGTTTCTGAAACGCGGCTGGCTCACGGCCTATCAGCAGAACGCCGTCGTTCGCAGCCGAATGCCCACGACCTATGCCGGGCTCTGCGCCATGTTCCTGCGATGGGCACGGAGCAACGTGCGCGAGACGGTCGTGCTGTTTCGCTTCATGTTCACGAAGTTCCGCAGCGAACACTTGTTCGCGTTTCGATTCAACATGCTTCTGGCGACGATGGCCCTCGTGCTGCCGCCGCTGCTGATCGTCAACAGCTTCATTCTGGCCCTCACGAGCGACAGTTACATCACCCACCAGATCGGCATCGTGCTCACCTATGCAATGCTCTTCGCCTTCATCTACTATGTCAACGAGCGCGACAGCGACTGGCTATGGCTGATTGTTTATGAATTTTTCTGGGTGACGTGTTTGTGGTGGATTTTGCCCTATGCCTTCCTCACCCTCCGCAACACCCGCTGGCTCACCCGCAACGCCGACGATGCACGCCCATTTTCTGCTGCGGAGGACGCACGCACTCCGGCCCTTGCGCAGATCGGGTAGCATCGGCCTCCGGCCCGCGCGCATACCCGTGAATGAAATCAGTTTCCGGCCGGCAGGGTGAGGGTAAAAGTCGTGCCTTCGCCGGGCTTGCTGACGACGTCGATCGTTCCGTCCTGCTCGGTCATCAACTGGCGGCTGATGTGAAGCCCCAGACCGATGCCCCCGCGATCGGAACGACTCTCATATTGCTTGGTGCTGAAGAAGGGCTCGAAGACCTTTTCCAGATGTTCAGGGCGGATACCGCAGCCGGTGTCGCGCACTTCGATCTCGACCCTGCCTGAATCCGTCGATCGTGCCGAGATGGTGAGACGCCCCGGCCTGCCCTGCATGGCTTGTCGCGCATTGAGCAGCAGATTGAAGACCACTTGCTGAAACGCGACCGCGCTGAATCGCGCCGTGAGTTCCGGATCCACGTCGATCGTCAGCGTGATATCATCCTTGGACAGATCACGCACGAGACAGTCCACCGCCTCCTGCACAATCGGGGCGATCGGACCCACCGTCGGGCCCGTGCGGTCGTCCGCGGCCATGCCGAGAATCTTCTCGCAGAGCGTGGCCAGCCGACGGCCGCCGTTGAGCGATCGCTCAAGTGCTGACTTCATCAGGTCCGGCTCAGCCCGCTGCAAGGCATACTGGGAGTGCGTCACGATCGGCGTGAGCATGTTGTTGATCTCGTGGGCGAGCCCGGCCGAGACCGTGCCGAGCGAAGCAAGACGCTGCAGGCGCTGCACCTGTTCGGTAAGCGAGGAGAGCTGGCGTTCGAGGAGATCGAGGTGGAACTGCACCTCATCCTGCGCTCCGTTCAGATCAATATTCATCGAGGGGTCGTTCGTCATGAAGCGGTTCCAGTGAAAAGCGTTCGGCCGCGAGCCGCCCGGCGATCGGCCGCAGCGGGGGTCATATTCAGGGGTCTACATGCGTGTTATCGGCAGACCTCTGTCGGTGCTTAACTCGAAGCAGACCCCGCGGCAGGCCTTTCCTCGCTGTCCGTTGTCAGGGACAATGGCGAAGATGGATCTGCAAACCCGCCTTGATGAAATGGCCGCACTCGCCGAACAGGTCGGCGTGGAAATCCGGCGCGAGGCCCTCGGCGGCGACGGCGGCGGGCTCTGCGTCCTGCGCGGCCGACGGGTACTCTTCATCGACACGCTCGCTGATCTCGAAACGCGCTATGACAAGACACTCGCCGCGCTGGCCGGGCTGCCGGAAGTCGACGCGCATTATGTACGGCCGGACCTTCGGGAAGAGATCGATCGTATGCGTCGCGAAGATTCGTAAGACCCCGGTGGCTGGCGTTTGTTCGCGCTCCACGTCCGGCATGGGCGCCGGTTGCGACGCACGGCGGAGATGTCAGGCATGGCGGAACGAGCGGGTCGTGTCTGTGCGGGTGGGATCGGTCTCGATACAATCCAGGCGCGGCGAAATGAGTCGATGCAATTTGCGTCCGCCGAAGCGCGGGCGAGCATGAGGTAACAGCATGACGCTGATGATGAGCGTCTCGGGCGTGCGAGGGATTATCGGCGAGACGATGACCCCGGAACTGGCGGCTGCCATGGGCGCTGCCTACGGCACGTTTCTCGGCGGCGGAGCGGTCGTGACGGGGATGGATTCGCGTCCGTCGGGCGAGATGATCGAGTCCGCCGTCAAGAGCGGGCTGATGGCCGCCGGTTGTTCGGTTATTGAACTCGGCGTCGTCAGCACACCGGGCACGGCCCTGATGGTGACCGAACGCCGCGCCAAGGGCGGCATCGTCATTACCGCCAGCCACAACCCAATCGAATGGAACGGGATCAAATTCCTGACCGCCGCCGGGCGAGCCCCCTCCGCACAGATGGCCGAGCAAATCTTCGCGCTCCTTCGTGAAAAGCGCATGCGGTATCAGAACGTCGGTCGGATCGGGCGTCTGGAGCGCGACCTGAGCACGCACGATCGGCACGTGGCGGCGGTGCTTCGCGTGGTGGATGCCGCGGCGATTCGTCGCCGGCAGCTTCGCGTGGTGCTCGACAGCGTCAACGGCGCCGGCGGCGCGAGCGGGCGAATGTTGCTCGAGTTTCTCGGTTGCAAGGTAGTGCACGTCAACGCCGAACCGACCGGCCTGTTCGCCCATGCGCCGGAGCCGACCGCCGAAAATCTGACGAGTCTGTGCAAGACCGTCAAGAAGGAAGGCGCCGATATCGGCTTCGCTCAGGACCCGGACGCCGATCGGCTGGCCATTGTGGACAACACCGGTCGCTACATTGGCGAGGAATATACGCTGGCCCTCGCGGCGAAATTCGTCTTCATCAAGACACCGGGCGCGGCGGCGGCAAATCTTTCGACGTCACGCATGATCGACGACGTGGCCAGGGCGGCAGGCGATCGTTGCGTCGTGCATCGCACGGCGGTGGGCGAAGCGAACGTGGCCGATGCCATCGCGGCAAACAAGTGTGTCATCGGCGGCGAAGGCAACGGCGGCGTCATCGACCCGCGCGTAGTCATGGTGCGCGACAGTCTGGTGTCGATGGGGCTGGTGCTCAACCTGCTCGCCGACGACTGGCGGCCGCTATCGGCCATCGTGGATGAGTTGCCGCGATATGTCATGGTCAAGGAGAAGTACGAACTGGATCGAACACAAATTGACACCTGGCTGCAGCGTGTGCGTCTCGATCCGCATGGCGGAAAGATCAACGACACTGACGGTCTTCGAATTGACTGGCCCGAGGGTTGGGTCCACCTACGGCCGTCAAACACCGAGCCGATCGCCCGAGTTATCGCCGAAGCGGCCGACGAAGCGACGGCACAATCCCTCGCCGAGCGGATCGCACTTCTCCGATGAAGACGCCACACTACTGGTTGCTGAAGACAGAGCCGGAGACGTACTCGATCGACGATCTGGCGCGCGACCAGCGCACCTGTTGGGACGGCGTACGGAATTATCAGGCACGCAATTACCTGCGCGATGAGATGAAAATCGGCGATCTGGTGCTCATTCACCACTCCAACGCCGACCCGCCCGGCGTCGCAGGCGTGGCCGAGGTCGTCAAATCGGCCTACCCCGACCACACGGCCCTCGATCGCAAGAACGATCACTACGACCCAAGGGCGACGAAGGAGAACCCGATCTGGATGATGGTGGACGTGGAGTTCGTGGAGAAGTTCCATCAGGTGGTGACGATGGACGCGATGATGCAGGCCAGGGGATTGGACGGCATGCTCGTCCTCAAGCGCGGCCAGCGGCTGTCGGTCATGCCGGTCGAACCGAGACACTTCGAGCTTGTAAGCTCAATGGGACGAAGACCGTGCACGTCGTAATGCTACTTACCCTACCCCGGGCCTAAATCATCATGAAAGTAGCCCTGCGAGCCATTCGCCAACCCGCTGCGCTACTCGACACTCCATACATGACGCTTCGGGGTCTTCAGCGTAAACTCTCTCGGCAATGAAAAAAGGCGCGTCGAATCAGGTGATTGGGAACCGCAAGAACGACGCTTCACCCTCCGCGCCGAGTTCTCCTGAAACCGCTACGGAATCGCCCTCTCCCGTCAAGATCGCCGCTGGTGAACGCTTCCGCGCGCCGGCCCGACTTGTCGGAGCGCAATCCAGAATTGAAAGCGGCCGTGCCCTTCTGCTGCTGACTGGTCTCTCGCTCTCGATCTGCTGCCTGATTTTTCCAGACGTCGGGTGGTGGCCGCTGGCTTATGTGGCGCTCGTGCCCTGGCTGGTCGCGGTCTGCACGGCGCGCCGCGCGCGGCTGGTCTATTTCACCAGTCTCCTGCTCGGACTGGGCTATTTCCTCATCAACATCCGCTGGCTGATCCCCGTCACGCTGCCGGGCTACTTCGCGCTCTGCATCTATTACGCCGTCTTCTTCCCGCTGGCTGCCTGGCCCATTCGACACATGTATCAACGACACGGCGTCTCCGTCGCGCTGACCGCGCCGATCGTCTGGGTGGCCACGGAGTACCTTCGCTCGATCGGGCCGCTGGCTTTTCCCTGGCTGCTGATGGGCCACAGCCAATATCAGCATGTGACACTTATTCAAATCAGCGACCTCGTCGGGGCCTACGGCGTCAGCTTCCTCGTTGTCATGGTCAACGGATGGATCACCGACCTGCTCATTCAGCCGATCCTCATCTGGCGCAGCGATCAGGCCACGCGCCTGCCGCTGGGCACGCTGACGACGGCGACCCTCGTACTCGGCACGCTCATCTACGGCAGCGCGCAGTCTTCCCGCAAGTACTTCGAGCCCGGCCCGAAGGTCGCTGTCGTGCAGCACGACTTCCCGCTGTACGTCGATGCCGAACAGGCATCGCGCACGCCGCAGGAATCCATCCTGCAGGGCTATCTCGAACTGGCGCGTCGGGCCGCCGCGGACAAGCCGGACCTGATCGTGTTGCCCGAAGCGGCGATGTACGGCTTTATCAACACGCAGTTTATCGAGGCGACACCGGACGATCTGGCTGAAATGCAGCTCCGACGATACCCGCCGAATTACCAGCAGGGGTTTCTCGCCTGGCTCCAGAATCTCAGCCGGCGCGTGCGAAGCAGCTTTCAGCAGATATCCGACGAAACCGGCATCCCCATCGTCCTCGGCTCCTCGGCGATGGAATGGAAGCCCACGGCCATCCCGCCGCGCGTGGATGCCTACAACTCCGCCTTCCTGCTCATGCCGGGACAGCCCGAGCCGGTCGCACGATACGACAAGATACACCTCGTACTCTTTGGCGAGTACGTTCCGTTTCGTTTCTCGCATCGCTGGCTCTACGAATGGCTCAACAGTATCACCCCGTGGGGCCGCATGGGGATTGAATATTCGCTGTCGCCCGGCTCGCAGTACACGGTGTTTGAATTTCCGGCCGACTCGGCCGACGGCCGCCGCTTTCGCGCGGCGACGCCCATCTGTTATGAGGAGATCATTCCCTACATCACGCGGGACTTCGTTCGAGGCATCGGGGGCGATCCCGAGCACAAGAACATCGACATGCTGCTGGCCATCAGCAACGACGGCTGGTTCCTGCATTCCGCTGAACTGGAGCAGCATCTGGCCGGAGCGGTCTTTCGGGCTGTCGAGAACCGCATCGCCATTGCCCGAAGCGTCAACACCGGCGGCAGCGCCATCATCCATCCCAATGGCAAGATTCACGACCGCGTATCGCTCTCGCCGGAGGAGTTGGCCGCGCTCTCCCCAATCGAGGATGTGCTGAAGAAACTGCGCCAACATGGCATGAAGCTGGTCGAACTGGCTGATCAAACCGGCGAATACACGACGGCTCGACAGGAACTCGGCCGGATGCTGGGGCTCGAAATGCGTCCTGCGATTATGGCGGCCGGTAGAGAGTTCATGTTCCTCGCAGAACGGCTTGAACAGTTAACGGTTTCCCTGGCGGCCATGATTTCGGAGCGACGACAGGAGGCCGCAGCAGATTTCCTGCATCAGGTGGACCACGATCTGGCGATCCTCGAGCGATGGCGTCGCAAGCCGCACACCGCACCCGGCTTCCGGACCGCGCAGATCCAATGCGACAGCCGCATGACGCTTTATTCAAAATGGGGAGACTGGTTTGCCCAGGGAACGGTCGCATTATTAGGTATGATGCTTCTGGACTGGTTTCTGCGTAGAATCTGGCGAGCAAGGACGCCCCGTCGTCACAGGGAGGTGACCGCAAATGCATGATCGTCTCATACCAATTCGTCCGTCGGGTATCGCGATTCAAGGCGTCCTCATGCTTTGTCTTGGCGCTGTCGGATGCATGGGTCCGAAGCGCGTGCCGTTGTCGCATGAGGAAGCCCTATCCTTCCGAGATGAGGCAATCGCTTACCTGGGTCGTGCCGCGCTGTCGGACGAGCCGGTCCTGCGAATGCAGGCGATTGAGGCCTTTCAGGATGTAGCGCCAAACGAGGGAATCGCCTACCTCGGCGAGAACACCAAGAACGGTTACGCGGGCATCTGTTTTGCTTCACTGATGGCATTGGGCACGATTGGCAACACGCAATACATCGAGCAGATTCGCACCTGCGCCGAGGATTCCGATGCGAATGTCCGCATCGCTGCAATCTACGCCCTTCACCGGCTCGGCGACCGACGACGCACCGGCGATCTGGCTGAATTGTTACTGAAAAGCCCTGACGCGCGCGTCCGCGCCAACGCGGCCCTGGCGATCGGCCGCCTCGTGGAACCGCAATCCGCCAAAGTGTTGCACACGGCGCTGCGACGCGAAAAGAAGGACGCGGTGAAAATGCAGATTCTCGAAGCGCTGGCCCTTCTCGGCGATTCCCATGGGATCGAGCGACTGAGTTTCTATGGTTACAGCGCCGTGCCGGATCAGGCGGCGCTGTCGCTCATGTTCCTCGCCAATGCGAAGCCCGCCGAAGCGGAAGAACTCTTCCGCTATCGACTCGACGTGGCCGATCATCCGGAGATCAAATTGCAGGCGGCCCGCGGCCTGGGCCGGCTTGGATATGACAGCGGCATGGATCTGGCGCTTGCGTATTTGTTCTTCAACTCGCCGGACCGGCATCGGCAGAACGATACGCCGGAGCAGCAGATCACCCGCAATCGTGCCCTGGCCGCCCTGGCGCTCGAGGCGATCTGCAGGTCCGACGCACTGGGTCCGTTGCACCGCGCTTTCAACCAGCCCGGCCAGCCCGAGTTAGTCCGTGTCGCCATCGCTCGTGCGGCGATCTGGATCATCGACCGCCAGATCGGCGAGCGCCCGCTGAATCGCCCGATGATGCAGGCCGCCGGCGGAGAAGGTGACGCTTCATCGTATCAAAGTCCCTGAACACAGTTACCTGAAACGATCAGCTCCGGCACGGGCCGTCGGCTTGTGCAGGACCCAGGCGACGAGTCGATTTGTTACTGTGTCATGCGTGACCCATGCGATGGATTATCTTTGCCATCCTGCTCTATCTGATGCTCGCGCTACAGGGCGCGGTGGCGCCGTTTCTCGCGCTGCACAGCGTCTGGCCGGATTTTCTCGTCATCACCGCCGTCTATTTCGCCCTCATGGCCAAACCCGCGGACGCCATGCTTGCCTGCTGGATCGTCGGACTGCTCATGGACCTGGCAAGTCTGAGCTATTCGAATCATTCCAATGTGGGCATCCACGCCGTCTCACTCGGCCTCATCGCCGTCGGGATCATCAAGGTCCGCGACCTGTTCTTTCGCGAGAGCGTCTGGAGCCAGCTCTTCTTTACATTTATCACCAAGCTGCTGCTCGCTGCGCTCGTCGGCCTGCACATGCTCTATGTCACCGGCGCGCTCGATCGCTACGGCGAAGTCCTGACCAAGGGAGTCTACGAGGCCATCTACACAGCCGCCCTCGCCCCCTACGGCCAATGGCTGCTTCGCCAGTTCCGAGGCCCGCTCGGTATTACCACCGTCGAGCGATGGGGAGTAAGATGACAGAGCTTTCGGATCGTGGATCGCGTATTCCAGTTTTCTCGAACAAACCACTGACCACAAGCCACTACCGTGTTCGAACGTCGCCTCAAACTTGTGCTCGCCATCCCGATCCTGTGCAGCGCGGCCATGATCTGGCGGCTGTACGATCTGCAGGTCGTGCGCGGTCCCGACTACGTCGAGAAACTCGACGCCGCGCTCCTGGCTCCGAAGACCTTCCTGCCGCCGCTTCGAGGTCAGGTCCGCGATCGATCCGGCCGCACTCTGGTCTCCGATGAACCGGCCCATGATGTGACCATCCACTACGGCGCGCTCAGCATGAACGACGCTTTTCTCGCGCGCGTCGCCGGCCTGCTTCGCCGACAGGACCCGACGCTCGCCGCGGCTGATGCCGTCACGCTCCATCACGAGGTCCAGCATCGCCTCGCACGGATGTGGCTGACGCTCGAACGCACCAGCGGTACGCCGCTCACGGAACTCCGCCGACGACGCGATGCCATCTGCCGCTCGGTCGAGGGCCTGCGTCGCCACATCTGGGAGGCACGCAGGCGCCAGGGCTTCGATGAGCCGCTGGAAAAACTGCGCCTCCGCGAGGAAGACCAGTTTCATCCGATTTTCTACGACGTCTCCCCCGCCGTACGGACGCGCATCGAGATCGAGCTGTCCAACCTGCCGCTCGTTCGAATCGAGCCGTCGGTCCGACGCGTCTGGCAGGGCGAGGCCCAGTCGCTTTGTCACGTGCTCGGGCGGCTCGGGCAGGTCTCCAGTCAACTCATCGAGAACGATCCCTCCGGCAACGACTGGCTGGCCTGCTATCGGCCGGGTGATCTCGTCGGCGTATCCGGCGTGGAACGACTCGGCGAGGCCATGCTCCGCGGCAAACGTGGATACGAAGAACGCTACCTTGACGGCAAGATCAAGAACGCCGCCCCCCCCATCGATGGGCTCGACGTTCAACTCACCATCGACCTCGATCTGCAGCAGCGCATAGCCGAGATCTTGATCGACGCCGTATCCGCGCAGCCGCCATCCACCGGGGCGAGTTGCGTCGTGCTCGACGTGGAATCCAGCGAAATCCTCGCACTCGTGAGCGTGCCGACTTATGACCCCGAGACACTGCGGACGAACTATGCCCAGTTGCGCGACGATTCGCGCCATGTCCCGCTGCGTTTCCGAGCTGTCAACGAGGAATATCAGCCGGGCTCGATCCTCAAGCCGGTCTCGCTTTTGGCAGGGCTGGCAGCGGATGTGGTGGGGCCGAATCAGACGGTATTCTGCGATGGTTCCTTCATTCCCGGGTCATCGAAATGGCACTGCTGGACACACTGGCGAGGCATGGCCGGCCACGGTGACATCCGTGCCGAGGAAGCCATTCAGTACAGTTGCAACATTTACTTTTATAGTCTGGGCCAGAAGCTCGGCGCGGCTCGGTTGACGGACTTCTATCGTGCGTTCCTCTTCGGTCCGGAGGACGAGCGTCGCCGGCTGTCCGCCGGTACCACACCCGAGGGGACCGCGAAGCTCCCGCTTCGCACCGTTCAGCAGGATGTCGGCGCAACACAAAGCGGCACCGGGCTGATCGAAGAACGCAACGGCATACTTCCGGACCGTGCATGGATTCGCCAACATGCCAGGCGGGATTTTCGACCGGCGGACGGCCGCAATTACGCAATCGGTCAAGGTGAAATACAGATCACCCCACTGCAGGCCGCAAGCATCTTCGCCACACTGGCTGCAGGATGCTTCCGCGAGCCGACGATCATCGCCAACGATCATCGCGACCGGCCCACGATGGCCATGGTTCGTGTCGAGCCGGGTGACTGGGCGCTGGTCCGACGCGGACTTTACCACTGCGTGAACGAACCGGGCGGCACGGCGTACAAGTACGTACACATGAAGGAAATCGACATCTGCGGGAAAACCGGCAGTGCCCAGTGCGTGCCGCGCGTCACACAACGCCGGTACACCTTCGAGATGGAAAACGGCGAGACGGTCTCCGTCGTGGCGCCGACCGTTGAAGCAGCGCGAGAAGCGTTCAACGTGCCGACCACGGTCAAACCGATCAAACGCGAGATTGTCGAGACATGGCCGCCCAAGGATCCTGCGAAAGGTGAAGTACCCACGCACGCATGGTTTGCCGGCTACGCGCCCTACGATAGGCCGACCATTGCGCTGGCCGTAATCATCGAATATGGCGGCGGCGGGGGTGCGACGGCCGGCCCCGCGGCGAAGGCGATCTTCGAGGAACTGATGCGCAGCCCCCGTGGATACTTGTCGCCGAAGCGGCCGGGGCATCCCGCCATCACGAGCATCCAGCCATGACCCGTTCCGAATCGCCCATCCTGCCGCTGTTAGGTTGGCCGATTCTGCTGCCGGCGCTGATCCTCACCGGCCTCGGACTCCTGGGTGTCTATGCCGCTGAGGCCGACAGCGAAGGACCGGCGGCCCAGACGACCCGACAGGCCGCCTACCTTGTCGTGGGTCTCTTCGGTCTTCTTGTGATGCAGTTCATCGGCTATCGGCGTATCGGCCGCTGGTCGTATCTGCTCTTTGGCATCACGCTTGCGCTGCTGGTGCTGCTCGTCGTCGCTCGCTATGTGCCGATGGCGCCGCTGATCACCGCGAGGCGAAGCACCTATCGCTGGATCGACCTGGGCCCGGTGAGCTTTCAGGTCTCTGAGTATGCCAAAGTGGTGTTCATTCTTACGCTGGCGTACTACCTGCGCTTTCGGACGAACTATCGCTCGCTGACGGGCCTGCTCGCGCCCTTCGTCATGACGCTTGTGCCGCTGGGTTTGATTCTCAAGGAGCCGGACCTGGGCACGAGTCTGCTGCTCCTGCCGACGCTGTTTGTCATGCTCTTTGTCGCCGGCGCGAAGAAACGGCATCTCGCGTCGATCGTGGCGCTCGGTCTGATGGCCATGCCGGTCTTCTATTTCTCGCCGCTGATGAACGAGTATCAACGAGACCGAATTCGCTCCGTCTGGCGGCAGGATGAGACCAACGAGAAGTGGCGGCTGAACGCCGGCTATCAACTCAACCAGTCCAAGATCGCCCTCGGCAGCGGTGGCCTCACCGGCCAGGGCTTCGCCTACGGCGCCTTCTTCAAGCACGACTTGCTACCCGAGGAGCACAACGACTTCATCTTCGCCGTCATCGGCCATCAGTGGGGCTTTCTCGGTTGCATGGGCGTTCTCGCTTGCTATCTCGTCATCATCGGCTGCGGTCTCACCATCGCCAGCATGACCACCGACCCGCTCGGGCGACTGCTGGCTGTCGGCGTCTGCGTGCTGATCGCCGCGCAGGCAATCATCAACATCGGCATGACGGTGGGGCTGATGCCGATCACCGGAATGACGCTGCCCTTCGTCAGCATGGGCGGCAGCGGACTGGTGGCGAACTATCTGGCGATCGGCCTGCTGATTGACGTGGGCCGAAGAAGGCCGATCGACATGGGCCCGAAGCCGTTTGAGTTTGATGACTACGAGGAGTGACGGCGAGACAAGCAGTCATTCCGCAATCCGCATTCCGCAATCCTGAGTATAATGTCCTCATGTCCAAGAAAAGCACCAATCGCCTCTCCCACGTTGACGCCCAGGGCAAGGCCCGCATGGTCGATGTCTCGGACAAAAAGGTCACGCGCCGCCGCGCCGTGGCCTGCGCCGAGGTTCACATGAATGCCAGGACACTGACGCTGATCTCCTCGGGCAAGCTTCCCAAGGGCGACGTCTTCGCCGTCGCACGCATCGCCGGCATCCATGCCGCCAAGATCACCGGCCAACTTATTCCGCTCTGCCATCCGCTGCCGCTGGATCATGTCGATGTGCAAATCGAGGCAAGCCCGCCGGATCGTGTGGTGATCCGGGCAGAAGCCGCCGTACAAGCCCGAACCGGTGTCGAGATGGAGGCCCTGACTGCCGCCGCCGTGGCCGCGCTGACCATCTACGACATGTGCAAGGCCGTCGATCGAGGCATTGAGATCGGCCCGGTCCGACTGGAAGAAAAGTCCGGCGGCCGGTCCGGCCCGTGGCGTCGGCCGCGCGCGACCACGCCCGGCCGGAAGCGGCCATCCTGAAATTCGAGCATCACGTCCGGCCGCGCTTTCAAATCCGTTGAAAGTCCCCGTTGATATTGTGTGGCGTGCTTCGCGGCCCTTAGAATCCGGCATCCGACGGGTTCACCATGCAGACGCGCACGAACACACTTTCCGACCTGACCAGCCCGATCACAACGGCGCTCGACCGTGTGATCGAGGTCTTTGATGCCGAGCTGCGCAGCGATCTGCCCTTCGTCAACGAACTGGTTGAGCAGGTTCGGCGATATCGCGGTAAGCTCCTTCGTCCGCGTCTGCTGCTTCTCACGGCCGGCGCCACGGGCGAGATTCGCCGCGAGCACGTCGTCCTCGCCGCCGTCGTCGAGATGGTCCACATGGCCACGCTGGTGCATGACGACGTACTGGACGAAGCCGAAGTCCGCCGCAAGGGCACGACCGTCAACCGCCTCGTGGGCAATGAAGCCGCTGTGCTGCTCGGCGACTACCTCATCTCCCACGCCTACCACCTGTGCAGCAGTCTCGCTTCGACGCACGCTTCGCGACGCATCGCCGCTGTGACGAACACCGTCTGCGAAGGCGAACTCATGCAGATCGCCCATCGCGGCAACTGCGAACTGACCGAAGCTGAGTATCTGGAGATTATCCGCCGAAAGACCGCCGTGCTGACGGGCCTCTGCTGCGAACTGGGCGCGTGGGCCTCCGGCGCGCCGACGGAAGTCGTCGAGCACGCCGCCGCCTACGGCATCGATCTCGGCATGGCCTTTCAGATCATCGACGACCTGCTCGACCTGACCGCCTCGGAGAACGAGCTGGGCAAGACCGTCGGGCGCGACGCCGATCTGGGAAAGTGGACCCTGCCGGCAATCCATTACCGCGACCACGCAGACGCGAACGGCCGCGCACGCATCATCACTGCCCTCTCCGAGCCCGGTGACAAGACCGCTCGCCTGCGTGGCATCCTGCTTTCAGAAGTAGCCGCTTGTACAGGGGACCGCGAAGCTCCGCTTCGCTCACCGATAGATTCCCCCGCTTCACCTGCCATTGAGTACGCCACGGACACGGCCCGGTCCTACGTGCAGTCCGCCCTCGCCCATCTCGCGGATCTGCCGCCCAGCGACGCCAAAGACGGCCTCACCGCCGCGGCGGAGTTCATCATCACACGACGATTCTGATACCTGGACCCGACGAGCACACAAAGCGTTCGGGTCGTCCGTATGCCAGCTGCCGCGAATCATCACTTGGTCAGTCGCCTGCATCCTCCGCCGGAAATGCCCGAGCGAGTGTATCCAGTCGGCGCCATTGTTCTGCGATTCGCGATCGAATTCGCTCAAGGTCTACCTGCTTGCCGGTGTAACGCCGCTGGTGAGTCGCGTACGCTTCCAGCGCAGTGCCGTCCGGCCGCGCGTTGATGCGATATCGAACGCCGTCGTAAACCTCGTACAGCGGGAACAGCCCGCAGCCGACGGCGTGGCGGACGAGATCGACGCTCTCTTCCGCCTCAGACTTCCAGCCCGTCGGACACGGCGAGAGCATCAGCAGAAATCGAAAACCCTTGACCCGCCGAGCGACCCGCACCTTGCGCAGAAAGTCATCGCGATGGGCAACCGAGAGCGTCGCGGCGTACGGAATGCCGTGAGCCGCCATGATGCCCATGATGTCCTTCTTGCGTTCGTTCTTGCCAAAGGGCGAAGTCGTCGTGGAGATGCCTTCGGGCGTGGCGCTGCTGCGCTGGCCGCCGGTGTTGCCGTAGATTTCGTTGTCGTAGCAGATGTAGAGGATATCCTCGTTCCGCTCGGCCGCCGCGGACAGCGTGGCCACGCCGATGTCGTAGGTGCCGCCGTCGCCCGCCCAGCAGATGACCGGCGTGTCATGGCCATTCAGCCGCTCAATGGTGACCAGCCCCGTTGCAACGGCGGGTGAACTGGCGAAGGTCGTCGCCGCGACCGGCGCGCCGTATGCCGAGTTCGGGAAGGCCCCCGCAGTGACAATGCCGCAGCATGCGGGAATCGCCAGAATCGGCCGTTCCACGCCAAGTGCCTGATTGAGCAGTTGCAGGCCGAGCGACATGCCGCAGCCGGCGCAATTCGTGTTGCCGCATCGCAGGATGTGCTCACCGCTGATCTGCCACGGATCGGCTGGACCTTCTTTGCGGTCGGCGTACTGTTCAAGCTTGATCTGCGTCATAGCGCCACCTCTTCCCAGATGGGCTCTGCTTCCGCATTTCGCGCTGACAGATCGTCAACGATGCCACTCAGGCAATCCTCCGTCACATCGCCGCCGCCGAGACCGACGACGTAGTTCTGCAGGAGCAGATCGCTACGGCCGCGCAAGCTCGCCGCGATCTCCTGCCAGAAGATGCCGCCGGAACCGGGCGAGTGATTGCGATCCAATACGCCGACGCGCTTCGCCGACGCCGTCGCTGCGCGAATCTCCTCCCGCGGGAACGGCCGAAACATCTTCGCGCGCACCATCCCGATACGCTGGGGACCGGGAATCTCAGACCGGGGACCGCGAAGCTCCAGCTTCGCACTCCCCCCGCGTCGCTGCTTCACCACGTTTCGCAGTGTCCGGGCCATCGTGTTGCAGGCGATCAGGATCGTCTCCGAGTCCTCGGTCTCGTAGGTCTCCAGCGCGCCGGCCGGTCGTCGCCCGAAGACCTTCTCAAACTCGTCGATCGCTTCGGCCAGAACCTCCGGCACGCGCAACATCGCCTCCTGAATCTCGTGCCGCATGTGCGCCGTTTCACGCGGCCAGGTCAGCCCGCCGACCGTCACCGGGTGTCCGGTGTGCAGGCGATGGGGAACGTGGCACGGCGGCAGAAACGCATCGACCTGCTCCTGCGTCGGCAGATCGACGACCATCTGCGTGTGCGAGATGACGAAACCATCCAGGGCGACCATAGCGGGCAGCAGGATGCGCCGATCCTCCGCCACGCGAAACGCCAGCAGGATCGTATCCACAAGGTCCTGATGCGAATCGGTGTAGAGCTGCATCCATGCCGCATCGCGCAGGGCCAGACTATCGCCCTGATCGACCCAGATGTTCCACGGCGGCCCCAGCGTGCGATTCACCGCGATCATGACGATCGGCAACCGATAGTATCCCGCCGCGAAGACGTTCTCCGTCATGTAGGACAGACCGTTGGCACTGCTCGCGGTGAAAGACCTCGCCCCGGCAAGCGACGATCCAATGCAAACGGCCATGGCGCTGTGTTCGGACTCGACCGGCACCACGCGGCCCTTGCTGAAGGCGAACGAACTCAGAAACTCGATTATCTCCGTCTGCGGCGTGATCGGATACGCCCCGGCACAGCAACCGCGCGCCGAGCGATTCGCCTCCCCGGCCAGCGCAAGCGTGTGGCCCGCTGCGTAGTTACCGGTTACCAGGACCCTGGGCATTGGACTTCGCCTTTCTAAGCCGTCATAGCTCCGCCATGTAAATGACACCCCGCGGGCACTCTCCCGCACAGATACCGCAGCCCTTGCAGTAGCCATAATCAAATTCGTACCCGTCGCCGTTGCGCCGCAGGATTCCCTCGGGACAGTGCGTCACGCATCGGTCGCACTGATTGCACACGCCGCAACTCATGCAGCGACTCGCTTCCTCAACGGCGGTCTGGCCACCGAGACGATGCTCCAGACCAAGCCGTACCTCCTGGAACGTTCGCTTCCTTCGCGTGGCAGGCAGATGCGGCGCTCGCCGCGCGGGTTCATGCGTAAAGACGTGCATGTGCATCTGCTCATAACTCGCCACGGGCCGCTCGACCGGCGGGAAAAGGTCCTCACCTGAAAGGGTGCGATGGATGTGCCACGCCGCGCGACGGCCGCTGCCGATCGCCGCTGCGACCGTTCCGTCGTTCGTTGCGAAGTCTCCGCCGAGAAATATCGGTGCGCCCGAGAGACCCAGCAGTTGTTGGCGGTCGCGAATCTCGGCGCCTTCCGGCAGAATCGACAGGTCCGAAGACTGCCCCAGCGCGAGAATGACCCGATCGCAGACAACGTCGAAGTCGCTGTCCTCGGTCTCAATCGGGACGGGCGCGCGGCGGCCGGATTCATCCGGCGGGCCGAGTTTCATGCGCCGGCAGGTGAGCATGGCCTCGTCGCCGACGCGCCGCAGATGCAGCGGAGCGACGAGTTCTTCCAGAAGGATGCCTTCTTCGAGCGCCTCTTCAATCTCTTCGCGGATGGCCGGCATCTCGGCGCGCGTGCGTCGATACAGTATCCGCACATTTTTCGCTCCCACGCGGAGGGCCGACCGTGCGGCATCGAACGCCGTGTTGCCTCCGCCGATCACTGCCACGCGCATCCCGGTCAGCGATACCTCGCCGCGCCGCACGCGATCGAGGAAGTCGATTCCCTCTTCGACCAGATTCGAGTCGGCGCTGCGCAGTTCCATCGAGCGTACTTGTTGCAAGCCCGTAGCGATGAAGACGGCTTCATGCTCGCGAGACAACTCCAGCAACCGCGCTCGATCAATGAAGCAGCGCGTCTGCACCCTGACGCCGTATTGAATGATGTAGTCGAGTTCGGCATCGAGGACGTCCTGAGGCAGTCGATACGCCGGAATGCCGGTCCGCAGCAGACCGCCCAGCTCATCTCCTCCTTCGAAGATCGTCGCCTCGTAGCCAAGCAGTGCGAGGTGATATGCGGCGCTCAGACCCGCCGGACCGGAGCCGACCACGGCGATTCGCTCATCCCGCCACGGCTGCGAAGGCGAAGGCCGGCGTCCGTGTTCGGCGGCGTAGCGCTCCAGCTCACGTATTTGCACCGGCTCGTCGAAGACGGCACGGTTACATGCATCCATGCACGGAGCGGGGCATACCCGACCACAGACGCCGGGGAGTGGAGTGGTCTTAAGAAGGATCGCGAGGGCTTCGTCCGAATTTTTCCGTGTCAGCGCCTGCACGAATCCCTGGATGTCATTGCCGGCAGGGCACGCGCCGGCACAGGGCGAGAGTAAATTGCGCCGATTCGGCCGCCGCGTCGCCCACGACCCGGTGCGAATCGGAGACGGCTGACCGAGATCTTCATCCAGAATGCCCGCCACGCGCGCGGTAATGATGTCTTTCTGTGCGGCATCGGCTACGAATCCGCGACGACCAGCGGCGCCTTTTTGTTCTGCTTCGCGTGGCAGCGTCGCTGTACATACCTTCTCATACGCTTCTCGTGCGGCTTCCAGATTGCCACCGCCGAATTTCAACTCGCCCAGCGCCGCCTCCACGGCTTCCCACGGCTCATCGAGCATCTTCAGCACCGCGCCGAGCATCGTCGTGTTCACGATCGGCACCGTCCGTGTGCCGAGAGCATGAGCGAGTGCAATCGAAGTGGCATCGACCGTCGCCACGCGCCGACCGGAAAAGTGGTCGGACAGCGATTCCGGTTTATCCGGCGAATTGAGAAGGATCCAGCCGTCCTCCTTCATGTGGGCAGCGATGGCCGGGCTGATCAGCGTGCGGTCCAGCACGATCACATGATCCGGCTCGCGGACCTGGTTGTGGTTGGTGATTTCCTCGTCGTCGATACGGACGTAGGCATTCAGCGGAGCGCCGGATCGTTCGGCGGCATAGACGCCGAAGGCCTGCGTGAACCGGCCGCGCAGAAAGTAGGCCGTGGCAATCAGCTTGGCGAGCGTGACGCCGCCTTGCCCGCCCCGGCCGTGTAGGGTCAGTTCGATCATCCGGCACCCTGGCTGTCGTTTGCAGACTGCGAACTCCTACGCCGCCCGCGCCGCGCAGCAGGAGGGAACCTGGTGCCTGAGCACATCGCGGCGCGGGTTCCAACCAGCGATGAACATCTGGCAAGCGGCGTGCCGCCACGGTTGATCGCCCTGCGGCATCCGATGGCGACCCAGGCGAAAGGTATTCATGCCCTGTCCTGAAAATAGCGGTCCACGGGATGTGCGGACCTCCGGTCCGCCGCGCGGGCGAGACGCCCACACTCCCCAGAATCGGCGATCTTCATTTATCTGGGTGCGGCGCGGCCGCATGACGACTCCGGGCGTTAATCCGGTCTGGTGCGGAGTTTTCCCGGCTCGTGGTCGTTTCTCCGGCGTTACAATCGGCCGCGCGAGATGGATTCGTCACCCGACAAAGGTGACGCCACGGCTGGAGAGAGGTAGCCCATGACACCCCCTGCATCCGGCGGCGGATGGCCCGCCATCAAGTATGTCCTCGAACTCGCTGACAAGGTCGGCTGGCGGCGGCTCTGGCGCGCCATGCACACCAGGAACGCCTGTAAGACCTGTGCCCTCGGCATGGGCGGGCAGTCGGGCGCCCTGCGCAACGAGGCCGGTCACTGGCCGGAGGTCTGCAAGAAGTCCTTTCAGGCGATGGCCGCCGACATGCAGGACGGCCTGCGGCCCGAATTCTTCCGCCGTTATGGCATCGCCGAGCTGCGCACCCTGTCGCCGCGCGAGCTTGAATCCGCCGGGCGGATCGTTCAACCGCTCCATGCCGCACCGGGCGATTCGCACTTTCGCGTCATCGACTGGGACGAAGCGCTCGCGCGCGCCGTTACGAAGCTCAAGGCAACAGATCCGAACGCGAGCTTCTTCTATTTCAGCGGGCGATCCTCCAACGAGTCGGCTTTCCTGCTTCAGCTCTTTGCCCGGCTCTATGGCACGAACCACGTCAACAATTGCTCCTACTATTGCCATCAGGCCAGCGGCGTCGGGCTCACCGACACGATCGGCAGCGGCACGGCCACGGTAACACTCGACGACGTGGAACACGCCGATCTGTTCTTCCTCATCGGCGGCAATCCCGCATCGAACCATCCACGCCTCATGCGCACGCTCATGCAGCTTCGCCGGCGCGGCGGACAGGTTGTCGTCATCAACCCGATGCGCGAGACGGGTCTGGTGAACTTTCGCGTTCCTTCCGATGTTCGCAGTCTGCTCTTCGGCAGCGAGATCGCCGGGTTGTACGTCCAGCCGCACATCGGCGGCGACATCGCCCTGCTGACCGGCATCGCCAGGGCCGTAGTGGAACGCGGCGCCGTCGATGAAAAGTTCGTCGAGTCCGCCACCAACGGCTGGCCCGCATTTCGCGATGAATTGCTGCGGATCAATTGGGATGACATCGTCGCGGCGTCCGGCGTCGATCTTGCCACGATCCGTCGCACCGCGGATTTATACGCGACGGCGAAGAATGCCATTTTCGGATGGACGATGGGAATCACCCACCATCTCCACGGCGTTGAGAATGTCCACGCCATCGTGAACCTCGCCCTGATGCGCGGCATGGTCGGCCGTCCACACGCCGGGCTGCTTCCGATTCGCGGTCACTCCAACGTGCAGGGCATCGGCTCCGTCGGTGTCACACCGAAGCTCAAGGACGCGATCTTTGACCGATTACAGTCGCACTTCGGCGTGCAGCTTACCACGACGTCTGGCCACGACACGATGAGCGGCATCGAAGCTGCGGCGCGGGGCGAACTTCAACTCGGCATCTGCGTCGGAGGCAATCTCTTTGGCGCGAATCCCGACGCCGCCTTCGCCACACGGGCACTTGGCAAGATTGACTTGCTCGTCTACCTGAACACATCGCTCAACATCGGCCACGCCTGGGGCACGGGCCGCGAAACGCTGATCCTGCCGGTTCTCGCCCGCGACGAAGAACCACAGGCCACGACGCAGGAATCCATGTTCAACTTTGTTCGGCTCAGCGACGGCGGCAAGCCGCGTCATGCGGGACCGCGCAGCGAGGTCGCGATCATCGCGGCGATCGCCCGAGGCGTGATGGGGGACGCCGGCCCCGTCGATTGGCAGTCGATGCAGGAGCACCACACCATCCGCCGGGCCATTGCGAAGATCATCCCCGGTTACGAGAAGCTGGCGGAGATGGATGCGACAAAGCAGGAGTTCCACATCGCCGGTCGCATTCTGCACGCGACAAAGTTCCCCACAACGAACGGCCGCGCGCAGTTTCGTGTGGCTTCCATTCCGAATCTTCCACAAGAAAACGGCAAACTCCGGCTAATGACGGTCCGCAGCGAGGGCCAGTTCAACACGGTCGTTTACGATGAGGAAGACATATACCGCGGCCAGGAACGTCGCAACGTGATCCTGATGAACCGTGATGACATCGACCGATTGGGCCTGCGCGTCGATGCATCGGTGATCGTGCGAAGTGAGGCCGGCGAGATGCGTGATATCCTCGTCCGCGAGTTTGACATCCGCGCCGGCAACGCGGCGATGTATTATCCCGAGGCGAACGTGCTGGTGCCGCGCGCCGTGGACCCGCGCTCGAAGACGCCGGCGTTCAAATCGGTACGCGTCGAGGTCGTGGCGATGCACCGGTCGGAAATACCCCTGACCATCGAGAATAAACGCCCCGCAGTACGCCGCGAGCTACGGGCCTGTTGAATGCGATATGGCGTCCGCTGTGGCCAGGGCACTCGCGAGTGCGCCAGAGTCGCTTGTAGTCGTTAGAGGCCGGACACACCGATCCATCGCTCGTCGCCGAGATGGCGGGCATGTTGCTGAACACGCGATCGCCCTGTCTCCGGGCTTCTCGGACCACCGAAATCGTTGATTTTATGGCACAAAAGCAATAGAATCTTGAAACCGCTCGGTCGAGCCGGTGGTCTTTCTATAAGGTGTGGAGGGAATCTCGTGGAAGCTCACTCTAGCCGACACGCATGTGTCGCCGCCCTTTGTCTTGTCGTCCTGCTTGCACACGCGGCCACGGTGGAAGCCCGTCCGGGCTACGGCCAGTCCTGCATCTCCTGCCACGGCAGCGGCGGCTTCGGCAACACGGTCTTCGGCTCGATGTTGAGTATCAACGGAACCAGCACAGCCGAGATTCCGAACGGCGCCTTCGGTGACCCCGATCGCGGTGAAGGCCCGCTTCCGACCTACACGACCACTCCCGGCAATACGTTCGACTTGTCGATCACTCTCAGCGATCCCACGAATCACGATCCATCCTTCTTCCCGCTGCGTTTCGCCGTGGGAATCAAGAACATCAGCAACACGGACCCGGACTACCAGGCTGGTAACCCCGATACGCTCACCTGGCGAGATAATCAGCTCCTGCTTGTCGGGGCACAGGAGTTTGGCGTCGACTTCCCGGACGACCCTGCACCGCTCCCGATGAATGAGTCGCAGTGGACCCTCTACACGGACTACACCTTCGTCTTTGAGGAGCAGTACTACGCCTCGACCGGCGACGGCGGACATGAGTGGAATGGACCCGTCACTTTGCTTCTCACGGTCACGGTCCCCGCCGGCGTTCTGCCCGGCTGGTACGACATCGAAGTATCCACCGCCGGCTGGGATTACGGCAACCCCGGGGGGCCGTTTGCATTTTACGACGAGGCCCACTTCTACCTGAATGTGATACCCGAGCCGGCCACGTATCTGCTTGCGGCGAGCAGTATCATCCTGCTCCTGCGGCGGCGGCGACATCGTACTGGCTGAGTCATTTTGCGCGATGCGATGGACGACAATCCATCGGTTTCGCAAATCACGGCGTCCGCATCCCGGTTTGGTCTTCAAGGCAGCACCGGCCGGTGCCGCTCTACACTTCCGCCTTTTGAAAGCTGCGTGTGCCGATTCGCATGGCGACGAGGCCTGTGCCGATGCCGATGGTCACGATCCCCAGGAGCACGACGACCGAAAGCGGATCGAGCCGTGCCAGGTCGCCCTGCCCGACGAGGCGGTAGCAGATCAGGCCCATGAGCGCCACATTCACCGTCACCAGGACAACCGAGGCGATGAGATTCACCGTCCCGCCCAGGCCGGATGCCACACGACCGGCACTTGTCTCCTGAAAACTCGGCAGTCGCGCCCCCAGCCCCACCGCCAACCCGCAAAGCCCGGCGCAGGTGGCCAGCGTGGCCGCGGCCTGCACGATCGCCATCGCAGGTGGAAGATCCAGCGCCCGTATCGAGAGAAGCGTCACCACGACCGCGGCTAGTCCGCAGACGGTCAGGGCATATACGAGCTTGGCCCACATCACGGTTGACCGCGGCATGGGCCACAGCCCGACCAGCCACATCTGACGTCCTTCGAGACTGATCATCGGAAAGACGAAGCGACTGGTGAAGGTCGAGAGAATGAGTGTGACCGCGCCGTTATTTAGAAAGCAAATGAGCGCCTGCCAGTGCAGACTGAAACCCTCGGGGCGACTGCGCGGGAGGTAGAGCAGGTACAGACCGAGCAGGCCGAAGAGGATGACAAGCTGCGACCACTGCGCCGGATCGCGAAGGAAATGCCGCGCATCCTTCAGCACCAGCATCCGCACTTGCGTCGGCAGGTAGAAAAAAAGCAGGTTCGTCAGCCGCCGCGAGGCGCGGCCCTCGATCGAGCGCGATCGGCCGCCCGCCGTCTGCGCGCTGGCGAAGGCCGGAAGCAGATAGTGGCCGACGCACGTCACCGCGGCCCAGCTGAAAAAGAGCCCCGTCGCCGCCGTCACGCCGAGATAAAACAGCGAATCCGTCGGGCGGTTCTCCATGGCGTAGCGGATGGTGTTCGTTACCCAGGTCGACGGCAGCAGGGCCGCCTTGAGGTATTGCATCTCGCCGAGAAACTCCTGCAACCACATCGCCGAATCCCGCGATGAAATCCCCCACAATCGGCCCCACCAGAGCACCATGCCGCCCAGCGCCACGACGCCTGCGACGATCAGCGTGCGCCGCGCCAGGCGCGGCAGCCAGATCGCCACCAGCAGAGCCGCCATGAGCCCCAGCGCGCCGGGAATGGGCACGAAGGCGAGGAAGGCGAAGATGAAGATCGCGTAAAAGTGCCAAGGCAGGCCGAGGACGTTGCCGATGGCCATCATAAGCGGCAATCCCAATAGCACGAGCGACCAACTCGCGAAGAAGAGCGACTCCAGATACATGATGAACACGACATGCCGCGGATGGGCCGGGGTCGTAAGTAAAAATGCCGGCTCGGCCCGGGCGAAGAGCGCGCTGTAGACGAGGACGCCGGCTGAAAACGTCAGCAGGACCGTCATGGCCAGTACGAAAATGTGAAAGACCAGCGGTATGGCGACGACCGCCTGCTGCTCGAAGCGCCTCAGAAAGGTGAAGACGAAATCGAAGACGGCGTACAGCGAGACCCAGATAATCGCCAGAAACAGGACAACCAGCATCAATCGGAGCGGTGACTGATCGGCAATCTGCCGGACGCGATTGTGCAGCAGGCGGAGCTTGAGGCGCACCAGCAGCCCCAACGATCCGGGCCGTCCCCGATCCGCCGGTTCGATGCGCATCGCCTGAATGCTTGCCGGCAACGGGGTCACGCCAGCAGTCCCTCTCGTTCCGTTTCCGAATCCGGCTGCGTCAATTCGAGGAAGATATCCTCCAGACGATGTTCGCGCTTCGCGCGGGCTTTGAGTTCTTCCAGCGTCCCGCAGGCGATGATCCGGCCGTGATGAATGATGGCGATCCGATGGGCGATCGACTCGGCGATGTCCAGCGTATGCGTGGACATGAACACCGTCAGCCCTGCATCGGCCCGCTCGCGAAAAAGCTCCTTGACGATCCGCACCGTCCGCGGGTCGAGCCCGACCATCGGCTCATCTACAATCAGCACCTTCGGCTCGTGCAAGAGCGCCGAAGCAAGAACGACGCGCTGCTTCATGCCGTGCGAATAGCTCTCCGCGAGCTGGTCGGCAAAGGCCGTGACCTGCAACCGATTCATATAGTGCCGGGCGCGCGTCTCGATCGTGCGGCTGTCCAGCCCGTACATCCGACCGACGAATTCCAGGAACTCCCGCGCCGACAGTTTCTCGTACAAGTACGGCTGATCCGGCACATAGGCGAGATGCGCCTTGGCGGACTGATCATCCAGGGCCATCGCCCGACCGCAGACCTCGATCATGCCCTCGTCCGGTGCGAGCAGGCCGGTGATCATCTTGATGGTGGTCGTCTTTCCGGCGCCGTTCGGGCCGAGAAATGCGAAGACCTCCCCCGCGCGTACGTCCAGACTCACGCCGTCCACGGCGCGCAGACGCCCGTAGCACTTGGTGACGTTGTCCAGTCGGATGGAGATCGCGCTATTCATCGTCGCCCTTCGAGTCGACCGATTCGGGCGGCACCCCCACGGGCATCGACGCCTCTTTGCCTCGTATTCGCGCGATGGTCGATCGCATGGCCGACTTGTCAAACGGTTCGTCCTCGATTCGCCAGCGCCCGAGCAGCGGGATTCGCACCTCCTGCAACACCACGCGGCCGGTATCGTCCGCCCATGCCGTGGCCCCGTCGGTCTCGATGCGGTAGCACTCCACGAATTGACCGCTCACTTCGACCTTCTCCCGCGCCGTGACCGTCACCAACTGCGTCCGAAACTCCACCGAGCCGCCGGTGATCATGGCGAAAGGGTCCAGCAATCGTAGCCGCCAACGCTGACCGATGTGCAAATCCTCCAGGTGTGTGAACGGCCGCAGCAATTCACCCAGCCCCTCACTCAGTCGCCAGTCCAGCGCAAGGACCGTGGTCACATCGCCGATTCGCGCCGTGCATGCGTAATCGTGACCGAGTCGCTCGCCGCTTACTTCGATGGGCAGTCCCGCTCCGTGCAGGCGGAATTCAAACTCCATCAGGCTGCCGTCTCGTTCATAAGTCAGATACGTGTCGATCAACAGACGACCCGCGACCGGCAGGTAACTGCCCAGCCCGGCAAAGTCGATCGCCGTCACGCTCTGCACGGTGATGAGCTGCGGCCCGGGTGTATGCGTGACCCAGGTCGTGCCGACGCGACGACCGGCTTCATTGGAGATCGCGCATTGATAGCTGCCGCTTCGGCTCCAGTGATTCGGAGCTGCTTGTGCCGTCCAATATGGCAGCACGTCCCGACGCACCAGCGCCGCCATGGCAACAAGCCAGACCAGACTGATCGTAATTCCGAGTGTACGGTTCATGGATGGCGGCAATCGTCAGCGGTTCATGCTCAGTGCCGGGGCAGCTGTAGCGTCAGGCCTTGTGCCTGACGTCGGAGTGCTCGACCTATCTCGTCGTCTCCCGCAGGGGGTGACGCTACGGTCGCGTGAAATACGCCCAATTCACAATCGGGCCGGTCTCGGCCGATTCTATGGAGCCGTGCAGGGCACGGTCAATTCGCCCATATCATATCCACGCACGACGAGCCCTTCCGCCGCAGTGCGAGCGAACCCGTGAGGATTGGACCTCCACCCTGCGTCTCGGATACCCTTACTCCAGCCGGTAGTGCCTCCACACCCTCGAAATAGCGCATCGAGAGAACAAACGTGACGATCATTCAAGCCCGTGATTCGCGCAAGACTGCATCCGCCGAATCCGGTGCGCGCGTTCGACGGATCGTTCAGCGGCCCCTCGCGCTGACGGCTGCCGTCGTTGCTTTCCTGATTCTGCTCACGGTGCTGGCCTTGTCGCGCAAGCCCGGCTGGTATGCTCCGCCCGTCATCGCGCCGGAGGAACGGCAGTCGGTTCGTAACAATCTCGTCGATGCCGAGCAGGCCTTCACCGAGAGTCTGCTCAATCTGAACACGCCTTTCACGTATCACTTGTATCAAAACGACGTGAATCGCTGGATTGCGATGCGCCGTGAGATTTACCCGCTGATCGACGAGCTGGCCCCGCCGGTCCTTGCGGATCCGTTCGTTGTCTTCGACGACGGCGCCATCACCCTTGCCGGCCGATACCGAACGGCAGGCCTGGACGTGGTCCTGTCGGTCGACGTCGAAGCAAGATACGAAAACAACACCCTCATCCTCAAGGCGCGCACCGTGCGATTCGGATCGATCCCCATGCCCATCGGATTCGGCGGTCTGGGCCTGGATCGCCCCATCGAACGCGCGGCGGGCAAGACCTGGCCCGGAAGCCCGCGGATGTGGGGAGACTTTGTGAACGGCCTGCACATCGACGCACAGGCATGGTGGAAAAACGGCGGCGTGGACTATCGCGTCATCGGCCTCGAGATCACTTCCGGCCGGCTTGACCTGAAGGTCGAGCCGCTGGGCCGTCACACTCCCAGAAAGACAAAAGACCCTTCCGACGCCTGATCGCCCTCCTGCACGAGGTCATAGCGCCCGTGCAAATGCTGGCCGTCGAACGCAACCGTCCATCGACTCGAACCCTCGCTGTTCGATTCCGCTTTGACCAGGACTCGGCACACGCCGCGATCATGCCGGGTTACATGCCCGCGATCACCGGAAATCGGCCCTTCATAATCGAGGTAGTCGCGCCGGTGTTCCCCGATCCGCCGACAGGCAATGGGCGACTTAGCGGCCGACTCGGGCGTTGCAGGAAACTTCCACGTCGCCAGCCGCTCGCCGTTCTCGATCATCAGGTCGAAATGAACCCCCTGCCGATCTTCGTGCCGAAGCACGACGAACCGCGGGTCATCTTCCGAGACCGGCGTACCGCGATCTGTCGGTTTCTCCCCATTTCGCGTTCCAGAATCCACGATCCGCACTCCCCTTGCCGCAATGCCGGATCCACGATTCGCGGCCTCTTGCCTCCCCCCGCGTCAGGCCGTTAGCATCATCCTCCGACGGACCTTTTGAATTCGTCTTACAGAACAGGGGTTTTCGCCGATCCATGATAACGATGCCCTCGAAACTTACACTGCTCGTTACACTGCTTTTTGCCCTCATCCTGCCGGGCTGCGGCAAGCCACGCGCCACCTTCGACGAAATCTTCGCCACCGGCGTTCATGATTACGAGCAGGGTCGATACTCCGAAGCCCTTGGCATGTTCAAGCATGCCGCCGAAGTGGATCGCGAGCGCCCCGAGCCATCCTATTATTACGGCCTCTGTTACATGGGCATGGCCGATCGCCACTTCCGTAATGACAACCTGCCGGCCGCCCTTCGCTGTTGCGATCAGGCCGTCGCTGCCTTTGACTCCGCCATCGGCGCTTTCCCCGGCTACAGCAAAGCCGTTCAGGGCAAGACCGACGCGCTTCGCCTCAAGGGCAAACACCAGGCCGCTCTTGATATCGCCGCATGGGCCGCCACGCAGTCCGGCCCGCAGGCCAAGATGCGCATCCTCGAGGGTCGACAATTGTCTCAGGCCGGTGACATCGACCGCGCAGAACTCGCTTTCAAGCAAGCCACGAGTGTCGAACCGGAAAACGCCGCGGCGCACGCGGAACTGGGCTTGTTCTACATGCGATGCGGAAATGACGATGCCGCGCGTCGTGCCCTTCGCCGCGCCTACGAACTCGATCCGGGCGCTCCCAATGTCCTGGCCGCGCTTGCCCGGCTTGGCGCCATTCCCGAGGAGGTTCCCGCACGCTGAGTCAACCATGCACGCGCTGAGGCGCTTGCCTATACTTTCCAGGTCCGTAGAGTCTCGTCGAAGCATTGCACTTACCACGGGATTCGCGCATGTCCACGCTCGATTCATCCATCAAGTCCGCCTTGCTTCGCATGGCCCGGGATGCCATCTCCGCTGAGTTGTTCGGCACGCCCGCAACGCGAGCGGAGGACGATCGTCTCGCAAACCTGCCATCTGCCGGCGTCTTCGTAACGCTTCGAAAAAATGGGCACTTGCGCGGCTGCATCGGCACCTTCGACGAAAGCCACAACCTCGCCGAGACAGTCAGGACGATGGCCGTGGCCGCGATGAAAGATCCGCGATTCGTTCATGTCCCCATCGGAGCGAACGAACTGGGAGAGATCGACATCGAAATCTCCGTCCTTTCCCCGCTCGAACGCATTCGTGATCCGCTGGATTTCCAGCTTGGCAGTCACGGTATCTTCGTTCGAAACGGCTCGCTCAGCGGATGCTTCCTGCCCGACGTGGCGACCGAGCGCGGCTGGACACGCGAGAGCTTTCTCTCCGAGTGCTGCACCCAGAAGGCCGGCCTCGACCCCCTCGCGTGGCGAAGTCCATCCACGGAGGTGTACACTTTTACCGTCGACAAAATCACCGATCGCGCACGGTAGCGTCGCCCCTTGCGGGTAACGAACCCACTCATGCCTTATGACTGGTTCTTCTCGATGCCGAATTTCTTGACGCGATAACGAAGATTGTCGCGCGAGATGCCCAGTGCCCGGGCGGCCTTGGACTGGTTCCATCCGCTCTCGCGCAGGGCCTTGACGATCAGGGCCTTCTCATAGCCCCAGAGACTGGATTCCGTCTTGTTGTTTTCGGTGAGCGGTTCATCGCCCACGATCTCGCGGGGAAGATGCGCCGGCGAGAGCGCCGCCCCGTCGGCCAGCAGAACTGCCCGGTCGATGACGTTCTGCAGCTCGCGAATGTTGCCCGGCCAGTGATAACTGGCGAGGAGTGCCATCGCATCGTCACCTACCGTCGGTCTCGGACAGCCCAGCTCCATGCTGGACAGATTGATAAAATGCTCAACCAGCAGCGGAATGTCCTCGCGACGCTGACGCAGGGGCGGCAGATTGATCGGAAAGACATTCAGCCGGTAATACAGGTCCTCGCGAAAATCGCCCTTCTCCATCGCCTCGCGCAGATTGCGATTCGTCGCCGCGATGATCCGAACATCCGTTGAGATCGTCTTCGTGCCGCCGACCCGGACGAACTCTTTCTCCTGAAGCACGCGCAGCAGTTTCACCTGCGTGCTCATGGCGATGTCGCCGATCTCATCCAGAAATATCGAACCCCCGTCGGCCAGCTCAAACCGCCCCATCTTTTCGGCGTGGGCCCCGGTAAAGGCCCCTTTCTCATGACCGAACAGCTCGCTCTCCAGCAGCGTTTCCGGCAACGCGGCGCAGTTGATGGCGATAAACGGCTTGTCCGCACGCGGGCTGGCCGTATGAATCTGTCGAGCCGTCACTTCCTTGCCGGTGCCCGTCTCGCCGAGGAGCAGGACGGTCGCATTGCTTCCCGCCACACGATTGACCATGTCCGTGACCTGTCGCAGGGCCGCGGAGTTGCCAATGATCGGAGAAGTAACCCGAAGCGTTTCGCGTAGGCCGCGGTTCTCCTTGACGACCTGTTGATGCTGCGCCGCGTTGTAGGCCCCGCTCGCTGCCAGGTTGGCGAAGATCTGCAGCAGCGAGAGATCGTCGTCGTCGTAGCTGACGCCACCGAGCTTGTTGAGCACTTCGACAACGCCGATCACGTCGCTCTTCCAGATCAGCGGCGCCGCGATCAGGCCGCGCGTCTGAAAACTGCTCTTCGCATCGATCCCGCGAAAGAAGTCCTTGTTGTCGCGCACGTCGGAAACCACCACGGGCTTACCCGTCGCCGCCACCTTGCCGGCGATGCCCAGCGTGGCATCAAACTCCTCGCCGATCAGTGACGGTCCACGGTCACCGACTGCCGCCATGAAGACCAGCCGATTCCTCCGTTTATCCAACATGAGGACGCTGGATGCTTCCGAGCGCAGGACAACCGCCGCCTTTTGAACAATGGCCTGTAAGACCTCGCTGAGGTTCAAGGAGGCGTTGATCGCGGCAGAGGCCTCCACCAGCGCGGAAATGGTCCGCGGGTTCAGAGATCGAAAAGTTGGGGAATCTTGCGCAATCACAGGTTAAATTCAGTTAGGTGTTATCAGTCAAGAAGCATACATGGGCCGATAGAAGGTCCGCAAACCAGTACGGCTAGTCGCCAAGCGACCGGACGAGTGTCGATATATGACTGTAACTTCCTTAATGAACCATACTTTTGACCATCGGGAGTGTCAAGGGTAAATTGGCCCACAAATCGGGTAGATTGGCGCACCAGGCCGGCGGAGTGCCCATGCGGGCTTCGTAATTAGCAGGATCGAACATGCGAGGGACGCAAAACGTAGGAACGGCAGGTTTCAGGTGAACCGACGAGAAGACCGGGGTAGCGCCGCGTCCGACGAAGGCCTGCTGGCCGACTTCCTCGCCGGAAACCAGACCGCTTTCGAGCGGCTGGTCGAAAGACATAGCGAGGACCTCTTCCGTTTCGTCGGAAGATTCATACGCAGTGCCGCCTCGGCCGAGGATGTCGTCCAGGAGACGTTCATCCAGGTCTTTCAGTCCGCCGCGGGGTTTGATCTAACCCGGCGATTCCGGCCGTGGCTCTTCACGATTGCCGCGAACAAGGCGCGGGATCACCTGCGATCGAGGGTGCGAAAGAAGGAGTTACCACTTTCCCAGGGGGGTGGCAGCGACGATTCGGAAGGCGCGAGCTATCTCGATTTTCTTTCCGACGACGCGGCGCCGCCCGAAGCGGCCCTGGAAGTGGAGGAAACGCGGCAGCGAGTCGGCGATATCGTCTCGCGGATGCCGGACAATCTTCGGGAGGTTCTCCTGCTGGGGTATTTTCAGCGATTCGCATACAAGGAAATCGCCGACATTCTCTCGATCCCGCTCGGCACCGTGAAGAGTCGATTGCACGCGGCCGTCGCCTACTTCGCCGAGCAGTACAAACGGCTCGAAAAGGATGCGCCGCTACCGATGAAACGCAACGAGGATTGACGCTCGCAAGGCATCAAAATCTTTAGAAACGAACATGACGACGAACTCCGACAATCCGAATTCCGGGAAGCCCGAAACAGGCGGTTCGCGGTCTCCCGATTCACAGCAAATGGCCGAACTGATCGGCTACGCACTCGGCCTGACGGACGACGCCGAAAACCGCCGCATCGCGGAATCCTTCACGCGTCCAGGCGATCTTGAACGCGGCTGCAAGAATGTCCGCCGCACGCTCGCTCCACTCGACCTCGATCCAGCTCCCGTACCTCCGCACGATTTATCCGCACGAATCATGACCCGCGTCGATCGCGAAGCCGGCATTCTCAAGTTCACCCGCGCCGCGGCGATCGCCTCGAACGCCGACGCTCCGGCCGGCGGCGGACCCCTGCTGCCCTTCCGCGAACTCGTCGGCCTCGCCGCCGCGGTATTGCTCTTCGTCGGTATCCTCGTACCTGGATATCGCACCGCACGCACCGCCGCCCAGCGAACCGTCTGCGCCAACAACCTGCGAACCATGGGCACCGGCTACGCCGCCTACGCCGAGCAGAACGCCGGACAACTTCCTTTCACCGGGGCGATCCCCACGAGTTCCGCCTCCTGGGTGCCCACCGATCGAGCCGGCGTCCCGCACATCAGCAACTCACAGCATGCTTTCCTTCTGGTGCGCGGCCGCTTTGTGACGCCCGATGCGTTCCTCTGCCCCGGCCGGCCGGAGGACTTCGCCGCCACGGTCGAAAACCTCGACCGATTCGACAATTTCCCCGACCTTCGTAACAACAGCTATTCGCTCGACCTTGTCACCGGTCCGTGGCGACAGAACGAATTCGAGCCCGACATGCCCCGCGCCGCCGACATGAACCCCATGGTCAACAATGAGCGCCGCCTGATCCCCTATGGCCAGGCAACGGACAACTCGCAGAGCCACGGCCGCGTCGATGGTCAGAATGTGCTTCGTGCCGACATGCGCGTGAACTGGACTCGCACGCCCCGTGTCGGCATCGACAACGACGACATCTACCGTGTCGTCGGCGTCGAACGATACACCGGTCGGGAAGTCCCCAGCTTCCGCAGCGATGCCTTCCTCGTTCCGTAACGCACCCCTTCGTAGAATAATCAACTTCATCGCATCGCGCGGCAGCAGTTCCATGGTGGTTCCGGCTGCTTGCCGATGCGTGTCCCAGGCATCTTGCCTGTGAGTGTGTGGCGTCTGCTTACAGCCGGTGAGATATCATGTCGAACCACGAAACATCGAATTCCGCCTGGGAACGAATCGATATCCGCGAGGGCGATCTCACGGAAATCGCATGCGACGCCATCGTCAACGCCGCGAACTCCTCGCTGCTCGGCGGTGGTGGCGTTGACGGGGCCATCCACCGCGCCGCGGGGCTGGAGTTGCTCGCCGAGTGCCGCGCACTCGGTGGCTGCCCGACCGGCGAAGCGCGCATCACGCGCGGTTACGAACTGCCCGCAAAGTTCGTCATCCACACGGTCGGCCCCGTCTACTGCGATGGCCGTCAAGGCGAGCCGGAACTGCTGCAATCGTGCTACCGGAATTCGCTTGAACTCGCCGTCCGTCACCGTGCGAAGACGATCGCCTTTCCGGCGATCAGTTGCGGCGTCTATGGATACCCTCTCACGGACGCCGCGGAGATCGCGCTTTCCACCACTGGCGAGTTCCTCGATACAGAACCGCGAATCAAACAGGTCATCTTCGTGTTGTTTCTCCCGGATGTGCGTCGCGCCTACGAAAATGCCCTGGCCAAGCTCAAAGCACGAAAATGACGCGCGACGAATCGTGCCGACGTTCGAAGTCCACCAGCCCCGCCGGTGAAACGAACGACGACTTCCATGCCGATATTCAACGAGCGATGTTCATTCTGCCGATCGTGCCGCCTCGTCGCGAGCCAAGAGATATTCCCCCCGGCGCGCCGTCAGCCCGTCGATCACCTCCACGGCGCCGCGGCGCGAAACCTCGTCGATGCAGCGGTCAACCAGCTCAATCGCCTCTTCGTATCGCCCCTGCCGCGCACAAATTATCGCCAAACGCTCCAGCGCTTCGGCATGGCGCGGCGCCAAATCCAGCGCGTACCCCAGTCGGGCCGCCGCCTCGGCGTCGTGGCCATGCTCCATAAAGAGCCGGCCGAGCGCTACATGCGCGTCCGGCACGTCTAGCCGCAGATCGAGTGCTAAGCGATATTGTTCGGCAGCGCTCGCCGCATCGCCGAGTCGCTCGAAAGATACACCGAGGAAATAATGCGTCTCCCAACGGCCGGGATACGACGCGATGTCCGCCTGATACGCCGCAACGGCCTCCTCGTGGCGGTCCAGCCGCTGCAGAATCGCGGCAAGGTTTCGATACACCGTCGGGTGCCGCCAGCCCAGTGCAATTCCACGGTAATAATTCTCGACGGCTTCTTCGGAGCGGCCGGCGGTCTCTAGCGCGTGCGCCAGATTGCAGTGCGCCCCACCGCTGGTGGCATCTACCGAGAGGGCGTGATTCCACAGGGTGATCGAATCGCTCCAGAGAGAAAGCTGCGACTGCATGCGAAATGTCAGGATCGCGAGCAAAGCAACGGCTACCGAAAAGCTCGCCCACCGCGCGCGTGCAAAGCAGAATGCAAAGAAACCGCCCACGGCAATCGCCAGAGGAATGCACGCGAGATAGCTGTATCGATCGGCGGTGATCTGCGGCCCGCGCTGCGTGAGCCCTGTCACCGGCAAAATCAGAATCGCGAAACAGCATGCCGCGGCCGCCACACTCGGCAAACGGCGGCGCAGCAACGTGATCGCGAAAACGAACAAGACCAGCACAAGCCCGCTCGCGATCACGGTCGGATGCGTCAGCCCGAAGCCGATGGGAAATTCATTCAGCGGCGAAAGGGAGTGCGGTACGAAACTCCTGTACGGATAATGCACAAGCGAAACGACAAGCTGTGCCAGGCGCGTCGAGACGGGATGTTCACGGAGTCCTGCGACCGTAACTTCACCGGCCGCGAAGAAGGCGATGACTGTGATGGCTGCCGCGAAGAGGAAAAGAGGCACTTTCTCCATGATCACCTTGCGATCCGGCGGGTTCAACCATTGGCTCGGCCGTGGCGAAAGACGGCGCAGCGGGTAGATATCCAGCAGAATCAGAACGGCGGGCAGCGTGACGGCCATCTCTTTCGAGAGCGCGGCGAGCACAAAGAACAGGAGAACGAGGAGACGCTTCGGAGCCGCGATCGCCCCCTGCGCTGCTTTGCGCGCCGCCGACAGGTAGGTGATCACCGCGGCGAGATAGAAGACCGTCGCCAGCACGTCTCCCCGAGCACTGGCCCATACGACGGACTCCACGCGAAGCGGATGCAGTGCGAAGAGAAGCGCCGCAACAGCCGCGGCCGCCCAGCGCGTGTGGAAGTGCCATGATGGCGACACGATCTCCATCAACCCTGCGGCCAGATACATCACAAGAATCGCACCCAGTGCGTGAAGCAGCGCCTGCGTCAGGTGGTAGCGCGCCGGGTCCAGCCCGCCGAGGCGGTAATCGAGTGCGTAGCTCAGCCAGTTCATCGGCTGATAGTGGCCCACGTGGGTCGTCGTGAAGGCCCAGGCGAGTGTGTCGCGCAACGGACCGCCAAGGTGTGGATTATCCGTGAAGTATTCCGGATCGTCCCAGTTGATGAAGCCGTGGTCCACAACAGGCAGAAACGCCGCCACAACAAGAACGAGTACCCCCGCGGCCATGAGCCAACGGGTCGCAGCGCCTTGCTCGGTTGGTAGGGTTCTATCCACAAACTTGGATCGGTCCGAACGGCCGCCGAATCGTTATCCACGCGTCACAGGAAGGCCCAATTCCTGCATCCAGGTCTTCATGTCGGCGGTCAGGGCACGGGCATCCCTCAGCTCCTGCAGCCTTTGCTTGAGTTCGTCCAACAGCTTGTCGCGTTCCGCGCGATCGGCCGACGAATCCTTCACCATCGCATCAATCAGGTACTTGAGCGTGTTCGTCTGCATGGTCTTGAGCTGCATCGGATAGGGCGATTTCATCTTGCGACACGTCTCCATCGCATCGCGCATGATCTGAACCGCCTTCTGCGGCTCATCTCCCTCCAGGTGGCAGACCGAAAGGTCGCGCATCAGTGCCACATACTTGACCGGGTCATCCATCTGGCTCTTCTCTATGATCTCGCGGGCTTCTTCAAGGGAAAACTGCGCCACGGCGAAATTCTTCTGGGCCATCTGTACCTTACCCAGGGTGTGCAGGGCGTAGGCCGCATTTAACGCGCTGCGGGAGAATTTCTCCTCCACGATGCGCATGACTTCCGTGCATGTCCGCGATGCATCGCTCAAGTCTCCGGCCTCAAGCTGCGCGTAGGCCAGAGCCAATAGCGGTCCCGTCATCTCCCGCTCGCCGTCGCCATAATAGGCGCGGGCCAGCTTCACCGTACGTTCAAGAACCCGGACGCCATCCTTTGCCCGACCAACCTCGGGATAGATTCTGCCGAGCTGAACACTGCGCCGAATGGCCAGCTCGTTGGTTCGATCGGCGCGTGCATCGTCGAACTGTTGAATCTTCTCTCGTACCAGTACGGCATCCTCAAGCATTCGGCGGCTTTGATACGCCAGCGCGATCTGATCGAGCTCGTTGATGGCTGCTCCGTGCTCGCCGACTTCGTGAAACCGCACGGCCTTCTCAAAAGCGAGGCGAAGGGTCTTTTCACCGTCCAACTGCTTGCCGGTCTCCAGTTGAAGCATTCCCACCATCATCAAACGATTGATCGCACCTTGCTCCAGCGCGGCATCGATGCCCTCGTCCATCTCGACCATCGACTGGTAGGCCTGAAGCGCTTCCTCCAGCTGGCCCAGGCCTCGATAGGATTGCGCGAGATTGCTCTTTTCCACGAGTGTGTCGCGGTGCTTGGGGCCGAGGGTTTCCTCGAAAATCTCCAGTGCGCGCTTTCGCAACGGTATGACCTCGTCGCGTAAACCCGACCGCGCATAGAGCCATGCCAGGTTGCTCAGCGAAATCGCCGTGTCCTTGGATCGCGGCCCGAGCACCTTCTCGCGGATAACCAGCGCGCGCAGCTTGTGGTTCACCGCCTCGATGAAATCACTACGCGAAGCACCCAAAGCCGTACCGAGATTGTCCATCGTCTCCGCCGTCTCGGCATTTTCCCCGACCGTCGAACTCAGAATGAACAGCGCACGGCGCAGCGAAGCCGCGGCGTCTTCGTTCTTGGATTGATAAATCTGCAGCCAGCCGATGCGGTCGAGCACCAGGGCCGTCTGGGGATGCGCCTTGCCGTAGGCCCGTTCACTCAGCTCCAGGGCTCGAGCCAGCACCGTCGTCGCTTCTTCAAGGGCTCGCAGCTCGGTCAGCGCGTTGCCCAGAATTCGCAACGGCTCAATCAGTTCCGGATGCTCCTTGCCGAAGAGTTTCTCGCGGATTTCGATCGCTGAGCGCGCGGCGCTTCGGGCTTCGGCGTAGAGTCCGCCTTTGATCGCCTCAATGGCAAGCTTCTCCTGCTTGTCGGATTCAATCAGCCGGGCTTTCTCATCCGGCGGCGCGCCCAGGCGCATGTCGATGCTCGCCGAGGCCGAGACGACGGTGACGAACATGTGTTGCGTCGGGCCGAGCAGTTTCTGGGCGATGGGCAGGGCCTGCTTCATCTCGTCACGGGCTTTCGCGTATTGACCGTCGCGACGTAAGGCAATCGCCGAAGCGACGAGCCGCTCGACTTTGCGCAGCTCTTCCGCTTCCGTACCGGAAAGCTCGGATCCATCGGGCTTGCGGTACTCCGGCGTAATCAACGGTCGTGCCGATGCGGCCGCTACCAGCTCGGCATGTGTGGGCAGTCGCGGCTGTGATGTCGGAGGCGCATCCGTTGCCGGCTCCTGAGCCGGGGACAACGATACGGCGCCCAAACACACCATGAACCCTAAAACGATGCTGCAAAAAAGCCCGACCGGGCGGTTAAGACGTAGAGACAATCGGCGAGCCACTGCAAAACTCCTCTCGGGGTACAGGCGGCCGACCTGATCGGATGCTCGGCGTACGGAAAGCCAATAAATTCAGGCGGGCCACGCTCATTCATACTACTCGCAGCTCGCGAAGTTCACAAATAATCGCACCCTTTGTGCCTTTCGTCGCAGGGGGCCGACCACCGATATAATGGCGTTGCCTTATGCCGATTCGATCTACTTCGTCGTCTCGCTCTTCCACTGTAAAGACGGCTCCGTCCTGGGCCGGAGCAGCCCTGCTGATCGTGGCCCTGACGTTCATCGCCTACCTGCCCGCCCTGCGCGGCGATTTTATCTGGGATGACGATGCGCACGTAACTCGGCCGGAACTTCGCACGGCACACGGACTCTATCGCATCTGGTTCGATGTGGGTGCGACGCAGCAGTATTACCCCCTGCTGCACTCCGCCTTCTGGTTCCAACACAAGCTCTGGGGCGATTCACCCGTCGGATACCACTTTGTAAACATCGCTCTGCATGCGATCGCCGCCGTGCTGGTGATGCGGATCCTGAACGATTTGTTGAGCGCGAAAGGTGTCTCATGGGCGATGTCGGCCGCGTTCCTGACCGCTGCGGTGTTCGCCCTGCACCCGGTCCACGTCGAATCGGTGGCGTGGATTACCGAATTGAAGAATACGCTTTCCGCTGTCTTCTACCTCTCAGCGATGGGGTGTTACCTGCGCTTCGACCGAACGCGCGGACGCGGAGCGTATGTGCTGTCAGCGGCGCTCTTCGTGATGGGCTTGTTGACCAAGACGGTCACAGCCACACTTCCCGCGGCACTGCTCGTGATCTTCTGGTGGCAGCGCGGACGAATCTCGTGGCGGCGCGACGTCATCCCGCTCCTGCCGTGGTTCGTCGCAGGCGCTGCCGCAGGACTGTTCACCGCGTGGGTCGAACGCGATCTCATCGGCGCGAAGGGGCAGGCCTTCGAACTCAGCGCGGTCGAGCGAATGCTTCTCGCGGGAAGGATTGTCTGGTTCTACCTCTACAAACTCGTCTGGCCCGCGGAGCTGGTCTTTATCTATCCGCGATGGACGATTGACCCCGCCGTCTGGTGGCAATGGCTCTTCCCGTCAACTCTCGTTGGCCTGCTCGCTGCCCTGCTGGCCATTCGTCGCAGGACTCGCGCCCCCTTGGCGGCCATGCTTTTCTTTATCGGTTCGCTGTTTCCCGTGCTGGGCTTCTTCAACGTTTATCCGTTTCTTTTTTCCTTCGTCGCGGATCACTTCCAATACCTTCCCAGTCTCGGCGTCATCGCGCTGGTTTGCTCCGCCGCCGCGGCAGGGCTGTCGAGACTTCCGTGGCCTGCCGCACGTTTCGGTCTGCTCCTGCTGGTACCGCTCGTTCTCGGTGTACAGTCCTACTTGCAGTCGAAGATGTATGCGGATGTTCAAACGCTCTACACAACTACGATCGAGCGAAACCCCGCCGCATGGATGGCCTACAACAATCTCGGGGTCGTTCTCAAGAAGGATGATCGCCTCGACGAAGCGATCGAACATTATCGAATAGCGATCGAACTCCGACCGGACTACCCGGAGGCGCACAACAATCTGGGTATTGCCTTTAGCGAGGCGGGGCGAACGCCGGAGGCGATTGCCGCCTTTCGTGAGGCCCTGCGACTTCGCCCCGCCAACCCCGAAGCACTCGGCAATTTAGCGGCCGCGCTCACACGGGTGGGTCGCTATCAGGAGGCGGTCGATTGTCTGCAACAGGCACTGCGGCTCGACCCGGAAAATGCCGGTCTTCACAGAAACCTGGGCGTAACCCTTCATGCCGCGGGTCGAATTCCGGACGCGATGGCGGCATACCGTCGATCGCTCGATCTCGATGCAAGTCAGCCCGACGTGCGCGTGCAGTTGGACTTGGCGCTCGCCTCCACGCAGCCGCCGGAGAAAGCCATCGCCCTGCATAAGGGACTCTTGCGAAGCCGGCCGGATAACGTGCAGGCCCATTTCGCGCTCGCCGTCCTGCTCGCGCAATCAGGTCGTACCGAAGAAGCCATCGATCATTATCGCCAGGCCATTCGACTTCATCCGGATCATCTCGAGGCCCACAACAACCTCGCGGCGCTGCTCGCTCGTTCGGGGCGGCCAGCGGAGGCGATTCCGCACTTCGAACAGGCCGTGCGATTGTGGCCCGATCGTGTCGAGATACGGATGAACCTGGCCGTCGCCTACGCGTCAGTCCGCAACTTCACCGAGGCCATCGCAACCGCCGAACGGGCACGCGATATCGCCCGATCAGCCGGTCAGGCCGAACTGGTGCAGAATATTGAAACCTGGATTGCAACCTGTCGGGATCGCGCCCAGAGCGAAGCGGCTGAGGGTCCGTGACATGGGGGGGTCGTCATCGACAATATCGAGAATGCGTAAGAGTCACTCCGGCGCAAACGAAAAGGGCCGCGAGCAAATACGCTCGCGGCCCTTGGTTTTCTATACGGAAGCTCAACTCGTCTTAGCGGCGGCGACGAAGGAACAGCGCGCCGAGAGCGAGCAGGCCAATCGTGCCGGGCTCGGGAATGACGAGACCCTTGACTCGCAGGTTATCAACGCGATTGGTTCCGGAGCCGGCAATCGTGCCGCCGGTTGCGCTGACGTCAGATTCCAGGAAGAGCCGGAAGCAGACGTCGCTCGCGTCGTTGAGCTCTTCGAAGGCGCTCAGGTCTTCCTTGTAGCGATTCTGCGGCCGGAAGTTCTCAGGGAGACTGCTCCAACTGGGATTCGCACCGAGAACAACAAAGCCGACGACATCCTCGAAAGGACCGTCCTTGCCGTTCACGCTGTACTGGAGGGTAAAGTCACGAGGACCGGTGTTGCTGCTGATCTGATCCCAGTTCACCGCGATGTTGAAGTAGCCCTCGGTCGAGGTGCAGAACTGCCAGTAGTCACCGACAGTCCAGTTGTTCACGCTGAACGACTCGGGAGAGCCATTGCCGACCGGATTCGAGTAAACCGAAGACGAACTCTGGTTGACGGCTTTGGCGAGCGAGCCGGCGCCGGCATTCGGACCTTCTTCCGCCTCGTGCGGACCAGCCGTGGTGGGGATGCTCGTTTCGAACGTCCATACGGCAATGTCGGTGAGACCGGCAACGGCGGGCGAGGACATCATCGCGACCACTGCCAGGACAACTGCTGTTCCAAGAATGCGTTTCATGCTTCGTACTCCTCCGTCGTAGTGGCGGCTCTCAGACCGCCGACAAAAATACTTTTTCCGCTCCAAGTTTTGTGAGGAAGGGTTGCTTCCTTCCTTTCCACTCTGCGATCCAGTCTATCAAAAAGGAGCAGCGGATTCAACCCCCGCCGCTGCCTATTCTCAGGCACGGAATCCATTGACTTCCCACGAGTTATGATCAGTTAACCCCAGGCAAACAAGCTGAAAATGAAAGCTTAGCGAAACGGCACAATGACGGCTGCCGCGCCTTGCCGGGCGGGGAGAATCCGACACTTATCGGTCAAGATGGCCCGAAAACTGCGCGTCCGGACGCGCTGCGCTCGATTTCGAGCCGGGTCAGGGTGCGAGAAGGTTCAGGTATGTTTCCATGTTCAGGTACCCGTTGCCGTTCGCGTCTTCCATGCTGTCCGCGCGGGACGGATCCGTGCCGATCTGAAGCTCGTACCAGTCAGGAATGCCGTCGTTGTCACTGTCGAGCCGCTGGGCAATCGGCACGATGTAGTTCGCGGGGTAGAGCGACAGCAGCGTCTGACGCTCCGGTATGATGTGGGTATCCGTGCTCCACTGATAAGTCTCGGTGTCCTGAAGTACACGAATCACATCGTGCGGCAGTTGGATTCCATCCGGAAACTGATACGTCAGCGATTGCAGGTATTCCCGCTTGGCCTGCAAAATCGTCAACCCCGGCGGTATTCGATACTGTCGGGGGGTGCAGCCGTATCCGGGATCGTTCATCGGGCGAAACGTCAACACTTGCGCCGTCGTTCCATGATGCACGCCATTGCGGCGCAGGTTGGGATCCTGCTCGGGGCTGTAGCCGGCATCCGTCCGATCGAAAGGTCGCGTCTGATAGACGTAATCAAGTTCCTGGATCAACTGGTGATCCACGAAGTCACGCCCCTGCGCTGTCGCGCCTGCTTGCTGAAGCACACGCTGAATTGCCACCTGCGATGAATCCGTCGAAACCCTCGGCACGATCATCGGTGCGGTCAGGCCATAGAAGCCGTCAAAGGTGTTCTGATTGACGTCGATCCGACATGAAGTGGAAGCGGTGCCGCAAAGGTTGCCTGTGTTGGGCGTTACAAAGAAGACGCCGATGTCCCAGTCTGCCTGAGTGTCTGATTGCCGACTCGGAGCGATGTTGTCTCGAACATAAAGCTTCGGCGTGCCGGTTGTATTACCGGGCGCCGCGACGTTGATGATGCGCCGATAGGAAGTCTGCGGCGTATCCAGGCCACGCATGATGTAGTTGCCGATGTAATTCACACGGACGGAACAGATGAATGTGCAGGCCGTCTCATACCAGTTGTAGAGTACGTTGTTGCGAAAATCAATGATTCCCCCCGCGGCGGCTCTGGGAATTCGCCGATAGTTGTGCGCAAAGACGTTGTGATGAATCGACAATCTTGCAAGGTCGGTCGGGCTCTGACTGCCGGCCGATCGCCCCACCAGCCAGCCGGACCCGCCGGACCCTTCCATGTGACCGTACCTTGCCGCTTCGGAAATGATACACCACTGCATGGTGATGTCCTTCGCCCACGAAATGATGTCGATGTTCTCATCGATGCCCCACGAGAGCGAGCAGTGATCAATGATGACGTTTGTGACCATATCCCGCGTCGGGTCATGCACTTCGGAATCATTCTTTGTGAACATCATCGCGTCGCTGCTGTGATTGCCGTGCGGCTCTCCTGCTGCTTCGTCGATGAACATCCGTACGCGCAGATGTCTTACGACAACGTCGTGCGCGCTGATACGCATCCCATGACCGGCGATTGCGATGCCCGGGTTCGGCGCGGTCTGTCCCGCGATCGTTATATACGGATTACGAATAACAAGCGGTTGCTTGAGCAGGATGACTCCGCCGACTCTGAACGTGATAAACCTCGGGCCGGTGGCCTCGACGGCCTCTCGAAGACTTCCCGGAGCAGCCACGAGCTGTCCATTTTGCGGATTCGTCACCATGTCCTGGAGCGTGGTGACTTTGAAGACACGCGGCGTTACGCCCGCGTTGCCGGGACCGCGGCCTCCGAGCGAATAAGCGCCGAATCCTTCGGCGCTGGGAAACGCACGCAGTTGCGGCAGGTTCGTCCCGTCACCGCCCGGCATCGAGAGACTCTCGATCATCGAGGAAGGGTCGGCGGGCGACGATTGACCCAAGCCAGACGACGAAACAACGAAGACGATGCACCCTGCAAGTGCAAGAACGCGAGCGCCTCTGTTCCACGATGGATTCTTTTGCATGGATGTAGCTTTCATGGCGGCATGCAGACTTGCCGAACGAGGATTGTGTTGTTCAGGAGGGACCGAGCCGGCTCGAAGCTTCCCCACCGGGAATGAACTTACGGGATTATCGGTCTGAATGCAAGCCGCAAGAAGCAGATTTGCATGTATTGCAGTGAATCACTAATTGATGACGCAAAGCGTCGAATGGATCGTCGATGTGTAACCGGAGTATTCAAGTCGCGGCGGTGGCGGCCGGGGCCGGGATTTTCTTCAGAGGTTCGGAGGTGTCTGGTGACCAGCGGCGAATGACGCGCGTTTGAGTGGGCGAAACCAGTTCGTATTCCGTGTGTCGCCAGCGGATGCGACGACCTCGTGCCGATGCGAGGAACAAACCGATGTGCAGGACGCCGGACCAGAGCGCGCCGGTGATGTCCAGGAAGGCATCGCGAAGCGTGAGGTTCGGCGGGTGAAGCACCTTGCGAATCGCCACCTGCCGAAGCGCCGTGCGACCCATCGCCGCCAGGGCGATGTACACCCAGAGGATACCGGCGATCAAGGCCAGTGGGTGTTCGCCCAGTGGGCCCAGGGAGATGCGCGGCGGATCGAACCAGCCAAGATGTGGGCCGAGCAGTGAACCGATGCACAGGGCGCCAGCCAGGGCGCCGCCGCCGACGAAGCTCAGACAGAGCAACAGGCCGGCCCGCCAGATTTCGGGTGCGCAGATTCGTGTAATGATCAATTGTCGTCGGGCAAATTCCCAGAAGCCGGCAAAGCTGGTTACATCGTGGCTGGGGATCAGGGCCTGTGGGACGAACACGATTCGCAGGCCGGCTTCCTTGATGGCCTGGGTGACCTGGAGATCATCAGAGAGTGCGCCGGCCCAACGATCGGTGATTCGCAATTCCTCGAAGCGGCTGCGACGAATCGCCGTGGCGCCGCCCCAGCAGAATCGCGTCGCATCGTTTTCCATGAGCGTGATGCTCGCGGCATTCCATACGCAACGTGCGGCGTTTGCCCATCCGCCGGCAGCGCAATACCAGCGGAAGCCCGTGGAAGCGCCGCAAGGTGGCGCCGACGAGGCCGTGGCAGGCGTACCCGTGAAGTCATTCGTGTCGGCAAGAGGCGCTACGATGTGGCCGAGCCAATCCGCATCCGGCACGGCGTCGGAATCGAGAAAGACCAGCACTTCGCAGTCGTCGGATACTTCGGCGACGGCGGCGAGGAGGTTGTGGATTTTCTGCGATCGGTTTGGCGTGAGACCGGCGATGACGCGGCGGTGGTGCGGGGACGTAGCGGAGCTTCGCTGTCCGCTGGGTCGGATGTGTCCGTTGCCTTCGGGCCACGTGGCGGTCCATCGTTCGACGGCGGCGAAAGCGGGGTCTTCGGCGGATTCAAAAGTGAAGATGACTTCGTAGTGTTCGTAGTTCTGCGCTCCGAGCCGTTCGATGGTCTGGTGGAGCCGTTCATCGACGCCGCAACAGGGGAGGATGACCGTGACGCGGGGCTGGAACTTGAACAGGCCCGATGCGTTGCGAAGCTGTTCCGCGGCGCGCACCATGCGGGAGACGTAGGCAATGAATCTCGCGCCGGAAACCAGACCGACGGTGGCCTGAATGCATGCCACGAGGCAGACGGCGAGAAGAATCCAGTATATCCACGGCAGGTTCAACATAGACGGCCACCGGGCCAGGGTACATCATATCGGCGATGAGCAGGATGGCTACGGACTTTGTGGATGGGCCAGCGCGGACCGTGTAACCGCGAAGCGACATCAAGGGAGCGCATGGGATGGCGAAACAAGCGGTGGTGCTCGGTTGCGGGCTTGTCGGTGCGACCATGGCAAGGGACATGGCGGAGGACGGCGCGTTTGATGTGACGGCTGTGGATGTCTCCGAGGCAAACCTTGAACGCGTGGCGAAGCTCGCGGAAGGACGGAATCTGAAGACTCGGCCGGCGAATCTGGGATCGCCGGATACCGTGCGAGAAGTCATCGCCGAGGCCGACGTGGTGCTCGGCGCCATGCCCAGCAAGCTCGGTCTCATGGTTCTTCGAACCGTCATCGAGGCAGGCAAGCCGTTTGCGGATATTTCGTTCATGGCCGAGGACGCGCGGCAACTCGACGGGCAGGCGAAAGACAAGGGCGTCACGGCGGTCGTGGACTGCGGCGTGGCCCCGGGTCTCGCGAACGTCGTCATCGGTCACTGCCATGCGGAACTCGATCGTACGGACCGCGTGGCGTTCTACGTCGGCGGCCTGCCGAAGGAGCCGTCGTGGCCGTACCTCTACAAAGCGCCGTTTGCGCCGTCGGACGTGATCGAGGAATACACGCGACCGGCTCGGATCAAGGAAAATGGCGAGGTGGTCGCGCGAGCGGCGTTGTCGGAGCCGGAGCGGATCAAGTTCGATCAGGTCGGCGAGCTCGAAGCGTTCAACACCGACGGGCTGCGTTCTCTGCTCGATACGATCGACTGTCCAAACATGGTCGAGAAGACGCTGCGGTGGCCGGGCCACGCGGAACTGATGGCCATCTTCCGCGAGACGGGCTTCTTCAGTCAGAACGAGATCGACGTGCGCGGGATGAAAGTCCGCCCGCTGGACGTGACGTCCAAGCTGCTGTTTCCGATGTGGACTTACAAACCGGGCGAACATGAGTTCACAATCCTCCGCGTCCTTGTCGAAGGCGAAAAGGACGGCGCTCGCGTGCGGCATACTTACGAGCTGCACGACGCGTACGACGCGCGAACCGGTCAGACTTCGATGGCCAGAACGACCGGCTTTCCGTGTGCGATCGTCGCGCGGATGCTCGCCCGTGGAGAGATCAACGAGCCCGGCGTGCTGCCGCCGGAGCTTCTGGGTCGCCGATCCGGCATGCTCGACGAGTTGACGAGGGAACTCGCTCGTCGCGGCGTTCGATTGCAATCGAAGCGGGAGCCGCTCTGAATTGCATCCGACCGTAACGATTGATCCGTTCAACGCGCAGTCGGTGTCGCCATTGCGAGCGTCGGCCCACGGAAGGACGTGTGGCAGGCGTTGCAGGTGGTGACAATTTCTTCGACCTTCTTCTTCACCCCCCTGAAGTCGTTTCTGCGCACAAGCGTGGCCAGTTCGTTGCACTGCTCCGCGAGCTGCATCGACAGTTTGTCGAAAACTCGCTGGCTCTCATCGCTCAGCTCCATGTCACGAAACAACCGAGGTATCAGTCGTGCATCATCTGCAAGCGAGGCGGCGTGTTCCGCGATGCGGACTCTGTCTGCGTCGATGCTCCCATGCTCGGCTTCGCGGGTCAGCCGTTCGAAATCCAGCGAACGGAGGTCCTGCATGATCTTCTGCAATTGATTGCTTCGAATAACGTGCAAGCCGTGTGCTTCGTCGGTCGCATCGTGCGCGTCCTTCACGATCGGTTCGTCCTGAATCCTCGGCTCATGCTGCGACTTACTCGGCTCACTCGGACGCTCGCTCTGTCCGTTTTGACACGCACTGAATCCGATGACCATCGCGACGAGCGTAAACGACGCCATCACCGTGCATGTCCTCTTGCTGAAACCTGACATTATCGCGACTCCTGCACATCTGTTCGGCGCCCCCATGGCGGCCGATGCCCCTCTCCGCCGTGTGATATCATAGCGCCGTTCCGGCTGTCGTACATGCACCATGATCGCAGCGATCGGCTATCATCCAAAGGATGAGCGTTGGCGGATATTCCACTCGTCGCATCCTGGCCCGCGGCTTGCGGCGGCGATGCCCGCAGTGCGGCGTCGGGCGGCTGTTTCGCCGATGGAACCACCTTCACGAGCGTTGCGAGCAATGCGGCCTTGAATACGAACCGCTCGAGGGCAACTCGTGGTGGTTCATGTATTACTCCACGGCGATCTTCACCGGGTTTATTGTCATCGCCATGCTGCTGGTGCGGCCGGCCAATCTCTGGCTGGGGCGGTTTGTCGTGTTCCTCAGCGCGTTTGTATTGATCGTTCTGACGTTGCCGTATCGCAAGGGACTGGCCCTGGCGATCGATTATCTCTCCGAACGTCGCACGGAGCCGCGCGAGGGCCTACCCGACGGCACCCCGGCGGCCGACCCCGAGGATGACGTAACGATGCATGGCTGATATCCGTCCAATTAATGGCCGCCTCATGCCGATGTGTAACCGCCAACCGACCTGTCATCGAAAAAAGTTTCTCACGGATTTCCGGGAACCGGTTGGCATTGGCCGGCTTTTGACCACGCGAGAAGCCCGGCTGAAGCCGGCTCGCAAGGGTGCTTGTCTGACGGATCCCACCGACTCAAAGTCGGTGGCAAAAACCGGTCGGCTAGAAGCCGACGAAAATCGACGCAAGACGTTGGCACATCTGCCCATGCTGCCGTCGCTCCCCGGAAATTCGTGAAGAACCAAAAAATAATCGCATGTTGAACAAAGCTGAATTCCCTGAATTTTACCCGCTGGGGCGGACTCGTTGTCTGCAATTGTGTTCATGGTGAGCTATCTTGCTCGGCGCTTGCGCGTCTGCCACGCCAAGCGGCGATGCCACGGTCGTGTCGCTTAATTCGAGGGCAGCAAGCATGTTGTACGCGAGTTCGATTCTTTGCGGTTGTTCTGATTGAGAGCGTCCTTTCTTGCTATTTTCACTTGATTTTCTCTTCATCCAGAGGGTATCTTGGATTCGACACGGGTCCGGTCTTTCGAGTCGTGCGCGATTGCTCTCATGATTCGTCCTCGCGCGCGTAGCATCTTATTCTGCCAGAAAGGGCGTGTTATGTTTCGTACTGCTATTCCATCTGTTGTCGTGACCGTCGCATGGCTCAACGTCTCGACGGCGAATGCCGCTGCGCCCTGCGATCCGGGTACGTGGAGCCCGACCGGTAAGGCCCCCTGCTCTCCCTGTCCTGCCGGCAGCTTCACGAACGAGACAGGGAGCACCGAATGCGTCCCCTGCGCGGCCGGGAATTTCGCGAGTGGCGAAGGCAGCACCTCTTGTCAGCCATGCCCGCCGGGACAGTATGCCCCCTGCGAGGGCAGCGAATTCTGCACACCTTGCCCAACAGGATCGTTCGCTTCCGTGCCGGGCAGCAGCGAATGCCAGCCCTGCGCTGCCGGCTTCTACTCCAATTCGATCGGCACGATCAACTGCACGCGTTGCCCCGCGGGGAGTTTCGGACCCATCGAAGGCCTGACGGAGTGTTTCCCGTGCAGACCCGGAGAATTCACAAATGTGACGGGCAGACAGGACTGCGACCTCTGTCCGCCGGGACAATTCTCGAATCAGGAGGGCGCTACGCAATGCACTGATTGCCAGATCGGGAGGTTCGCGCCGCTTGCAGGCATGGCCGCGTGCATCCTGTGCAGTCCTGGGGAGTTCGCTTCTGCACCGGGCAGTGTTACCTGCACTGCCTGCGATCCCGGGAGTTTCGCTTCGGGATCGGGAAGTGCATCCTGTATGAACTGTCCAACGGGCCATTTTGCGCCAACGCCCGGCGGCAGGGACTGCGCGCTCTGCCCGCCCGGCAGCCACGCAGCGGCCATCGGAAGCGCCGATTGCCGCCGCTGCCCGGATGGCTCGATCGCGCCCGATGCAGGGACGACCCATTGCCAGATTTGCCCCCCCGGACACCGGTCGGACTCGGCTCAGATTATCTGTGAGCCGTGCGCGCCGGGTACCGCGTCCGGCAACGTGACGAGCAGCTTTTGCGAACCCTGCGGGCCGGGGCGGTATGCACCTTCTCCGGCGACCGTCATTTGCTCACTCTGCCCTCCCGGTAGCTTTGCCTCGGGTCTCGGCAACACTGCATGCTCGAACTGCCCACCCGGTACCATCGCGCCGGGGCTAGGTCAACCTGCTTGTATCCCGTGCGGAGTAGGAACCGTGCCCAATGCGACACGAACCGCGTGTGTAGCATGTCCGCCCGGAACTTACAATCCGGATGTCGGCGGTCAGTACTGTCTGCCCTGTCCGTCCGGATCGATCTCATCGGTTTCCGGAGCTGCTATCTGCACCCCATGTCCTGCAGGCACGATCTCCAATCCGACGCAAACAACCTGTACGTCGTGCCCGGCGGGCACTTTCTCGAGGCTGGGTAGTTCCGTTTGCCAGCGGTGTGATTGCGAGGATTGCAATTCGTGTACAAACGATTCGTGTGATGTCACGACTGGGGTTTGCAGTCACACTCCGGTGCTGGAGTGTATCGCGTGTTGCCTGCCGATCGGCGAATGCCGGTACATGCCGAGTAAGGAATGCACAGATCTCGGCGGAATACCGCAACCGTCGAGTACGCTCTGCGAGTTCGCGGAGTGCGAGACCATCTGCCCCTGCCCCGGCGACCTGAACGGCGACGGCGTGATCGACTCGCTCGACATTCAGGAATTCGTCGAGTTGCTTCTCACGAAGAACATCGAGCTTTGCGGGACATGGAAGCCGGCGAGATGATGCCGCAGTGCTGCCGTAAGTACGGCTTCGCGATCTCGTGAAGTGGATCCCGTTGGGAGCGTGTTCCAGAAAACCGGACTGACGCCGTTTCGCACGGGCTACCCGTTTCGGAGAAACCGTCGCATGCGGTGGTGGGGCCTTTCTCGTGTTCCTCGGCCGGCGGGGACGCAGGCCGCTACGGCAACGCGCCGCGCGCTGCGAATCATCTGAAGGCGCGCTTTCAATCGGCTTTTATTGAAATCAGCTTTTACAAATGGGCCTTACGGCATGCCGGGCATTTCGGTTGTCTGCTCCATGACCTGCACGCCGGGAGGCGGCTTGAACTCGAACTTCGCCGGGTCGATCTGGCTGTTGATCTTGATGTCCGTCGTCTTTACTTTCGAAACGATTTTGCCGTTGGTGTCGTAGTTCTCGCCCTTGATGGAGACGCCTGTCTCCTTGTCGTAGAAGGACAGCGAGCGGCCCATGACGTTCATCGGGTCGGTTCCCGGCTTGGGCTTCGTTTCGAGCACCCAAGCCGGCTTGCCGTCGATCGTCTCGTCGGGCATGAGCTTGACCTCGAACGCTTCTGCCAGTTGCTTGAAAGAGGCCAGCGCATTGAAGGGGCTGGGATCACCTTCCGGCTTGATCTTGCGCTTGGTGGCCATCTGCTGGCCCATTTGTTCGGAAAGGTTGTACCAGAACTTGCCGTCACAGACGTCCAGGGATTTGGAGTCGTACTTCTGCTCCTGGTCGCCCATTTTCTGCGTGGTCGACGAGCTGGTCTCCATTCGAGCCAGCACATGATCGCCCTTGTTGACGAACTGCGCAGTCTGCTTCGTTGACGACTTGATCGCCATCTGCGGCATGTCCATCTCGGTCGTCATCTCGAGCTTGTACTCGAGACTCTTCATGGCGGAGACTTTCTCGTGAATCTTCTTCTTCACGTCTTCGAGGGTCTCGGCGGCTGCCTTCGACGCTCCAGCGGCACAGATGATCAAAGCGGCGAAGACACAGTGCTTGGTGCGATACATGGGGTATTCCTTCCAAATAATGGCATGAACCACGAGGCGGAACATTCCCGACTCGCGGCGGCATCATAGCACTGCCACCTGCCGTCGGCAACGACCGCTACGAGTCAGGATAGGGTGATTCGGCCGGACCCTGTCGCGGCGATCGGGAGCCTGCATAAAGTTCATACTTGAGCAATCGGCACTCGATTTTCGCATTCCAGAAGACGAGCTTTCGGCTGGTTCGCAGGCCGACGGTCTTGGCCAGGTCTCGGTTGCCGGTGAAGACGTAACCGGTGTATCCGGCACAACGCTGCTTAAAGAAGTCCCCGATTCGCTCGTAGGTTTTTGTCAGCGCTGACGACTCCCCCATTCGTTGGCCGTACTCGGGATTCAGCAGAACGATACCCGGCGCGGCGGGAAGCGGCGTCTCGGCAAAATCGCAAACCGCGAACTCGATCAGATGATCGACGCCCGCTGTTTTTGCATTCTGTCGAGCCGCGTCGACTGCCCTGGGGTCGATGTCGCTTGCGACGATCGGCGCGGGGCGGGTCCTGCTTCGCGATTTTCCTTCATCGGCGCGCACCTGCCGCCATGCCTCTGCGTCGAAGCCGTGAATGTGCATCAGACCGTAGTTCGATCGAAGCAGCCCGGGAGCGCGGCTGGTGGCGATCAGCGCGGCCTCGATGGCGAGGGTGCCGCTGCCGCACATGGGATTCACCATCGCGACATCGCCTGTGTAACCGGTGGCGAGGACAACGCCTGCCGCGAGAGTCTCCGTCATCGGCGCTTTGAGCGGTATCTTGCGATAGCCGCGCATGGAGAGCTTCTCGCCGGAGGTGTTGAGCGAAACGGAGCATTGATCATTTCGCCAATAAACATTGATGACGACGCCGCGTCGCTCCGGGCCACTGATCGGCCGTGTTCCGAAGTGTTCGGCCATGCGATCGACGATGGCATCCTTTACGCGCTGATTGACGAACATCCAGTTATCGATCGATGGATGATCTCCGCGCGAATCGACGCAGATGTATTCATCCGGGGGAATGATCTGCTCCCACGGTATCGTGATGCAGTTGGCATACAGTTCGTCTGGCCCGCCGCAGGGGAATGTCGAGAGCAAATAGTGGACGGCAATGGCCGTGCGCAGCCGGAGATTCAGCCGCATGCAGTCGCGCATCGTAGCGGTCAGGGCGATGGTCGTGTCATGAACCTCGTCGATTGTGTAACCGAGCGCAGTGATTTCCTGCTCCAGGTAGTCGACCAGCCCCGGGGCGGTGGTGACGCGTATCGGATTGGGTGTTTCAAGTTCCAGCACGGGAGATCGACTATCCAGGTTGCCTGTAACTTTGTCGAGAAGACGTTCGCGCTCGTCGAGCCGTTTCGCCGCGACTCAAACCGCTCCGGCTGGGATGGAGTCTGAACTTCAGCCAGTAGAGAATCTATCCCAGATTTAGGGATGGGACCTATAATGTGTAACAAATGCCACGGTCGATCGAAAGTAGTTTGATCGCAGTTACTTAGGTGAAACCCCTTACTCGCGGGCTATTGCTTCTCGAACCTTTTTCGGCTAGCATCCGCCGTTACAGGTCCGAAATTTATCGGCCTGGAGTCTCCTCAATGCCCGATGTGACCGCATCGGGGAATTTCGCAAACAGAATCTCTCCCGTGCAAGCCCTGAGGGACAGCGTGCGCCTCTCAAGGACGAATTGCGTGGAAAAAATGCGCACGAGAACGAAAAAGGGTAAAGAAGTATGTTAAAGAAGATGGTATTCATTCTGGCTTTGGCAAGCATGTCGAATGCCGCGTTCGCCGGCATCATCGGCGATCCGAACGACATCTACGCCATGAGCGACGCACACAACGAACTGTTTCAGTTTGAGCGGACGCCGCCTTTCAACCATGTGCCGGGTAACTACGCCGGTGCATTGGGCGGTACGTATGCCAACATTTTTTCGAACAGCACCCAGTTGCCGGGCAACAACCCCTATCTCGGTGCGGTCGCGGGCACCGCGCAGAACTTCTTCATCGGCGGCTTCGGTTCTCTGGTGGAGATCGACTCCCTGACCGGTGCGGCGATTCAGACGATCGCCGGAGGTCTCCGGCTGGGTCCTGCAGCGGGGCCGAACGGCAACATTGTCGTGGGCGGTCCTTCGGGCAGCGAGGAATACGACGCCAACACCGGCGCGTTTATCCGCACGATCATGAACTCCGGCGACGGCTACAATCTGCACACCTTCAACGGAAATTCGATGTATGTGTCCAACTGGGCGCAAGGAGCGGGCTTCGGGATCCAGCGGTTCGATTTCGTCAGCGGACTTCCGAACGGACCGACCATCGCCGTGCCTTTCTCGCCGCAGGAGATTGGCTTCGGACCGGATGGCGCGCTTTATGCCACCGCCCTCTACGAAGGGCCGGGCGTTGAGGGTCTCTGGCGATATGATTCAGGATTGAATAGCTGGTCGATGTTCATCGACGTTCAGTCACTTCCCGGAGGCGGGCCGCACGGGTTTACCTATGACCCGGTGACGTTCGACTGCTTCATGGCGTTCAACACCGGCGAGATCTATCGCTTCGACGGCTTCACCGGCGCGTACATCGACCAGCCGGCTTACGTTCCGACGAAGCTGACGGATGTGCTCTTCAAGACGGTGATTCCCGAGCCGACGACGGCCGTTCTGATGATCCTCGGCATCGCGGGCCTGGTGGCTCGTCGAAGAACCAGATAGAAATCCATCATCGGGCTCGTGAGATAAAGAGAAGGCCTCGGGCGCAAAACGCCCGGGGCTTTTTTATTTATAGTTTATGCTGGAGGGGTGTGCCTCGGCCGAGGCGATCACACCGCGGCGCAGACTTTTTCTGCTGCGTCGGTCAGGTCGGCGGCAATGCTAACCGGTAGATACCAACATCGATCACTTCATTGCAACGTCAAGAACTCATCGACCACTTTCCTGAGGCGACGAAACGACCGAGAACGCTGCTCAAGAATCGTAAGATCCACACTTGAGATCAGACGCGGCTGGTCGACCGACTCGCCGTACACGCCTCGATGTTGTCGAATCCTTCTCTTCAAATCACCGCAGCTTTCAGGATCTCCCACTTCGTACGATAGATCGCCGCCGACAATCCAGGCCTCAAACTCCCGCACAGGAAGGACAACACGACTTGTGTGTTTCGGAGCAATGCTATTGAGTTTTGCTTCCAGCTCCGGCCCAAGAGTTGCAGCACAACTCTCATCCGCGTCCATCACGAGCAGAACGGCTCCTCGAGCCGTTATATTTGAGGCGGCGATCTCCACCGCGCGTCTCAGATGGTCATCGATCAGCAAACGGCTCTTCGGAAATCGCACCGGCCGTTTGATGTTGAGCGACGGACCCATCCTTCGAAGCAAGACCGGCAATGCGGCAACGTCTCCGTGCCCCTCGACGATCGGAGCTACGTCAAATGTCATGTTAGTGGTGCCCAAAGCGTGCCTTCGGATTCTTGTTGTTTCAAAAGATCTTCCGGATCAGGTTCGAGTTGGTCTAGTCTCAGAAGTTCGCCGGCCGTCGTGAGGTGCCTCTTGAGCAGGTCCTCCTTTGCGGGGCTTAGTTTCCCAACCACGGTGCGTCCGTTTTCCAACAAGACTGGCCGAATCATCTCAGCGGTCACGTCTTGATGGTCGAGAAGGTCTGGGCTGTGACACGTGATGATGAGTTGGGTTGTTTGAGCACCCTCAGTCAACGCGTCCATCAGAGCAGCCGCGGCAGCAGGATGGAGCGCGGTCTCCGGCTCCTCAATTCCAATTAATGACGGCCCGCCGGCCCCTGCATCTCTCGCTGAGACGAGCGAAACAAGTATTCCCAGAGCGCGAATGGTTCCATCAGACAGCGCAATTGCGTCGAAATTCGAGTTGCGCTTACCCTGAGGAACATCCAGTTCTTGAGCAACTTCAATGGTCTCGAGTGCCCCCGCCTGCTTATGCACGATCCGAGTAATAGGAACTCCGATCGCCTGTATATAATCCTTCACACGATCAAGCGCTTTGGGATCAGAAGACTCGATCTGCTTGATTACACTTGCCAAGTTTCTGCCATCATGCACTAAAAGCTCGCCCGGCTCTGGACGCTGCGGATACTTCATCGCTTCGGGGTTCAGGTTATGAAAAGTCATCTTCGTAAGGACATCGAAGACGGGGCGGAATTCTGGTAGGCCCGAGGCGGCAACCAGGTAGAGTCTGTCATCTGAGGCGGCCGGCCCGGAAGATTTCAATGTCCAGTGAACAACTCTGCCCTTCTCCAGCTTAAAGGTGTGCTGAGTCTCGAAGTTAGGGTTACTAACCTCACAGTACTCACGATCCACCCTGAACCCACGACCATGCACGGCTGCTATCGTAAAAGCATACTTAGCCGACCCGCCATCCGGTAACCGGATACACAATGCGATTCCGGGGTGTGTCGGCCTTCCGCCGAGAGATTTGCGCCGAACTTGGTCGATACCGCCGCGCTCACGGATTGAATACTCAAGTGTATTGCGCAGGGCATCCGCTACGAATCTCAGAGAGTCAATGACATTGCTCTTACCAACTCCATTGCGGCCTACAAGGATTGAAATCGGACCAAGTTCGATGTCACACGCTTCAACACTTTTGTATTGACGGAGTGCCAGTCTCGTGATGCGATGACAGTTCAGATTCATGGCATTCTCGACAGCGATTGAGCGATGGATAATCGAGGCGTACCATTATGAAATGGCGGCTTCTTAGACTCCAGACTTACTCACACCGCGGCGCAGACTTTTTTGGCTGCGTCGGTCAGGTCGGCGGCGCTGATCAGGCCTTCGATCTTCGCTTCGGCGAGCATCTTGCGGGCCTGTTCGACGTTGGTGCCTTCGAGGCGTACGACCACGGGGACGGAGAAGCCGACTTCCTTGGCTGCGTGGATGAGGGCGTCGGCGATGACGTCGCACTTGGCGATGCCGCCGAAAATGTTCACCAGGACGCCTTTGACGTTGGGATCGCTGAGGATGATGCGGAAGGCCTCGACGGCGCCGTCTTTCGTCACGCTTCCGCCGACATCGAGAAAGTTTGCCGGCTCGCCACCGTGGAGTTTGATGATGTCCATCGTGGACATGGCCAGCCCCGCGCCGTTGACGAGGCAGCCGATGTTGCCGTCGAGGGCGATGTAGGACAGGTTGTGTTCTGAGGCGCGAATTTCGTTGGGGTTTTCCTCGGTGGGGTCGAACATCGCCTGCACGTCGGGGTGGCGAAAGAGAGCATTGTCATCGAAGTTGAACTTCGCATCGATGGCCATGATCTCGCCGGGCTTGCCGCCGCCTTCCTTCGTGAGCACGAGCGGGTTGATCTCCGCCAGGGAGCAATCTTTCTCGATGAACAGCTTGGCGAGGGCCTCCATCGTCCGAGCCGCCTGCCTGGCGTGGTCACCTTCGAGGCCCAGGGCGGCCGTCATCCGGCGCACCTGATACGGCAGCAGTCCCAGATGCGGGTGCAGCCATTCCTTGATGATCGCGTCGGGGTTTTTCGCGGCGACTTCCTCAATCTCCACGCCGCCTTCCTTTGAGACCATCATCACCGGACAGCCCTTCGCGCGGTCGATGACCATGCCGACGTAATACTCCTTCTCGATGTCCACGGCCGGTGCGAGCAGGAGCTTTCGCACCTTGACGCCCTGCGGGCCGGTCTGTTTGGAGATCATCGGCTCGGCGAGCATTCGTCGGCTGTTTTTCTCAATCTCGACGGGGTTGTCGGAGAGGACGACGTAGCCGGCCTTGCCGCGGCCGCCGGCGTGGACTTGTGCTTTTACGACCAGCGTGCCACCGCCGAGTTTCTTGATAGCAGACGCGACCTGCTCAGGTGAATCGATGACTTCAAACCGTGGTACCGGCGCACCTGCGGCTTGAAGAAGTTCTCTTGCCTGATATTCGTGGACTTTCATGCTGTGGTCTCCCGGTTGCTTTCATCGACGGCTAGGTTCGACCGCCGCGGACGATCCGTCCGTGAACGAGGCTTATCGTAGCAGTTTTCCAATCTGACGAAACCCCTTATACTCTCCGTACGAGCAACCGTGACGCTAACCCTGACCGAGGTATAAGCCATGCCGAAGTTCCTTGGCCGAGTCGAGTTTCCCTGCACCATCGAGCTGGGCCGCGGGCTCGAAGGCGCCATCACCAACATCACCAAGATCGGCTTCGTCGACGGCGAGGCCGGTCATCTGATCTATCGCGGCTATTCCATTTCCGATCTCTGTGATAACTGCACATACGACGAAGTCGCCTACCTGCTGATCTTCGGCAATCTGCCCAACCGCTCCGAACTGGCCACCTTTCGGAAGCGCCTCGCTGACAACGGCGATCTTCCCGAGCCGATCATCCGGTTCATCGAGTCGATGCCGAAGGATGCACACCCGATGAATGTCCTGCAGGCCGGCGTGGCGGCGCTGGGATGTCTGGATAAGGACAGTCTCGTCGTCACCCAGAAAGTCTCCGACCCTGCCGCCGCACTTGAAATAGAGACCGAGATCGCTATTCGCATCATGGCCCGCACGCGGAGCATCGCCGCGGCCATTGCCCGGGCGCGGAAGGGTCTGCCGATTCTGCAGCCCGACCCGAAGCTCTCCTTCACCGCGAATTATCTGTATCAGATGAGCGGGGAGAGGCCGAGCGAAGTGACCGAGCGTGTGATGGACATCTGTCTGATTCTTCAGGCCGATCACGGCATGAACGCCTCCACGTTTACGGCGATGGTGACGCACAGCTCGCTGGCGGATATGTATTCCACCATGGCCGCGGCCATCGGCTCCCTTCGCGGCCCGCTGCATGGCGGCGCGAACGAAGCGGCGCTCGAGCATCTCAAGGCGATCGGCGGCCCCGAGAAGGCGAAAGCGTGGGTAGCGGAACGAATCGCCAAGAACGAGAAGGTCATTGGCTTCGGCCATCGTGTCTATAAGGCGTACGATCCCCGTGCCGTGGTGCTCAAGCGACACGCCAAGACGCTTTGTCAGGAAAAGGGCATGGAATCGTTGTATCGCACGGCCGCCGAAGTGGAAGACCTTTTCATCGCCGAGATGAAGGCCAAGGGCAAGGCGATCTACCCCAATGTCGATTACTACAGCGGCATCGTCTATCACGCCCTCGGCTTTCCCACGCCGCTCTTCCCGGTCATCTTCGCCGTCGCCCGAACGGCCGGCTGGGCGTCGCGCGTGCTGGAGTACCTTCCGGAGAATCGCATTTTCCGGCCTCGCGCGGTGTACGACGGCCCGACGGATTTGAAGGCCGTGCCGATCGATCAGCGGAAATAACCCGCCGCGGCGTGTGGCATCGGCCCCTTCAGCCAGGGGTCCAACATCCTGCCTGTGAAGGGGAGTGCGGGCGTCTCGCCCGCAAGGGTAGCACCGGCGTCTCGCCGGTGGTGAACTGTGGCACCAACATCCTGCCGGTAATGTGTGCCACCAACATCTCGCCGGTGGCACGTGCATCTGCCCGCCTTTCGCCCGCAGGGCGCACGTTCGTTGCCGGCGGCTTCAGCCGCCGGTCGGCCTCTTTCTCAACCTACCGTCCGGAGGACGGACGAATGCCCGGTGCGCCCGCCCGCCGCGTCGACTCGTCGGCCGAAAAAGCAAAACCACAGCGAAGCCGTGTCCGTCGTTCAGTTCCCGCCCCGCTATCCGCCGAACAGCTTGAAATGTCTCAATCGGGGTGTGATACGTTTGGAGCAATGTTGCGGGAACGGCCCCCCGATCAGCGGCCAGCCGAAGGCCGGGGCGATGCATCGGCTTGTTGGGCAGCACGTTCTCGAAGGCGTCTCAGCAGGGGATCCTGGAGTTCCTGGGAGGCGAGCCACTGCAACTCCTCCTCCAACGTCATGCCCTCGATCTCCGCGGAGACCTTGTCTCGAGCTTCGCGCATCATCGTGACCGCGTCGAACTTTTTCTTCGTTTCACTCATCTGACAACACCTCTCGTGGCGTCCGAATCTCGATCATCGGGTAACCCTGGCGCAGGTTCACGGTATTATAGCCATGGATCCGCTGGATGTTGACGATGTGCTTGAAGTTCCAGCTCACCAGCACGTCAACCCGGGCCACGGTCGCGATCGCGATGTGCTGGGCGTCGGCCCGCATCGTGCCCGTCAACACGCCGGCCGCGATGTAGGCCTCTGCTAATTCCTTGGCCTCGGTGTCAAGCTGAAGCGTCTCGATGTTCGCTTCGGGCACGGAGGCCAGTCGCCTGCGAACCTCAGGTGGCGCTGCCGCCAACTCCTGAATCGTGAGGCCGGACAGGACCAGGACACATTGACCCTGGACGAAGCCCTCCATCAGCCGGATGGAGTACTCGGCGAACTCTTCGTCCTCGCACCCGCCCAAGACCGAGGTGTCCGCATAGATTCGGAGTTTCATGGGTGCATCTTACCTCGGACGACCGATACCCACACGCGACTTCGATCCGGCTGCCTGACGGCTAGCATCAGCGGCGGCGCGAATCGCCGTCCGCTGCATGCTGTTGTTAGGTGCCGAATCTGTCATTTCGCCTCGCCTGAGGCTGATTCCACTGCCCTAATCAGCTCGCTAACAAGCCGCAGATGATTGTCGTAGCTCAACTGCGAACTGATCGTAACAACATCTGAGCCGTGAAAACGCCGGTCAGTGATGCGAATGTCTAGTTCGATGTCGTCGTCCGCATTGCCGGACTCACGGTCGAACACGGAGACTGAGAACGACAGGTTATGAAATGCGCAGCGAACCTCGAACGCTTCCTTTTGCTTCTCCTTCTCCTCTGGGGCCGTGGGCAGCACACCCATACGCCATCCAAGCTGCGCCTCCACCGTTTCCGCAACGAACACGCGAAGAGGCGGAGCCAGCAGGAACTCCGTTAGCGCTCCGAGGTCCTGTTGCGTGGTTGTCCGATACTGGAGGCCAGCCACAGAGTTTAGAAAAGCCTCCGGCCCGCTCTCGACGCCCGAGAACTCGAGGAGATCGGAAGCGATCTGCAAGGCGACATACTCAGCTTCACGCGTCGTTCCATCAACGGTTACTGTGAGGTTTTGACTGTGGAGGTTTGCAATGCGTATCGCCCGATGGACGGACTTGCCGGGGTCCGGGTAATTCAAGACCCCGTCAAGAAATGACAGGCCATCGCGGCTGTCGAAGACTTGCCGGAGTCTCTCGTTCGGAGTGGGCGCCATGGGATCATGCGCCGACTGAATCGCTGCGTGTTTGACGATGTCGGGAGTCTGAAACTGAAAGCCATACTTATTGCAGATCGAGTTGGCTAGCGCCTGGAAGTCAGTTGCGGCTCCCCGCAAGAGGAGCGGATTGAAGTGGTATCGAACCTGCCCCAGCCTGTGCCGAAGTCGGTGGTTGCGAATCAATCGCTCTTCGACATTCTTCGTTTCCGTGGGGGGCTCCAGTACCTTTTCCACCGAAGCCCGAGCCAGGGTGACCTTTGTGAAATCGGACATGGTAAATTCGCTCCTTCAAGAAAGGCGTTCGGCGATTTCGTCCTGCAAGGCGCCCGCGGTTTCTATCACGGCCTCCGACCCACCTGAGCGACTCGCGAGTTCGTACAGCTCTACTATACGACGCCGCGTCTGCTTATCCAGAGTGGCAAGGGCCCTTACGAGTTCGAAGTGCTCGTTGTCGGAAAGAACCGTGACTTGATTCAGCTTACAGCGCTCCAGAAACACCATGGCGTATTCAAGGCCGAAGCGGATACGATCATCGGTTCGAGCACAGCGTTCAAAATAGAACACGAGACAGTGGGACACGAACGAGCCAGTGAGTGCAGCACCGGCTCCGATTACTCCTGCGAGAACGGTTGGGTCCATGGGTCTACCTACCTCCGTCAGCTTAGGCACCTAACAATGTTCAGGCCGATCCGCCTAACACCCCAGGCACGGTTTGAAACGCCCCTAAGACGCCCCGGGAATCCGCGGGGAAATCAGCCCAACTCCTTCTATCGCCACGCGATTCTGCTCCCAAACGTTGCTGTAACGAACGTCGGATCGCTGCCCGGCGCGGCGGAAGTGTCGTATCGTCTACTGTCCTACCTTTCGAAAAGGCCCGTCGAACTCCTTCAATGTCACCGAAAGGACGGCGGCGATTGTACCGCGAGGCCGGCGGCGGGGGCAAGGGGCCACAGAGCAGGGGAGCGGGTGCGAGGAGTGCGGGTGAAAAACGCCAATACGTCGAAAGCATGGGCGCGAGGGGTCGAGGGCGCGGCGTGAGCCAGCGACGTGGGCGCGGCACCCGTGGCGGCGTCCGTGTTGTCCAGGGCGGGCGTGGTTCCAGCGTCAAGGGGACACTTCGCCACAGGCGAGACGCCTGTGGCTACCCATTAGCCGGCGCCACACTCCCGCGCGGCGGGCGAGACGCCCGCACTCCCCTGCGCCCTTCGACGCCATTCGCTGGTGCGGGAATTCCTTCTCGCACCCGGGCAATGCGGGATTGAATCCCGCGCGAGTGCGTGCGAGATGGGAATCTCGCACGAGCGTTGGTTACAGTGGGTGCCATCTCTTCGTCACCCACAAGGGATGACGCTACAGCGTAACCCGACCGGCGAACCCGTCGATCACACGTCGCCACCCGCAAGGGGTGACGCTACAGCGTGCCGTCGTCTTTCTTTGGCAGCTCGGTCGGGCGTTCGACCTTGATCGGCTCGGGGCTGGACAGGGCTTCGAGGAAGGCGAGCAGGTCGTCGAACTCCTGATCGGTCAGGTCGAAGGGCTTGAGCAGCGGGTCCTTGTTCGGGTGGTCGCCGCCGCCTTTCATGTAGAACTCGATCACGTCTTCGAGTGTCTCAAATGCCCCGTTGTGCATGTAGGGCGCGGTCCACTTGAGTTCGCGCAGCGAAGGCGTCTTGAACTTGCCACGATCCGACTCGCTCTTGGTTATCAGCTCGCAGCCGTAGTCGGCCTCGACGCTTCGCGGGTTCGGGTGGTTCCGGCCCGCGGCGAAGAATCGCCGCGTGGCAATGCGGTCCGTCTCTTTGATTAGCGGCTCGATCTCCGGCACGCCGGTCGCGTGGAAGTCGTGATCCGAGAGCACCGGGCCGTGGTGGCAGGCGGTGCAGTTGGCCTTGCCGGTGAACAGCTCCATGCCGCGGCGCTCGGAATCGTTCAGTGCCGACTTCTCGCCCTTGAGATATTTGTCCACCCGGCCGGGCTTTGAGACGATGGTTCGCTCGAAAGCGGCGATGGCCTTCGCGAGGTTCTCCATGGTGATGTCGCTCTTGAAGACCTTTCGGAACTGATCGCGATACCACGGAATGCCGCTGAGCTTCTGCACGAGATGCGTGAAGTTCTGGTTCATTTCGATCGGCGCTTCGATCGGGCCGAGGCACTGTTCCTCCAGACTCTTCGCGCGGCCGTCCCAGAACTGATGCTTGAGATACGCCGCGTTGAGCACGGTCGGTACATGCCGCCAGTGCTTGGTGCCGGGGTAGGCGTCGGACATTTGCAGGCCATTGGAGAAGCCCTTGTCGGGATCGTGGCACTTGGCGCAGGAGATGCTGCTGTCACCCGACAGTCGCGGATCGAAGTAGAGCATCCGTCCCAACTCGATCTTCTCTGATGTCATTGGATTGTCAGCAGGAACAGGCACCGGGCCGAGGGGTTCGAGCTTCTTGCCGGCGGACGACGAGTTGTTCGCCGCTGTTACGGCCGAGAGTGCGGCACAGGCAGTTGCAACCATCACCACGGTCATCATGTTGCCAAGCTGTCGTTTCATGTTCATGCTCCTGATGTTTTTCTCAAATTCTTTCCGGCGGAATCCGCCGGTCGTGTTTGCATGCTTGTACTAAACGTTGGGTTTACCGTTCGAGGGCGGTGCTTCGTCCGCTTACTTCGATTTGTCCGCGCTTTTTGTGCCGCCGTCGTCTCCCGCCCTGGGCTTGAGCAAAATGTCCATCTTCGTCGTTTCGCCGGGCTTAACCTCGACGTCAAACGTCTGCTCGTCCAGATACTCCTGCCAGACCACCAATTCGTACTTGCCGGGCGGCACGTTGTCTAACTTGTATCGACCCTCGGCTCCGGTGATCGCGACGTACGGATGAATCACGACATGCACATAGGCCTGCATCCAGTCGTGTACGTTGCACCGCAGGTTCACCAGGCCGGGCCGGTCGAATTGCTGTCGGGCCCGCATGTTCTGCTGCGGCTGCAGAATGTTGAAGAGCGTGTAAATCCGTTGGCTGGCGTTAATGTTGTGTGCGACGGGATCGCTGTTGACGATCTCCACCGGCTGACGGGCGCGAACGATCTGCACATGCGGATGAAACCGGCAGGACTTCTGATCGATCATCGGTATCGCATCCGGCCTGGTAAAGTCCTTGCCCTCGGAGATATCGGCCAGATAGACCACGGCTTCGGACACATGGCCGTCCTTGTCCACCGTCATCAGCTGGACTTCCGTCGGATGATCTCCACAGGTCTCGTGGTCCTTAACGATCTGCGGCTTTTTTGCCGGCGGGATCGTTCCCTTGTAGAGGATGGCGCCCTCGATTGTGCCGCCGTTTTTTACTTCGATCGTCTTGTACGACGCCGGCCTGCGACGCGAGCGTCGCGAGGAAGCCGCGGAGCCCGACCCGCCGGGTTGATCGGCCGCTGCAAACAGGACTTCGACATCGGCCGAGTGCGTTTCCGGTGTGCCTGCCAGGGGTGCGGCCGTCGCGGGTGAAGCGATCGAGGAGAAATAGCAGCAAAACAGGGTGCAAAACAGGCCTCGCGTCAGCAGCTTCGTCATGTAGGTTCCTCACATCAAATGGGGGATGATCGGGAATGAACAAGTCACACCTCATCGGTATCAGAGTGTAGTCTATCCAGCGTCTCATCGCCACGCACGACGGAGGCCTTATGACCCGAGAAACGTGCGTGCAATCGGGTGAACGATTTTTCTGAACTTGGCTATCAACAAGAGAAGGCGAGGATGACCAGATAGCCCGGTAGCGCGGAGCAATCCGCCCCGTTACTTGCGCAGGATTGGTCTGTAATGACACAGACGTGGCAGCCGGGGCACAAGCCGATTCGTTGCGAATGTCTGGGCCGTTCGAATCAGTGACCGTGCGAACTGCTGGAGATGACCTCGAAAAGCGAAAACGGCGCCGGGGATGGGTCGCCCGTGCCTGAAAGGGGTGGATAGACCAGCCGAAACATATCCTTATCGTTACCGAGTTGTTCATAGAGTGCGGGATGGTCCGACGCAACAAGGACATACCCGGCCCCGAAGACCCGGCTGATGTCGCCGATCGTGACACGGTTTCGGGGATCACCGGCTTCAGAACCCGACAACGTTGCCGGGGTCAGTCCTCGTGTAATGAGCCGATAGCGTTCCCATAATTCGGGGTACATCTTCATGGTGAAGACGGGATCAAGCCCGACGATGTAACGATTGTGATGATTCCAGTAGAAGCAGTATGGAAATACATCCCAATCGTCTGTAAAGACGATTGAGCCGACCGGCGAGTGGGCCGCGAGAAACTCCATCGGTCCTCGAAGTTGCCCCGGATCGTAGGAAGGGTGGATGTTCGCCCGTGCGATTCTCAGATTGATGAGGCCGCCCATGGCGACAAGTGCGACGGCGAGCACGATATGCCATGACGGACGCTGCGTGCGAATCCCCGGATTTGTCTCGCGCACCGACGGCGCAGGCAGAGCGGAGAACTCGGCTGCGTTGATCAACGCGAAGACGGGCCAGTACTCGACGAACCGTCGGGCCTTAAGCGTCAAGACAAGAAAGAACAGGTTGAGCAACAGCAGGAAGATCGTACGGGCAGAAACCCCGATTCTGCTGCGCAGTCTTTGCACGAGACACGTCGTCCAGATGGCGATCAGGGGTCCGGACATCATCAAGAAGAACCGGGCATCGTAGGGGCGCCACTCGATGCCGGCTTCGTTCGGCGCGCCGAGTCCCGTGCCAAACAGCTGTATTCTGAGGAAGTGGAGGTTGGCGGGAAAGTAGGGATGCAGGACAAGCCCGAGCGTGAGGCCAACGACAACCGCCACGGCATGCCTGAGCGCAGGGCCCAAGGGTTCGCGTCGCAGGAGCCCGGCCAGCACGAGTGAAGTTGGCAAGAGCAGCAGCAGTACAGCACCGTTATAAACTTGCGTGAGCAGGAATGCGATAACCGCCAGCCAGGTGCTTCGGCCCGCCAGAATCAGCCACAAGGCCAACAGCAGCAAGGGGAGCGCGATCATCGGGGCACGAATGTAGCTCATTCTCACCCAGAAGTGCCCCGGTGCGCACGCCAGCGCAAGCAGCCATAATGGGGCATGCTTCACATTCAGGCGACGAAGTACGGCACAGAACGTAAGGCAAGTAAGACTCATGGCGATCACGTTCGCCGTTTTGGCGCCTGCCACGAGCCCGTTGGTCAGAGACTCCGAAGCCGCTGCAAACGGGGCGAGAAAGACATGAAAGCCATGATGATGACTGACGAACCGTTCGCGAAAGATCGTCCAATGAAGCCAGGGAAATTGGTCAATGAAACCCAGTTGCGGCAGAAGCCGAGCCATCTTGATGTGGTAATAGGAATCGTTGTCCGCCAGCCATGGCGAACCTGATTGAAGGACGGTCATGACTACGGCGCCGAACAACAACGCCGTGGCTATCTCGGTATATCGGCCAGGCCTTTCGCGCGCAGGTCTCGTTCTCGACTCTGCGGTCAAGACATTTCCGGCGACCGAACGCATGTAAGCGATCAAATCCCTCCACCCTGTCAGGTTGCGCCGTTCACGTTAGCGTTCGAGTTATTGTTTGAGTTGCTGTTTTCGTTCGTGTTGTCGTTTGAGTTTGAATTGTCGTTTGTGTTGCTGTTGTTGTTGTCATTGCCATTGGCGTTGTCATTGACATTTTCATTGGCGTTGACGTTCGTGTTGCCGGTCAGCGCGCCCAGTAAGGCCTGAATCTGTTCCGCCGTGCAGGCTGTCATTCCAAGGGTTAGACAGAAACAAAGTACCGCCAGAATCGACCATCGACGTTTCATGGCAAAGCGCTCCCTTCGGCGGATATCAGGGATACCCGCGAATCGAGATCCGGTCCATCGTCACACCGGCAAATGCCAGGATGACTCACGACTTCCAACTGTATCATATGCATAACCCGGGCTGATCTGACGATCATTCCGTGAAATACTTACCCGTAGCCCAGGATCGCTTGACAGCCCCTCTCCTTTGAGCATACTGCCCGACAAACCGGACACGCGTTTCCCCCGACAGTACGGTCGTGGGGCGTATGTACCCACATCGCAAGTCCGTACTCGCGGACTTGACTGGTTCTAGCCGCGGCTTCTGCGAGCGGCAGAGAGGAAAATGTCATGAGCACTCTGAGTAAACTCGCGGCGGAAGCGATTGGTACGTTTATCCTGTGCTTCCTTGGGGCCGGGGCCATTTGCCTTGCCGTTATGAAGGGCGCGGGTTACGAGGGCCTGCTCGGCATCGCCATCGCTCACGGCATTGCTCTGTCAGTCGCCGTATCCGTGGCGATGAATGTCTCCGGCGGGCACGTGAATCCGGCCGTGACCATCGGCATTCTATTGACGAAGCGAATCCGTCTGCCCGATGCGATCGCGTACATCGCGGCTCAGCTTGTCGGCGCGACCATCGCCGGCGTCCTCGTGCTGGCCATCTTCAAGGGCATGTTGACGCCCGACGGTGGTTCCGTCATCGAAGCGGCCGGCCTTGGGACGCCTGCCTACAACGCAGACACCTTGACGATGGGCAAGGCCATTTTGATTGAGGCGGTCCTGACCTTCCTTCTGGTTACGGCGGTATTCGGCACGGCAGTCGATCCCCGTGCGCCGAAGATCGGCGGATTCGGAATCGGCCTTGTCATTTGTGCTGATATTCTCGTCGGCGGCCCGCTCACGGGCGCGGCCATGAACCCGGCGCGCACTTTCGGCCCCGGCATTGTGGCTTTCATCTCCGGGAATCTGCCGGAATTCTGGTCGCAGCATGCGGTCTACTGGCTCGGCCCGATCATCGGCGGCGGACTGGCGGCCCTGGTGTACGACACGTTCATTATGCCGAAGAAATAGGCCTGGCACCGGCTCAGGAATGCCGAGCCGCGGGTCGCGATCCGGCAGGCAGATAGGAACTCCAATTCGCACAACAGCCCGGCTTCGGGTCCGGGCATTCCTCTGCGCTACTTGCCAGGCGATTTGACGCGGGGCCGTCGGTGCGCTCAACGCCGCCGTAGAAGCGGCGCAGGAAATAGAGACTCACGTGGACCAGACCGATGAGCACCGGCACTTCGACCAGCGGCCCGACCACGGTGGCGAAGGCAATCGGTGAGGAGATGCCGAAGACCGCGATGGCTACGGCGATGGCCAGCTCGAAATTATTGCCCGACGCGGTGAAGGCCAGCGTTGCTGCCCGTGGGTAATCGGCCCCGAACTTCCAGGCCATGAAAAAGCTGGCCAGGAACATGATGGCAAAGTAGGCGCTGAGCGGTATCGCAATCCAGAGCACGTCCAGCGGTTGATAGACGATCCGCTCCCCCTGGGTAGAGAACATCACTACGATCGTAAAGAGTAGTGCGACGAGCGTGATCGGTGAAATTTTCGGGACGAACACACAGTCGTACCACTCGGCGCCCTTCATTGGCAGAAGGATGACGCGGCTGAGGATGCCTGCGGCGAAGGGGATGCCCAGATAGATCATGACGCTGGCGAAGATTTCGCCGATCGTCACTTCGACGAGCGTGCCGGCCATCCCAAACATCGGCGGCAGGACGGTGACGAAGACCCAGGCATACACGCCGAACGTGAGAATCTGAAACACGCTGTTGAGGGCGACCAGCCCCGCGGCGTATTCACTGCTGCCGCGTGCGAGTTGATTCCAGACCAGTACCATGGCGATGCATCGAGCGATGCCGACGAGAATCAGACCGATCATGTAAAGCCCCCAGCGCTCGTCCGGACCGAACAGCGTCGGAGCGACATAGCCGAAGAAGCCGATCGCCAGGACGAACATCAGCACGGGGCCGATGATCCAGTTCTGCACCAGCGACAGGCCGAGGATTTTGTAATCCGCGAAGACTTTGGGCATGAGCTCATACTTCACCTTCGCCAGCGGAGGGTACATCATCAGGATGAGGCCGAACGCGATCAGCAGGTTTGTATGCTCGCCGACCGTCAGTGCCGCGTTGAACCGTTCGATTCCGGACTGAAAGAAATACCCCGCCCCGACGCCGACCGCCATGGCGAGAAAAATCCAGACCGTCAGGTAACGGTCGAGCATCGACATTTTCCCGGCGACGCTTTGCTTCATGATGGTGAGGACCTAACGATCACCCGGGCAGTCGTCTGTCGGAGCGAATCCAGATTACCAGGCGCCGCGGCTGCGCGCAATCACTCACGAAACCACATGCAGGACTATTGTAGCTTACTCGTTCGTGCAAGGAATGAAATCATCACAGAAAGCTTCCGCCAGAGGACATGAATTGAAATCACAGGAACAGAGCGGGACATCGAGATCTACCTGCCGAGAATGTAACGAGCCCAAGACAGATCCGCGAGCGATTGCCCTGTTGGTGGTAGTCCTCAATAACGCAGAAGCTCCGTCAGACGAGTTCGAGGACGCTGTTCATTTCCCCATAGGGGTTTACTTCCATTTGCGGATTCGCCGGGTCGCGCATCCACTGGCCGTCCACGACGTAGCGATAGCCGTAACGACCCGGACCGAGCGGCAGCCGGGCGAAGAACGCGCCATCTCGAAGCGGCTGCATCGGCGTTCGGTCGGGGTTCCACTCGTTGAAATCGCCGGCGAGGCGAACGCTTCGCGCCCCTGCCGCGGCAACCACGAACACGACGCCGTGCTCGATGGCGCGCGGGCCGTAGATCAGCTCGATCTTCTCCTCGGTCCGCTCGGTGGTCGTCGCCACCGAATCGGGCACCGTGGTCTTGCGGCCGGGACCCAGTAGCGTTTCCGTTGTGGCCAGGAGCTTGCTCGCATTGGCCGCGAGGGCCTCGGCGCGTTCGAGCAGAACCTGTTGACCGGCGGGTGCGGGAGCAGCCGTCGGGGCGCTGCGCGGACCGGTTGCCGACGCGACGGCACTCGGTGAAGTCGATGGGGATGATGACACGGACGACGCTGCCGGGACGAAGGTCGAGGTCGGCGCGGCGGCGGAGGACATCGCCGGTGAACTCATCGCCGCCATGGACACAGGCATCGACGCGGCAGACTTGCCCGTTCCGAGGGAGATCAGCTCCCGAGCGAATTTTACGAAGTCGCGACAGCCGCTGCTGGCGGGATCGTATTCCGTGATGGGCTGGCCGAGACTGGTGCTCTCTTTGAGCTTGGTGTTGAAGTTGATAAAGCTGGCGAACATGGCATCGCCGTGGCGCTTGCGCAATTCGGCGAGAATTTCCCGAGCCAGCTTCGTGCGAACGTCGTACAGATTCGCCACGATGCGCACGGTGAGATGTCGGCCGGTCTCAGCGCGAATCTCGCGAATCGTATCGAGCTGCTTGGAAAGCCCATGCAGGGAGAAGTAGCCGGTATCGACCGGCACGATGATTTCGTCGGCCGCCGCGAGCGCGCTCTGCGTGAGAAAGCCGACCGTCGGCGGCGTATCAATCAGAACGAAGTCGTACTTGTCGCGAACGTTGTCGAGCATTCGCGCCAGGCGGAATTCGCGTCCGGTCTGGCCCGCGAGTTTCTGTTCAAGCTTGGAGAGATCAATCTTTGCGGGAATGAGATCGAAGTGGCTTGAGATCTGCCATGTCACTCGACCCAGGTCGACGGGCTCATGATCGGTTTGTGCCAGAAGCACATCGGCGATGCTGACTTCGACCTGCTCCTCGGGAACGAGAAGGCCCAGAGCACAGTGCCCTTGCGGATCGAGGTCCACCGCAAGCGTCCGCTGGCCTTCCCGCGCGAGGCAAGCCGCGAGATTGATGACGATCGTGGTTTTTCCACAACCTCCCTTTTGATTCGCGATCGCGATGGTCCTCATCTGTCAGGTCCCTCTGGCACGAAGACGTAGATTTTGCGCCCCGAAAGCAGGCAGACGCCGCCCACCGACCGGGGAAAGTCGTAAACACCCGATAATCGGTTTTTCGGCTTCTCAGCATTGATTACTTGAGGAGTTATGAGACGAAGTGGCATTTCCAGCGCTGATAGAGCCGTTTTTTGCCGGCCACCTGACGGCCCGGACAGGTTTGCGGAGGAGGTTTTCACCCGGCCTCGCCAGGCACTCGCGCGCAGACTGATTGCAACCTATGTCAGACAATAAGCTTAAAGCAGCATACCTGAATCTGACGCCGGCGGCCGTTGAGCGTGAGGCATCCAGGTACGGTTTCTTGAAGACGCTACCGGCGCGGCGTACTATCCGTCCTTTCGAGTTCTGACGTTCAGACTATTCGGCATTGCGACGTACTTCTGGATACCAGCATGTGGGAACGACTGTGTGAATTGCTCCATAGCGGCGTCGGTCGGCATGTCCTCGTCGTCGGGGATTACATGCTCGACCGCTACCTTTACGGAGACGCCGAGCGGATCAGCCCCGAGGCGCCGGTGCCGGTCCTGCGTGTCGTTCACCAGGAAGACGCCCTTGGGGGGGCGGGTTCCGTTGCCGCGGATATCGCAGCGCTGGGCGCCGTGCCGCATTGTGTCGGCATCACCGGTGAAGACGGCGATGGCGAGGTACTCCGCGGGCTGCTCACGAGGCTCGGCGCTCAGACGACCGGGCTGATTTCCGCGAACGGCCGCCCCACGACGCGCAAGACACGGCTTGTCGGTCTGGCCCAGCACCGACATCGCCAGCAACTTATTCGCATCGACGACGAGACCACCGAACCGGTGAGCGAATCGCTCGCCGATGCGCTGATCGCGCGCGCGTGCCAAGTCATTGACACCTGCCAGGCCGTGTGCATTGAAGACTACGGCAAGGGCGTCGTCACGCCGAAGCTTGCCCAGGGGGTCATCGCGGCGGCAAGGAAACGCGGCCAGCCGATCCTTGTTGATCCTGCCCATACCCACGATTACAGCCGCTATGCCGGCGCCACGGTGGTTACGCCCAACCGCACGGAAACGGAGAAACTCATCGGGCGTCGCCTGCGTTCGGTCGATGCCGTTCACGCCGCCGCCGCGGACATTCTCAGCCGATGTCATACGGAGTCCGTCTGCGTCACGCTCGATGCCGACGGGGCTGCACTCATCGGGCCCGGGGGCGTGTTCGAGCATATCCCCACGAAGTCCCGCGATGTCTATGACGTGACCGGCGCGGGCGACGAAGTTCTTGCCGCCATGGCCGTCGCTGTTGCAGCCGGGGCAACTCTGCGCGAGGCGACGGCGCTGGCGAACGTGGCCGGCGGGCTGGAGGTGGAAAAATTCGGCTGCGTCCCCATTTTGCGCGACGAGGTGATCGGCGAGATTCTGCTCGAACATCACAAGACGCTCGGCAAGGTGCGTACGCTGGAGCAGCTTCTGCCCGAGCTGGCTCGCCGTCGCGCCAAGCACGAGTCCATCGCCTTCACCAACGGGTGTTTCGATCTGGTTCACGCAGGCCACGTGGCCAACTTCGCATTTTGCAAGCAGCATGCCGACCTGCTTGTTGTCGGGCTCAATTCGGACCGCTCGGTGCGAAGTCTGGACAAAGGCGGAAATCGGCCGGTGGTCTGCCAGGATGATCGCGCCGCTGTACTCGCCGCGTTGGCGGATGTGGACTATGTGGTGATCTTTGACGAGCCGACCCCGCAGAAGCTGATTGAGGCCGTTCGGCCGGATGTGCTGCTCAAGGGCGGCGACTGGTCCGGCAAACCCATCGCCGGTCAGGAATTCGTTGAGAAGAGCGGCGGAAAGGTCCTCTTCGTTCCGCTCCTCGAAGGCCGAAGCACGACGGATCTGATTGAGCGGATTCGAAAGATGTAGCCGGCTGAGGACCGGATGCATCCGGCCGGGTCCGCGAGATTCGAGATGGAACTTACTTCTCGACGCGTGATTTTTTTTGCCGGGTCGTGCGTTCCTTCTTGATCTGCTCGATGAGTTCTTCGCGTTCGTCTTCGGTGTAATTCTGCAGTTTGTCGATGACCTCGGGCCGATAGCCCGATTGACGCAGGAACCAGTCTTCGTCGGGCACGCGTTTCCTGCGTGGAATATTCTCCGCGACCCATGCGTTCCAATTCTTTTCCATCTCGGCGCGTTGCTTATCGGGGAATTGCAACTCCCAGGCGCGGAGGCCGTCGCCCTTCCAGTTGGTCTGACGATCGGCGCCGACGCGGCGGGACAGATGGAAGATCGCCTGAAAGTCCTTCCTCCCCTTGATGCCGCCGTGCATCATGTAGGCGGCGAGCGACCATGCCTGGGCATAATTCAGGAATCCCTGGTCGCTGGTCATGTCGGCGTGCCAGGTTGAGGGGTCGATCGTCCAGACGTAGTGGAAGTCCTTCCATCGGTCGGTCTTGTGAATTCGGCGGATGATCGGCGCGTAGCGGCCTCGATCGGGAATCTCGGCGAAGTTTTCTTCGACGGTCTTATCGAAGTTCCAGTACTCGAAGACCGACGCCTGGCCCTCGTCGAACCATCGCGGGCAATCGACCGGGACGGCCAATTGCAATTGCGGGATGAGCGTCATGCCAAGTCGCAGGCGCATTTCCATGTGGGCCGCTTCGTGCTTGAGCACACCCTTGGGCCACTTGGCAAAGTCGTCGATGCCGTCGGTAAACTGCATGAGGCGATAGTGCAGGGCCGGCCAGAAGGGCCCGCGATCCGGAAAGGAGAAATGCGTCATGAACTGACCGCCGCTGCCGGCGGTGCCGCCATTTTGGACGTAGGTTTTGCGATCCTTGAAGACGATGACTTCGATGGCTTCCTTCACTTGCGCCGGCACGTCTCCGAGGACTTTTCGAAAAGCCGTGCCGTATTCACGGTGCAGCATTTCCATGTACATCACCGTATCCGCGGTGAACTCCGGGCCGATGTCGGTGCGCACGATGAAGGGATGCCCCATGTAGGTCCACAGGCGCGTCGGGCCGCCGTCGATGCTGCCTTCCTTGTCCAGCTTGGTCTTCTTGATGACCCGACTGTATCGCTTGTCGTATTGTTCGTTGGTCTCGTTGCGACGCTGACCCCAGCGAACCTTGCGGGCGGGTTTCTTGGCTGCGCCTTTGTCGGCCTGCCTGGATTTGCCCTTGCTGCGTGCGGCCGGTTGCTCTTGATCGTCAGCATACGCTGCATCGAAGGCCTCGGTCGCTTCTGCGGACCCCGTGCGCAGGTGCGGCGCGTCGTAGGGGCAGGCGTAAGACCACTCTGCGCGCAGCCCCGAGATGAGGACGAACGCCAACACCGAAGCGCGCAAGGCCCATCGTACGACTGAAGGATTTCGCTGACTTAAGTGCATGTTATGGAACGCCTCCCTTCTAACGGATGCAACCGCGACGGCCCGCAGAACAGGACGCGCCTTCTTACCATGTCACGGTTGCAATTTGCATTCTATCCGACAAAGGCAGGGGCTTGTCAAGGAATTTGCCGGGATTTGCGCAGACGGATGAGCTCGAAACCATCTGACAACGTCTCGCGAGAGACGAGCATCGTCGGGTCGGCGTCGATGACTCGTTGCAGTTTCTTCCACAATGGTCGATGTACTTCCGGCGGCGGCGGGCCCGGATAGGGCCAGTGGGTTGTGCCGATGTCACGGGCGTCGTCACTCGTCAGGACGATGTAGCTCACGCTTGCTTCCGCATCCAGCGCCGGCCTGTAATGTGACAGGCGCGACCAGAACGGATTCGATTCGGCCACTCGACACTGTTGTCGTGTCAGGTAGGAAAGCAGATGCGCGTCGAAGATTTCGGCCACGGCCGGATCAAGCTTTCGGGCGACTATCTCGTTGGCCAATGGACGGAGTGGATGCAGCGCGCCGAGTTGCGACCACATCGCCCACTGGCCAAGCGTCCATGCGAGGCAGAGGTACAACGGAGCGGCCCGGCCGGCCGTGCGATGCATCGGCTGCGTGAAGATCGCGGCGAGCAGCCCCGGGATGAACGCCCACAACGGGATGAGATACCGAATCGTGTTGAAATCGTGCGCCGCGCCGGAGAGAAGGAAGAGCAGCACGGTTCCTGCCGCGCCGAACCACAGCAGCATCGTCGGACTGTAGCCGCCCGGCTGCAGGCGCAGCAGCCGAGTGATGTCGGAGCGATAGGCGACTAGGAAAGTGATGGATGCGGTGGCCATCGCACCGAGGACGAGCCAATTCGCCCCGAGAACCCAACCGCTGGTCATGATGTCGAGGGGTTCGAGCGCAGAGGGTCTGCCGATGGTGACGAGCGACAGAAACGGTCTTGCATCGGCTCCGAAAAGCAGCGGCAGGCCGTGCCACAAGTAAGACAACGTATCGCCGACGGTCCACAACGGCCGCAAGCCAAGCGGCAGGGCGGGTTCCATCTGCCGTAAGCCGACGGCCGTCTGCAGGACGTAGTACACGGCGGGTGATGCGCCGATGACGACACCGGCGATCATCGGACCGGCGGCGCGGAGGATGCCGCGTGACCGTTCGAAGAGTTGAAGGCGATATTGCAGGGCGACTGTGAGTGCCGATATCACGACACCGATCAGTATGACCGCGAGGGTCTTTGGCAGTACTCCGAGGAGCAGCTGCGAGTGAACGCGGCCTTGATCGACATGCACCGACCAGATCGTGTTGAGAAGTAGAATGCCTGCGAGCAGAATCAATGGAAGCGTCAGGATGCCCATGCGTCGAAGGGACGGCGGCAGCCCGGGCAGTCGCTGCAAGAGGTAATGCGCGGCGATGGGAAGGATGAACAGCACGATCGAGGGGTTGATCCACAAGCCCGCGCCGAGAATCAGACCGAACCCAAAACGTCGAAACGCGGGAGTGCCGGGTTGACGGCCCGCGAACCCTTCGGTGTAGGACCACAGGAGCAACGTGCCGAGAAGCAGGATTTCGATGTATCCGCCGCGGGCGGAGATGGACCACTGCGCGAACATCGGCGGCGCGGCGAGCAGGACGATCGCGCCGACGAGGCCTCCGCGCCGCCCGAACCAGCGCGTCAGCATGAGGAATTGTGCGGCAACCAGCGCGCCAAAGAAGAGCGTCGGGCCGGCGCGCAGGGCATGGATCGGGTCATCGAAGAGCGGCGTGATTGCGGCGATGACATAGGCCTCGAGCGCTCCCATGTAGCGTTGGCCGTAGAAATAGATCGGGAATCGCTCGCCCGCGGCGATGTCCTGCGCCATGAGGCCGACGATGGCTTCGTCGGAGTGCAACAGGGTTTCGCCGCGCAGAATGAGCGGCCAGCGAACGATCATCGCCATCGCAAACAGACCCACGGCCAGGACAAGGTCCAACCGCTTCAGGGAATGTCGCGGCCGCTTGGCTGAGTGCCGTTCGACCGGCACGCACGGGACGGGGTTAATCCAGTCGGCCAGTTCCCGCGGCGTGGGGATGTCGATCTGGTCTGTGGAATGGGTGGACGGCACGCAAATTCTCCACGGAAAGCACCGCGTGAACACGAAGCCCGGCGCATGGATGTGTTTTCGGTCGTTTCGGGGAGGGGGTTAACTCTACACTGACATCGTCGGAGAGAATGCGACAGGCATGGATTCTCGGTCCTGTCGTGGGGCGCGTCGGCCCGCTTGAAGTGCTACGCCCTGCGAATTGCAGAATCAGCTATTCAGTCAGGATAAACTCGAGCGCTCGGGTCAATTCGGTATTGGGGCTTTTTGGATACTCATGGGCCATGTTGTCGTATGCGGCGTAACGCACTTTCGCGCCGAGACGCTTGAAACATTCCTCGGCCTTGCGATTGGCTTCGAGGATTTCCGGCTCATCCTCTTTGCCGACCATGATGACCACGCGCATTCCCGAGAGATCCTCGCCGCTTGCGGCTGATTCAAGGTCGTCGTCAAAGTCGCCCCCGATGGCCACCACGCCGCGGAACATGTCCGGGTTTCGCACGGCCAGGCCGAAGCCCGCCCAGGCGCCCTGACTGAAGCCGGCGAGTACGATTTGCTTTTCATTGACCGAATGCTTGCGCGTGACAGACGAGACGGCCTTTAACACGTCGTCCTCGACTTTGTCGATCTGCGCATCCCAGCGATACTCGCCATCGGCAAGTCGGATCGTGCCCTGCGGAGCAAGAAGTATGGCGCCGATTTCGTCCGCCGCCTTCTGCCATTTCTCGGCCGTTTCGCTCATGTTTCCGCCCCAGGGATGCAGGACGACCAGGAGCGGCGCCTTGCGGGTCTTGTCCAACGATTTCGGCAGGATGACATGCATCTTCGCGTCGACCCGGTCCTCCTTCCGGCGGCTGACTTTCTCCAGCAATTCGAGATAACGGGGGTCGCTGCGAATGGAATCGAAGTCGCTGTCCTCTTCGATCTGACGAGCCATGTCCGGTCGGAAGCCGCCCAGTTCCACGCTTTTCGCAAGGCGCCTGATGGACTCGTTCTTCTGGCCAAGCATTGCGTGCATACAGGCGACGTTGTAGTTGGTAAGCGACTGTCGTTGCTTGTCACCGAGCGTCTCTGCCAGAGCAACCGACTCCTTGGCAAGCTTGAGCGCCTCTTTGTATTCCTTCTTCTCCGCGCGTTGGATGACGCTCTCCGTGAGTTCCTGGATCCGGGTAATCAGTTCGCGGTCGGATTGTGGAGCCGGGGGCTTGCGATCTTCCTCGGACGAGGAATTCTTTTTGGCGTCATCCTTCGAGCCGTCTGCTTCCTTCTTCTTTTCGGAGGGTTTGCCCGGCGTGACACGTGAGGCATCGGCAGCGCCGGACTTCGAATCGCGAACGCGTCGGACAATGCTTCGAAAACGATCCTCGCCCCAGAGGGTGCGCAGATCGTAGTCCTTCTGCATGTGTTCCGCGTCGCGATAACCGGAATCGGCGGCCTTCTCCAGCCACTCGTAGGCCTTATCCTTATCACCCAGCAGGCAATGGAGACAGGCGACGTTGTACATGGCGACCGGGTCGTTCGGCCGCATTTCGTGGAGCTTGTTGGCTGTCTCCAGCGCCTTGTCGTACAGGCCGGCGCGGTAGTCGCTCAACATCTTGCGCTCAGCCCGTTGATAATCACGAAGATCGCCCTCCGTTGCCGGCGAAGTCGTGGCAAAAGCCAGAGACAGTGCAAGCGCGATGAGCGTCGTAACCAGGGCGTTCAGTTGCGTTGTGCGGTTCGGCGTCATGACGTCCTCCCTATCCATAATGCTCAGGCCCATTCATTGCTCGCGGATGGCCTGCCAGCGGGATTATATCTCCATCGTGCGTCGGCCCCCTACCGCAGAGGCACACCGGAAACGGCCATCAAGTTCCTGTATCGTTGTGCCGGTGGGATGCCATTTGCCAGCACCTTCCGCCGTGGTGCGAATCCCCGCGAACGTTGCCGAACGGTCCAGAGCGGATACGATAATCAGGCGAAAGCGCGTAAGCGCCCGTAGCTCAGTTGGATAGAGCATCGGATTTCTAATCCGACGGTCGCAGGTTCGAGTCCTGCCGGGCGCGATTTATGACCCTGTTTCCCTATGAATACCCCAAATGGGCCGAAAAAAGGGCTCCTCTCCCAGATTTTTTTGTTGGCCTAGCCTCCGCGTGAATTGCACACTTGCTCTTGGAAGCTTCGGGCACCTATCGGGTAATCCCTGATGGCCGGATCACTGGATGGTCCGGCTGGAGGAAATAGCGATGTGGTGGAGATATCTGATCAACGATTGCACACACGGCCGAGCCGAGCGTGCAGGTCGTCCTGAACGAAGGCAAGGTAGCACTCAGGACAGCTCACTCGAACGATGGGAGTTTATCGCCGGGCCGACCGGGCTGACGATTCTTCCCGTAGGGCCGATTCTGACGCAGGAAGACCTGGCTGAACTGAGTCGTCGGCTCGAAGCATGCGAGGCCGGAAGAACGTCGATGCCTGTCATCTTCGATCTGAGCCGCATCGAAGCTCTCGGACCGCATTGGACGCTGGTCCTCGCGACGTTCCTGCATCTTGCCGAGCGGCTCTCTGCGGAGTGTCATGTGACCGGCCTGAAAGCGCAACCCGCGGCGGTAGTGAATCTGTATCGCGGTCATCGGGCGGTTCGGCAACTTGTTCAGGCGTCACGCTCCGCGGCTTGATTGTCGTAACATGATCGATGACTTCGAGTTTCTGAAACGATCACGAAATGAAAAATGCGATCGAATTCTGCAACCGGCGTGGCGCCAGACGGTGCGGCGATGCGTCATCTGCTCGTTGGTCGTCACCCACGAGGGGTGACGCCACGATGCAACCTCAGCCGCATCGTGTGATGTGATCGCCGCAGGCGGGCTTAATCGAGGTAGCCCAACGCCCCGAGGCGGCCTGCGACTTCTTCCATCTGCCGTTGTGTGAGGACCGGCTCGCGGGTCTCGTCCACCTTTCGCTCTTGCGGCGGCTCGTAGCGAACATCGATGGGCTCGCTGAACATTCCGGTGAGCACGCGGCCGTCCATGTCCTTGGGAACGCGTTCTCCGAGGCCGGCGAGGACGCTGGGGGCGAGGTCTTCGATTCGAGCGCGCAGCTCCCGACCCACAGCGATTCCCGGGCCGTTTGCCACGAAGATTCCGTCGAGCCGATGGGTTCCTTCGAGTCGGTCGAGTGGCACCCATCGCACCGGCCGATTGCCGCGGATCTTCTTGACGACGGCCAGCCCATCCGACGGGGCGAGCAGCAGGTCAGGCATCCATGGATAATCCCGCCGATCGCAGCCGTACAGCTCCTCGGTGACGAAGATATCCTGAAAGATCGGCATCTCCCTGCCATCGCGATCCCGACATGTGGCGCGCAATAGACGTTCGCGAATTTCGTCGCGAAGGCCTTCGAACTCCGCCGACTCGACGATGCCCTCCGGCTGTCGGCCTTTGAGATTAATGTAGAGGTAGCCGTAGATCCCCGCGTGGAGGACGCAGGCCTTCGTGCGCGACCAGTCAAAGGCGAGATCATGGTCCAGCGCCCCCGCCTGAGCAATCGGCGAGCCGTTGCCCTTCACGTGTCGATCCATGGATCGCGTCAATCGCCGCCACCACACGGCGCCGCGCGTCTTTGCCCGTGCGAAATTGCTTCTCAAGCCAAGGTAACCCCACTGGGCCAGGAGCAGATTCGGCTGTGCCTTGGCATCGAGCGAACCGTGGCCGTGGTCGGACATAATCAGGATGGTGGCCTGCTTCTCATCGGCGAGTGCTCTCAATTTGCCAACTGTTTCATCGAGCTTGATGAAGCAGTCCACCGTGAGCTTCGCGCGATGCGGGTTGGAATCCCGCGTTCGCTCATCGAGATACCGCCAGGCCTTGTGCTGAAGGTTATCGACGAGCTTGAACAGGACCATCATCACGTCCCATCCGTACTTGTCGCCGCAGAAGCGGGCCAGGTCGACACCGCGGTCAAAACTCTGCTTGATGTACTCGAGGTTTTCCGCGAAGACCTTGTCGCCTCCGAGCGCTTTGCGCTCCCATTTCTTTTCGTGGGTGTAATCCGGACAGCGTGCGAGGATTTCCGCCTGCAATTCTTTCGGGTAGGTAAAGTCCTTCCCCGTCGGCGTATCGAAACCGCTGATCATGAAGCCGTTCACCGGCTCTGGGGGAAAGGTCATCGGAACGTTGATCGACCCGACGCGATAGTTCTTCTCGCTGAGAATCTGCCAGATCGTCTTCTGGCTGATCTTCTGATTGTTGTTGAAGACCAGACGATTGGTCGCCGGATCGTAACGGAGGAAGTCGATAATGCCGTGTTTGCCGGGCCCCTTGCCGGTCATGAAGGTCGTCCACGCCGCCGGCGTGATCGGCGGGCGCGTCGATTCGAGGATTCCCGAAGTACCGCCGTCGATCAGATCCTTGAGCCGGGGCATCAAGCCCTTCTTCATCAACGGACCGATCACGTCAAAGGTCGCGCCGTCGAGCCCAATCAAGAGCACGCGTGCGAACTTGCGGGGACCGCGATCCCCAGTTGAATCATGCTTTGATCCCACGAATCGGAACCTCATGAATGAAGGGCCCGGCGATCTGCCGCGCCGGAGGAATCGCCGACACCACGGTGCGAAATCGTACTCCGCCTTCGGCAAGCCCGCAAGAGGATGTAGCCCGTGCTACAAACCGTGGATCTTGGCGAGTGGAGCATGGTTGTGACGGTATGGAGGGTTGCTCTGCGTGTGGATGTTCATACGTAAAGCACGGTAAGCCCTGTGGGGAGACGCTACGGCCAGGGAGCGATCTTCTCGAAGATGCGGAGATAGGGCGAGCTACGGCCCGGCAACGGTGGAGTTTCCAATACCAGCCGAAATGCGGGGCTGTCCGTGAATTCCTCCAAAGCCAGTCCGTGATCGAGCGATGCGGCGAATTGCATTTCCCATGCAAAGAGAATTCCCAGCGGCGCCTGCTCCAACTGCGCGCGAACGGTCGGCCGCTGCGGCGGGAACTTTCGATCGAATACGTAGTCGATCCAGACGACCGCGGAGAGCAGGTCACGATCGCCGAGTCCCATCGCCGTAAGACGCACCTTCGCGTCGGCGACGAGCGGTGCTTCCGGCGGCGGACGAAGCGGGTAACACAGCGCGAGTACGGCCAGCAGAATGGTCACCACGAGCGCGGCCGGCACGATGTATCGTGCGACCGATCCATGTCGGTCCGTGCGAGCGCTCCACAGCGCTCCGAGCGCCAGGGTGACGATGAAAACCGTGGAAATGCGTACCGCCATCTTGGCGAGACGCAAGTCGGGGACCGCGGCCGCTTCGTCGAGTTGCGCCGCGTGCAAGACGAGTTGTCGTTCCGTGGCGAGCCAGAGAATCAGCATGGAACCGGCGACGGTCATGAGCGCGAGCTGTCGGACGACAGCGTCGCGCGTCGTGAGGCGATGCCAGCCCGCCAGCGCCGTGATGCCCACGAGCGGGCTGATGGGTACGAGGAAGCGAGCGTAACCGCCGGAATCGTAGAGGCCCAAAGCGCGGACGACGGTCTGCGCCGTGAAGTATACGATGATGCATGCGGCAACGAGGCCGGTTGCAGGTTGATGACCCTCTGCGTGTTCCTGCCTGCGGGGGCGCAGGAGCGCGACGAGTCCGGTCATCGCCAGGACGGTAATGCCGGGGCCCCACGCTTCGAGAGCGCGGCAGAAGTAGGTCAACCAGCCGCCGCGGCCGTACTGGCCTTCGCGCGTAGGATCGAAGAACAATACGATGGACGGTCGGATCGACGCGAGTGGCGCCAGGAGGTTTACGAGGAACGGCGCCCAGAGAATCGGCCAGAGTCTTCGCAACGGCACTCGATCTCGTCGGGCGAAATAGAGCCATACCGGCAGAAAAATGATCGCCTCGTGACGCGTGACGAATGCCAGACTGAGGATCGCGGAGGAAGCCGACCATCGGGAACGCTGCGCGAGATATACGGCGAGCGTCAGGTAGAACGCCATGGCCGTTTCGGTCAGCGTCGTTTGTGAGAGCTGGAAGAAAAGCGGCTGGGCGAAGACCAACGGAATCACGGCCCATGTGTTTCGGATCCCCATGCGCTCGGCGATCCGGCAGGCCAGCAGCGCGGAGATCGCGGACAAGAAGGCCGAGAGAGTTCGGCAGGCCGTCCAGCCAAGCCCTGCCGGAAGGAAATAAAGCGTAGTGAAGCCGGGCCGTCCCCAGTCGTCCAGCAGGTAGGAAGGCCAGGTCCACGCCCAGCGGGCGAATAAGTAATGCGTCAGGTCGTCGAACTGGAGCAAGCCGTCGCGAAGCGATAGCCCGAAGGCGGCGGAAATGAGAAAGCACGTAGCGGCGAGTGCGACGGGCAGGTATCGGGCGGAATCCCCGGGCCTGGGTTGGGGGCTGCTGTGCATGTGGATTGCATGATCTTCAGACTCGGTCAGGTTTCAAGTCGATATTCCGGCCCGAGGGGCTGAAATCTTCATTTCCCCAACATCGATGGGGGTCGTTAGACCTGGCCCGCTCCTCCGTTTACGATGAGCGGAGAGCCAGCACGCGTTCGGGCAGAACTTGCGCGCTTCATTCGGCGAGGCCATTCCCCTGCCTGATCTGATAGAAAACTCGGCCCAATTCGGCCACATGGAGAATCGAGGACCCTATGCACACGCAGACACATTGCATCCGCCGTCTGAGCAGATTCACAAGCGGCGCCTGGATGATGGCGGCCGCAGCCATTCTGTTCGCCGCTTCCAGCGCACCGGCGCAGTGGCCGCAGTGGGGCGGCGCCAAGCAGGACTTCAAGGTGGACTGCAAGGGTCTTGCTGAGGAGTGGCCGGACGAAGGCCCGAAGAAGGTCTGGTCGCGCGAGCTGGGCGAGGGTTACTCGGGCATCATCGCGGACGGCGGCGTGCTCTTCACGATGTATCGCAGTACCGACGACAAAGAGACGGTCATCGCGCTCGACGCAGAGACCGGCAGGACGAAGTGGGAATACTCGTACGATGCGCCGCCCAAGTCAGGCCATGTGAATGAGTTCGGCGCCGGTCCTCGCGCGACGCCCACGCTCGACGGCGATCGGCTCTACACGATCGGCGTCGCGGGGCACATGCATTGTCTCGATAGCAAGACCGGCAAGGTCCGCTGGTCGCACAATCTCTGGGAAGATTACCAGGGCACGTTCCTCAACCACGGTTATTCGTCCAGCGCGTTCGTCTACAAGAATCTGGTCATTACACTGGTCGGCGGCGCGGGCCATGCCGTAGTGGCTTTTGACAAAATGTCCGGCAAGGAAGCCTGGAAGAAGCATGACTTCGGCAACAGTTATGCTACCCCCAAGCTCATCCGGGTCGATGGCGAGGACCAGCTCGCCTGCTTCATGGGCTCGGAGATCGTGGCGATTGACCCGATGACGGGCGATCTGAAATGGCAATTCGAGCACAAGAACCAGTGGGGCCAGAACATCTGCCCGCCGATTTATGGCGACGATCACATGCTCTTCATCAGCTCGCCGGAACCGGCATCGAGCAAGGGGCTGCGACTGACGCGCAAGGGCGACAAGACCGAAGTTGAAGAAGTATGGAAGAATCGCAAGGTTCGCGTCCACCACAGCAACGCCGTCCGCATCGGCGACAGCGTTTATTGCTCATCGGGTGACGGCCCCGGCATCTTCTTCGCCGTCGATGCCAAGTCCGGCGACCTGAAGTGGCGCAAGCGTGGATTCGCCAAGGCCACGGTTCTGCACGCCGACGGCAAGTTCATCCTGCTCGACGAAGACGGTAAGCTCGGGCTGGTCCGGGCGACGCCGGAGGATTTTGACATCCTGGCTCAGGCCCAGATTCTTGAGCGCGCCGCGTGGACCGTGCCTACGCTCGTCGGCACGCGTCTTTACCTTCGCGACAAGAAGAACATGGTGGCCCTGGAACTCGGCCGAGATGCCTACGCAGCGACCAAGCCAACGGCCCGCGACCGAAGCTGACCGCGACAGGCGTCACACCGACACGCGACGGACACACGACTGGATGGGCCCACCAGGGCAGTCGGGCGACTGTGCTGCCGCGCGTTGTTCACTTCCGCGCTTCGGGCTAACATATCCTGCTTGATCGTTGGAGAGGTGTCCGAGTGGCTGAAGGAGCCGCATTCGAAATGCGGTCTGCGGGAAACTGCAGCGGGGGTTCGAATCCCTCCCTCTCCGTTTGATTCGACAGCGAAATCAGAAGCTCTTGCAGTTCCTTGACTTGCGAGAGCTTCTCGATTGTTGACTGCCCGACTGCCCTCAAACTGCCCTCAAAATCGGAAGCGACGTTGCCGGTCGTTTCCGATTCTTGGCTGTTCAATGCGCCAGCGTCTCGACTGATGCGCGTTCCATTTTCGCCGACGATACCATTGCCGCCCGCGAGGGCGGCCATCGCTTGCTGGCTGTCGTCGTCGTGCAGATGGTAATAGAGATCGAGCATGTCGGACGACGAGTGACCGAGCCATGCCAGGGCCTTGCGGTGAGCGACGCCATGATTGGCGCACAGACTGGCGAAGTGGTGGCGGAACGAGTGCAGCTTGAATTCGGTGGGCCTCTCGAACTGGCACGCCTTGCACAAATCCTTGAGCCGAGCGAGCAGCGTCCGTTCGCGGATTGTCGAGAACACGGGACCGGACTTCTTCGGCTTGCCGAGAAGGTCCGCGATACGGGGATGCACGGGGACGAAGCGTTCGTCCTTGTCTTTCGTCGTGCCGTTCGAGCCGCCTCGGCGGATGTGGAGCATGGTCGGCCTGCCATCCTTGAAGCGAACATCTTCCCAGCGAAGTTGCTCGACTTCGCCGATGCGAAGCCCCGCGTAGCCCATCATGGCGAAGGCGGTTTTCTCTTCGCCTGCAGCCTTTTCGATGAGCGATTCCACCTGAGCGGTCATGAAGCACGGCTGGGGCTTGGCCTTGGCCTTCGGCAACGATACCGACGCAAGTCGGTATTGGGGCAGCACTGTTTGCCTCCATGCCCACTTGAATGCTTGCTGGGCGAGAACTACCGCACCTTGTATGGTCTTAGCGGCGTAGTCCTGCATGATGAGCCACTGCCGGAAGCGGAACAGGTCATCGGCCGGGAAAGCACCCATCCTTTCGAGCGAGCACCGGCGCGGTCCCGACGAGGCGAGTGAGGCGTGTAGTAATGGTCGTTGGTGTGGGGCTGGTGGGCCTGAACCTCAGCCATTCAGACGTGCCAGGCGTAAAGCAACGCTTGGGCATCGCCACGTCGCTGGCCGAAGCGACGACTGGCGAAATCGTTGACCTTCTGGCCGGCGGGGCCATAATCGAACTCGACAACGGCTGGCGGCTGACGACGACTCGAATAGCCGGCGACGAGGCGATCGAAGTCGTTCTGAACGGCGCTCCTGCGAACCGTGATGAACTGCGGCGCTACGGGCTGTCGGAGGAAATCATCGGCAACACAACGCGGTGGATTGTTCTGGAGATACATGTGGATGTTTTGCTGCCACTCCTTCTTGCAAGCAGTTGCGCAATTGGTTTATTGATGAAATCAGCACTCTAAATAGCGAGCGTCTTCTGCACTCACGCTTGCCCGTTGTTATACAGGCAGGACAAACATGCCCGTAATGCGTCGTCTTGGTGGGGCCCAGTTTCAACGCTACTGGTGCATGGCGACCAACGATGCCGTTGCGTCGCTCCAAAGTTCGCGGAATGGATTGAGTTTCGTTGAGGCAACTCGTCGGATTGAGGCGCACCGGGGCGATCACCTGGCCAGCAGGTCCCGCAGCTCCGGATGGCTGTCGCTTCTCGGCCAGTTCAAGAGCCCGATCACGCTGCTGCTCATCTTCGCGGCGGCGCTTTCCCTTTTTCTTCACGACCCTGCCGACGCCACGATCATTCTTGTGATCGTGGCCATCAGCGGCCTGCTGGGGTACTGGCAGGAGCACCGTGCGACAAACGCCGTCGCGAAGTTGCTGGCGTTAGTGGCGGTTACCGCGCGCGTCCGACGCGACGGCGTCGTGCAACAACTGCCGCTCGATGAGATTGTGCCCGGCGATGTGATAGAGCTTTCGGCCGGGTCGAGCATTCCCGCGGACTGCCTGCTAATAGAGGCGCAGGACCTCTTCATCGACGAAGCGACGTTGACAGGCGAGACGTTTCCGGTGGAAAAAGCGCCGGGGCTTGTTTCGCCTGATGCAGCACTGGCAAAGCGATCCAACGTCGCATTCATGGGAACGCACGTTGTCAGCGGCACGGCGACGGCGCTTGTCATTCACATCGGTCGCCAAACGGAACTGGGGCGTATCTCGGATCGGCTGAAAGCGCGTTCGCCGGAAACAGATTTTGAGCGCGGTGTTCGGAGATTCGGACATCTGCTTCTCGAAATTACCCTCGTGTTCCTGGTGACGATTTTCGCGATGAACGTATTTCTTGGCCGGCCGGCCATGGACTCGTTCCTCTTTGCGCTGGCGCTGGCGGTCGGAGTCACACCGCAGTTGCTGCCGGCCATCATCAGCGTCAACCTGGCGCACGGTGCGCGACGCATGGCGGAACTCAAAGTGATCGTCAAGCGACTGGCTTCGATCGAGAACCTGGGCAGCATGTCGGTGCTCTGTTCGGACAAGACCGGCACGCTAACCGAGGGAAGAATCCGAGTCGAGTCGGTGGTCGATGGCGTTGGCGAAACGAGTGAACGGACGCTTCGACTCGTCTATATCAACGCCAAGTTCCAAACGGGCTACACCAATCCGATCGATGATGCAATTTGCAACTATTGCACCTTCGATCTAACCGGAGTAACCAAACTCGACGAGGTCCCGTATGATTTTCTGCGCAAACGATTGAGCATCCTGGCGGAAGAAGGCGGACGGCGTTTCATTGTCACGAAGGGCGCCTTTGCGAACGTGCTGGCGATCTGCACGCGGGCGGAGCTTGCAGACGGGCGAACGGTCGCGCTGGCTGAGGTGAGAGACCAAATCGAGCAGCGCATCACCGAATGGAGCGCAAAAGCCCTGCGCGTCCTGGCCGTGAGCTACAGGGAAGTCCCGCAGGGCGGTGCGTTGAGCAGGGACGATGATGTCGACATGACGCTCGTCGGTTTCCTGTTGCTGCAAGACCCGCTGAAGCCGGAAATCGTCGCGACGATTCGCGAGATGAACACGCTCGGCGTTCGCCTGGTCGCCATCACCGGCGACAACCGATTGGTTGCGACGGCCATCGGAAAACAGGTGGGCTGGCCCGAACCGGTCGTGGTGACCGGTGCGGAGCTGAACGCGATGAGCGACGAAGCGCTCGCGCGACGCACGACGGACGTTCATATTTTCGCCGAAGTCGAGCCCAACCAGAAGGAACGGATCATCCTGGCGCTGCGCAAAGCGGGCTCCGTTGTCGGCTACATCGGCGACGGCATCAACGATGCCCCGGCCATGCACGCCGCCGATGTGAGCATTTCGGTGAACACGGCCGTCGATGTCGCGAAGGACACCGCGGATATCGTGCTGCTTCAGCCCGGCCTTGAAGTGCTGCTCGAAGGAATTCGGGAAGGCCGACGCACGTTTGCCAATACGTTGAAGTACGTGAATATGGCGACGAGCGCGAACTTCGGAAATATGTTCAGCATGGCGGGCGCATCACTATTCCTTCCATTCCTGCCGTTGCTGCCCAAGCAGGTGTTGCTGACGAATCTGATGACCGACTTTCCTGAAATGGCGATCGCGTCCGACAGCGTGGACGCAGAGCAGGTCGAACAGCCACGACGATGGGACCTTCGCTCGATCCGCCGCTTCATGTGGGTCTTCGGGATTTTGAGTTCCGTCTTCGACTATTTTACCTTCGGCGTGTTGCTGTTGCTCCTCCGCGCGACGCCTGAGCAGTTTCGGACGGGTTGGCTGATCGAGTCGGTGATCTCCGCCTCACTCGTCGTTCTGATCATTCGCAGCCGGCGGCCGTTCTTCCGGAGCAAGCCCGGCGTATTGCTCCAAGTGGCCACGTTCCTCATTGTTGTGGCGACGCTATGGCTCCCATACAGCCCGCTTGCCTCCGTGCTCAATCTGGTACCGCTCCCGATCCACTATTTACTTGCGATGCTGGGGATTGTGGCGGCTTATCTGTTGACCGCGGAGCTTTGCAAACGCGTGTATTATTTTCGTATCGGTCCGTAGTCATCGGGTTGAGGCGCGATGCAGAATCAGAAAAGGCGAGGAGTGTGAATACTGTCGAAGGTCCGGTCCCGCAAGACTGCTCGGCGCCGTCAGTGACGCTGCTGGCGCGGTGGATGTTGGTAGCTTTCGTGTTGACCTTTATCGTGTCTCGCGTGGTCGTCTACATGATAATGTCGCGGACGATTCCTGATTTGTTCCTGAATGTCGGCGGCACGCACGTTCACCATCTGAATTATGGCATTCTTTTGCTATCGGGCGTGGGAGCGTATCTGATCTTTTACCGGCCGACAGGTCGCAGATTGATCTGGGCGACTACGATCTATGGCATCGGCCTGGCGCTAACGTTTGACGAGTTTGGAATGTGGCTTCACCTGGGCGGGAGTTACTGGCAGCGGGCCAGCTACGACGCGGTCGTCGTCATTGCGTCGCTCTTGGGGCTCATCGTCGCTGCACCCTCTGTAAAGCGCTTTCGACCGCGCCACTGGGCGACTACGGCGATACTTATGCTTGCCGTCCTCGTGTTCGCGGTGATCCTCGCACGTACTTTGGGCTACGCTGAAAGGAAGATTGGGCCACATCTGGAGCGTCTTGATACCCAGTCACCGCCGTAACGGGTGGAGATTGCCATCGGTAGCGCGCGGATGTAGTCTCATTCACAGGCCGTTGGTCCCGTTCTCAAATCCTGCCTACGACCGAGCCTAGGTCGAGAAAGGCGGAAGTAAAGAGTGTCTCGTGACAGAATAGATTTCGTTTCACGAATGCTGAATCATCGTTTTGGGCTGCTTCTTACAAGTCTTTCCGGAGTTTTCGTCGCCTATCCGCTGGCACAGATGTCCGACAGTGGAGAAATCATCGTAAATGTAATTGAGATCGTGATCTTGCTGACTGCGGTGGTCACGTTACCCCGCGGGCGTGCCGAAGTCGTGCAACTCGCTATCTTGGCTCTGCTGGCGATCCTCGCAGATTTGGCGAATCAGTATGTATGGACACGCCATCCTGTTACCAGAGTCATGGAGAGCGTTCTGTACTCGGTCTTTTTTTTGCGCATTACTGCGATCATACTTCGGCAGGTATTTGCACCCGCGCGCGTGACTGTTAATGAAGTTCTGGGTGCATGCTCCGTGTACCTGGTACTGGCCATCATCTGGGCGCACGTGTTTCACATTGTGGCTGTGCTCGCCCCCGGCTCATTTCAGGGCATTAATGTAAGCGAAAACGAGGGCGCACTGCAATCTGACCTTCTGTATTTCAGCCTGACGACATTGACCACTCTGGGCATCGGCGACATGCTGCCGGTTGTGCGTCTCGCTCGCATGCTTACCGCGCTTGAAGCCGTCGTCGGCCAACTGTTTCTTGCAGTTCTCATAGGGCGTTTTGTCGGCATGCACATTGTTCACTCGAAGCGAGACTGAAATAGACCCATCACTCTTGAGGGCACCGTGACCTGGTCGCTCGAATCGTTGATTGAACACTATGGCTATGTGGCGCTCTTCCTCGGGACGCTTCTTGAAGGGGAGACGATACTGGTCATCTCCGGCTTCGCGGCCCACCGCGGTTGGCTTTCCCTTCCTTGGGTGATGGTGATTGCGTTCTGCGGGTCATTGGCTGGCGACCAACTCTGGTTCTATGTCGGCCGACGAAAAGGAAGTGCGTTCGTGGCTGCACGGCAAGCGTGGGCGCGGCGCGCGGAGCGAGTGCGGACGCTGGCTGAGGGGCGCTTCGGTGTAGTTGTCGTGCTTGGATTTCGGTTCCTGTATGGACTGCGCTCGGTCACGCCCCTGGTGCTCGGAGCAAGCGGGTACGATGTGCGTCGGTTCACCGTGTTGAACGTAGCGGGAGCGGCTGCATGGTCGGTGCTGGTAGGTCTCGCTGGGTATTTCTTCGGGCGAGTCGCGGAACTGGTCATCGAGGATGTGAAGCAGTATGAAGCCTCGTTGGTGGCGATTTTGTTTCTGGCGGGCGCCATTGCTTGGTCTTGGCGCGCGCTTCGTCGCCATCGCCGCTCTCCGAAAGATGATGTAACGCCGCCGATGGCTTAGCGGTGACACTTGCGCTATGTTGGTTCCCAGCGGGACCACCATCCCGCGGCTGTCAGGAACGCGAACCGCGTATCTGACGCTTTAAGATGGGCGTGGGCCGCCCGGTAAATCCCGATTCACCATCGGGACTAAGGGGACGCGCCTCACCAGCCGTCATGGCCCACGACCCGTAGAGCCGGATGCCTGGCGACAGGCTCGTCCGGTTCGAGGGAGGCTCTGCGGAGTAATCCCTTCGATGTAGTTCGAAGAAGTAATCCCGTAGTTCTATCCCATAGTGCAACTGGAAATCGGGCGATCGGGACAGACTCGCCGCAAGGCGAGCCGTGATGGTCGAAGGGGTGAGGTCCTGGACACGGTGTGTGCCGCAACTGCGGCATGGATCGCGCTGCGATCCTCAAGCAAGTGCTTGAATCGCCGAGTCAAGGGCGTAATCCCCCAAGCGGGGTCCGGACCACAGCCGAAAGGCAATTCGGGTGCAAGTCCCGTCAGGTTCGTTCAACGCTTGCCGGCGTCGGGAGCAGTCGACGGGCGGGGACGCCCATCCCACCCTGGCGACGCGCGGAGCCGGGCGAGTGACACACGCTCGGCATTCGGGTGAGCCGCTCAGGCGGCCTTGATAAGCCCGATGGCGAAAAGCTCAACGATGAAAGGGGCGTCAAGCCCTTGCCGGTCAGTGCAATCGGAGACGGTGCCGAACTGGGAACATCCCGCAGCGAAGGGTAGGGGCGAGCTTCTGTATTCTGCGCCTCGAAATGGTCCGCCAAGCGCGGACCGAAACTATGCCGGGGCGGGAGCCACGGACATACGCAGCCGGACCGGGCCTTAACCGGCCCTACCGACGTGACCGATTGTGCAACGACTATTGCTAACCGGGGAAGGACTGCGGCTGCCGGGGTGGTGCCCGGTGCCTGCTCAGTCAGCAGGTGATTGAAACGCCGTAGTCTGGGAGAGTGCCGCAAGTAGAAGTCCGCGGGAGCGGAGCGGATGCACTGCAAGGCAGTGGTGCGCCGTTTGTGTCCTTACGGGTGGTGCCGGGGATAAACGACGACGAAAGCGGTGACGGGTCATATCCATCTTGAAGCGTGTGGTCGGCGCGGCAGGCATTTTTGCGCCTGCCCGCCGGCCGGTTCCTGGGAAGGACGATTGCGAATCGAAAGAGGTCTCACGGGGACGTGAGTCGTCTTTTGATGGCGGAATGACGGCGAACACTGGATGTGTATCCAGGATTCGCCGGAGGTTTTTATTGCGCTACGCGTATGTATTGGGCGGGGGCTGATCTGGAATACAGACGGCGCGCCCGGACGCGCGACGGCAGCGAGGAGGGATCACCAAAGGATGATGGTTTGATGCGAGGTTGGGATGCGGTGGCCTGCGTTCGGCGCGAAGGCGTGCCAGTGAGCGACAGGGTTCCGTCATCGTGCGGTTTCATGGGCTTTGGGGATTGTGCCTGCGAACAATCCCATCCATTTCGCGCACGGCTGAGTTTGAGTAGCGCCGCCGAGTGTGTTACGCACTGTTGTGGTATATCAGTGTGTGGCAAGCTCGGTGGTGGGCTTCGTCCAACAACTTGCTATCAGCTACATCGGGCATGGGTACTGGTTCTACGTGACGGGGGTGATCCCTGAGCGGAAGGATCCGCGGCGCGTGGATGAGAAGCTGCTGGAGCAGTACGACGCGGGCCTGTCCAAGTGGGCGAGAGCGCGGCGGAAGCGGGCGGACCTGGCGAATGTGCATTACATCCGGCATGGGCGGTTCTTCGTGCTCATCGCCTCGCGCGGGCGTCATCGGTTCTTTGAGGACGAGCCGAACCACAAGGATGTCCGCCGCGATCCAATCCGATTCGCTGGGTACAGCATCGGCTATCGCATGGGCGTGGACCGGCGCATGCACCCTTCAGTGCGAATCCACCCTGAGGAATACAGGCGGCTCAAAGCGTACCTGCTCGACATCGCCTGTCATCGGTCGGTCGAGAAGCTGACCGCCGAGTTCCGTCGCATCCGCTTCGAGCCATACGCCCCGGTCAGGCGGCAATTGCTCAACCTACTCCGCGCCGTCAACCGCCTCCGCGAGGCGGCTGGCGTCGAGCCGGTCCCGATGGCGGCGCTTCGGCTTCGACGCCGGGTGGTGAAGCCGTTTGGCGAATCAATTCGGTGGGTGGCTCACGCAATCGGGGCAAATGACATTGCGGCAGTATAAAGTCATTTGGAGGTTGCCTGGCGGTTGAAGGATAGCGTCTGGAGTGTAGAATTCCCATTCCATGCGACGAGGGGCGAAACGAATCACGCGAGAGCAGATCCTGGGCGAAACCGCCGTCCAGTTCATCGGCCGCCGATTCCTCGAAATGGGGTTCCCTTGGCATCCTACGAATGCACCGCTCGATGCAGGTATCGATGGCTTTGTTGAGATCCGTGACCTGCAAACTGGAGAGGCGACTAACGCGTGGATTGCAGTACAGAGTAAGGGTCGTACGACGCTTGAAAAAGAGACAGAAAACTCGTTTGAGTTTACTTGCGCTCCGCGTGATCTCGATTACTGGCGACGTGGCAACATGCCTGTGCTACTCGTCGTATCGCGCCCGGAAAGGGACGAGGCGTGGTGGATGTCCGTCAAGGACTATTTCCGCGACGACTCATCGCGCCAGCAATCGCGACGCATCGTCTTCGACAAACGGGCCAACGCCCTCACAACCGAGACCAGGGATCGGCTCTTGCAACACGTTCAGGCTGCCGGTGCGGGCACGTATTTCAGGCCGGCTCCAAAGCGGGAGCGCCTTCACACGAACTTGCTAGAAGTTACGAGGTTTCCTCAGCTCATTTATTGGGCGAAGACCGACTTTCGGGATCAGAAGGCGTTTCATGAGGAGTTAAGGAAGCATGTGCAATACCCGCCACGGGAGTGGCTCTTCGCAAACAAGCTCGTCTATAGCGTGCACGACCTTCGCGACCAGCCGTGGGCGTCGGTTTGCAACATCGAAAGCGTCGACTGGATTGAATTGTCAGAGTGGGCCTTCAAGGATGATCCCGACAAGCGACGTTTGTTCGTCTGGATACTGAACGAGTGCCTACGATCTTTCGCGGGCAAGGTCGGCATGCGCTACAGCAAGGAGGACGACGCCCTCTTCTTCAAAAAGACGGCGGATCTCTCGCGGCGCGTGAAGCGATACCGCAGCCGCCAGCAATTGGCAGAACGCGAGGTGTTTCGCGAATACCGCTCCGAAGTCGATCCATCCAAACTGTTCTACTACCGACACGTCGGCTTCCAGCCGCGCTTCCAATTCTTCGACGATCGTTGGTGCTTGGAGATCAACCCGACGTACCTCTTCACATCTGACGGTGAGCGTAAACATCCATACCATGAGGAATATCTGGCGAAGATCAAGAGCATAGAGGGCAGTGGCGCTGTGGGTGGTACCGTCGTCATGTTCGCGGCGTTGTTGCGCGACCGTGAGGGATTATTCGCCGATAACTACCCTCACCTCGGATTCGGAAGACTGCTCGAAGCGGATCTCGATGTTGGGATAGACGACAAACTCTGGTCGAAGGATGACAAGAAGAAACGCGCAGAACAGCCCGTGGAAGATGTCGTGGAGCTGACTGAGGCCGAGAAGGCTGGAGAGTTGATGCTATGGGATGAGTTTGAAGATGAGGGCGAGGCATGAAGCTTCACTTCATCGACGAGCCTGAGCTTGAGTTCGCGGGGGCCGGCCGACACATCGATATCCGGCATGGGTTGACCTCGCACGGTCCGCTCGACGCAGGGCTTCCCTCAGCACCACAGGTCGTTCGGGTGGGGGTAATCGGCATCGCTAAGGACGTCGAGCGGCTTCGGTTGTGGGTTGACCACTGCCGCACGGGAGTCGAAGCGAAGAAATCAAAGCGCACCACGCTTTTTGTTAAGTTCCCTGGCTTCGGCACGCACGGCACCATCTGCGATTTCGTCATCGACGATCGATTAGTTGACCAGATTTCAGGCAGCGATTTGCGTGAAATACAGGAGGCGGATGAGGCGTCCTTCAATAGGCGGTCAATCGATTGCTACCGCCAGGGCGCGGCTGACCTGATCGAGAAAGCGAACGCACAAGTCGTACTCTGCCTGCTGCCCGAGGAGTTCGTCCGACGGATCGACATGCCGCCAACTCCGGAGACTGGGCCGCGATCGCGGCACAGGCGTAACCGTGACGACGCAATCGTTTGGCACGATGCTTTCAAAGCGTCGGTGCTCGATCTGGCGCGGCCTGTGCAGGTTGTACGACCTGCAACCTATGGCGGCGGGGTTTATCGCTTCCGCCGTGATGGAACTGCCGTTCGCGATCTGCAAGACGAGGCCACACGCGCTTGGAATTTCTACTGCGCGCTCTATTACAAAGCCGGGGGTATTCCATGGCGCCTGGCCCGCGAGGCGACTGACTTGATGACCTGCTACATGGGCGTGAGCTTCTATCATGATCCGGCATCCGAGTCGCTGCGTACCAGCGTCGCCCAAGTATTCAACGAGCGTGGCGAGGGCATGGTAGTCCGCGGCGGACCGGCTGTACTCGACGACCGGGACAATACACCGCATCTCTCACCGCAGGACGCGCACCAACTTCTAACGCAAGCAGTTGAGGCGTTTCGCCGCGAGCATCGCACGGCGCCAGCGAGGCTTGTATGCCACAAGAGTTCGTATTACACCGAAGCGGAGCTCGATGGATGCGCCGCTGCCGTGAAAGAACTTCGGCTCGACTCCTATGACCTGTTATCGTGTCGGCCCTCACATACGCGACTGTATCGCCCCAAGAGCTATCCGCCGCTTCGCGGCACTGCAATGATCCACTCCGGCGGGTGTTTGCTCTACACGCAGGGCAGCGTCGACTTCTACCGATGTTATCCCGGCCTGTATGCACCGCGCACGCTTGACGTGCAGCTCGACCACGCGGAGGCCGGCGAGATCACGCTGCTTTCTGAGTTGCTCGCGCTGACCAAAATGAACTGGAACAGCACCGAGCTTATCAACCTCGAACCCATTACCCTTTCGGCAGCTCGAAACGTTGGTGGGATCCTTCGCCATGTACCCCATAACAGGACAACGCAGTCCCGATTCTCGTTCTTCATGTAGCTAGGCATTGGCATTCCAGAGTCGTGGCGTTTCAGGCAGAGTTGGCTATGGTAGCAAATCCCGTGGCCTGACGCCGAGGGCCTTTGCCAGCCGGGCGAGGTTCACCACGGCCACGTTTCGTTCGCCCCGCTCGATGCCGCCGACGTAGTTACGGTGCAGGCCGCTCTCGAAGCCCAATTCCTCCTGCGACCAGCCCCGCTTCATCCTCAAGGCCCGGATCCGCTGGCCGACGACCTGTTTTATTTTTTTCGGTTCCACGCCTTGAAATGACACTCATAAGGTGTAGAATAATCTACACACTATGAGTGTGATCCTCGCCCTATTTGGAGGTCTTCACTGGGGCATGTAGTCGGGGTTACGCTGATGAAATCCGATCAGCAAAGGCAACGTGGGGGAGCTTTCGGCCCGGAACTTCGGGCTGGTCATCGCATATCTGATTCCGGGGTTCATCGCCGTCGTGGCGGTGGCGGGCGTCGTGCCGACCATCGCCGCCTGGCTGGCCGCGGCACCGCAGGGCCAGCCGACCATCGGCGGGTTCCTCTACGCGACGCTGGCCTCCCTGGCAGCGGGGCTGGTCATCAGCTCTGTCCGCTGGGGCGTCATCGACACGATTCACCATCGCACCGGCATCCGGCAGCCCGACTGGGACTTCTCCCGGCTTCAATCGAATCTATCGGCGTACAGTTTGCTCGTCGATTTCCACTATCGCTATTACCAGTTCAACGCGAACACGTTTGTCGCCCTGGCCTTCGGCTACAGCGTTCGCCTTGCGGGCGGCTGCGGATGGTGCGGCGGGCCGGGCTGGGTCGATGTCGGCTTTCTGATCGTCGAAGTCGTGCTCTTCGCTACGTCGCGGGACACGCTTCGCAAGTATTACGCTCGTGTTTCGCAAGTGCTTGCGGCGAGCGGTAGCTCCAGAAAGGAGAACAGCCATGTCAAACGGTGGCAGCCCTCACAATCAAACGATTCGGGAGAATGTCCCGAAGCCCCCCCAGATCAAGGAGACGCCCCCGAAGCAGGAACAGCAGGCGTCGCCCCCGAATGCCCCGGCGGAGAAGAATCAAGGCAGAGGCGTCGGCGGGAACCACGCGGCCCTGAGCCGTCCTGCGGCACGCGGGTGCGAGAAGCATTCCAATCGAAGCGGCTGGCGAGCGGCGATACGTCGCTCCCAGCCGTTCTGTCTTGGATGGAAATGTGGACGCGCTAAAATCACTTGCCCCACACCCGTGCGGATGCGCTATCAAAAAACTCCACTCGCAATGGTCTGCGTGTGTTGCGAGCTGACGCCATCGCCTGTGCTCGGCGGATAATCTGCTTGTTACCGGGTGAAGCTGGGTCGCCATGCAAGCCGACAAAAAGGTGGGAGAGTTTCCCGCGCTCAATCAGGCGAAGGTAATGATCATCATTGGCAGCGAATGAATGCCCATACACGAACAGGCAATACTGAATCTCTTGAAAGCTCCTGTATGCCTTGGCCAAGTAGTCGCTGTGCCGAATGCGCTCCAGCTTTTCGCGACTTGTTCCCTCGGCGACAAAGAGCGGAAAGAAATCCTTGCTGAGCGCGTTGCGGGTCTGCTCGATTAGGCGAATGCCAGTCCGCTTCCATGTATATTTTTGGATCTCTGTGCCGGAGTCGAATACATGTAGAGCACCGTGAAGAAACCACATATTCTGCTCGTGACTTTGGCTTGGCTCCCACACGACGTAATCTGATTCGATGTCCGCTTCGATGTCGTCCTGCGAAGTGCGAAACCCATCGTCCGACCTGATCTTCTTTTCATCCTCGTGATGCATGTGGGTCCAGTAGAGCAAGAGGTCGTAGTTGAACGAGTACGTAGTGTTGAAGTGGGAGAGAAACTTCTGGCACGCCGCATATTCATCGTCATTGATGTCGCTCGGACGTTCCGGATGGCTTTTGGCGATAGTCTGGACGAGCAGTTCCTTAAGGGCGGATGCGTCCTCTCGCATTCGCTCCGCTTGCTTAGCCGACACGCCGTACACGGATGCGACCGTTGCCGCATCTCGGAGCGTCTTGATTACCCTTTCAAAATCGGTTGTGCCCAGTGTCGTAAACGCATTCCTCGCTGATTTGGAAAGATCTTCAAATTTGGCTTGCTCGAACAGCTTGTCATAACGAAAGATGTTTGGTCGACAAGCGATACTGAAACCGTTGCCAAGTAGCAGGTGGCGACGGGAGTAAATTTCGGAAGCTTTGATTGCGGCTTGAAAGGTCAGAACCTTCGGGCCACTACCTGGAGCATTCTTCGCTTTCGCAATGGCCATAGGGCGCTCCTTGCATAAGTAGCCTCAAGCTGGGCCATAGGTTTCGCAGAAACACTCCATAGGATTGACCGTCTGGAAGGCCCGAAACCGTAAGACGATGAACTTCCACCTTTCGTTGGATGGTTGGCATGAGCTGTTCACGTCCTTTCTCATAGCTCCCCGCGAAATGCCCGGTCAAGGATTGCCGGGATCATTGCTTCAAGATCAAGGGAAACGGCGGTCTGAGATTGCCGGGCAGACGCAACCCGCTCGCTAAGCTTCGTCAACGATAGTTGAGCTTCGATAGGTGGGACAGGAACGGGAATCGCCATCAGCTTCTTGAGCCCGAGCGTTCGATTTCTGCCCGCGGCACCTGGTGATGCTCCCCAAACATAACTCATCCCTTCATCGCTCAAGTACCAACATCGCAAAAACTCTGCTGTGGCAAGCGTTGAATCAGGCAAACAGGTGATGAAGCGATGCGACCCGACCCGTCCCGCGTCTACGTCCTGCGCGACCGCAATCGCGCCCTCCCAAGAAAACACGTTGCTGAAGACCAAGTCTCCTGGGTGAATGTGGAATAGTCGCTTCCGGCCGAGATTCGCGCCGGGGATGGCAGGCTTGTGAAACGTGCCTTTGCCAAAAGATCTAATTCCCAGTTCCGGGTACATCGCGGATTTATCGATCGTAACCGGCCTGCGTATGACGGGGGCTACCTGTTGCATCGGACGACGAGGCGCGCCCCTCGCAAGTTCTCGGGCGAAAGCCTGGAGCAGCTCCTCTCGTTCGTTCTCAATTGATTCTCGAAGCCGCTTGGCCTCGGCGGTCCGTGTCGCAACTTCATCAATTATTTGGACGATACGCCTCTGTTGGCCCAATGGAGGCAATGGCACTTTCACGGCGAGAAGTTGGTCCTCAGCCATCCGCTGCCGGTTGGTGACTCCGCGACTTGGGTCTTCGCACTGAGAAATAAACCACTTGGATTGGGCCAGATATGCGATGAACTTCGGCTCGGCAATTGTCGCTTCAACATCGAACACCGGGAAATCGTTCGACACAACGGCGCCATCCAATTCAAGCGGAACAAGCCCAAATGCTCCGTTTCGAGCATCAATTCGGCTGTATAGAAACTGGCCAGCCCGCACTCGGTATTGTCGCTTCGTCTTGACATCCTCGCCGTTAACAACCTGCCGGAGTCGCAATCCGCGTCCATGCAGTGAAACCGTCACCTGTTGGTATTGTTGCTTGTCCTCAAGGAATACAACATCCTCCACTTGCCGGAGTACACGAGACAGAGGGGTTTGTGGCCAAACACCTTTCACGTCACTGACTCCGCATTTCTCCCGGCGAGAGCGGCCTCAAGGATTTCTTGGATTTCCTGTATTATCTCCAAAATGCGCTGCTCTTTGCTCGCGATATCGGCGGCGATTGCAATCGGTGAACGGTGCTTTACGGCCTTGTCGGCGCTCGGGTTGATCGCAGACAGATCGTAGTCTCGCTTGACAATATCTTTGACTGGCACAAACCAGCTTCGTACAGAGGTCACCCGCTTCTTGGCTTTCGCCATGCAGTCGTGCAAGTCGTTTTCCGGAATTGGCCGCTGGGTCTTCGTGAGCGAAAACCCCACCGCTTCCACCTCGTAATACCAAATCTCTTTGGTGCCGACGGGGTTGCCGGCTTTGTCGATTTCGCGGTCGAAGAAAAGGAGGTCGGTTTTCGGCCCCGTGCCGCTAGCGACGGCGTTCGCAAATACTCCGGCTGGCAGACTGATGATCGTGTGCAGGTTGAATTGCTCCAGAAGCTCCTTCTTGGTTTGAACGTACGCCCCTTCGTTGGTTTTGAAGAGCACGCCTTCGTCGATGACCATGCCGACTTTTCCCCCGCGCTTGACCTTCTTCATGATGTGTTGAAGGAAGGTGATCGATGTTGCCTTCGAAGGGTATGGGAAATTGGCGGTGACGCTATCGTGCTCGGTCCCGCCAAACGGCGGATTGGTCAGGATCACGTCAAATCGGTCCTTCTCGGTGAATTTGCGAACGTCGTCTGCAAGCGTGTTGTGCCTTCGCAGATTAGACGAGAATACGCCGTGCAGGATCATGTTCATGCAGCCAAGCAGATATGGCAGCGCTTTTTTCTCCTGACCGTAGAAGGTCTCGTTCTGCAATCGCTTCTCGTCCTTCGGTAGAATGCGATTCCCCTTGGCGGCGCGCATGTGCTTGTAGGCTTCTACAAGGAAACCGGCGGAACCCATAGCGGGGTCATAAATCGACTGGCCGATCTTGGGATCGACCATTTGGACAACGAATTCGATAATCGGCCGGGGTGTGTAGAACTCGCCGCCCATCCCGCCTTCGCGCCCGAGCTTGGCAAGCATGGATTCATAGAGGTGCGAGAGCGTATGAACATCTTCCGCTGTCTCAAATTGGATTTCCTGTACCGCGTCGATGGCGTCGCGGAGAATCGCACCGTCCTTGAGCATCTTCGAGGGGGCGTCTTCGAACAACCCGCGAATGACAGAGCGGGCGCTATTGCCCTGGAGGCCGCGAAGATAGGGGAACAAATCATCATTAAGGAACTTCAGTAGGTCGCGGCCCGTGAGCTTTTTGGATGGGTCGGGATTCGTCCAGCTCGACCACTGGTACTTCTGCGAAAGAATCGCGGTGTGCAACTTGCCCTCGTACTCGGCCTCTGCACGACGCTGACCCTCGAACTCCTCAAGGCACTTGAGAAAAAGAAGCCACGAGATTTGCTCGACGTAATCCAGCAGGCTGTTGGTGTTATCGTCCTGCCGGAGAATCTTGCATGCTTTCCAAAACTGGGTATTTAGCGTATCTCGCGACATCTGTTAAGCAGCCTCTTCCACGTAGAGACGGGCGATTAGCTCGTCGATTGCGTTTCGTAATTCTGCAATCCCGCCAAAGGGTTTGGCGACGTGTCGTACGTCGCTGTTGAACGGTGCCAGCGTGAACACGGCAGGATCGGCAACTTCGAGAACGCCTCCGTATCGGTATTTCTCCACCAGGGCAAGCAATACCTTTCGGGCTTCGTCGTCAAAGTTCTCGAAAAACTCCTTGTGGAGGTTAAACAAAGCGTTGGCTCGTTCCTCGCAACTGTGTATGTCCGCCCCGAAGGCGACGTGAGCCAGAAGGTCGTAAGCATCTGCATCCGGTCGATTGAGAATCTCGCGAAGGATATCCAAATGGACCATGCGCTCCTCAAGGGTGCCAAGCAATTCGTCACGGCGAGCCTTGTTGACCCATGCCCGCTGCAATTCGACCATAGAATGGCAGGCGGCAATCAGTTCCTGGCGGACCTTCTTTAGATAGTCTTCAGGCGTAACGAGATTGCCCTCAGCGTCGCGTTCCTCATACGCCTCGTCCACCATGCGTACGCTTAAGCCGGTGATCTTCACCCGCCGCCGCGTTGAGTCCTTGGTCGGCTTGAGCTTGATGTCAAGCGATAGTGGCGCGTCTGGGTCCGTGGCCACGGTCATCTGAATCCGTCGATGATCTGATGCTGTGACCACGAGGACCACGGTGCCCTTGCCAACGTTTGGAAAGAAAAACTGGCCGTTCGGACCTGTGAATTGATCCGTCACCTCGTTTGAGCTGGTCTGGAGATAGACGCGGGCATGCTCGATGGGTTGATCGGTGTCCGAGTTCTTCACGGTTCCGCCGATGACGCATGTGAACGGCGCGTCCGTGTATGCACCGCCTTCACCGGGTTCTCCGGGTCGATCCCAATCATCGAAGAGACGAGACGCATTGGTGTAATCGATGACCCGGAACCAGAACTTGTCTGTGTCCTGACATAACCGCGAGCCGCGTCCAACAATCTGCTTGAACGATACAATAGACGCTATCGGCTTCATGAACACGACGTTCCGAACACTCGGCGCGTCAACTCCAGTCGTCAGGAGATCCACAGTCGTTGCAATGACCGGTACCTGCTTCTCCGTATCCTGGAACTTCTCTAGGAGCGCCTTACCCGTCGCTCCTTCCTCCGAGACGATACGAACCGCGTAGTCCGGGACGTTTAGGTCGGCGTTCAGGCGATTCAGTTCTTCCGTGACTTGAAGCGCGTGGTCCATGTTCACACAGAAGACCATCGTCTTTTCCATTCGCCCGAAGCGGTGCATGAGCTTGTTCATGTGCTCACAGAGTTTTTGCACGTGATCAGGCATCGTGATTTTTCGCTCAAATTCTGTCACGTTGTACCGGTCTTCGACCGATTCGCCGGCCGGGACCTCAAGCTGTGCTCCTTGATCTGTGGCGTCTTGGATGACAAGGCCATCGCGAGTGAAGTTCGTAATTGTCCGGTGAACCTTGTACGTGGCGAGAAAACCGTCATCGATCCCTTGGCCGAGCGAGTAGGTAAAGACTGAATCCCCAAAGTACTTGTAGGTATCAATGTTCTCAGTGCGCTTCGGCGTAGCGGTCATACCAAGCTGAACCGCCGATTGAAAATGCTTGAGTATGGCGTTCCAGGTCCCGAATCCGGAACGATGACACTCATCAATCACAATCAGGTCAAAGAAATCGCGCGGGTATTTGTGAAACAACCGCGAGGTTCCGTCGCCCGAGTACATCGCTTGATAAATGCTGAAGAATATCGAACGGTTCATCGGTGCCTGGCCCTCGGCGATCACGTCTCGCTCGTTTTCGAAGGGCTCAAACGTGTTGTAAGCCTGATCGCGAAGGACATTACGATCTGCAAGAAAGAGAATCCGTGGCACTCGATCTGCGCCGGAAAGGTTCCACCTGGATTGCCAGAGCTTCCACGCCAACTGAAAGGCGATGACCGTCTTACCCGTCCCGGTTGCGAGGTTAATCAGGATTCGATTGCGGCCCTGAAGGATTGCCTCAATCGTGTTGTTGATTGCAACCTCCTGATAGTAACGCGGCATTTTGCCGCCGCGCGAACAGTACGGGAAGAGAAGGGGATTCGTCGGCCGCGCAGCATCCAGTGCCTTGAACGTGCAAAGGCGCTGCCACAAGTCGTCGGGAGTCGGAAAAGCTGAAAGCGTTCGCTGAGTGTTAGTTGTGAAGTCCCATTCCTCTATCCCATGGCCGTTCGATGAAAAGGCGAACTGGACTCCGAGAATCTGGGCGTAGTCTTTGGCCTGTTGCAGGCCAGCTCCTGGTTCAAGATCTTCTGACTTGGCTTCGACGACGGCGATAGGGAGCGATTCTTCGTAGCGAAGTAAATAGTCGGCCTTCTTGCCCTTTTGGCGACGGTGGCCGTCACCGACGAGGACGATTTGACCGTCTGTGAAATAATGCTGCTCCGCTAAGCGCCATACGGGCTGTCCCCAACCAGCACGCTGAAGTGCGGGTGTGATGTGGACCCGGCATGTGTCAGCTTCGTTGAGGGTGCTCATCTTGTCATTTCCTCATCCCTTCACATCCCTCAAATCGCTATCCGCTCCACCTCGTCCAGCGTGATCTCGTCGCTGGTGCGGTCGTAGAGCTTTGTCGTCCGCGGCGACTCGTGGGCGGCGATGGCCTGGGCGTTTTCAATCGTGCCGCCGTTTTCGAGGTACGCCGTGATTCCGGTGGCCCTGAACGTATGACAACACGTGCTTTCAGGCAACCCGGCGGCCCGAGCCCGACGCTTTATCATACGGAGAACGTCGATCCTGTGAACTGGGCGGTCGGTCAGCCGACGATGACGGTCCACGCTGCGGAAGAGGGGGCTTTTCTTGTCTTTGCCGATGCCCGCGGCTTCGATGTAGGCGTCGAGATACGCCTCGGCGTTGTGGTGGCACGGCACCTCGTGCCGCTTTCCGCCTTTCTCGTGGAGCCGGACGTGCCAGCGCTTGCCGCTCTGGAAGTAGTCCTCGACCCGCATGGCGACGACGGCGCCGACGCGGGCAAACGAATAGACCATCACGCCGATAAGCGCCCGGTCGCGGAGGCCGACGATTGACGGAACGGTGTCGCCTGGTTCATCGAGAGGTCCAGAAGAATCGTGCTCTTCGCTGGTCTCGGTCTCGATGGAGTCGAGGAGCTTACGGGCCTGGTCGGCGGTAAGGACCGGCGTCTTGCCGCGCTTTACGACGTGCCTCGGCCCGCGAACGGACGCGGCCGGATTGAACGGGACGACCTGGCCGACGACGAGCCAGTCGAAGAGTATCCGGATCGCGGCCAAATTCTGTTTGACGGTCGGGGCCGATCGCACGGCCGCGAGATTCTCGATATAGGCCGCGACGGCGACCGGTTCGATGGTTGATAGCCGCAGGCCGCGTTCGTCGCAGTAATCGAAGAATTTGGCGACCGCTCGGGCGTACGCGATACGCGTGTTGCGGTTACGAATGTTGGCGGTGAAAAACTCGATGAATCGGCGGCCGGCCCGCTCACCGGCCTGGGCGACGATGGCCGGCAGCGCCTCAAGCCCGATGCGTGTGAGGTTCTTCAGAGTTGCGAGGGCGCGATCTTCCTTCATGCTCCTTTCGATGACGGGACCGACGGCGGGCGAGAGGCGGTCTCAAACTGTGTTTTCTCTTGTGGTCCCCTGCCGACCCGATTGGCGTATCATAACGTCCTTTATGTAACACTGTAAAGATACGATAGGGCGCCAAAATCAGAGGCCCTTTGGTGCGACAATGACAACCGTTTTCAATCTCTCGGACGACTCACTAGCATCGGACTCCAGTGCTGCCGGGTTGGTACAAATCCCGGCTGGATCAAATACGAAGCAGACAAGGTTTCGGCAATCCTCATGGGCGCGGTAGTATTCTTTGTCGACGGCGAGCTGCCTTCCTATCTCCTTCTGATCAAGTCCTTTCCGAGTCATCTTCACCTCAACGACGAGCTTTTGACTTTTTAGTAAGAAGTCCATCCGCGAATGCGTTCCGGCATAGCTAGGCGTCCATTCTTCCGGCCGTACATCGTCAAAGTGCAGATGCAAGATCGCGTGCATTGCATCTTGAACATCATACTCGTCATTGAACGCAAGCGTTGGTCTTGCGGCTCCTCCGTCTTTTCTTCGGTGCTGTATATGCTTCGCAAACAGCGGAAAACGTCGACAGAGCTCAATTACCAATTTTGTCGCGTCTCGCTCATCTCTTCCTGTTTGCCATGCCCTAGAAACTTCGGACTCGATATATTTTGAAACGGCCCGGCGAAGCGCCAAGTGAACAAGAACGGCTCTCGGCACATCGGCTGGATGATAAGACGCCGTTCCAAGGCGTCGCATTAGACTCGTGTCCATTTCGATAAGGCGTGATGTGAATGATTTTGACACGCCTAGGCGCGGATAGGCCTCTATGCACCACTTTATTAAGGCCAGCTCATGCGGCTCTAGAGCAGTGGCTTGAACCGTAACGCCTCTGCACCACCTCGCGCCAATTGATTCGGCAGCAATCTCATATAAGACGCTCGACCAAACATCGAGCTCCTGCTCCTGTTCCAGCTTTTGAATCACTTCCGTGAGCCATTTTCTGTCACCCGCACTAACCTTGGGGCAATTGGCAACGCCTAGCCCGGATATTTCATCAGTTTGCAGTTGAAAAGAAATAGAAAAAGCCTCGA
>CAYLOE010000009.1:0-125456 GCA_964385225.1 uncultured Planctomycetaceae bacterium
CTCCGGCTCATCACGCCATCAACTTGCTTCGGCAAGCACTGATGAAATATGCGGGGTAGGCGATCGGCCGTGCGAATTGCCGAGGCGCGCGGCCTTCGACGAGTGCTATCTTGCGGACTGGACGTCATCAATTAATCCGGAAACGCAAGTGCTTGCCTAACAATAAATAGCGGGCGATGGGATTCGAACCCACGAAGTCCAACTTGGGAATCCTCCAGAGGCCGATTCTAACGACTTGCCAGATAAGCAGTAACGATCGACAGCGTAAGTGGTTGAGTCACTGATTCCGAACTGGCTTGGGACTGATTTCTGGATGTTTTCAGGGTGATTCTGACGCAACTTCGACGCAACTTTTCGAGTTCCTCCCATTCCGTGTGGGACCAGGAATCTTCAGCCGAGTGCAGTCCTTCGTTGAGGCCCCTTGCTGATCGCCGCTATTCAATAACTTTCACACTGCCTGATTGAAGGCCAAATCGAAAGAAAAGTGTAGGCAACACGAGTAGATTCAGGATTGTAGAAGTGCACAGCCCCCCGAGGATAACAATCGCCATGGGATGTTCGATTTCGTGCCCGGGACGATTTCCGGCGATTACAAGCGGCAAAAGCCCAAGTCCGGCACTCAGCGCGGTCATCAGAATCGGCGAAAGGCGCTCCTCGGCGCCTTGCAGGATCAATTTCAGCCCGAAGGGCATGCCTTCCTCCTGCAAGTGCCGATAGTGACTTACCAGCATGATTCCGTTGCGAGAGGCTATACCGAGAACTGTTACGAAGCCGACGAGAGAGCCAAGAGAGAGGACGCCGCCGCTGAGCAGCGCGCCGACGACTCCGCCAATCAACGCAAACGGAAGCGTGATGAAGACGAGGCTTGCGAGCCGCGCCGATTGAAAGTCCATGTGCAGCAGCAGGAAAATGCCGACGAGCGCGAATGCGGACAGGAAAATCAGCTTATTCCTGGATTCGACACGTGCCGCGTACTCTCCGAGAAACTCCGGATGGTAACCGCGGTCAAAGGACAGTTCACGAACACGGCTTTCAATCTCCTTCGCCACACTTCCCAGGTCGCGGTCACGCACATTGCAGGTCACATCGATTCGGCGTGACGCGCCCTCTCGTTTGATCTCGTTGGGCGTCGCGACGATGGATATATCGGCCACGTCCTTGAGCGGAATGTGACCGCCACCCGGGGTGTCAATCAGCAATTCCTGAATAGCGACGATATCGGAGCGGAGCCTTGCTTCCCCCCAGACGGCGACATCGAACGCCATTTGTTGATCATAAACTTCGCCAACCTTCAATCCCTTCACGACGGTTGTCGCAGCCCGACGAATCGCACCGGCCGTCAACCCGAATTGAGCCGCAGCTTCCGGGCGAAGTGCAACCTGAATCTGCGGAACCAGTACTTGCGGTTCGACCTTAAGGTCAGCCACTCCAGTCACATCCTTGATCGCGACGGAGATTTCCTGCGCTTTGGCGCGCAGTACTTCGAGGTCGGGACCAAACACACGAACGACGATGGTGGCGCTTGCGCCCGTCAACACTTCCTTGATTCGCTCTTTCAGATAAGTCAGCACATCGCGATACAGCCCGGGATAGCCATCCACGACTTCCTGAATTTGAGTCAGCGTGGCGTCATAGTCCACTTCCGGGTCGATGCTAATCCATAGCTCAGTGAAGTTCGGTCCAACCACTTCATCGGCGACCTCTGCGCGCCCGATGTGCGCTCCGAAATTCCGGACTCCCGGTATCGTCCGAAGTTCCTTGCTCGCCTGAATGGTGATGCGGCGCACGGCGTCGAGTGATGTACCGGGTTTTTCAACCCAGTGCATCAGGAAGTCTGTCTCCTTGAACGAAGGGAGGAATTCTTCGGCTAGCAATGGGATTGTCGCGGCCGTAAGGGCGAACATGATGACGAGAGCGGCAATGGCCCGACGCGGACGCATGACAATTGCCGGAAGGATCCGGCGATACCACCGTTTCAAAGTCTGAACCAACGGCGCGTCGCGATGCTGCAATCGCCCTCGTGGCAACAGTACGAGGCACATCGCAGGAGTGACCGTGAGTGCGACAGCCAGCGAAGCAAGGATGGCCAGAATGTAAGAAATGGCCAGAGGTCGAAAAAACGTTCCGGCCAAGCCGGGCAGGAAGAACACCGGCAAGAACACAAGTACGACAATCATACTGGCATAAACGACGGCGCTTCGAACCTCCAGCGATGCATTCAGGACAACCCGAAATGGGGACAGCGGTGTGGGCGACTCTCGATTCAGCCGGAGCCGTCGCGCGATGTTCTCAACATCGATAATAGCGTCATCCACCACCTCGCCGACGGCGATGACTAACCCTGCGAGCACCATCACGTTCAGGGTGCCGCCTTTGAGGTAGAGCACGACGGCGGCCCCGAGAATCGAGAGCGGAATGGCCGTCAGGCTGATGACGGCCGTTCGCCAGTCGAACAAGAACGCGATCAACACAACAGCGACGAGAATGCAGCCCAAGACCATTGCGTGGGATAGGTTGTCAATCGAGCGTTCGATGAACGTCGCCGGTCGGAAGATGGTCGAGTCAATCTGCACATCTTTCAGGCCGGGCCGCAGCGCCTCGATTGCCGCTTCCACGTGCTCCGTTACGGACAGCGTGTTACCCCACGGCTGTTTCTCGACGATTAGCAATAGGCCAGGTCCGTCATTGATAACCGCGTCGCCAATGGGCGGCGGATAACCCTCGACGATGCTCGCGACATCGCCAAGGCGAATGGGAACGCCGTTGCGAAACACGACGATTGCGCGAGCCAAGTCGGAAGGCTCAACAATCCACGATGCGTGACGCACCGCCATCCGTTGATTGGGCATGTCGACGAACCCGCCGGCGCTGACAACAGTTGCATCGCCCGCGGCCTTGATTACCTCGTCGAGCGTGACGCCGTGTGCATTAAGCACGGCGGGGTCAATCAATACTTGGAATTGACGGTCGCGCTGGCCCCAGATTGCGACATTCGCGACGCCCGGTATGGCCATGAGTTTTGGCCGAATGGTCCACTTGGCCAACAGTGTCAAATCCATCTGCGACAGTGTGTCTGAAGACATACCGATCTTGAGGATTCGGCTGAGGGATGACAGCGGCGACAGCATCACCGGCGGACGGGCGAGCGTCGGCAGCCGGGCGGCTTCGACCGCAAGCCGCTCCTGGACGATCTGCCTCGCCTTCAGGAGGTCGGTGCCTTCCTCGAAAAGCAGGACGACGGAAGACAATCCCTGCACCGACTTAGAGCGGATCGTGCGAAGCCATGCCGTGCCGTTAAGTGCGTTCTCCAAAGGCACCGTGATAAGACTCTCCACTTCGTCCGTAGAGAGCCCGGGCGCTTCTGTTTGGATCTCAACAAGAGGAGGCGCGAACTCGGGAAATACATCCAGCGGCGTCACACGGGCGGTTTGAACGCCAACAACAAGAAGCCCGGCCGCAAGCACGAGCACGGGCACTCGAAAGCGCAATGAAGATGAAACAAGCCAAGTCAGCATGGGTGTATTTCGATTGCCAATGGTCGGTCGCTACTTGCCCGCGCCGAACTCAACGCCGAACAATTCCGCCGATCCATCGGTCACAACATTCATTCCCGATCGCAGGCCGCGTGACAACAATGCGTCACCACTTTCAATCGCGCGAACCTCAACGCGACGGCGCGCGAATTTGCCTGCCTGAATTTCCTCATACACCCATGTCCCCCCGTGATAGTCGTAGAGAATGGCCGACCACGGCACGATTAGACCGGTTTGCGATTCACGGAGTGGAATCCAAATGCCAACGCGTTGTTGCGGCCGGTACTGTGACCGTGTGTTGGCCAGTCTAAAAAACAGATCAACGCTTGCAGACATCGAGTCGGCTGTTGGCGTGCCGGTGATACGCTCGACGATCACCAGATTCGGTCTTGGACGTCCGTCGAGTTCGCCTATGCGCACCTCTCCCAGGAGGTTCAGTTCGTTCATCGCACCGACATACACCGGTACACGGACCCAGAGCGGATCGACGCTAATAAACCGGGCGACTAGAGCGTTTGCTCCGACGGGTTCCCCAGGCGCCACGGTGAGATCGGCAAGCACGCCATCGAAAGGGGCGACAAGATTGAGCGTGAGTTGTGCATCGGCATGCATCCCCTGGGCGGCGTTCTTCCATGCCACGCCCTTGGCTTGGGCCGCTTCCAGACGCTCCCTGGAGAGATCAAATTCCGCCTTGGCTTCGTCAAGGAGTTTCTCGCTGGTGGCGTTCTCCTTCCTCAAACGTTGAGCTCGCTCCAATCGGACTTGGGCCGCGTCCAACTGCACGCGCGCCGCGGACACTTCACCTTCGGCCTGTGCCTGGGCAGCTTCAAAATCCGCTGCAGCGCGGGCCAGCGATATTCGTTCCGACGGTGTCAGGACTTCGCGATCACCCATCATGACCGGTTGAAGTCTCAGAATCAGGTCGCCCTTCTTCAGCATTGCACCCGGCGATGGCGTCACTTGATCGTCGATGGCTACAATCGTTCCCGCGAAGGGCGCGGAAAGTTGAATGGCTCGCCCCGGCGGTACCATCGTTTCGCCACCCAGGAGACGAAATCGCGAGACACTGCCTTCCCGAACGACAACCGTCTTGATGGCAAGACGCTCGACGGCCTTGGCACTCAGCGAGATAGCCGTTAGAGCAGCTTCGGTAACGCGGTTCTCAACGGTGGAATGCACGGTCCCCGTGGACTTCGTTGTACCGCCATCAGGTCCAGCTTCGGCCACAGGCTGCGTCATAAGGCACATCGCGAGTGGTGCCACAATCGCGATGTGCCACACAACACGACCCCGTAGTACGACAAGAACTCTCTTCATGGCAGGTCCTTTCTATGCAATCAGAACAAAAAGGCAGCGAGTCCCTGCCGGAAAAAGTCAAGGAAGAACATGAGCAATGTTTGAAGAACGCCGGTGATCAAGTTCAACAGGTCATTACCGGTTGTGGAGGGCATCGCTAGACTCCTGGTGGTTCGAGGGTTGGGTTGTCGCCGCTTGTCCTGTTGCTTCAGGTGGCCGCTTCCCCCCTAGGGCGCGCGTTAGTTCCGCGGAGGCCAAGGCGCTGTCACGAAGCGCATTGACGTAGGCACGACTCTGCTGCAAGAGGAATTCCTGCGATTCGAGCAGGAAGAGAATGCTCTGTTCGCCGTTCTCGTACTGTCGGCGAATGATCTCCACGTTCTCCCTGGCGCGCGGCAGCGCTTTTGTTTTCAATAACTCAACCAGTTCATCAGCCGCCGATGCCGCGATGTAAGCTTGACTGACCTCGCGCGTTACTCGATCCTGCACGCTGTCGTGCATCTTCCTGAGTTGCACGACGGCATATCGTGTCTTGGCAATTTGAGCCTGGTTCTGGTCCCAGATCGGCAACGTGATTTGCAAGCTCGGACCCAGGAGGGAATCGACAATCTGTCTGCGCAAGAGGTCGCGCTGGCCGCGAGATTCGATCGTAGGGGCCGTCGGCTTGCCGGCCGCAACGGATGCCCGTGCAGTATCCGCTAGTATCTTTCGTCCGGGCAAGGCTCTTCGGTCCGGTCGTTCCGCTTCCAATCCCAAGGTCAGATTCGGGAAGATCTCAAGATACTCCCGCTCTAACTGGCCTTCGGCGGAGTCAACCTGACTCGATACAATTTGCACGTCGAATCTCTCCTGCAGAGCGAAGCTGACGAGATCATCGATGCCGAGAGACGCAACCCTTTCGCCTTCGAGTTTGCCGTGAAGCTCCCATGTGTCCGGCCACCGCACGAGTCCAAGCATCGTCGCAAGGCTCAATTCGGCCGTTCGTCGGTCGCGCCGAATGGCAATCAGAATCTGCTCCACCTCAAAGGCATGGCTGCTCACGAGATTTACATCGATCGGGTCCGTGTCGCCGGCGTCAAGGCGCACTTGTGCGAGTTTTAAGACTTGTCGCGTCAACTCCAGATTTTCCATGGCGATCTGCTCGGCGCGTTCAAAGGCGAGCACCTGGAAGCACTGCGAACGCACCTCAGCGGCCAGTTGCACACCGCGATCGAGGACAGTCGCGATCGTTCGTTCAAGGTCAGCCTCAGCGACCCTTTTACGCACTGGAATTTGCCATAGGTCGACAAGTTGTTGGGCAAAGCTGAAATTGATGCTTGAGCGACCGCCCGCCTCAGGAAATCGAACACTGAAGAACAGCGTCGGATTGGAGAGCAATCCCGACTGCACCACGTCCGCGCGCGAAGCGCCGATCGTAAGAAACTCGGCTTGAAATGCGGGGTTGTTAAGCAATGCCACACCGACGGCTTCGTCAATGGTCAATCCGCCGTCAAGCAAGGCTCGTACTTTTTGATGAATGACCGCTTCAGCAGCTGGGTCGTATGCATCCGACGAACTGTTTCGCTCGGCGGTGCGCCTTGAGGTTTCGCGAAAATCAGGACGAGGATCAACCTGGGCGCAGCCCATTCCAAGGACTGACGCCGAGATCAGTGTAGCTGTGATGGCGATCCGGATTGTCATGCAGGTAAAACGATGGCTGCGTCCGAGCGCGCGGACGGCAGTTGGGTTCCTGAAAAATGTCGGCACACTCATTCATCTCAGTTCGTTAACGCCGAAGGAGAATTCCCAGCCTTGTAATTCAGATTACCTCGCAAGGCTCGGAAGTCCGTCGAGAGCGATCGTATAGAACACGCCAGCACCCCAATCTCCGTTCACGCCGTCGCCGTCGAGTCCGACACGTCCGTTGACACCGAACTTGTGACCCTTGGCAATCTCATAAATGAAGCCGGCGTCAAGACTATGCTGATTCCGTAACCCCTCTGTTTGAGAGGCCTCGTGAACATAGTCAACCACAAGGTCGAGCTTGTCCGTGATCTTCCAGTCCGAACCGAACGCAGCGCCCCATTGGAAATAGCGAACATCCTCGATGTTGTCACCGTTGACCGACTTGAGGAACGGCGCGAAGTGCAACCGAACATGATCGGCAACCGACTTGCTGAAGAGACCACGGAGTTCGTAGTCTACGCCGCTCGATTGATAACCCGTCGGCACGCGGATGTAGTTGCGCAACGCGAATGACGGCAGGCAATCGTCCTCCTTCAGCAGCTGCCAGTGCCAGCCGAAACGGACATCGCCGGTGCCGGTGCCAAGCCCATCTCCAATGTCGATGGACGTCGTCTCAAGGATCAGATGGTGCATCGGAGCGATACCGTAGTCGATGCTCAAGGCGTAGTTCGACTCATCGTCGCCGCTGCGGTAGCCCGTGCTCCAATTAAACTCATTGCGGATTGAGAGCGTCCCCGGCTTGAGCGCATCCGCGCTGCGAAGCCGCCATGGGCCGCCGATCCCGTAGGCACGCTCTGCGAAGTAGTCGGCGTCGTGCGTAGTCGCGATATTCGTAGTGTCGAGCGAAAGCGGTTCGGAATCCTTCTTCGTCGAGCCAGCCTGCTCGCTTCCCGATTCCTGCTCGGACTGGCCACTCGAAAACGGGCCAATAGCGACGACCTGCTCATTCGGCTTGGCGAAGCTGAGGCCATGCGTCTGGTTTGTCGGGGCTGCCCCATCGACGGACTTGTTATCTCGAAAGTCGGGCGGATTCGCATTTGCGATCGTCGGCAACGTCAGCAAATGGCATACGCTAACGAGACTGCCGAATGAGAGCGTGAACCAAAGGAAACTACCGAGCTGGAAGTTTGTTTTCACGTCTGATTCCTTTCATATCGCCACATCTGGCACCAGCAAGGTTCAATCGTCATCCTCGGCTGTCCCCGGCTCCTCCTCGTGCTCACGTTCACGACCGTCCGGCGAATAGACGACTTCGTGCCGACGGTCGTTCTTTCGATACTTGACTTCGTAGAGAACGACTGTCTTCTTCTCGATAAAGAGTTTCGCGTCCTTGCCTGCCGCGGAACGCGCTTTGTCCAGAACGGCCTTGGGGGCGCTGGCCTCGGGAATTAACTCTTCGATCTCGACCAGATCGCCACTCGCGGTCACCAGTGCATCCACTTTGCCGTTCGTCCCTTTCCAGGAACCCTCGTAGTAGGTGATGCCATGTTCGACCTCCTCCGAGAATTCGATGAGCGCATTCCCGCCGGCAACCTTCTTCAGCGCGTCCAGCGCCAGCTTGGGTACCTCGGCCTCTTTTATCTTGCGTTCATGTTCCTCGTTCTTCGGCGGCTCTTGAGCGTGGACGAAGGCGATGCCTGCACCAATCGAAACTGCGCAAACGAACGCCGCGATTCGACTCAGGGTCTTGCTAGTCATCTGCTGGTCCTCCGTAGGTGATTCAAACGGGCTAAATCTTCGTCGCCTTCCGTCGAAAAGGCGGATGTCACGATGGTTTTGGATTATACAACTCGTGTTCTTCCCGGCCGTGTCGCGATCATTACAAGTTTGAAAGGATTTCCGGGCTGCATGCCCGACGAGTGGTTTCGCAGTTCTCCGGGCAGGCCCGTGCCGCTATTCTGTTGCGGAAAGGCAGGAGTACATCGTGCGAGCCCTGGTCGTTGAAGATGAACCGGTTGTTGCTGCTTTCGTAGAGGGTTGCCTCCGCGAAGCATCCATGGCCGTCGACGTGGCGGGCGACGGCGACGAAGGCTTCAGGCTTGCGCTTCAGAATTCGTACGACGTGATCGTTCTCGATCTCATGCTTCCAATCCGGGATGGCTTCAGCGTCGTTCGCGGGCTGCGTTCCGAAGGTGTGAAATCCCCCGTCATCTGCCTGACGGCGCGCGATGCGGTTGATGATCGCGTCAGAGGTCTTGATTGCGGGGCGGATGATTATCTCGTCAAGCCGTTTAGCCCATCGGAATTGTTGGCGCGAATTCGCGCTCTGGTCCGACGGACCTCCGCTGTTTCCACAAATCCAATACGCGTGGGCGATCTTATGATCGACGTGGTCGCTCGACATGTTGAACGGGCGGGTCGTCGTGTTGACCTCTCGTTGCGAGAATTCGCCCTGCTCGAATTCCTCGCTCGAAACGCGGGTCACGTACTCACTCGATCCATGATCCTCGAAAAGGTGTGGGACATGAACCATGACCCGCTGACCAATGCCCTGGACGTACAAATAACGCGCCTCCGGAAGAAGGTCGATCACGGATTCAGTTCCATGCTCATCCACACGATTCGAGGCGTTGGATTCGTTCTTCGAGAACAATAAGGGACTCCTGTGGCACGAAGTGTCCGAACTCGAATCACCATTCTCGCCACTGGAGTCACGCTTGGCGTCTCTACATTGGTTTGCGTTGGCGTGTATCTCGGGCTTCACTTCGCGCTTTATCGCGAGGTGGACAGCTTTCTTGAGGGCGAGGTGCATGAATTCCGGGCCAAATTGGAGCACGAGCGCAATGCTGATCTGAAGGAAATCGAGCGCGAGATTCGGGCCGAAATCGGCAGTCGCAGCAAGGATGATCTAATTTTTCGCATGCTGGACATGAACGGCAACCTGCTCATTACGAGCGATCCGACTGAACGGTTACCCAATCCCTGGAGTGTGCCGGAGAAGGTTTTTGGAGACGGCGCCGATACCTGGTACGAGACCCTTAACGATAGCTCTTCCGCCGCGCCCTATCGAACCTGTGCCCAGTTCGAACGCTTGCCGAATCATGGAGATGTGATCATTCAGGCGGCCTATCAAATCGACCGCGTGCAACGTTCGCTTGCATTGTGTCGCAACCTGTGTCTGGCGGCGATGGCTGTCTCGGCAGTGCTCTCCTTCTTCGGGGGAAGGGCTGTCGCGCGCGGCAGCATGGCCCCGGTCATTAGGATTTCAAAGGCGGCGAGGAAGATCAGCGCCCAGCAGTTGTCGGCGCGAGTTCCACTCGCTGGCACCAACGACGAACTCGACACACTCGCGCAAACCCTCAATGACATGCTCGGTCGCATGGAACGGAGTTTTCGACAGATTCAACAGTTCACGGCCGATGCCGCCCATGAGTTGCGTACGCCTTTGACCGCCCTGCGCGGAACCGCTGAACATGTGCTTGGTCAACCGCGCTCAGAAGAGCAGTTGCGTGCGGCAATCGAGAAAAGTCTCGAATACTATCGTCTGCTTGGTCGCGTTACCGACGACCTACTCCTGCTCGCACAGCTCGATGCCGGGCAGGAGCCGCTTCAATTTGAACAATTCAGCTTGTCGAGAGCGGTTGACGACGTGGTCGATCTTTACCGGCCCCTCGCCGGCGAGCATGGAATCAAGTTGAATTGCCGCGGCGAGGACGGCGAAGTGCTTGTCACGGGGGACTCGGGCAAGATTCATCGCGTACTGAACAATCTGTTGGACAACTCGATCAAATACATGGGCGGCGCCGGCACGGTGGAAGTGTCGTTGGAACAACAAGAAGGGGAGGTCTTGCTCAGAGTGAGTGACACGGGACCGGGCATTTCTTCGGAAGACCTGCCGCACGTGTTTGAGCGCTTTTACCGAAGCGACCGCGCGCGGTCGTCCACACTGCGAAACACTGCCATGCGTAGCGCGGGGCTGGGTCTTGCCATTTGCCAGTCGATTGTGCACGCTCACAATGGAGAGATCCTTATCGGTTGCACGGGCGGTGGAGGAACGAAAGTAACAGTTCGACTTCCTTCTGCTCAATCTCAAATTGGCAAGGAAACTGCTGGGGCATCCGACTTTGTTCGACCCGTTATTCGCTGAGACTTCGAGCCTCTTACTCCACCCCCTCTGTCAACTCCTACAGGGCAAGGTCGAGCATATCAGCATATCCGAAGCGAGCGTGCAGACGATACGCCGCGCTCACCCAGCCCAGCCCATCACCGCGCTTCAGAGCGAGTACTCGCCCTGAGTGCTGACGCCGGAAAAGGAGGTCTTCCCAACGCTACAGGAGCTCGGCATCGGCCTGGCCTACTCAGCTCGCTGGCAAGGGTTTTCTCTCCTGCGCGATGGTCGAGACTTTCCCTGGAGGACGCAGCGCTCCTCGATTTTATTCGACGCGGCGGGAAGACCAGCGAGCTGTCCCCCGATCAGAGCATCCGCCGAGCACTCGCCATGCTTGGACAACCCGGCCGCTATGACCGACTCTTGACGTTCATGCAAACGGAACCGCCGCGCGTCCGCGCCCTGTTCGTCGCACTGGGCGAAAGGCTGGGACTGGAAAAAGGCGCATTGGAGCGACTGAGGGAGTCCCTCAATCCCTTTTCGCGGTTCGAGTTTGGCCTGTTCGCGGGATTGCCAAATGCCCGGCACTGGCAGGCAAAGGATGCTCCTCGACATGCGACTCTTTGAACATGCTGATTTTGAACAGGCGATGCTTCGGGCGATGGAGCACTTTCTTAGCCATGGACTCTGCGTAGCCATCATCGAGATGGACTACTGCGTCACCGAGTCGTTGTTCATCAGCGTTTGGCAGCGTGGGGATGCATGTGTACGCCGAAGCAAAAAGCCTCACCTTCAGCGACAGAATCGACTGCCAGCTTTCGGGCGACTGTTTCCGGACTGGATTTGACGCAACTACTACAATTGTCGAATCCAGAGGATTCCGTAAGTAGTTTCCAATAAACATGTTATGAAAGCGGGCGAAGGGATTCGAACCCTCGACGTCCAACTTGGGAAGCAGCCAGTCGTCAAGGACTTGACCCGGAGGTCCACTGGTGTCGGAAGCTGGCTGAAAATCAACCATTCAGTGGTTGGATTTCAACTACCCGACAATGGGACCTCGTTGGAAGATCCGTCGTGAGAATTCGGGGCCATTGAACGGCGCAAGGCCCGAACTTCACCCAGCAGGCGGTCCATAAGCTCCCTCGTCAAGGCCTCGTCGGCCCCTTTGGTTGGCGAAGAAGGGGTTTGGGGTCCCGGAGTAGGGAACTCCACGGTATCGTGCATCGTCTCGGGAATCAAAGCGGCGTAATGCCTCTGGCAAATCGCCGGTGAGTTGCCCATGAGCGTCGCGATCTTGTAGAGCGACTCGCCCTTCTGGGCGAGTTGGCTGCCAAAGGTGTGCCGAAAATCCAGGCAGCCCCAGTCGAGACCTCTTTTCTTGTTAATCGCCCTCAGGTCCTGCGAAAAGTTGTCCGGCTGCCAGCGCTTCCCCTTGGGTGACGGAAAGAACCACGGGCTATCTTGAGGCGGGCTGTACTCCAGCAGGATGCCGAAGAGCCTTACGCTGATCGGGACGGCGCGGTTGCGTCGCGTTTTTGGCTGCCACGACTGCCCGTCGAGCGTCTTCGCTTGAACCTTGATGATTCTTCTTTCGAGGTCCACGTCTTCACGGGTTAGCCAGAGGGCCTCTTCACGGCGCAGGCCCGCTTAGATGTAGGTGGCAACGAGCGCCTGGATCACGGGATGGCCTTCGAGAATTTTGATCTGTTCCTCGATTTGCTCAAGCGTCAGGAAACGTATTTGCGGCGCCGATTCCCTCTGTCGCTCCACTGAGGCCACGGGATTTGCATTTCGCCGGTCGCGCGAGCAGAACCCGTGATGTTTGATCGCAAAGGCGAAGAGACGATGAAGGACCTCACGAAAGTCGTTGGCGGTCTTCGCCGACCACGCGTCTTCGCGGATTCGATCCGTGATGAAACGGTTCATCACGGCCGGGGACACATCTTCCAACCGCTCAGCCTTCACGTGTGCGTGGGCGAACTTATCCGAGTGCGGCTTCGCACCGCCGCCGGTTCCGCTTCCAGGTCGTCCCAGCTTTAGCTCATCACAAATCTGCCCGAAGAAAACCCGGAGACGACTCACGTCATTCTTGTAGGACTTGTGAGGGCAGCGCGCCTTCAAATGTTCGCAGAAGGCAGAAACGACGGTGACGATGGCCAGATTGCTCGTCGCCTCAATCGTGTTGGTCGACGAAATGGCTCTCCGGTTCTCAGACCGCAGTGTGGCAGCCTGTTCAGTCGGGGCGTTGTGAGACGGGCTGCGAGCGCAACCGTTCGACCGATTCCTGACCCAGACACGACTTGATCGCGTGTACCGTGACGACATGACAACGACCCGTTTCGGCCCTTGTGGGCTCCTAACACAGGGTATTCCGGGCCCCCTTTTGAGGATTGACGACGGGGTGACGCTGGTATTCGTGCCTGCAGGAATTCAAGCTTCCTAAGATCACCATTCCGTCAGGGATGTGACATTCGCCCTTCCAAGTGTCATGCAATACTACTTGCATGAAGGTTGTCGGCACCCAAGACGATTCCCAAATCCCTGACGTCGCGCGAATCCTCGAGCGGATCGAGGAACACTTGGCGGTACTCAAACGCCAACACGCGAGCCCGACGCAGGATTGGCTGACCATCGCCGAAGCCGCATCGCTTATGAAGGTCTTGCGGGACACCATTGAACGGCTTGTCGCTTCTGGGGAAATCCAGTCGGCCTCGATTAAGACTTCGAAAGGCCGCGGCCGAAGAAGTCTGCATCGAATTCGTCGCGATTGGCTAGAGGATTACTTGGTTAGCAGGGCGGGGAATGCCCGTAGCCCGGAGGTAAGACCCCGGCCACGCCGGCGCCGACTCAGGCTCGACCACGATTTTTTCGGGTAGGCCACAGCTTGCGTCGCACGTGGTCAACCACGGCCCGTAGACGATCTAAACCGATCTCTTCCACGTAGACGCCGCTCATCCCCGGAATTGCGTGGCCCATGATTCGATGGACGGCGTGCTGATCGTGCGTTTCGTCCGCCCATGTTCGAAAGGTGTGCCGGAGCGCGTAGAACCCCAGGCCCTTACGCTTCAGTCCCAATCGCTGGAGCAGTTTTCCGAATTCCAGGATAATGGCCTGATGCCGACCGACCGTTGGCTGGTCATCGGTCCCTTCGATTCGAACCACCTCCTGTTTCCAGGGGTTACCGAACACCGTCAGAAAGACGAGGTTTTGATATTCCGGTTTACTCACCTTGGGCCGCTCGCCGGTCAGGACCTCCTGCAAGGATTTCGCGGTTTCGGGCCACAACGGGACGATTCGCTGCACGGCGGTCTTGGGGCGTTCGTAATCGATGACTTTTCGCTTCAAGTCCAAAGCCTGGATGGGTAGCTCCGCACAGTCGGTGTTCCCGAATCCCCCGTTGATCCCAATCAGAATCATTGCCTTCATGGGCTGTTGAGCCGTTTCCAGCAATATCCTGACCTCCTTCGGCGTGAAAAGTCGTTTGCCGTTGAGGCGATCTCGTGCGCTGCGGTTCTGCCGCTTCTCTTTCTGCGTGGGCTTGTTGAGCTGCCCTCCATATCTTGCCGGTTGGTCAATGAGGTTGGTTTCGTGTGCGTACTTGAACATCGAACGGATGATGGTAATCGTCCGTTCAATGGCACAGACGCCGACGCGGTCGTAGAGATGTAGCCGATATTCGCCGAAGTCCCGCGGCTCCACGTCAGTCCAGAGGCGTTCCGGCACCAAAAACTGAACAAAGGGCTTGAGGGCCTCCAAGCAATCCTTGAACCAAGCTGGAGTGATCAGGCCTCGCTTGGCTTTCTCCTGCTGGTTTGCCAGGTAGTGGTTGGCGATATCCTTGATGGTTGTGCCGTCGGTGTCATGGAGCCGTGGCGTTCGACCCGCGTGCAGGTCGGCGGCTTGGCGGGTATACTCTTGCAGGGCTGCATTGGGATCAGCCCAGACGCCGAAGAAATGAACTTTGCCGCGAATCTTCTTGCACCATTGCCCGTTTGGGTGCAGTGTCAGCGGAAACGTTGGATACGGTTTGATAGTTTTGGCGAGTTTGCTGAATGCTTCTGGCACGACAACGACCCCTTGCAACGACGAACCGGCCTGGCAGCCGGGCACACAATGTCATTGAAGACCTCAAACGGTCGTCGTCAAGGTTTTCGTATCGGAGTGCAGCGAGAGTGATTGTTACTGTAAATCGCTTATGGAATTAAAGTCGCCGCCGTAGCTCAGTTGGTAGAGCAGCGGTTTTGTAAACCGCAGGTCATCGGTTCGAGTCCGATCGGCGGCTGTTCTCCGATACTTATGACATCGCGCGGGCCGACGCATGCGCGACCCATGTACGTCATTGCTTCCGGTAGGAAGATTTGGCCAGACTGGCAACGCTGAGCGGGCCGGGCGCATGTCAATTGCCCCTGTCTTCGCTGTCGTCGTGCGGCAGGTCGATGTCCATTTCGCGCGGCAGCTTGTGCATCTTCCAGACGTCGTCAGAAGGCGTCGGTGGACGGCGCTTGCGGAGCAGGTACGCCTTGTATCGCTCTGAAAATCGGACGATCACCAAGGCGGCAACCAGGAAGATCAGCAGGATCACAAGCGACCAGAAGAACACCAGTCGCCAGTGGGCCATTCGCGGGTCGTCTTCCAACGACGCGGCCGGAGGTTTCGTGACGGCGTCGGCGGGAGCCGTGGCGGCGATGTCGGGCGTGGCCTGTGCGTGAGACGGCGATGGGTGCCAGGTACATGGCAGTGAGGCGATCAAGAGAATCGCGATCAGCTTGTTCGGTCGCATTACTCCAGATCGCGAAGCCCGGGCGCCGAGAAGGGCGGAGACCGATTCGCGGGATGAATTCGCTGGTGCGTTGAGCTGGTAAGGGTGGAATGATATGGGCACGTCGACTTAGCTCCAGAGGCCGTCGCGGGGTGAAGTTGTAAATGTAGCCGCGAGCTGTTCCAACAGCTTCCGCTGTTCATCGGTCGGCGGGCTCGGGGGCACGATCTTGATGACCGCGAAGAAATCTCCGCGTGATTGATCCTTTGGATTCGGCATGCCCTGCCCGGCGAGGCGCAGCTTCGCGCCGCTTGCCGTACCGGGGGGAAGTGTCACTGTACGGACACCGTCAGGCGTCGGCAGGTCAATCCTCGCGCCGAGCGATGCCTCGGCGATCGTCACCGGCACGATGAGGTACAGATGATCGTCGATGCGCTCCCAGTAGGGGTGCGGCGCGATTCGACACACGACGTACAGATCACCGGCGGGCTTGCGGCCGCCGGACGGCTGACCCTTGCCGCGCACACGAATGCGCTGACCGTCGCGGACGCCGGGCGGAATGCGGACGGCAATGGTCTCGCTGCGCTTGTCCGTCTGAAGCTGAAGGTTGAGCGTGGTTCCGCGCAGGGCCTGATCGAAGGTGAGATTTACGGGTTGTTCCACGTCGCGTGGCGCCTGCGACGACTCGTTCACGAAGTGTGCGTGGCCGCCGTCGTGCCGACCGAAGTCCGCCTGGGCGCCGCGACCGCCGCCGGCTTTGCGGAGAAATTCTTCGAGTACGGAGCTGACGCCTTCGCCCCCCCGGCGACCTCCGGAAAAATCAAACAGATCGGCGATCGAGTCGAAATCAAAGGTCTCGCCGCCGCTGGTGGACCAGTGCGTTGCACCGCCGGGGTTGAATCGTGGATCGACACCGGCATGGCCGAACTGGTCGTAGCGAGCTTTCTTGTCCTTGTCCGACAGGACGGCGTAGGCCTCCTGCACTTCCTTGAAGCGTGCTTCGGCCTGTTTGTTGTCCTTGTTGTGGTCGGGGTGGAATTCCTTGGCCAGGCGGCGATAGGCCTTCTTGATGTCGGCCTCGCCGGCGCTTCGGGCGATGCCGAGAACCTCGTAATAATCCCGATTTGCCATGAATTCACGTCCTGGATATCGCGGGAATTATAAGGAAGGCGATTGCAGGCAGCAATTCGAGCCCGGAGCGAGGTGAATAGACGACGGCGCGGTTACTGCTAAACTCATAGGGAGCAGCGGGTGATTCGATTCACGTTCGCCCTCTGCGGATGACGGGAGCGACCATGATTGTAGCATGTGGCCAGATGGAAGCGACGACTTTGTCGGATGCGCCGCGCGTCTGGCCGATGGTCGAGCGGCTGGTATCCCAGTCGCGCGAGGCCGGGGCCGATCTGCTCGTTCTGCCGGAGTGCACCTATCCCGCTTACTGGCTGGAATCCGTCGAGCGCTACATGCAGCCGGACATCGAGCGCGCCGACCTCGTGCTGGAACGATACGCCTCAATGGCACGTTCAAGCAGAATGTGGATCGTCGTCGGCGTTGTCGAGGAAAACGCGGGCAAGCTGCACAACAGCGCCGCAGTATTCGACCGCACCGGTCGGCTCGTCGGCGTGGCTCGCAAGAGCTTCATGTGGGATTGCGACAATCGCTGGTTTTCCCCGGGCTCGTCGCTCTCGGTGTTTGACAGTGAGTTCGGTCGCATGGGCGTGCTGATCTGTGCCGACGCGCGAACACCGGAGATCGTGGCGACGCTGGCGACGCAGGGGGCGGAGTTTGTCATCGAACCGACGGCCTGGGTGAACGCGGGCAAGCGCGGTCAGACGTATCTCAATGTGCAGGCCGACTTCATGATTCGGGCTCGGGCGATTGAGTTCGGCCTGCCGTTTGCCTGTGCGAGCAAGAGCGGATGCGAGGCCGACAAACTGGAATACGTCGGACAAAGTCAGATCGTCGATGCGTCAGGGCGAGTCGTGGCGAAGGCGCCGATCGACGGTGAGCACTTGATTCTCGCGGACGTCGTGCCCGCGTCGGCTGGTTCGATCATGATCGAAGCGCCGCAGCGGTCTCAATTGCTGAGCGGCAAGGCGCCGTATCGCGCGTCGAAGCAGGCGGGCAAGGTCTTGATTTCACTTCGAGCAGAAGCAGGGGCGATTGCGGACGTGGTTCAATCCGCCGGCGGGCGCGTGGTCGTCTTGAAGGGGGCTGACCTGAAAAACTTCGCTCCGGCTCGCTGTGCGTCTCTCGAGGGGGCGCAGGTACTCGTGTATAGCGGGCGGGCGTCGGATGAGGCGCTGGTACGCACACGTGCGGCGGAGAATCGGGTGTTTGTCGTGGTTGTTGACGGCCGCATGGGCGGGGCGGAGCAGAAGCAGAATACCGGCGCCATCGTGATTGCCGCGCCGGATGGTTCAATCATGTGGCGCGGTACGGAGAACGGCGACACGCTGGAGTTGGACCTGGCGCTGGCGGATGACAAACGCTTCACACCGGAGACGGACCTCTGGGAGCAGCGGCGCGCGGCCTGCTTTCGACTGCCGGAGCCGCGCGTGCCTGCCGGATGCGGAACGGAGTAAATGTACAAATTGCTTCTCATCGCGATGGGAGGGGCGGTCGGTTCGGTCATGCGGTATGCCGTCGCCGGGTGGACGCAGAAACTCTCCGGCAGTTCCTTTCCTCTCGGAACGCTCATCGTGAATGTTTCCGGCTGTCTCGCGATTGGCTTTCTCGGGATGGCTCTCACGGGTCCGCTGCTGATTCGCGAAGAATATCGCGTGGCGCTTCTGGTCGGCATCCTCGGCGGCTACACGACCTTCTCAACGTTCGGACGCGAGACGTTTCTCCTCGCGGCGGATGGAGAGATGGGCTACGCGATGACGAACCTGTTGCTGTGTAACGCCGTCGGCCTGGGGGCGGTATGGCTCGGGCACCGGGCCGCACAGAAATGGTTTGGAGTGTAAGTTATGACGATTCCTCGCGAAGGTTGCCTGCTTCGCATCTTCATCGGCGAAAGCGACAAGTGGGAGGGCAAGCCGCTTTACGAGGCGATCGTCCTCAAGGCGCGTGAGTTGCATCTTGCCGGCGCGACCGTTCTGCGCGGCCCGATGGGCTTCGGGGCCAACAGTCGCCTGCACACGGTCAAGATTCTGCGGCTGTCGGAAGACCTGCCGATGGTCATCGAAATCGTCGACGGGCGGGAGAAGATCGACGAACTCCTGCCCCACGTCGAGAAGATGGTTCAAGAGGGGATGATTACGCTCGAACGGGTGGAGGTCATCCAATATAGAGGAAAGCAACCGTTGTAGCAGGCCGTTTGCAGCATCGTCAGACGGTGCTGCCGACGCATTGGTTCTCCCGAAGCCAGTCGGTGGCCAGGTCGGCCAGATCGGGATCGAACTGTATTCCCCGGCAGCGCTGAAGTTCGAGCATGGCTTCGTCGATGGTCATGGCTTCCTTGTAACTACGTGGCGAGAGCATCGCATCCACGCAGTCTGCCGTCTGAACAAATCTTGCACCCAGGGGAATCGCTTGCCCGATAAGGCCGTGCGGGTAGCCGCTGCCGTCGTACCACTCGTGATGATGCAGGACGTAGAGCAGTTCCTGATCCAGGGATCTGATCGACTGCAGAATGGCCACGCCCTGGGCCGGATGCTGCGCGACGTAAGCCAACTCGTCTCGGTTCAACGCGCCGGATTTCTTAAGGATGCCGTCGGGCAGAGCGATCTTGCCGACGTCATGGAGCAGCGCGGCAATCACGATGGCGACGATCTCCGAGGAGGATAGTTCGGCGCGACGAGCGAGTGCTTCGGCATAGGCGGCGACATTGATCGAATGCTGCCTGGTGTACAAATCGCGCGCTCCGATCGCGGCGATCAGCGCCGTGATGCTGTCGATCTGTGCACGCTTCGCCGATCGCTCGAGTCGGTCAATCTGCTGGAGCAATTCCTGGTCTGGCGGGTTTTGCGACTCGCTAATCCCTTTCCACGACATGTGCTTCGAAGGAACGAGGTGAGATAGCGTGGAGCCGTTGACCCTGCGCGAACGCTCCCGCAGGAGCGTTCTGACATCGCATTCTGAGGCCACGGCCTGCCGCTTCATCGCGTCTTCCCCCGTGATTGACGGCCGTCGCCGTGAATCGGCTCTTCGAGCGTCCGAATATGTTGCGCTTGGCAATACGGTCGAACCGCCTGAACAGATCGGAGACTGCGCCCTGCCGCTTGAGACTGCTGTCAGATCGTCTTGCTGCCGGCAAAGCCGACTTCGCGGTGCAGGGTTGCGGACGCATACTGCCCGCGCGACGCCTTGCATCGGGGCTCCGAAATTCGGGGCGTGCCGGTTTGCATTTCGGTTTCGCGTCCTAAACAATGCCGCCTCGTTATCGGCGTCGTACGTGTCGACGCGCTGATCGATCGCACGCCCCGGGAGACGCATGGCCCGAAACAACCGAATCATCCTCGGACTCAACAGCGGTACCAGCGCCGACGGCGTGGATGCCGTGGCCTGCGAGATTCGCGGCCGTGGGCTGGACATGCGCGTGAAGGTGCTTGGGCATCTGCATCGTACCTATTCGCGCGAGCTGCGCGAACGGCTTCTCGCGGTGATGGCGCCGGCCTCAACGCGCACGGAGGAACTGTGCCGACTCGAAGTCGAAGTGGGCCGCGCCTTCGCACGCGCCGCGGGCGATCTGGTCAGGCGGCTGGGGCTTCGGTGCGTGAACCTGATCGGTTCGCACGGACAGACGATCTGTCACCTGCCGCCGGGTCATGCGGGCGGGTCGGCGCTGGGTCATGCCGCGGTGCCGAGTACGTTTCAGATCGGTGATGCCACGGTGATCGCGGCGGCCATGGGCTGCCCGGTCGTGCATCGATTTCGTCAGGCGGACATGGCGGTGGGGGGGCAGGGCGCGCCGCTGGTACCGTGGACGGACTTCGTGCTGTTTGGCCACAGCCGACGTCATCGTGTCATTCAAAACATCGGGGGCATCGCCAACCTAACGTGGCTTCCGGCAGGGGGGAAAGTCGGGGAGACCCTCGCCTTCGACACCGGTCCCGGAAATATGATGATCGACGGCCTCGTGCGAAAGCAGACGAAGGGCCGCGAGCAGTTCGATCGCGGTGGTCGACGGGCGGCGCTCGGGCGGATCAGCTTGCCGGTGTTGGAGCAGCTGCTGCGGCATCCGTACCTGGCCGAGATGCCGCCCAAGAGCTGCGGCCGAGAACATTTCGGCGAGACGCTACTCGCGGAGCTGTCGAAGCGGTTTCGTCGGTTAAAACTATCGCCCAATGACTGGATCGCCACGATGACGCATTACTCGGCAGTGTGCATGATGCTCGGCTATGCGTGGCTCTGCGATTTGACGGGTCGAGGGTATCCACCGATGGACGAAATAATTCTCTGCGGCGGGGGCGAGAAGAATCGCTCGCTGGTCCGGCAGCTTGCGAAGTGCGTCTCGCAGAATGGCCGCGGAGTCGCCATAACCACGACGGATGAATACGGGGTCTCGACGCAGGCGAAGGAGGGCGTGTCATTTGCCATGCTTGCCGCGGCGTGTGTGGACGGCGTGCCGGCAAACCTGCCGCGCGTCACGGGCGCCAGACGGCGTGTGTTGCTCGGGCAGATATGTGATCTGGGGGCATAACTCGTGATGCGAAGCACAAAGCAGTCAAACCGCTCGAATCGATCGGCGCAATCCACGAAGGGAACGGGCCGCGGCCATCTGCTGACCGAGCGGCGTAATCCCCGAACGCACGACCTGGATGCGATGCCTTTGACCAGAGCGTTCGATGTCATGAATGCCGAAGATCGCTCGGTACCGATTGCGATTGCCCGAGCGAAGCCGGCGATCCTGCGCGCCGTGACCATCGTATCCGGCGCGTGGCAGTCCGGTGGACGGTTGATTTACATCGGTGCGGGTACGAGCGGCCGGCTCGGCGTGCTCGACGCGGCGGAGTGTCCGCCGACGTTTCGTTCAGATCCGAAGATGGTTCGCGGAATCATTGCCGGTGGGAAGAAAGCGTTGTGGCGGAGCGCGGAGGGTGCGGAAGATGATGAGCGAGCCGCGGTTCGTGAGCTGTCAGCGATGCGCGTCGGGAAGCGAGACGTGGTGATGGGCATCGCCTCCGGCGGGACGACGCCCTACGTTCACGCGGCACTGTCCGAAGCGCGGAAGCGGGGAGCGAAGACGATCTTTTTCGCCTGCGTTCCGGTGTCGCAGGTGCGGATACGCTGCGACGTGGATATTCGCGTGCTGGCCGGCCCGGAAGTACTGTCCGGCTCGACACGGCTCAAAGCGGGAACCGCCACGAAACTCGTGCTCAATATGATCACGACGCTCAGCATGGTGCGCATGGGCAAGACCTACGGCAATCTCATGGTCGATCTGAACAGCTATGCCTGCCGCAAGCTCACCGAACGTGCGACGCGCGTGATCTCCGACGCGACGGGCATCGGCACGCAGCAGGCGACACGGCTGCTCAAGAAGGCACGGGGCCGAGCCAAGACGGCGATTGTGATGGAGTGCATGGGCTTGTCGCGGTCGCAGGCAGATGTACTCCTGACCCGGCACAACGGCCATGTTCGCCGAGCCCTGGCGAAACCCCGCGCCGGCCGACGCTTGCAACGTAAGCCCCACGCCTGAGAATAGGGGCATGTCCACGAAACCGCCAACCTGTTGCGAAATCCATGTCCGCGTTCGTTATGCCGAGAGCGACCCGATGGGATATCTGCACCATGCGAAATATTTTGAGTATTTCGAGATGGGGCGGACGGAGTTGCTGCGGCTCGCGGGCTTTCGTTATCGCGATCTGGAGGCGCGCGGCGTGCTCTTTGCCGTGGCCAAGGTCGAGGTGCAGTTTCGTGCCCCGGCGTATTACGACGACGAACTGGTGCTGACGACGAGGATCGAGCGCATGACGCGGGCGCGGATCGATCATTCGTATGTGCTTCGCCGAGAGGGCCGACTGCTCTGCGAGGCGAAGACGACGCTGGCCTGCATCGATCGCGACGGCCGGCTTATTCCCATTCCCGATGAAATCTTTCAAGCCGGCGATGAATAACGCGCCGGCAAAAACCGATACCGGACATCTCTGGTGATATGGCTCTTCATTACACTTGGTCTCCTCGGACTCACCTCGGCGCTGCAGGGGCTGGGGCTCGCTGTGCTGCGCCGACACGGCACGTGGATGCATGCCGCTGCCGTCGCGTTTTTCGTTGCTGCGTGGATGATCGGGCACGAGAATTTTCTCGGCTGGGCAGCGCTCCTGATTGGCGTACTGGCGACCATCGCAGGGCACGCTTCACGACATCGCAACAAATCGCTCCCCGCCGAGAAGCTTGTAGAGTCCGGCGCCTTTGGCGGCCGCAGTATTGGAGAATCGCTCGACCCACCCGTGAACGACAAGACGCTCGATGATCGTGCGCCGCTCACACTCCAAAGTTCAGCGAGTAACAGCGCAGACGACCAGTCCGCTCATGATTCAGGCATGGCGCCGGAGCCGGCTGACGCGCCACCGTCGCTGGCGAGTTGGACTTTGCTCGCAGCGTCATGGCAGTTCGTGCCGGATGTCTTTCTCGCATCGCTCCGGCGCTGCGGTCAACGCACGGCGCGACTGGAAGGTCCGTCTGTCGCCGGAAAGACCGCGCGGTTCACCATCGGCCGTGTCACGCTGGAACTGGAATACCATTCGTCGCCGATGGATGCGGCTGCGCTTGAAGAAGCCGCGGCGCTGAGCTGGGACTGGCCCGAAGCGCTCCCTTCGGCTCGATCGCATGCGGCGCGGATTCGAATCACGACGACGGTGAGCCGCTATGACCGTGAGGGGGATTCGTCGCGCGTCAGCGCCCTTCGGCTGCATGGTCTTGCTCATCAGGCATTGGGGGAGTTCGCGCCGGTCTCGGCGATTTACTGGCCCGACGCAGGGCGGCTGCTTTCACCCAGTGCGGCGCCAGGTGGTTCAGCAGTGGATAGTGCCATCGCTACGGCATCATCCACCGCGGTGAACTTCCGAACCTTCCCGCTCGATGGCAGCGAGGCGGGTCGATACGTCTGCGACAGCATGGGCATGGATGCGCTGGGTCTGCTGGATATGCAGGTGACGGTGGATGGCGAACCGGACGAGGAAGTTTCCCGCGCCTTGTATGCACTGGCGGCTCGGCAGCTTGAATCGGGCATGCCGCCGGATGATGGGCTTGTATGGCCGGACGATGCGCCGCCGCGCTGGCGGATCGTACGCGCGTCGGCGCGATTCGGCCGGGCCCGTCCGGTGCTGCGGTTGGAACCCATCGAGGCGGAAGGCGCGAGCGAAGCCGATGAAAGCGCCGGATCGCCGCCGCCGTCCGATTTTACGCTTTGAGTTTGCGAAGGGTTTCGGCGAGCGTGGCGCCGAGACGCTGGATGCCCTGTTGCATCGTGGCATCCTTGAGCGAGCCGTCGCTGTTGAATGCTTCGTGCGCCTTTGAGAGGGCAAGCTGATCCGGCAGGACGAGAACGCGGATGTTGCCCAGAATCATGCGCAGCGTGACGAGGCCGCGCAAACCGCCGAGCGCGCCGGGCGATGCGCTCATCAGCACGGCCACCTTGCCGACGTAGCATTGAAGCGGTGATTCCCCCGGCGAGGGTCGCGAGGCCCAGTCGATCGCGTTCTTCAACAGCGCGGAGATCGAGCTGTTGTATTCCGGCGAAGAGATCAGCAGGCCGTCATGGGCCATCAGCATCTCTTTGAATCGGCGCGCATTTGCCGGAAGCCCCTCGGACTTCTCCAGGTCTTCGTCGAAAATCGGCATGGTCAGATCGCGCAGGTCCAGCAGCGTGACCTCCGCCCCTGCCTGTCGTGCGCCGTCCGCGGCGATGCGTACGAGTTTCTTATTGAACGATCCTTCGCGCGCGCTTCCCGCGAAGGCGAGGATTCGAGGTGCGTTTGTCATTTTCAATTCTCCCATTCGATTCGGCGGTGCCTGTGCATTTGTAGAAATACGTCACGGAATGAACCCTCCGGGCTCAGAGCAAGACACAGCGTAATCGCTGGGATTATTTTTCAAAGTACCGTGGTGTCCTTTATGAAGGGTCTGACGAATTATCGGGCAGCCGATGCCAGCTCTATTACGCTCGGAATTGGATCGCCGAACGCATTTGGTTACACATTGCGCACCCGACTTGGGCATTATTCCCAATCGCCCCCTTCTGATACCGCTCAAATCGCTTGGCACGGGCCTTGCCTTGGTTTCGACCGAGAGCGATTGTTGGTAGCATGATCCTTCAGGGCCGATGCGTTCTTCGTGCCGGGAACTTCGTCCGCCGTGCCGGTGAGCATACGCCTCGCGGAGAGTCTAAACCGCACGTATTCATTGATTCATTGGAGAGCCCCGTGCGACGCGAATGTCGCGCGTTGTGTCCGTAATCGAAGATCGAACGAATGACCGTTGATGCGGGCGATTCAGTGGCGTCGTCTCACGCTGCGTGTCGAATCGAACCTGTCTCCGGGAAGAACATGAAAGGAATGCCCCATGAAGCTCCTCGGACCCTTCTGCATCGTGCTTCTGCTCTGCGGCGCCGCCATGGGCGCGACGTTCAACGTCAACAACACGGCCGATGAAGTGGACGCCGTGCCCGGCGACGGCACCTGTGCGACAGCCGGCGGCACCTGCACCCTTCGCGCCGCCGTGATGGAAGCCAACGCCCTTGCCGGCCCTCACCAGATCAACCTGCCGGCCGGGACGTATCAATTGACGCTGCTTGGTGTAACCGAGGACGCTGCCATGACCGGCGACCTCGACCTGCTCGAGACCGTCGAGATCATCGGCGCCGGACGCGACGCGACGACGATTGACGGCCTGGGCCTCGATCGGGTCTTTCATGTTGTCGCCGGCGCGAACCATCTGACGCTTCGCAATCTCTCGGTTGTCAACGGAAACGAGGCACTAGGCGGCGGCGTTTATCACACGGGCCCCGGCAATCTGACGCTGACGGATGCACGCATCTCCGACTGCATCGGTACGCTGGCTGGCGCTGCGGCCCTGGTCGCTTCGAATGGAAATATTCATATCCAGAATACACGGATCGAAAACAACACCACAGGCAACGTCGGGGCCATCGCCAAGGCCGGTACGGGCTTCCTGGATGTGATTGATTCGCAGATCGTCAACAATCTTTCCCTGGACAGCGGCGCGGGCATTTACAACATGGGCAATGGGCCGATGACGATTGTCAACTGCCAGTTCTCCAACAACATCACCCAAATGGACGGCGGCGCGGTAATGCATATTGGAGACGCCGCTCTGAACATCACCGGTTCGCAGTTTCAGAATAATTCGGCGGTGGGTAACGGCGGCGCCGTCTTTCACACTGGCAACGCACCGACGAATATCACCAGCACGGTGATCAGCATGAACAACTCCTCCACAGGTATCGGCGGCGGCCTGGTGAAAGCCGGCGACGGCGATCTGACCATCGTCGGCTCACAAATCAACAACAATACCGCCGCCGGTTTCGCAGGCGGCGTGCTCTACAACGGCATCAACTCCAGTCTGAGCATTCTAAACAGCCAGATCATCGCCAATAGCTCCCTCGCCAGCGCCGGCGGCGGCATTCTCAATGTCTCCATGGGTCCGCTCACGATTGAGAATTCAAGCATCAACGACAACATCGCAGGCGGGGACATCGGCGGCGGACTCGTCAGCATCGGGCCCTCCGCTTCGACGATCATCAACTCGAACTTCATGCGAAATACGGCTGTGGACGCCGAGGGCGGCGGTATCTACGACGACAGCAACGGCAACTTTACGATTACCAACTGCACCCTTGCAGAGAATCGCTCCGTTGTGAATGTGGGCGGAGGGTTGTTTCGCACAGGTCTCGGTGCGCTAAACATGGATAAATGTGCGGTCTATCACAATCGTGCCCTCGGTGGGGCAGGTGCGCTCTGTGCAGGCGTGTTCAACGCTTCTGCGGCAGCGTCGGTCATCAGCAACAGCACATTCTCCGGGAATGATACAACATTCGCAGGCGGTGGATTCTGTGCATTTAGCGACGTGACCCTGATCCAGAATACGTTTGCCGACAACTCCGCCGCGGGATTCGGTGCGGCCATTGCCAACTTCGCCGGCACCACCACACTCTATGCAAACATCATCGCCAAGAGTCGCTCCGGCATTAACTGCATCGGAGCGGGTATTACCTCGACGGGAAACAACATCGACGACGACAACACCTGCAATCTCGTCGGTCCGAATGACCAGCCGAATACCGATCCGTTGCTTGCGCCGCTGGCAGATAATGGCGGAAATACCCTGACCCATGCCCTGATGCCCGGCAGCCCGGCAATCGATCGCTTCACGCTCGGCTGTCTGGCGACGGATCAGCGCGGCATCGCTCGCCCGCTGGACGGCGACAACAACGGCGCGGCATCCTGCGACGTGGGTGCGTTTGAGTTCGTAGACTGCTCCGGCGACGGCGCCGACGACAACGCCGCGATCGCCAGTGGGGCCCTGGCCGACTGCGATAACAACGGCATCCCCGATGTCTGCGAGTACCCGGACACCGACGGCGACGGCATCGCCGACCCGTGCGATTCCTGTACGGACAGCGACGGTGACGGATTCGGCGATCCCGGCTTCCCGGCCAATACCTGTCCGCAGGACAACTGTCCGACCGTTTTCAATCCGGATCAGGCGGACTCCAACGGCAACGGCATCGGAGATGCCTGCGAGCCGGCACTGCCCGCGCCCGGCCCCGCGCCCTGCGGCCTCTGCGGCGGCGGCGCACCGTTGCTGATCATGGCGGCGCCGTTCCTGATGCTCTCGCGAAGGATCATCCGCGGCAGGCGACGCAGCGTAAAGCGTTGATCACGGATTGTGCATTTCAGCAACTGCAACCATTGAAAGTGCACGCGTAGGTTGCGTCCGGCAGAAGACCGGACGCAACCGCGACGTGCATTCCACTCTGGTTCAGAATCGTACACCGCCGGTGATCGGTGAGAGGTCCGCCTGAATGGACTTGAAGTCTCGAAACTCGACGCCGAATTCCCGATTCAGGACGTTGATGCCGCGGTCGTGTGGTCCGAACACCTGGTTGCCTTCGCGTTTCACCATGTCGCGGACGTAGGTGCCGCGCGTCCAAGCCATGCGCTGGGCGTCCACGATCGGGTTTCCCGTGAAGTGGACGCGAAGCTCATTCATCGGCCGCCCGTCCATGAAGCCGAAGGTTTCGCGGAAGTAAGTGCCGGTATCTGAGACGGCGCCGTTCGGCTGATTGGCTCCCGCATCGCGATACGTCATGCGAAACGCGCCGCCGGATCGCGGCCATCCCGGGTTGCCTGATGGACAGGTGAAGATTCGTTCATCCTGCCCTACATAGAGCGGCATGAGAACGTTTTGCAACGACAATGGCCATCGCTCGCGATCGTACGGGTCGATCTCGTCATCCGGAACACTCGCCAGGTCGAACTTGTTGTTGAGCATCGGCGAGATGACATAGGGCACGCGGCTGTCGTTGGCCACGCTGTAGGCCCAGATCGCCCGTGCGAGCTCATGCATGCGCGTCTGGCAGGTCATCTTGGCGGCGTGCCGGCGCACCGCGGACATGGCCGGCATGATGATGCCGATGAGCAGCGAGATTATCGCCACAACGACCAGCAGCTCGATGAGCGTAAAACCGTTCTTGCGTTTCATGTGGACACCCTTCTCAGGGGAGCGCAAAGTCATGCCTTGCGCTCCCCAGGATGATCGTTATCGCGCGATGCGACGTCGGAATCGACACACCACCCCCATACCCAGCGCGAGGAGTCCAAGCGTCGTCGGCTCTGGAATCGGCGTGGACTGTGCGATCAGCACCACGTCGTAACCGATCGTGTCCCCGAAGACCGGGTCGAAGCTGTTGTTCATGCCGAAGCCGGCGGACTCGAGATAAACCACGCGCTGCGAAAGCGGATCGACCAGCGGCAGTACGACGCTATCGAGGTAGGCCCCGAGGTCGCCTCCGAAATCCGTCAGCGGCAGGCCGCCGTTGCCCGGGGCCGTGAATTTGTCGGCTGCGGGTCCATCGGTGATGCTGACGAAGGGCGGCATTCCGCTTGACTGGGCGTGGAGGTTGCCGACCTCTGAAGTATCAACGAGCGGCCAGAGCGTCGTACCGAGGCCCATGCCGGCCAGCGTCGGAAAGTTGCCATTGCCGTCGCGCTCGATCACCCAGCCGCGCAGGTTGCCGAGATACTGAAACGTGCCGAGCGTCGAGGCCGTTGAACTCGTCGGGTCGATCGAGTCCTGCCAGAGTTCGTAGCCGAAATTGCTTACCCGCCAGACGCCGGGGGCGTGTAGACTCAGTGCGCCCTGCCGCGTGTCAATCGACGGATTGATCGCGCCGCCGAGCGTGCCGTCCGGCTGCGTGCCGGCGAGAGTATTGACGGTGACAGCGATGTCGGGACCGAATCCTGAGAAGCCCTGATTGGTCGCCGTCGCGTCGAAGTTCGTCAGGCCGATCATGCCGGCACTCGTATCCACGCTCAGCCCGATGAAGCTGCTGCTGCCTGGGATTTCAACCGGCGTCTGACTGGCTACCGGCGCCAGACTCCGCGCGTTGTTATTCAGATCACCGTCGAGATCGAGCAGCGGGCCACCGAGGTAGTCGATGCTCAGGAGCGGTTGATTGCCGGCTGCTCCAAGAGGAATGCTGCCGCGGCGGAACATAAAGCTGAGCGATCCATATGGATTCGGGTTCAAGAGCGGCGTGCCGGTTCCCAGATACGGTGCAGGTGAAGCGCCGGCCGTGCCGGCAAGCCGGTCTCCGTCGAAGAAGCTGCCGGGCACAACCGCGGGCGGCCCGGAAGGAAAAACCGGGCGACTGATGCCGGGAGTCATTCCCGCGTTGACGCCAGTGAGGAGGAAATAATTCTCCGCCGAGGCGACAGCGCCGAAAGCCCATGCCAGAAGTGCTGTCAAAGTAATGGTCATCAGTTTATTCATCATTTCGTTCTCTTCCCTTCAATAAAATAGGCCCCGCGTCGGGGGCGATTATCAAATCAATGCATTGACCAATGCCTGGATGTCCAGTGCATTCACGTTGCCGTCCTGGTTGACGTCCGCGCGCTGCGCGTCACATGCGGAGAGCGAACTCGGATCAAGCAGCGCCTCCACAAGTGAATGGGCATCGGACAGGTTGACCGAGCCGTCGCCGTTTACGTCGCCGATGATCGGAGCCGCCGCCGCCGACTGCGCCACGACGACCACGTCGTAGCCGATTGTGTCGCTGAAGACGGGATCGCCGCTGTTGTTGATGCCGAAGCCCGCAGCTTCGAGATAAACGAAGGACCGGGTCTGCGGATCGAGACTTGGCACGACGACGTTGTCGAAGTACGCACCGATGTCGCCTCCGGCATCGGCCAGCGCCACGCCGCCGTTGCCCGGTGCGGTGAAGTCGTCGCCGGTGAAGAAACCATCCTGCGACGCGCCTTGAGTGAGGGTCGCCGTCGGTCCGAAGACCGTCACAGCGGTGTTGAACGTGTTGCCGACCTGCGAGTCGTCAACCAACGGCCAGAGCGTGGTGCCAAGGCCTTGACCTGCTAGCGCTGGGAATTCGCCCGTCTCGCAGTCGCGCTCGACGTACCAACCGCGAAACGTGCCGAGGTGCTGCATCGTCCCCAGGTCGTTCGGCGTGCCCGTATCCGGTGAGATCGAGTCGTACCAGAGTTCGAAGCCCAGGTCCTGCACACGCCAGACGCCGTTGAGCGAGTCGCCGATGCCACCGAACGCCGTCAGCGTGCCGACGCGCGTGTCGATCGACGGATTGATCGCTTCGCCGAGCGTGCCGTCCGGCTCGGTGCCGGCAAGGGTCACGACGGTGACGGCGATCCGGCCGTCGAAACCGGGCGCACCTTCGCTTGTTCCCGTGGCATCAAAATTAAGCAGCGTGATGACGCCACCCGCCGCGTCGATGCCCAGATCGATGAAACTCGACGAATCGGGGATTTCAACATGCTGCTGTCCCGTGACGGGCACGAGACTGCGATCGCTGTTTTCAGTGTCGCCGTCGAGATCGAGCAGCGGGCCGCCGAGGTAGTCGATACCCATCAGCGGCACATAGAGGCCGAAAGCCGGAACGCTGCCGCGGCGAAACAACAAGCTGCATGCCCCGACGTGGTTCGGCGGATAGACCGGCGACCCGACGCCGACATACGACACGGTATCGCCCGTGTCGCCCGTGCCCGCGAGGCGATCGCCGTCGTCAAAGGCGTTGGCGATGCCCGGTCCGGGCACGGCGTTGACCATGCGTCGCACGCCGGGGTACTTCTGAACATCGACTCCGGTGAGCAGATTGAACGGCTCAGCGACAACGAACGTCGCCGAGGTAAGAAGCGCGACCATCGCCGCGCAAGAGAAACGCATCACAATTCTTCCTCTCTCATACGGTCAGCAGGACCGTCATGTGTCGTTGTGGAAATGCGCCGCGGTACATTCTGAACGCATTCGCGTCCGCGAAATGTCACCGACGAACTGCCGGAATCGCCCGCATCAGGCGGACCTTCCGCGCAGCAGCGCATACAAACTTCTTAGAGAGAGTGGGCAGGCGGCGCCCGTGGAGGCAGGTGAAGGATGCCGAAGAAAGACTGCCGCGGTCGACAGTGCGGGAGCGAATCGCGCGCGTACCACTGGCGCGGTGCGTCACGCCCCAGGTCAAGCAGTCGCGATGCAGCAATTCGAACTCGAGCGGATTCGAGAATTCGCCGGAAGGTCGTCCAGGAGAGGAGACCGGCGGAAGTGACGAAGAGCCAGTAATTCAGATCGGCGTCGTGGATGAATTCGGGCATGCCGCGCTCGATCAGACCCACGTGCAGCAGGGCGATGACAACGAGAAAGGTGATCAGCTTCCGCCGGTCGGACAACAGCCGAAGCGAGTAGGCGTAAGCAATCTCAGCGATGAAGAAAAGGTTGCTCAGCGTGAGCAGGAGGATGGACGACCAGCGGACCGACTCGCCGCCCTGCCAGAAGGCCGAGAAAACGTTGATCGTGATCGGAGCGTGGAGAAGGAGTACGGCGGCCCAGAACAGTCGCCAAGACGACTGCTTGCGGCAAACGCGTCCTGCGGTTTTCTTTTTACGACCCCTCAAGGTCTCTCTCCGGTCGGCCTGCACTCGTTTAGTAAGTCAGATTAACCTGCGGTGCCTGCGGCAACATCGTCCGACAGGATCATAGGCAAGGAGCGTGCCACTGGGCTTCGACGCTTCGGCTCGCCTTCTGCTATGATTAGGCCAGTCTGCCGCGAGCGGAACACGGCGTCAAGCGAAGATTTCCACATGGCCGATGCGAAGAAATCCCCCACCTCGCTCAAAGTCGCCTACCAGGCCCATGGCCGGCGTTGGCAGGACTTCCGCTATGTCTACCCTGTGGTCTCCCGCCGAAGCGGCGGCCTGTCCGTGGGAATCAACCTGAACCCTGACAAGGCGTGCAATTTCGACTGCATCTACTGCCAGGTCGATCGCAGTACGCCGGGGCTCACCCGTAAGGTCGATCTCGACGGGCTTCGCGAAGAACTGGCCCATCTTCTCGACGAGGCGCAAAGCCGTCGCCTTTTCGAATCGCCTCCGCTCGACAGCGTCCCTGCCGAGCGTCAACGAATCTGTGACATCGCCTTCAGCGGTGACGGCGAGCCGACGACCTGCCCGCAATTTGAGGAGGCCGTGCTGGTCGCGGCCGATGCGCGCCGCCTGCGCGGTCTTACCGACACCAAGCTTGTGCTCATCACCGACGCCTGCTATCTGACGAAGCCATCCGTGCAATCGGCGCTGCGGCGGTTCGACGAGAACAACGGTGAAATCTGGGCGAAGCTCGATGCCGGAACTCAGGCGTACTACGAGAAGGTCAATCGGCCGAACTATCCGCTGTCACACGTCATGGAAAACATCCTCGACGCCGCGCGAGTTCGCCCGATCGTGATCCAGGCGCTCTGGATGCGCGTTCACGGGGATGTGCCGCCAGAAGCCGAAATTTTTGCATACTGCGACCGTTTGAACGACGTGTTGAAGAACGGCGGCCAACTGAAGTTGATCCAGCTCTATACCATCGCCCGAAGGACGACGGAGGCGTATGCGACGCCGCTGACGGATGCGGAGTTGGACATCATCGCCGATGTTGTCCGCTCGCGCGTGGCCGCGCCCGTGGCGACGTTTTATGGTGTGCAGGGCTGATCCTTTCGCACTATAATTGCTTCATCTCACGAAAGGACCGGACCCATGAGCTTTGAAGAACGTGCGGATGCTGTGATTGCGGCGCTGGATGGCGATGAGTTGAAGCTGGTGTATCGGGTGCTCCATCAGCACCTCGGCGAACATCCTGAATTGATGGACACCGACTTTCTGATCGAATTGCAGAATTACCTTCATCGCCGTGCCAAGGCCGAGGGCATCGACGTAGGCGATCATGGGGCCTGGGACCGATGGCTGGGCAATGAAGATGCGCCCTCCTGCGAGGCAAGGTCGCAGAGGCGACGAGACGTTCCGCGGCCGTAACAGACGGCCGAGCCGATGAGCCGTCGTGCTCCAGCATCAGGAATCCAACAGGCATAGACGGCGATTGACATGACCAACGCAATATTTGTCGTTTTGTTCCGTTCTATCCAGTAAGCGTTTTTGCGCGCAGTGTTTTGGCCCGTGGTTGAGGGATTGCGACATGACAAGGCACCGGCTGATTCCGGCGTTTCTGGCGATTTTCACACTACTCATTTCAAGTGCGGCGTTTGCTGAACAGCCCTCGAAAGACGTTGAAAAGTACTGGCCCCAGTGGCGCGGGCCGCTCTGCAATGGGGTTGCACCGAAGGCCGATCCGCCGACGGAGTGGAGCGAGGAGAAGAATATCCGCTGGAAGGCGGAAATCCCCGGCCTGGGACATGCCACGCCCGTCATCTGGGGCGACACGCTCTATGTGCTGACGGCCGTCGAGAAGAAAGCCGAACCCGATTCGGCGATGGACGCTTACTTTCAGGATCCTGATCGCCCGCGAGGACGCGGTCGCCGGCCGGGTTTTGCCCGTCGCCCCGCGCCTCCGTCGAAGGTCTATCAGTTCCAGGTGCTGGCCCTGGATCGCAAGACCGGCAAGACCAACTGGACGACCACGGTTCGCGAAGAAAAGCCGCACGAGGCAGGCCATACGGACAGCACCCACGCGTCGCCCTCGCCGGTGACGGACGGCGAGCATTTGTATGCGCATTTCGGCTCTCGCGGATTGTATTGCCTCGACCTGAAGGGGAGCATCAAGTGGGAGACCGACCTCGGCAACATGAAGACGCGAAACGAGTTCGGCGAAGGCAGCTCGCCGGCGCTGCATGGCGACACGCTCGTCGTTAACTGGGACCATGAAGGCGATTCGTTTATCGTCGCCCTCGATAAACGCACCGGCAAAGAGCGATGGAGGGTTGAGCGCGATGAGCCGACAAGCTGGTCCACGCCGCTGATTCTTGAGGTAAACGGCAAGCCGCAGGTCATCGTCAGTGCGACCAATTTCATTCGCAGCTACGACCTGGCGAACGGCAAGGAAATCTGGCGCTGCGGCGGCATGACGGCCAACACCATCCCGACGCCCCTCGCCGGCAACGGCCTGCTGTACTGTCTCTCCGGCTTCCGCGGCAATTCGCTTCTGGCGATTCGCTACGACAAGGCGAAGGGCGACATCACCGATTCCCCCGCGATTGTCTGGAAGCACGACCGCGATACGCCCTACGTACCCTCGGCGCTGCTCTACGACGACGCGCTCTATTTCCTCGACCACAACAAGGCGATTCTCTCCTGCTTTGACGCGAAGACCGGCAAGCCGCGTTACGACAAGCAGCGCCTGCCGGGGCTGGATGGGGTCTACGCCTCACCGGTCGCCGCCGCCGGGCGTGTTTACATCGCCGGTCGCAACGGTAAGACGATCGTGCTTCGTCACGGAGAGAAATTCGAAACGCTGGCGACCAATGAGCTGGATGACGGCTTCGACGCCTCTCCGGCGATTGCCGGTGATGAACTGTATCTGCGTGGCCGCAAGGCACTCTATTGCATCGCCGCGAAGTAGCATGTGGCGCCGGCGAATAGCCGGTGACGCCGCAATGGATCACAATGAGTCACTGCTACTTGACGACCGTATAGACCTGCACGGCCGGCCCGAGCAAATCGACATCGCGGTCCGGGTTTGTAATCGTACGGCCCACGCATCGGCCGGTTGCGGGATCAATGCCGGTGATGACCCCCCACTCGCACGCATTCGGCGGAGGCCAGCCCATCCATGCGAGTACCGGCTCATCCCGCTCGATGGCCGCGCGGATGAACGGCATGTAGCTGTCGCGAAAGTGCTGCTCGAACTCCGGCGGCGTCGGCAGCGGCGCCGCGTCCGGCGGATGAAGGTCGCGCAGCTCCACTCCCCATTTTCTGGCGGCATCCACCACGCGCACCTGAAGCGCGCTGGCGCCTCGTAGGTTTTCCGGCGATCGGATCATCCGCCAATCGGGTTTCGCCGAGGCATAGACGGCTGCGGACAGCGCGGTCAGGTCAACCTCCGCCCCGTAGGCACGCAGGATCGCATCCAGTGAGAGAATGAGCGAGTCCTTCACCGGGGCGTCTTCACGGAACTTCACGGAGTCAAGTCGGCGGGTCATGTCTGTTTCGGGCGGTCGCATTGGGTGATCAGGTCGGCGACGAGCTGTTTCGCATGGTCGATCAGCCGCATCGCGTCTTCGATGTCCTTTGTCGGGCGATTTGGATTGCGCGGCTGCTTGCAGTAAGCCGCGTGCGTGCCGATGGTGATTTGCGCATCGCTGAGGAGGTCCATCGTCCCCACGAGCCGCCCCTTGAGGGGTCCGTGCTGGAACTCCAGATCCTCCAGACGCTCGCGGCGATCATCAAAGACCGACATACTCACCTCGCGTGATGCTTGCGAAACCGCTGCCGCGGAGTTCATTAGCGCGTGCGATGAACCATGGTGCCGGCCTGGGTATTGATGCCGCGTAGCCGGCTCGACAGGGCCTCGGCGTTCGGCGCATGCTGCATGGCCACGTCCATGAAGACCAGGTCCTCCTCGACCAGCCGGGCCAGCGACGAGGTGAAGGTGTGCATTCCTTCACGCTCGCTCGATGAGATGAGCGAGGGGATGTCCTCGTCCTGCTCTTTGCGGATCAGGTCCTTACAGGTCGGGCTGTTGATCAGCACCTCGGTCGCCGGAACCAGTGGTTTGTCTTCGTGAGCGCCCGGCAGCAACCGCTGAGCGCAGATGGCTCGTAGACTGTTCGACAGCGAGCCGCGGACGAATTCGTGCTCCGCACGCGGGAAGAATTCGAGAATCCGCGCGAAGGCCTGCATGGTGTCGGCGCTGTGCAGACTTCCGAAGACGAGGTGGCCCGTCTCAGCCGCCTGAAGGGCTGCCGTCATGGTGAACTTGTCGCGCATCTCGCCGATGAACAGCGTGTCCGGGTCCTGCCGGACGACGTACTTGAGCCCCTCGGCGTAATCCGGGATGTCGATGCCGATCTCCCGCTGGCTGATGATGCACTTCTTCGGGCGAAAGAGATACTCGACCGGGTCCTCGATGGTGACGATGTTGTCCTGACGCGATTCGTTGATGTGCTCGATCATCGAGGCGAGCGTCGTGCTCTTGCCCGAGCCGGTGATGCCGCAGACGATGATGATGCCTTCGTTGGTGTTGTCGATCAGCTTGCGATAGATCGGCGGAAGATGCAGATCCTCAAAAGAAGGGATCGACGAATTCACCCGGCGGATGGCGGCATTCATCCGTGCGCCGGCACGAAAGATATTCACGCGAAAGCGATCGCCGTCCGCCAGCTCCGTGGCGAAGTCGAGATCGCCGTATTGCTCGTAAAAGTCCCGACGAGCAGGCGGAATAATCGGTCCCATGAGTCGGGCAATGTCTTCACCGGAGAAAGCCGGCATATTCACGGTGCGCAAAAGTCCGCCGACGCGATAGCTCGGTGGCAGCCCCGCCTTGAGGTGAAGGTCCGACGCGCCGTGCGTTTTCATGGCGCTGAGGAGCTGTTGAATCGTAATCGATGCCGACATGCAAGGTTCCTTTATCTACCGCGAGTCGCAGTGATCGGCCGTTGAAGGCGGCCTCATGATCTTGCGATCTGCTATACGCTCATCACTGGCAGCGATACTTCCCGGCGGTCTACGGTGGTCATCGCCGGGCGTTCGCCTTCCAATTGCCCATGAAGAGTATAGGGTGTTGCCGCGATGATCCGCACGCGTGCCATTTGCCCGATGATTTCCGGCGGCCCGTCAAAGACTACGATCTGGTCGCCGCCGCTTCGGCCGACGAGTTGCCCGCTCTTGCCGCCGTTTCGCTCGACCTCCTCGCCGCGAGTCTGTTCGGACTCCTGCATCTTCAGGGCCTTCTTGCTGCGGCCTTCCACGAGCACCTCGACGACTTCGTCGAGCAGGGTCCGATGGTTCGCCACGTTGATCTCCGCCTGCACGGCGAGCAGGTCATTGTTTCGCCGGCGCTTCACGTCGTCGGGCACGTCATCGGGCAGCCGTTCATCGGCATTCGTGCCCGGGCGGGGGGAATACTTGAAGATGAAGCAATTCTTGTATCGGGCATAACGCAGCAGCTCGATGCTCTGTTCGAAGTCGGCTTCCGTCTCGCCGCAGAAGCCCACGATCATGTCGCCGGCGATGCTGATATCCGGCATGATGGCGCGGGCCCGATCGAGAAGCCCCTTGTATTCCTCGACCGTATAGCCGCGGTTCATGCGCTTCAGCACGGTATTGCTGCCGCTCTGCGCGGGGATGTGCAGATAGCGGCAGATGCGCGGGCTGGCCGCCATCACCGCGAGGGTCTCATCGGTAAAATCCCGCGGGAAGCTGGTGACGAATCGCAAACGTGGAAGCTGCGGCACTTCGTCATGGACGCGCCGGAGCAGCTCGGCAAAGCTCGTCGAAGGACCGCCGCCCTCGGGCTTGTAATGATAATGATTGACCGTCTGGCCCAGCAGCGTCACTTCCATGACACCGGAATCCGCCAGCCGTCGGACTTCGTCCACGATGGGATCCGGCGGGCGATGCATCTCGGGCCCGCGCGTGTAAGGCACGACGCAGAAGGTGCAATATTTGTTGCACCCGCGGGTGATTCGAACATACGCCTGATGCCGGCCGAATACCTTTGGCGTCTCCGCGTGCGAAGACAGGCCGAAGACACGCCCGCTGTCGAGATGCTCAAGGTCGTCGTGTAGCGTGAGGGATCGCACCGGAGTCGAACTTGAACGCAGTCGGCCGGATAGCGCGATGGCCGGCGAACGGGAAGCATGGACGTCGTCAATCAGCCCCGGCAGGCGATGCAGCTCGCTCGGGCCGCAGAGGATGTCCACATTCGGCATTTTCGCCAGGAGCCCGTCGCCGTCGCGCTCAGCCATACAGCCGATGACCGCGACGATCTGCTCCGGCCGTCTTTGCCGAGCGCGCTTGAGGTGGCCGAGACGAGAATAGACCTTGTCTTCGGCATGCTGTCGGACGCTGCAGGTGTTGATGACCACCAGCTCGGCGCGCTCGATGTCTTCCGTGAGCCGATAGCCGCGCGCGAGCAACTCGCCCATGACAAGTTCACTGTCGAGGGCGTTCATCTGGCAACCCATCGTTTCAAGATATAGCGCTTTGTCCGAGCCCATGTTTCCGACTTCCGATCGTTTGCGGATGAAGCAAGGCGGACGACGCCGCGGCGTGCGACCCACTGACCATCGGCCACTGACCAATAGCCGCTCTATAATCCTACTCGCCGCGAACCCTCACGGTCAACGCAACCCGTTGCCGATCGGCGATTTGTCGCGTGTAATGATGATCATGCCGAACATCGCACGAAAGCGCATGGGCTCGCTCCGGGCATTGGCCGGATTCATCGGCATCCTCCTGGCCGCATCCGGGGGGTGTCAACAGAGTCGCTATCAGTCCGGCCAGATGCCGGCCGTTGGCGACGAGCTCCCCATCCTGAATCGCATCCACGGCGTTCACTCGCTGGAGACGCGCGCCATGCAGATCGTGGTCCGTGACGCGGCGACGCTTGCGCAGATTCCACTGGCCGATGTGCCGGTCGACTTTAACCGCGAAATGCTGCTGATTGTGACACTCGGCCAGGTCACGTCGGATCAGTACGCCATCGATATCACCCGCGTCTGGCGAGATCGCGGCGTCCTTCGAGTGGAGACGGTCGTCACGGCGCCGCCGCCCGGCGTCCCCCTGGCGATGGCTTCGCCATACTGCATCGCCGTCGTGCCACAGTGTCCGCTCAACGTAGCCGAGTTCACCACGCAGCCGCCGATTCGCGATCGCTCCTGGCAACAGGGCGAAACGCCGAAAGTCTGGAAGTAAATCGAAGCAGCCGTTTGTCAGCTAAAGTCCGGTCGAAACGCAGTCGCCGACGGGCGTTATTTTTTTTTCAACAGATCTTCAGGATGGCTCAGTCGTGACAGCACCGAGAGGATGCGCTCGGCTGCGTGGCCGTCGCCATAGGGGTTTGCGAGCCCGGCGAGCGATGCACGGAAGGCCGGATTGAGTGCCAACGATATGGCTCTGGAAATGGCAATTCGATGAAGGGGGACATCCAGGACATTCGCGGCACGAACTCGGCCCTTCTGTCGATCGCCGACATTGACGACCGGCAGGCCGAACGACGCGGCTTCGATGATCCCGGCGCTGGAGTTTCCGATGAGCACCGTGGCATGGGCGAGGCAGCCCCAGAATTGCTTCTGCGGCATCGAAGGAAGCAGCAACGTCTTCGGCCGATGATTTGCTACCTCGCGCCAGGCGCCGGCGATCGTATCGCGCCCGACGTCAGCATTCGGCCCGAGGATCATCACGCACCCGCGGAGGCCGTCGAGGACGGCGACCAGCTCGGCAATTTGCGCCGAAACCGGCATGGATGCGAGCGTCTCCGGATGAAAGATGACCACGTGGAGCGCCTCAGCAGGATCGAAGTTCAATTCCCGCGCCAGCGATTCGCGTGACGGCGGACGAAAGCGGGCGATTGCGTCCAGCGCCAAAGCACCGACACAGTGAATCCGCCACGGCTCCTCGCCCATCGCAGCGATTCGCGCGGCGTGCGCAAGCAACGCCGGAAAATGCAGGTGCGATAGTTTCGTCATCGCATGACGACACGCATCGTCGTACGCCCCCTCGGTCGTGTCGCCGCCGTTCAGATGCGCGATCGGTACGCCGCTGACAACAGCCGCCAGTGTCGCTGCGAGCATTTCCGTCCGATCACCAAGGACAAACACCAAATCCGGCGCGATCTCCGCGATCGCTCGCGCGAACTGACCCATCGCTCGGCCTGCCGTCTCCGCCACGCTGCATGGATCGTCGCCCGCAACGTGGTGATCCACCGGTCGAATGCGCAGCCGCGGGAGTGAAGCAAATTCGTTGATCGTCTGGCCGAAGGATTCACTCAGATGCGTGCCGCCGGCCAGAAGGGTCACGTCCTGTTGCTCGACACCACCGAGCGCCTCCAGCAGAGGCCGGTAGATTCCCGCATCCGCTCGGCTCGTGCTGATGCAGGCGATTCGGCGCAGCGAAGACCCGGCCACGGGCGAAACCGTATCGTGGGGTCGTGCGGCAACATCTTGCAGGTGTGAGTGCGTGAGACGAGTCATAGCCGGCATACACGCCGACGATGGTTATTCGATCCGAACGCGCGCCGGCGGTGCGTCAGGATTCGTCGCCAGTTCCTCAAGACGCGACAACTGCGCTCTGAGGGCGTCGGCCTGGGGCGAATCCGGATATCGCTGGATGAGCTGTCTTGCAAGGCCGACGGCCTCTATATATCGACCGTGCTTCGCGTAGTCCATGATCTGGGCTTCCATCTGCTGACGGTGCTCGACCTGGGCATTCGCCTCCAGCATCGGAATCTGCATCAGGAAGGCCTCGGCCTCCGGACTTCCGGGAAACCGTTCGACAAACGTCCGTGCCGCTGCCAAGGCCTCCTCCCAGCGTTTCCGCGAGACGAAACGCTGCACTTCAGCATGCATCCTTCGGCGCTGTTCATCCTGAAAGAGCCGGTGTTCGCGTTCCAGCCGCAGAAGGAGTTGACGCGCCTCTGCTGAATCGGGATGACGCACCTGCAACTGCTGAACCACTTGCCGGGCACGCGGCCATGCCGAGATGCTGATGAGGTCTTCGACCTGCTTGGTGCTGCGAAGGATGTCGTCCGACTCGTACCGCTCGCGATCCGATTCAAGCTGCTCAATCAGAAACCCGATCTGCTGCGAATCCGGATAGCGTAGCTTGAGATTTTCCACGATCTGTCGGGCGCGCGGGAAATCCCCCTGACTGCTCAGGGCCAGTGCGGTCTCCCGGGTCTGCGCGAACTCGATCTCTTCGGCACGCAGGCGCTTCTCACGCCGCTCATCCTCGGACAGAAGCGAATTGTCGCGGATGTCCTTGAGTAACTGAACGAGTTCCTGCATTTGCGTCGAAGCGCCGGTTGCGGGCTCAATGGTTGAGAGGGAGACGGCGGCGCCGTGCGGCGTTTCCGAGATGGCCGGCTGCTCAAACAGCGGCAGCGTGGCATCGCCGAGCGAGGGGTCTTCCGTTGGGCCCGCTGTTCGTGTCTGTCCCGCGACGCCGATCTCGTATTGAAACTTCTCCACGCGGATGAGCGCGGACTGCAAGCTGTCGAGATAGCGAATCATCGCCGCCAGCCCGAAGAGCAACCCGGCCAGTGCAAGGCCGAGCGCCACATACACTCCGAACAATCCGAATGCAGCGACGTTCGCTTCTTCCGGGCTCCGCAACGCCCAGGCCAGCTTCGCCAGACCGCCGAGCAGGCAGAGTACGAGTACGAAGACGCCGAGACAGCGCAGCCATCGCTCGTCGCGATTCGGGCGACCCTCGGACGGACTCGGCTCATGTGTCGGTGTATTCATGGTCGGTAAGAAAGCGAAAAGACCCTGGCAGGCGTAGCGGCGCACAAAGCCCCATTCATTATGCTACGCGCCACGTTGCGCGAATCAAGCTCGCCGGGAGTTATCGGCGGCGGATTCGATCCTGAAGGTGCGTCGGGTGTCCCCATCCACCGCACTGGCCCTGCCGAATGGGTCCGGTAGCATGAGCGATATGAAAGATTCTGAGGCCAGGACGTTGCGACCTCCCGCTCGACCCGTGGATAAAACCGTCCACCTGCCGGGCAGCAAGTCGCTGACCAATCGGGCGCTGCTCGCCGCGGGTCTGGCTCGCGGACGTTCGGAGATTACCCGCCTGCTCCTTGCCGACGACACGCGGCACATGATCCGATGCCTGCAAACGCTCGGCGTAGCTGTCAACGTGGACGAGCGAACGCTTCGCGCGCGAATCGACGGCTGCGGTGGATACTTCCCCGAGTGCGAAGCCGGTCTTTACTGCGGCAATGCCGGAACGGTCATCCGTTTTCTCACGGCGGCCTGCGCGGCCGCGCGCGGCGACTACCTGCTCGATGGTGATGCCCGGATGCGCCAACGCCCGATCGGTCAGCTCGTTGACGCGCTCCGCGATCTCGGAGCGCAGATCGGCTACAGCGAATTGGATGGGTACTGCCCACTGACCGTTCAGGCGCGCGGTCTTCGCGGCGGTCGGGTCTCGTTCAATCGACCGGTGTCGAGTCAGTTCGTTTCCGCGATTCTCATGGCGGCGCCACTGGCTGCGGAGGATGTGCTGATCGACGTGTCACGCGGCCTGCCCAGCGCGCCGTACGTGAAGATGACGCTCGCCGTCATGGATGCCTTTGGCGTGCCTGCGGTGGAAGATCGCATGGAACGCTTCATCGTGCCTGCGCCGCAGGTGTATCATCCGGCGCAGTACGTCGTGGAGCCGGATGCATCGGCCGCTACGTACTTCTTTGCCGCTGCCGCGATCACAGGTGGGCGCGTCACCGTCGAGGGCCTTGGAACGGATAGCGTGCAGGGTGATTGGGGATTCGTCCGCATACTGGAACAGATGGGGTGTCGTGTCGAGGCCGACGCCCGAGTTACGACGGTGCATGGGCCTGCCCAGGGAGATCTGCGGGGTATCGAATGCGACCTCGGCGAGATGCCTGACGTGGCCCCGACGCTCGCGGTCCTGGCGGCATTTGCAGACGGTCCCACGCGCATCCGAAACGTGGCCAATCTGCGGGTCAAGGAAAGCGACCGCCTGCACGCCCTGGCGACTGAACTGGGCCATCTGGGTGTGCCCACGGAGGTTTTCGAGGACGGCATTCTCGTGAAACCGGATAAGCCGCCCGTGACCGGTATGATCGACACTTACGACGATCATCGCATCGCCATGAGTTTCGCTCTAGCAGGCCTGCGGCTCGATGGCGTGGTCATCCGCGACCCCGAATGCGTTGCCAAAACGTTCCCCGATTTTTTCAACGCATGGGCATCTCTGGGTACGGCCTAGTGCAGAGCCTCTGAATCTTCGACGTTCACGAAAAGGCTAGCATCGACCTCTGGCAGTTGCATAGCGAGATCCATACGGGTTTCAAGAACGTCCATTTAGCGGAGGCACGACACAATCGTAGATTGCGAGTCGCCGAAACTTCCGTCGCCTCTGCCGAACGCAGAATGCGAGCCGAGCTTCAAATCGTCGTAGCTACAGATATACGCTATCCACGATAACGCGGAGACGCGCAACGACGAGTTGTTACCACGATCGCAGGGATTGATACGATGATCGGAGTCAGCCGGATATCGCGAAGAATCGGCGGAGATAGAAAAAAACGAAGGCGCATCGAGCGAACTTGCGGACACCCAGCATCATTTTTTTACTGCGCGTTCTACGGCAGTTGCGCACATGGGCGCTCGTTGAGTGGGTTGCGGAGCCGATGGTTCGGACATCCGCTCAGCGCGTGATTCGCTCGTTGCGCCGACACCAAATAGTAGCACACAAAATCGAAGTCGGCAACGAGAATCCGCCGGATACGAGTGACAATTCGTCGGCGATTTTTGCTTCCAATAAGTCTCAACGAAGGGTTGACGACAAGGTTGAACCGTTCGCAATGGCGACGCGGTTTCTCGGCCCACTTTTGAAATGAAATCAAGTGGGACTTGCCGAATTGCCGCCTTCCGACTTGACGGCTTCCACCGTTTCTTTGAGCGATTCGATCGCCGTGCGCCGCTCCGCTTCCGTGCTGGTTGTCTCGTAACCCTGCCAGTTCGGCGCCAGGCGCTTGGCCAGTCGCAGCAGTCGCGCTTCCACGTCTTGTGCCGGTCCGGTCGTCGTCGGCTGCTCGATCAACCGCTCATACAAATGCGGCATGACCGCCTGCCGGCCCATTTGAACCAGCTTCGATTCTGCTTCCGAATCCGTCGCGATCGCGTCGAGCAATCGGCGCACGTCCGCGTTGCGCTTGGCGGCGAGTTCGTTACGAAGCGCCGTGAGTTCCTGCGTGAATGCCTCTCCCGCTCTGCGGGAAAAGTCGCCCGACAGGTCGATCAGATTCCGGGCCTCGGCGAATCCGGTGGCATCCTTGGCCGCGGAGATTCGCGTCTTGATCTCTCTGCGAATCGCTTCGGCGATCGGCAGCGGGTCGCTCAGTTCGCCATTGATCTGCTGTCCGTCAAAAAGTTCATCGATGCGCTTCAGCGCCGCCGCATCTTCCCGGCCCTTGAGCAGCGCGGAGATCGAACCATTCGCCAGCGAGGCATAGCGTTCCTGTTCAAGGTCAGTGAACAGGCCCATGGCCTGCTCCAGACTTGCCGAGGCGGCGGTGTATTCTCCGAGTTCCAGTTGGGCGTCCGCGATGCGCTCGAAGACGTTGATCCGATCGTCTCGCGACAACTCCTCGAAACGCGCCGCGTCGCTTCGCAGCGCACGCAACAACTCAATTCGGCGACGCTGGGCCGTCTTGTCATCGGGCCGGTCGAACTGATCGGAAATGCGGACGCGCGTCACCACAGGCAGTCGCTGCGAAACGGCCAGGTAGCTGTCCCATGCATGTTGGCGAATGCTCGCGTCCGGTTCCCGATCGACATGAAGATGATTGTTCAGCGCGGTCAGGTCTTCGATCGAGTGGCCGCAGCTGCCGATCGCGTCGATGGCCGCGAGTCGAATCTCCGGTTCCGGCGCGTCCATCAGCGGGCGGATCAGTCCCGCCGCCGCGGCGTCTTCGTAGATGGCGAGGCCCGTGATCGCCGCACGGCGAATCCGAGGTGAACGATCCTTGCCGATCGCCTCTTCGAAGACCGGCCGAAAGTCCCTCGCGCCGATGCCGGCCATCGCCATGAGAAACTTCTCGCGCAGCTCACTCTCCTGAGGCGTCAAACGCTGGTAACGCTCGAGGAGCTGTCTCGCGACGTCGTCACGCGAGGTCGCGGTTTGCTGGCCGCGACGAAGCAGCGTGCCCAGGGCCGACACCGCCTCACCCACCACAAGCGGTGAATCGTCGTTCAACTTGGCGACCAGGGTATCCAGGGCGTTGAGATCATCCAATCGGCCCAGCGCGCTGACCTGCGAGGCCCGTACGTCATCATCCAATTCGCGCGAGATTGCCTCCATCAATTTTGTCGTCGCGCTCGTCAGACGCAGGTCGCCGACGATGCGCGCGGCTCGCAGGCACACCTTCGCATCGGGGTCGGTGGTCAGTTCCACGATGCGGGCCTTGGTCTCGGAACTGATTTCCTTGCGATCCGTGATCAGGTCGTTGATCAGATCGAGCCCCAGCATCCGCAGGGCGGCCACGTCCTCGGACAGCAGCGATTGAAGATAACGAGGTCGATTCGGCTCGGCGGTATTCAGATAGGCCTCGCGGCTGGCGGCCACCAGGCGGCGAGTCAGTTCCGATCGTTCATTCCGAAGCCGCTGGACCTGTAGGGCCCGCGTTTCGATCAAGGTCTTCAGCAGCTTCTCCTGCGAGAGCGATGAGGCCCGACGCCACCAATCGGCAGCCGCCGCCGGGTCGCTCAGGCCCGCGCCCGTTGCCTCGTTGAAGGCCGTCAGGGCCGCGAAACGGATGGCACGGTCCGCATCCTCCAGTAGTCCCGCGAGTACGCCGATCGCCTGTACGTCGTCGCTGAGCACCCCGAGCGCACGAATCGCTGCGAGACGACGCGGTCGGGCATAGGCCGCATCCATCGCGATCGGTCGAAGCCGACCGACAACCACGGTACTGTCAAATCGGCGAATCGCACGGCTGACGGCCTCGATCACGCCGGGGCGAGCATCACCAAGCATCGCCAGAAGTGCTTCGACAAGGGCAGCCGGAGGCCGCTCAAAGTCGGCAATGGCCGCGCAGACGGCCAACTGCGCCGCCAGTTCCGGTGGTTCGGCGGATAGAACACCCATCAACCGCGACACCGACTCATTGCCGCCGATCTCCAGCAGGCGCGTCGCACCGAGTTTCCGGGCTTCCGGCGTGTTGTTACCTCGGATCAGCAGCAGATTCTCTTCCAGCCGCTGCGCTACCGATGCGGGATCGGCCGCAGCCGCCGTCGTGGTCGGTGCGCTCGATGTGCCGTTTTCGGGGGGCGACTGCGCAATCACCGCGCTGGACAGCAGCATGGCTGCACAGGCCGAGATGCGACAAACCCATGCCGAAGGGAGTTTCACGGCGGTCACTAGCTTTCTTTCGGTTAGGTCGAAGGGCGCGGCGAGCGCTCTTCGGTCATCGGGCGGCGAATGGGCAATAGCGATACGGTTCCTACGTCATTTCTAGCGTTAATTTAGTGTCTCGTCAAAGCGCAAGCCCATGAATGAGTACGCCGATGGGCAAGCTTTGCTCGCCGTCTCCCTCAGACACAAAGCGATTACGAAGGTTGGTATGCATAATTCTTCCTCCAGTTACCCCCCGATCTCCTGCTGGGATCGGCGTCACGAGTAATTTGCTCCGGATGTTTTTGCAGCTTCCAACGCCCGATTCATGAATTCTCGCCCGGGCCGAACGAGGCCCGGCGTTTCGCCGAAAAGGGCCTATATGCTATGTGACGTCAGGTCAGGAAGTCGGCATCCTGATTCTCGGGGCGTCAGGTCGCCGTAGGACGAATCCCCGTGATCTGTAGTACTGTCATTTCGTGCGGTTCCGGTGTGGTTTGAGCCGTAAACGTCGGTCAATACGAGTCTTGCCGTTGTGCCCTGAATGGGCGTGGCAGGTCCGTTACCGCCTTGAGGCCAACTCTATTTGTTGCAACCTGCTCCACGAACCGACATACAATTCAGTGCAATAGGATAAGTTCCTCGCGTGACAGCAATTAGCCGGTTCGGATACAATCCATGCCAATGCATTTCTTCATGACAGGGTTCGTACGTGATCGTTATCTTCCGTCGATGGTCGCGGCGCTGGCGGCGGTCTTCGTATCGACTTCCATGCTCGGTCGCGCGGCTGCGCAGGAAGCGCGACCGGTCGCTCCACAGGAGTCGACAAGGTCCTCAACGCAGACGACCGATCCCGCCGAAGAGAAAATCGCGACGGCCCAGAGCCATCCCAACAATCCTGAAATGTGGAACGTGGACAAGATGATGGAGGAAGCCGTCCTCCAGATCTCCCGTCGATACAACCTCAACAAGGCCCAGGAAGAATACACGCGGCTGCTGCTCGTCAATCGCACGAGAGCTTTTCTCGACGTACACGAGAAGGATGTCCGCGAACTTCTGCGCGAGTCGATCGATCTTCGATTGGGCCTTAAGCCCGGCACGATGGACGCCTACAAGCGCTGGGCCGAGCGCGCGGCGCCAATCTATGCTGCGGCACAAAAGGCCATTCTGGACGGCAACGAGGAATGGGGCGTCATTCTCGACGACGCGCAAAAGCAGATTCACGACGCCGATCTGGCCGCCATGCGAACGAGCTTTACCCAGGTCGATCGCATGATCGAGACCTGGAAAGCGGGGGGGCAGCCGCAGATCGCCCTCGCATCCAGCGAACCGCAGCAAGGTCAGCAGTCGAAGTCCGGTTTGCAGGGCGGCGGGCCGGCGGTCCACGAGGGTCGCGTCTCCGAGCCGCATCAGCCGGTCGTTCAGCAACAGGTTGAGGACAGCTGGCTGGCCTACGTGAATCGGTTCATCCGCACATACAAGCTCGACGAGAAGCAGGCCATCTCGGCACGCGACAAGATTTACAAGGACATCCACGACCAGGCGGCGCAGTATCGCGATAAGCGCAAGCAGGAATTCGCAGCGCTCACCGCCGAAGCGCTGTCGCCGAAGCCCAAGATGGAGCGCGCGGAGATCGAGCGACGACGCAGAGAGCTTGAACGGCCTCTCGGGGAGATGTTCGTCACCCTCGACCAGCGATTGCGTACCCTCCCCGACCGCAAGCAGTTGGACAGCGCCGACAGCGATGAGGTAAAGCAGCTTCAGGAGTGGTACAAGCTTCTCGCCGGGCAGTTTGGTGCAGCCGACAAGCCGGAAGCAAAGCCCAAGGCCGCGGAGGCGAAGCCCAAGCCCGCCGATCCTCCGGCGAAGCCCGGCGAAACCGAGCCGGAACAGAAAGCCGAGACAACCGAACCATCGGCCCCGGCCACCCCGTCAAAGGGCTCGGCGCAGGGCAGCGATTAAATCAGATTGCGCGTCGCCTCAGCATCCGGTGCCCCTGCCAAGCGCAACGTGTGACCGCACTTTCCTGGTCCTTTTAGCCTTAGAAACGCGCATCCAGTCGGTAGCGAATCGCTCCGGATGCCTTCCGGGTCGCATCTCCGCCCGCGCAGTGCCGGCCACGTCCGGTCCCTCCGAAATACTCCCGAACAGACCACCTGAAGATTTGTGGACGCGCACCGAAATTGTCCCCTTGAAATCGTCTGCGGCTGAGGTACCATCTCAATCAAAATTGAGACTCAGTCTCAATTAGAATGGCTACTAGAATGGCTACCTTCCAGGCCGGCTCGGGCCCTGTGACGAGCCGTGAGATTGCGTCACCACTCGACCCGCGTGGTCGGATTTTCGGAGAAGGGAAGGATGATGACTTCGCAATTGCACAGCGCTCAGATCATGGTGCAACTCAAAGAATCCACCCGCGAGCAGCACGATGCCGCCGAGCATGGCGCCTTCAATGAGCAGTTGATGAAAGGCCGCCTGCCGCGGGAGGCGTATGTCCGCTCCATCGAACAGTTTTTTCTGATTCACCGCGCGCTGGAACGGCGCCTGCGTCGTCTGCGGGGCGAGTTACCCGCCTTCGAGCGCGTTCTGCGTGAGGAACAGTTTCAGGAGCCGTACCTGCGTGAAGACCTGCAATTCTTCGGCATCGCCATCGATGCGATCGCGCCGCTTCCCGCCACGATGCGTTTCATCAAGCACATCGAGACGTTGGCCGAGCAGGAACCGATCGCTCTCCTGGGCGTTCACTATGTCTTCGAGGGCAGCAACAACGGTTCGCGTTTCATCGCACGCGCCGTTCGCAGGGCGTACAACCTCGCTGACACGGGCGGCACTCGCTATCTCGATCCCTACGGCGACCGTCAAACCGAAACCTGGCAGACCTTCAAAGAAGCTATGAACGCGACGCCTTTCACTCCGGAGCAGACCCTCGCCATCGTGCGGGCAGCCGGCGACACCTTCATGGCGGTCATGGCCCTTCACCGGGAACTGTACGAGCAGGTGGAAGCGAGTGCCGCTGTAGCGGCATCATCGATGCAGAAAACCACCGCGGCGGGGAAGTGCCCGTTTCACCACGCGGCGACGAAATGACAAATCTTGTTCGAAGTGTGCCCCTGTGGGCATCCGCTATTTCACGGCGGTGCTGAGGCGGCCAAGTTCCTGGCTTCGACGGAAGGCGGCAAGAACGGCCTCGGCCACGTGTTCGGCCACGCGGCACTCGTCGAGCTTGTTCATGGCGGCCTGCGTGGTGCCGCCCGGGCTGGTCACGGCGGAGCGCAGTTCCGATGGCGACGCCCCTTTTTCAAGAAGCATCGCGCCGGCTCCTACGCAGGCATGCGCCGCGAGGATTTGCGCATCTTCGCGTCGAAGCCCTGCCGCGACGCCGCCCTGCATCATCATCTCCACGAAATAGTAAAAATATGCCGGACCGGAACCCGCGACCGCGGTCACGGCATTCATCAGCTGCTCATCGTCCACCTCGACGGTCACACCGCCTGCGCCGAACAGATGCTTGACCTCTTCGATGTCATCCGCCGTCGCATGGCGTCCCCGGAAGATCCCCGTCACGCCGCAGCCCAGACCGAACGGCAGATTGGGCATCGCCCGTACCACGCGGACTGGTCCGCCGCCGAGGGATTCGGCAATGCGATCCGTCGTGACGCCGGCCATGACGCTGATCAGCAAATGATCCGGCGTGATCGCGCCACAAAAGGTCGCCGCTGCCTCCGCGAAGCGCTGGGGCGTTACCGCGAGCATGATGACCCGCGCGTCTTGCACGAGCTGCGCATGGTCACGAAGTACCGTCACCGGCAGGGGGTGCTGCTCCAGCTTGCGGCTCCATGAGGCGACGATGCGCTCCGGCGCGAGGTAGCCGCTCTGGATCAGACGATTGACGATGATCATCGCGATGTGGCCGGTGCCGACCACGCCGAGGGCATACTTATGTTCCAACACGGTTCATACCTTTCCTGATGGGTCGCCGATCCACGTAACGAAATACATTCGTAGCGCGCCGATCACGGCCCGGCGTACTTTGCGAGAAAGTCGCTCCGGCTCAGCTCGACCAGGCCGGACCGCGTACTCTCCATGAATACTATATCGCCATCTCGCAGGATCGGGTCGTCCATCGAGATCGCGCCGGGCCACGCCGGGATCACTCTCGCAACATGTTCGGGCGGCGCCTCCGCACGGCGCGACCAGATCTTAATCAAGCCGAGATGCAACTGCCGGGGGATATCCACCGCGTAGACGACCTTGCGATTCCACCATGCTTCGAAGTCGCGTGCCGATGCATGGGTGACCCGGCCGTCGTGCATCCACGACCGAATCTGTTTGCGCCCATTCACGACGCCGATCGTGAGCAGAACGCACAACGTCGCCGCCGCCACGCGACGATCCAGCCGCTCCATGGCCCATGCGCTCCAGAGCAGAATGACCACGAAGGCGGGAAAGGTGAAACGCTGGCAATAATGGCTGGCCTCCTCGATGAAACGGACCTGCGGCGTGCCGAGCACCAGCGCCACCGGACCGACCGCAACGATCAGACATGTCATCAGGCAGCTCAGATGCAACCAGGACGCTCGATAGGCGCGGTAGATCGTCCATGCAAGAACTGCATTGACCGGGATGACCAGCCACCACGCCCAACGCGCCGTGCCGAAGATCATCCAGCCGGAGAACCTCGGCCACGCGCGAAAGAAATAGGACGCCACGTAGATCGGATCGTAGTGACCGCCGCCGTATCCGCCGACGAGCTGTCCCATCATCGCCCGACGATAAAAAAAGTATGCTGCCGCCGGGACGGCGAAGACGCCCAGAAGCATCGCGCGTCGCCGAAGCGAGACGCCCGGCATGACGAGCAGGATCGCCGGCAGGGGGGCGTAGATTTCTTTGAAGAGCGCTGCAATGAAGTAGCAGATGACGGCGCCGATGAGAGGCAGCGCCCCGCCGCGCTCGATGTACCGCAACGTCAGCAGCACGGCGCCAAGTGCGGGGATCAATCCTTCAAGATAATGCCGCGAGGCGGTATAGCCGATGAGCGCAGCCGTATCGACACTGAGGAGAAAAACGAATCCGCACAGGATCGCCGTCGGCCAACTGCACGATCGCCGACAAAGCGCCACGATCATCACCGCCGCGAAGCAAGCCGCGAGCATCGAGTGCAGTCGATAGCCCGGCAGCCACCATTCGAACAGGATCCAGTCGAGCTTGAGCGAGGCGAGCAGCAGGGGGACGAAGTTGTTCGCGGAAACGTCGTAACCGGTCAGCAGTTGCCACATGCCGCGACCGTCGATGTTGCCGAGGATATCCACCTCGTCCGCCGTGAACCACTCCGGAATGAGCCGGCGATAGACGATCAGACTCGTGGCGAGAAACCAGAGAAAGAGCAGGCCATACACGCACGCCGGGTGTCGATCGAAACGGTCGAACATTTCTTTAAGGCGAGAATCAGGCGGGTACATTCGTGGCGAAACGGTGGCGACGGATGGCGACTGGCTCATCTGTACCGGCGTCTGTGTCATGGGCCGGGCTTACCGCGGCGAAAATCCAGCAGCCCGCGATACATGTTCAGGCGAAGATCGACATAGGTCCAGCGATACAGCCATCGGTGCAGCGGGCGCGGGGCGTAGCGAATTCGCTCGATGGTGTACAGCAGCGCGGCGCCGGGCGCCGTCAGGCATTTGAGCACTTGTAGCCACGGATGGTACTTGACCACCTTGCGCTCGAAGACGAACCGATGCGCGTGTTCAGGATGCTGCTTGAGAAAGTAACCGAGCAGATAGCCGTGGCGATATTTTTTTCGCCGATACGGCCCGTAGGTCGGATAGTATTCGTGAAGCACTTCGACATCCGGCATGAAGACCATGCGGGCATCTTCGCTCAGGAGGCGGAAGCCGAATTCGATGTCCTCGACGCCGGATGCGAGGAAGTTTTCATCGAAGCGGGTATTGCCGAGCACCTCGCGGGGTATCACCACGCAGGCGGTGTAGAAGTAGTTCGGCGGCACGTGGTTCGGATCGTCGAAATTGTAGATGTTCACATCCTGCGACTGCCACAGGAAGCGCTCGAAAGGATCGACGGAGTCCTGCCAGGGAGCGACAATCCGCGCGAGCAGCACGCGGCCGGGGTGCTTCTTCGCGGTCTTCAAGACGCGCGTCAGCATGTCGCGGCCCACGAGAATGTCGTCATCAAGCAGGAGAACCAGCGGCGCGCGAGCGACGTTCAGCCCCATGTTGCGCGTCGCGGCGACGCTGGATCGGTCGCAGCGGAGCGAAGAAAGATTGCGATACTTCGCCTGGAGCGCTTCGAGAACCTGCGGTGTGGCATCCGCCGAATTGCTGTCGACGATGATGACTTCGTAAGAATCCGGATCGATGTCCTGCGACATCAGTCGCTCGACCACACGCGGAAGCTGGTCGGCCCGGTTGTGCGTCGGCATGACGATGGATACCGCGGGCTTCGGCCAGTTGCTGGTGGGCACGTCGTCAACTTGTTCCGCCTCCGGCACAGCCAGTCGCACGCCGCCCCAAAGGCCCCACGCGAGATGTTCGTTGCCGGCAAAGTGCAGGGTGATCCTGCAGGGTGCGTCGTTCTGCATCGGCGGGATAGCCACTCGAAACGGCGCCCAGCGACGGTGGGCGCCATCGCTCAGATCAAGCTCACCTCGCCAAATCTCCTGCTCGTTCAGCAGGATCTGAAACTCCCCGCGAGCCCGATTGCCCCAGGTCTCCTGCGGTGCGGCGATGAATCCATGCAACTCGGCGTCCGGCTCGATGCGCGTCGTATAGGTTACGCTCGCCGTGCGGTAGACGAGCAGTGCCGGCATCGATGAACCGGCGACCGTCGCGCCGGGATGTCGCGTGATGTGACTGGCGGCGGGCAGATTGACTTCAAGTCGCTTCTCGGCGCATGCAAGTTCACTCACCAAATCGAGCAGCGGCCGATGCACGTTGCGCTCCGACAGAGCCAGGTCCCGTCCGTGACGACCATAAGTCCAGCCATTGAAGAAAACCCATCGATGGCGGCCACGCTTGCCACGCCCCTCGCGACCACGAACGGCGCCGGGCAGATATCGCAGCGACGCAAACATCGCCTTGATGGTGTTCCACCGATGCCAGAGCGGGTTTCGCGAGATCGTCCCCACGCGCAGCATCGCCAGGTAATGTAGGAAGAGATCGAGGCGACTGCCGTACATCGCGCGCATCAGGGCGCCGTTTCGCATGGTGAAGTAGTGCTGTGTCTTCGGCGTCTTCTTCGGGTCGAGGTCTTCGGTGAAGTGCTGCACCACGGCCTCGGGGACGTAGATGCACTTCCAGCCATGCAGCCACATCCGCCACGACAGGTCGATGTCCTCCAGATACATGAAGAAAGTCTTTTCGAAGCCGCCGTCGATTTGTCGCAGGGCCTTCGCACGAATCATCATACACGCCCCGCTGCACCAGCTCGTCTCGCCGGTGATCGGGTCGTAATACTTGGGATGCTCGCGCGGTGATTGACGCGCTTCGGCGATGCCGATCTTCGGGTCGCTCTCCAGCTTCTGGACGAGCAGTTTGATCGCGTCGGGCTCGATGACCGTGTCGAGATTGACGACGAAGTGGTAATCGGCGTTGCTGTAGCGAAAGGCGTGTGCATATCCGCCGGTGAAGCCGAGATTCTGTCCGGTGGTGATGAGTTCGAGCGGCATCTTCAACTCGGCCGCCGCCGCTTTCATCTTCTCCACGGAATTATCGCGCGAGCCGTTGTCGACGAAGATGAGCCGAAGTCGATCGAAGGGGTAATCAAGAGTCTTTAAGCTGCCGAGAAATCCATCAAGCCAGCGCGCCGAGTTGTACGAGACCACCAGGATGTCCACGCTCGGCCATTTCTGCGCGGCGATTCGACTCGCCAGCATCGCCTGATAGCTTCGGGCTGTCGCGGTCTCTGCTTCCAGCATCGCCTGATATTCCCGCGCGATGCGGAGTTCTTCGTGGAGTCGATCGAGTTCCGCCTGCACTTCGACCATGCTGCCCGGCACCAGAACTTTTTGCATTCGTAAGCGGTAATCGAGACGAAGCTCGTGCTCGCGCGACGGCGGGAGCATCTGCTTTTGCAAAGCGAACTCCTGCGCAATCGCCGCCGCCTCCACGAGCGATCGATCCAGCCCGGCGAATGCCTTCGCCTGCCAGAGAGCGTCCGTGCAATACGGAACCTGAAGCGCCGAGCGTGCGAAACCGAGTGCCGCAATGGCGGACCGGCAGGCCAGGTCATAGTCAATGAGCACCCAGGTGCGATCGGGCGCGAGAAGAATGTTTCGTCCGATGAAATCGCGCGTGCTGACGACGGCACGAAGCTGATCTCGGTGGTCGAGGATCATTCGGCGGAAGGCGTCGCAGATGGCGTCGGCGATGCTGTCGCAGGCGAGCAAGTCGCGCATCGCCGCTTCGCACGACTGCAGCTCCGATTCGATGAGCGTCGCATCTACGGGCCGACCCTGTTCCCAGATGGCGTCGATGATCTCTCGAATGCGCAGCGTGGCTTCGCCCGCGGAGAGTGATTCATTCGCTACAAGCTCATCGAGCGACACGGCGTCCTCCACGAACTCTTCGACGATCCAGAGACGATCTGCGTCACGAGTGTGGCCGAACAGTCTTGGAGGTCGGAAGCCGACGGCCTGCTCGTATTGTTCATAGGCCAGGACGACTGCGTCGGCGTCGAAGGGGCCCGTGAGCGGAAGCTGTTTGACCGAGGCGATCGGCTGATCGTGCAGCGAAATCGTGTAACGCTCCGTTCGGCACGTCGGACGAAAATCAACGCTGGGCTTGATTCGTGAAACCTTGAGCGAGGGTAAATCCTGCGGCTGCATCTCACCGCTATCGAGGAGGGCTTGCTGTGCAACATCTCGCGCCGTTTCCCGACGCAGCCGGCGCGTCGTCGCCGCGCCGCCGGCACGCTCCAGCACGAAACCAAACGAAGGCACGAAATATCGCGCCAGCTTCATTCGAGCCAGATTGCGATAGAGTGGGTCGAGTCGATCGTCGAGGTCAAGCGGCGCGCCGTCCACGCCGCTGTGCTCGTGCGCCGGAAGACCCTTCGCCAGAAGGAAAGCGTCCACCTCGTCGAGCTCGACCATATGGCGGATGAGTTTGTAATCCGGAAAACAGGCATAGGCACGCGAGACCTCAAGTCCGGCCTCTTCGAAGAGCCGAAGGTATTGATCCAGCGCCCACGTTCGCGCCGCGGCGCCCTCCTCGCGGTCGATCAGATAAGTGAAGTCGCTGCGTCCCGTGTGGTCATCCGGCGCGCCGAGCAGATACTTGAGCCCCGTGGCGTTTTCAATACCGATATAGACGCTGCCGCGCTGCGTCAGAGCGCTGCGCACGCGGCGCAAGGTTGCCAGATGAGCGGCGTAGTCGCCCGCCGCGTGGCCGAGATTGGTGTATTCGAGCACGCCGTTGAGAATGATCACGTCGAAGAAATCTTCGCGGAGCGGAAGTGAGCGGATATCGCCGCGAATGAAATTGACGCGGCAAGCTTCCTGTCGAGCGATCTCGCGGAGAATGCGCAGACGACCGACCGTCTGATCGATGGCGAAAACTTCGCCACGCCGCGCGAGGGGCAGCGTGATCTGCCCCCATCCGCTGCCGATATCCAGAAACCTCCCGCCGGGCGGCACGTCGATTTCGTCCAACATGCGGCAGCGAGAGGGATCGACAATGATGCGATAAAGCCAGGGGAGCCGATCCGCGAATCGACGGGCTATGACCTCGCGCCAGGGCGCGCTGCGAAGCTCCGCGAGGATATCGCGTTCTTCCGCACTGCCGATGTCCGTGTAGGCGCCGTCGGCCGCGCCGTGGCAGAAGATATCTCCATCGACGAGCTGGACGTCTTCCTTGCTCGACAGGGCTTCAATCGTCGGGTGGTCCTGTTGCAGTGTCACGCAGATTGATTCCCGATCCGTTTGGCTATAACACCGCCGCCGCATTCAGCGAGGCGAGAGAGCATGACGCGAGGTCCGGCCGATCGCACCTTCGGCGGGAGCGCCAGATATTCCGCCATACGGCGCGGCCGGTCAAGTCAGAGTGAAACACCGAACAACCGTCGCGCGAAGATCACGATCAAAGCGGCTTCGATGACGAATACCAGCGAGGTCGCCGTCGCCGCGCCATAGATACCCAGCATCGGGATCAAGACGAGGTTCAGGGCGATGTTGCCTGCCACGGCGATCAGGATCAGCACGGTATAAAAGCCCGGCCGCCCTCCCTGAATGAAAATGCCCAGGAACGGACGATAGCCGGCATTGATCAAAATGCCCGTCATCAGGATGCCGAAGACCAGCCAGCTCGGGCCCAGGCCGCTCTCCGCGCCGCAGAGCTTGAGCAGGACCGGATAGGCGGCGACGGCGACAAGCGTGATCGCAGCCATCAAGGGGTACATGACGCGCTTGACCTTGCGCGCCGCTTCGCGGATGCGCGCCCGATCGTTTTCTGCGAAGGCACGGCCGAAGATGGGATCAAGGTTTCGCCGCACGACAATCGGTATCTGGCAGAAGCCCTCGGCGAGAATCGCGGCGAAGCTGTAGATGCCGACGGCCGCGTCATTCGTGAAATAGCCGAGCATGAGCACGTCCACGCGCGTGTTCATCTCGCTGAGAAGACCGCTCAGAAAACCTCGCAGACCGAACGAGGTGTGCTCGCGATACCAGCCCTCGCCGCGCGCGGGCAATCGAAGCGGCGTCACGCGCCATTGCATGTACGCGATCGTGATCAAAAAGAGCGCAAGCTCAGAGGTCGTCAGCGACAGGGCGAGATAGTGACTCGGCCAACCGCCGGCGATGAGGACGACGATGGATGCAAGAATGAACACAAACCGACACGCCTGCAGCACGGCATAGGCGCGCATGAAGCGCAGCCCGTTGAGCGCGCTGAGCAGAATCTTGTTCAGCGAGAAGAAGACAAGGCCCGGCGCGGCAAGGACCAGTCCGGCGGCGACGCCCGGGCTGGAGAGGACCGACCCGACGGTATCGCTGAGCAGGTACGCCGCGGCGCAGACGATCGCGGAGAGCAGTGCGCCCAGCACAAGACCGGCCGTGGCGATCCGGCCGCACAGTTCGCGCTCATCTTGATGATAGGAAAGATGCTTGAGCACGGAGAGATGCACACCACCGACGGCGATCTGCGATAGCATGATGTAAATCGCGAAGACCTGATTAAAGACGCCGAGCGCCTCGACGCCGCGCCATCGGGCGATGATGGCGTTCATCAGGATGCCGGAAACGCCGAGAATGCCGACGCTGGCAAGGTTCCACAATACCTCCGAGTTGAAGCGATGTCGCAAGGACAGCGCCGAGCGCAGCTCGGAGAGGCCGGCCGGTCGATCGGTCGAGTCTGTCGGGTCCGCATCAGGCCTCATAGTATTTGGGAATCTCCGCGATGCGATGGACGATCTGCTCAAAGGAGTCGCCCAGGCCGATCGTGTCCAGATACCACTGGATCGTCTCCCAGCGCGGTTCATTTTCCTTGCGGGCCATTGCGACGGCCTGCTCACGCGTAAGGATGCCCTCGCGAATCTGATTGCTCCGGAAGGTGTCATTCTCCGAGAAGCCGGCCACCATGAAGTAGATGTAGTTGTAAAAGGAAGCCGTGCCATCGCCGATCCGCCAGGTCGAAGCCGTGTCCGTGGCCGTCTCCCAGTCGTATTCGTCGATGATCGTCCGCGTGAGCGTTTCTTCCTCCCAACGGATGAAGCGATACAGGTTCAGATAGTCGCGCTTAATCAGATAGAAGCAGGCGTAGGCCCAGAGCGTGTCAAACGTCGATGCGTTCAGATACGACGGATTACGCAGATAGGCCGTTCCGTAGTAGGCCGCCAGCTTGATCTTCTCGGCAAGACCGAGGGTATAAACATGATCCGGGTCGTCCGGCCTTCCACTCCGCACGCCGCAGAAGCCGGTCTTGAACTCCGTCTTTTCCAGCATGTTTTCGCCGAGGATGATGATCGGCAGGCCGATCTGCGCCTTGAGCTTGTTGGCGTGGTGGAAGTATTGCTTGTCGCCCGCCATGAAGAGCGGAATGATCCCCAGGTCCGGCTTCTTGAGCCATGCCAGCACGTTGGCACGGATGTACCGTCGCTTCTTCTCAATGTCCGCCGAGACGAGGATGTGCTCGACGCCGAGCTTGCCGCAGATGCGCGAGATGTTACGACGCGCCAGGTCCGTCACCATGCCCCAGTCATAGGTGAACGCGATCGGGTTCATCCCCATCTCGGCCTTGACATAATGCAGCGAGTATGTGCTGTCTCGACCGCCGGAGAGACCCACAAGGCAGTCGGGGCGGCCGTCCGTTCGTCGCAGCGGGTGCAGGATTTCCCGAAGGGCATCGACCCCGCGCACGTCGTTCGGTCGATAATGCCGACAGAAATTGCAAACGCCGTCGGCATCGAAGGCGATCATCGGCATCGTCTCCGGCAAGATGCACTTCCTGCATCGCCGAAGTCGCTCGATGGCTTCGAAAGGAATGCGCGGGAGCGGATGCGATGGCGATGAGACGATCGCGGCGCCGGGCGGTTGGGACAGAGAGGTCGGAGAGGAAGCGCCGATTCGCGTGCCGTGTACGGCAGGGGCCACGGACGCTGCTCCGTTACTCGTCGGAACGATATCCACCACGCGGCGAGTGACGTCGCTTCGTGGAAGCACCGCTCCGTTCGCTCGTCCTCCGGCCAGCTCGAAATGCTCAATCGACAAGTTGCGCAGATTCACCACGCACGCTCGGCCGGGGCGTATCTGCACAATCCTTCCATCGCCGATGAGCCGCGCAAGATGGCGACGTCGCAGCAACGTGCGCAGGATGTACTCCTCCGATGCAAACACCAACGCGTCACCGCGCGCGCCCGTCGCGAGATAAAGCGAGCCCGTGTTCGTCGCCAGCACCATCGCGTCGAGATCGTCAAAGACGACGGCGATGGAAGCCGCGCCGCGAATCAACTCGAACGTCCTCTGCACCGCCCCGATCAGATCGAGTCCGTCGGCAAGCTGCTTGCGAATCAGTCCGACGATCACTTCGCTATCCACACGGCCATGCCGCTTCAGGCCGGGATGCGCCTGCCAGAGCGCCTCGTCGTTGACGATGATCCCGTTGTGAATGCCGACGGCCCCGCTGTTAATCACGGGCTGATTGTTCAGCCGATTGTCCTGCTCGCCCGTCGTCACCAGACGCGAGTGGCCGATGACCGTCAGCGGACGCCCGAGCGGATCGCGCCGCGCTTCGACGCCGTTACGCGCCAGATCGCGAAACATCTCGCGGTACTGCGGTCGGCGAACCAGTGTCGACGCTCGAACGGCCTCCTTGAAGACGCGTATCTCGCTGCCGGTGAGCATGGCGATGCCCGCCGCCTCCTTGCCGCGCGACTCGGAGAGCCGGAAGAGTTCATTCACCGTGGATTTGAGAAGCATCGGTGTGATCGGAGCGTCTTTCCGTACACTGATGCCGAAAATGCCGCACATGGTTCGTCCAATCCGTCCAATCCCATTCGTCGTCCGTTATGGTCGCGCTGGTCGGAGTGAATCCTACGCCCCCACCGGTTTTTCCGGAAGCGCAGCCCTGCGGCGTCGTGCAAGGCGTCGGACGAAATAGAAGTGCCCCAGCGTGGCGAGAATCGAGATAGCCATCGCAGGCAGGAAATACGGCGGTCGATATCGAAATTCGACGGTGTGTTGCCCCTTCGGCAGGGCGATGGCTCGCAGGTTGTAATTCGCTCGAAACACGCCGGTCTCGCGTCCGTCGATCCATGCACGCCAGCCGTGGTCGTAGTTGTCGCTGACGACGAGATAGCAATCCCGGTCCGCCTCGACCTGGTATTGCTGATACGAGCTTCGCAATTCGATATTCTCGACGCGGCCCTCGATCATGGCCGGCTCACGCGCGTCACCGGCAATCGGCCGCATGTCGTCCTCTGCCCAGATGGATGCACGCAGATCGCCCGTTTCCGACGCGAGCGCCGAGAGCACTTCTTCCGGCGCTGCGTAGCGCAGCCCGCCCGCGAGCCATGCACGACCGTAAACCTGCGTATTTTCAAGTACAACCAGTTCGTCGTCGTAGATGATCTGGTATTTCTCCAGATTGTCCGACGATTCCGAATGGACCGAAAAGGTCAGATCGCCGGGCCAGACCTTGCCGTCGACCGACATCGTACCGCTCTTGATGATGTCCACATCCCGGGTGCAGAGTACGTCTAACACGCCGTCGATGTCCGCGTTGACCGCCAATTCGATCGCGTACGCGCTGCCGGCCGTCGCATCGAATTCGCCGATATCGAACTCCAGCCGCCGAACCTCGGGCAACCATTCGCTTTCCGTGAAAGTCTGCTGCTTGTCCTGGGCGAAATCAATCACGCGCAGCTCCGCAGGCAATCCGCCCGTCCACTTGCCATGCGGGATTCGAATCGAAACGCGGCGGACCGTCATCGTGCGCGGCGCCTTGAACGTCTGACGCAGCGATTGGCCGGGGCCGAGTTCCTGCGTGTGGTTCCACTCGGGCTGCTTGAGAAGATAATCCCGCGCGAGATCATCGAGCTTCGCCTTCGAATCGAGCGCGACGTAGCGAATGCCCAGCATATCGACGATCGGGCTGCCCAGTCGCGTCCGCACGCTGCTGTCAAAGAGAAACTGCGTAGGGTGTTCGCGAAGGGCGTCGTCGTTCAGAAGCCGATAGAGCCCCTTCGTGCGTGCGTTGAAGAAGCCGCGGCCGCTGAAGTTGTTGAGATCGTAAAACAGCGGGATATTCGCCAGAAACGCCGAATCCATGCCCAGCATCTTGTCGTCGCCGATGCGCGCTTTCATGAACCGTACCGCAGGCGTGCGAAGGTAGAACGCCGTGCGCGCGAGGGTCGGATTCCATCCGACGGCGATTCGCGGGTCCATCGGTGGCTCGACCTCCGGTTGTGCGGCGGCAAGTTCCCGGCGCGACAGCGGATACCAGCACTTATCCATCACTTGCAAGTCGAGAAAAATAACCAGCACGACGGCGACTTTGGTCAGATCTGAAGTTCGATTCCGCAGATAGAGCGCCACGCACACGGCCGCGGAAACGACGATGACGCCGGTCTGCCATTGCAGCGCCGACCGGACGAACGACGAGAGTGCATCATTGGTGAGAGCCGACCAGACGCCCCATCCGCCCGCGCCAAGAAGCAGGAGCAGCATCACCCCGACCATCCATCGAGCCCAGTTCGGCGCGCGGCGCCGCGCGAGATCGTCGAGCGCATACGCCAGGAGTACGGCGAGCACGAACGCCAGAAGAAGCTTTTGTCGAGTGTTCGGATTGCTGTTGAAGACCGGCAGGTATTGGACAAAGTGTTCGAGGATGTTCCCGACGTTATACAGCAGGGCGATCAGCCACGCCGCGAAGACGAGATAAAACGCACGAATCCACGACAGCCGAAAGTACACGAAGCCCAGCATCGTCGTCACAAGCGGAAGGATGCCGATGTAAAACGTGTATTCATACCAGGTGCCGATCGGCCCGCCGCGCTGGTAGGGCGGTCCGTAGAAGTAGGGAAACACCCACGCGACCAGCCCGGCAATCGGAAGACGCCATTGCCAGTATCGCTCGCGATAGGACCAGTCAAACGCCGAGAAGAAATCTGCCGTCGCCAGCAGAGCCGGCGCCGCCATGACAAATGGCAGCAGATAGAGCCCCGCAAACGCCGCGGCGAGCTTCAGCCGGCGACCGCTCTGCCCGAGAATGCGAAAGGCCGTATAGAGGCCGAGGAAGTAAAGGCAATAAGCGCTGCCCGCCGGGAAACCGGCGAGTAACAGCGTCCACAACAGCAGCGGCAGCGCCGCCGTCCACGCCAGACTGCGATGCTGAATGATCCGCTCCGTCCCGTAGGCGAGGATCGGCAGCAGCATCAACTGAAGATGCATCGGAAAGATGAAGTCCTGGACGGCGTATTTGCAGTAGCAGAAGACAATCGCTCCGCACAAACTCGCCCACCGCGAAATCCCGATGATGCGACCGTATTGATAAAAAAAGAGCCCGCCCAGCAGATGCCGCAGCAGAAAATACGCCGTCATGCCCACCGGCGTCTTCAGGATGAGTACGGCGATCAGCAGCGGCAGAACCATCAGCTCATGCTTGATAACATAGAAGAAGGGCGTGCCGTTCTGAATCTTGTCGCACCAGAAGGGAATCTCTCCGCGCTTCAGGCATTGCCGCACATACTCCACCTGCGGCACAAACATATCCACCTGATCGGTGAGGACAGGGTTGCTGCCGCCGACGATTTCCGGCGGTCTGTGGTCGACCCAGGGTCGATGGGAGAAAATCAGGTCCGCCGGCGCAATCGCCTCCGCGCGAAAGAATACGTCCGGATAGGCGGCAACCGTCAACGCCGCGAGAAGCAGCGTCACCAGATAGCTGTCATAACGACGGCACCAGTCTCCGAAGCGAGAACGCGGCGTGGCCGCAGGGTCGGCGGATGAAGTGTTGGCATCGTACGCGGACCCAGCGACGGGTTCATGCTGCGGAGGGGACGATAAACTGGGTTCAGTCGCCAAGGTGTTCACACGAGCTGATGGACCGGTCTCCGCCTCATGGCGAAAATTCGCGCAGGGTTCGAGGCCGCAGGAACCACGATCCGACCGCGCAAAGCTAACGCGATAGCTTCCGGAGCGTCAAGCGAAGGCCGACCGCTTCATGTGGCGGATTGTCCCACCGGCCGTCGGCGGACATAATGACAACATGAGATCGCTGACCCATGTAGGAAGAAGCTGTGAATTCGCCCGATGTCTGCTGACGGCAAACTGAACCAGCCGGACCACCACGCATGAACGACCCGCTTGGCAAATGGCTCGCTGACTGGCGCATTCGAACCGTGCTTCCGCATGTCACCGGGCGTCTGCTGGACGTGGGCTGCGGGGCCAACCGGCTCGTTCGGCAATACGGCAATGGCCTCGGCGTGGATGTTCACAACTGGGGCGATGTGGATGTCGTCGTGGAGGATACGGCGCGGCTGCCGTTTGACGACGGCTCCTTCGACTCTGCGACGATCATCGCAGCACTGAATCACATCCCCAACCGGCTGGACGTGCTTCGCGAAATTCGCCGTGTTCTGCGACCCGGCGGCCGACTGATTCTGACGATGATCCCCCCGCGCATCTCCACGGTGTGGCATGTGCTCCGCCGCCCGTGGGACGACGATCAGAAAGAGCGCGGAATGAAAGAAGGGGAGGTCTACGGCCTGTCTCGCCGCCAGATGGAAGCCCTGCTCCGCGAGGCCGGTTTCGACGTGCACCTCTCACGAAGCTTCATGCTGGGCATCAACCGGCTGACCGTCGCCTGCCTCGCTTAGCAAAATGACTATTACCACCGTAGCGTCCGGCGTCCCCGCAGGACGAGGAACACACATGACCCGTAGCGCCCGGTACCGAAGCATCAAGATGATAAGATGCGGCTTCGCAGTCGCTACGCGCCCTTTGCCCGCGCCGCGAGGATGGCCTGGATCAGTTCTTCGGGGACTTCCGCCGGGACAGGGGCTTCGCCTTCGCAGAGCGATTTCTTCCCAAGCTGGATCGTCTTCTCATAGCTGTCCAGATAACAGATGCACGATGGGCACCCGCTCATGTGTCGCTCGAACTCGACGCGCTGGTTCTCGGGCAGATGTCCGCTGCGATAGTCCTCGATGAACTCAACAAAATCCTTGCAGTTCATCGCGCGTCCTCCCTCATGTGCGGATCAAGCAGCGTGCGCAGGGCCAGCCGGGCACGATGCAGGCGGGTCTTGACGGCGTTGGCGTTGATTTCAAGCAATTCGGCGGTCTCCTCGGTGCTGAACTCTTCGATGTCCCTCAGCAGCAAGACGGTACGGTAAATATCGGGTAATGCTTCGATGGCCTGACGCACCAGCTCGCGCGTCTCGCGACGCTGGGCTTCGGCCGCGGCATCGCGCCACCGTGCGGCCGGCTGCGCGGGATGGCCGTCGTCCCGGAACGTCGGCAACAGATCGTCGATCGGCGCTTCCTGCAATCGCCGTCGGGCGCGAAGCTTCATCAGCGACGCATTCACGACGATGCGGTGTAGCCATGTGGACAGCTTGGAACCGCCCTCGAAGGAGGCGATGGACTTATACACCGAGAGGAACGCCTCCTGAACGGCGTCGCGGGCATCCTCCTCGGCAGTCAGGATGCGACGGGCAACGGCGAGCATGGTGGGCGTATGCCGGGTGACGAGATGATGATAGGCGCCGTCTTCACCGGAGCGCAGGGCAGCGAGCAGGGCGCGCTCATCGGCCTCGTGCGAGTCAGCGTCGAGATCAAACCGGACGACATCGCTCATGGCTGCGCAGCGTATCATCGGGGGGAGGGAAATTGCAAGTGGAGTTGTCAACCGTTAGGCGCCGGTGACATCAACAACCTTGACACCCTTGGGGACGGTGAAGATGAATCGCTTGGGGTCGATCGGCTCGTCGAGCTTGATGTCCGACAGGCCGGTGAACTGGATCCGCGCGCCGCTGGCGTCGTGGTCCGTGCTCCGCAGGCGGATGCCGCTCTCCTTGATGAGGTAGTGCAGCGTCTTCGCCGGGCCGCCGGGGGCCTGCTTGCGGGGGCGGGCTTCGATCACCCAGACGTCGTGGCCGTCAACCTTTTCATCCGGCATGACGCGAAGGGTGTAGCTGTCGCGCAGCGTCTTGAAGAAGTGGACATCGGCAAGCACCGACTGACTGGGCAGAGAAATCGCCTTGGTCGCGCTGACGATCGCTCCGTTCATCTCGGCGATGGTGTAAGAGAACTGGCCGTCACTGAGGGTGAGGATGCGCTGCACCGCGCTGGATTCCTTCCCGCCGGCACGCGTGGTGACGGTCATCTTCAGCTCGACGCGAAACATGAGCTTTTCGCCTTTGCGCTGGTGCTCGTATTCGCCGATGGCTTCGCTGGTGACTTCGCCCTGCGGCGCGGTGAACTGCTTCTGCAGACGCATGCGGCCGGTCAGGGTGTCATGGCCGCGGCATCGCTCGATGCAGAGGGCCTCGACGGTGTCGAGGGAGGCCGGCTCGCTGGGCTTGAGAAGGTCTTCGCCGGAAGCGCCCGGCTCGACATGGCCGAAGAAAACAAAGGCCGTCACAGCAACGAAGGCAAGTCGGGCTTTCACGTCAGGTTCTCCGCATCAAGTAAACGCCAACGGCGAACATGCCATCCGCACCCTCAACCCCGCCGGCGGCTGCTAAACATGATATCGGAAAACGACCAGGAGCAAGAGCGATTGACGCAACCCGCATAGCGCGGGTCCGTTTGCCCGGCTGGCGAGGGAATAGGACGCGCTCTGCAATGCAATTCGTTAATCCAGTAGCACGACGTGCAATCGGTCCGGGCGGATTGCCGAGCCGTCAATCGTGGCAAGTACGACCTCATCGCGGTAATAGAGGCCGTGCGTCCATGTGTCTGTGGGAAAGGCCCCCCTCGCGAAGTAGAAAGGCCCCCAGCGCGAATCACCATGAAGCAGGCCGAATCGGTAATCACCACGGACCACTCCCGAATTCGTCCAGACAAGCGTCACGAGGTAATGACCCCGCTTATCAGCCGGTCGTATCTCCACGGCGACGAGTTGAATGCCTTCACCGAGGTCCAATGAAATTCTCGGAACGTCTTCGGGAACATCGCGCGATACGATTTTTCTTGCCAATGGAGACGTTTCGCGTTGCAGCGCCAATGCCACGAGATGATAGTCCGCGTGAATCGGTTGATACCTGCCCGTACGAAGGGCGAGCTTGAGCACGGACCGTGGAAGGTGTTCGTCGATAAGGTCTGCATCGTGAACGACGACGAAGTCTCCGAGTTGCTCGTTTGCAACGGTCCAAAGTCGATCGGCGTCGAGAAAATGAGCAGCGATTCGATAGCTCGCAGTGACGCTCGCGCTGGTCGGTATGGACTCGCGAAGTCGCTGAAGGTCATGGAACGAGGCCTGAAGTGTCGGGTGCGCCGTGATCGGCAGCGGATTGTTCGAGAGTGGGCCGATACCGAGATAGATGCTGCCGATCGCTGCAGCTGTAAGCAGGCACCAGCCGGGTCGAACACATAGGGGTTCTGTATTTTGCGCGAGTCGAGACCCATTGCCGGATTTCCCATGAAGCCGGTTGCCGCTTGGGTCGATCCAACCTTCGAGCGCCGCAAAATACAATACTGCTAGTGCGGGTACATAGTATTGAAATCCTATGTTGTGCAGCTCAAGGTTGGTTGTAAGCAGTGTCTCGGCAACAGCCGGTACGGCCACGAGCGAGAATCTCCAGACTCGCAGCGGTAGGAATGCCATCGGAAGCAATAAAGTGACCAGAAATGACAAATTGACGGCCAGCGAAGGAGCGCTGAACACAACGAGATCGCTGAAATGAAATCCGATGTGCGGGTAGGGTGCCTGACGATAGTGAGGAACAATCAGGTAAACCGCCGCGAGCAGGTATCCCAGCGAAATGAAGAAGACGGCTGACCCGAGTCTCGTCCTTCCTTTGGACAACACGATATAGACAGCCCAGGCTGCTACAGTGAGCGCAAGGTCCTCGCGGATCAGCAAGGTTGTCAGCAAGACGACGGAGGCCAGGACGTATCGCTTGAGGCCCCCGAGTGCAAATCCAAGAAAAAGCAACGGTACGGCGAGATAGGATTCGTGAAATCCGTATCCGTGCGCAACGATTAAACAACCCGTCATGGGAAGCAGGAGCCATGCGATGCCCGCGAGGATTGCTGCGGCATTTGATTTCGTTCTTTGATACACGTACCAGGCGCAGAGGATGGCCGTAAACCTGAGAGCAACCGTACTCAGTATCATGATCAACAGGAAGGGCTTCATGCCAAGCTTGCACAGCGGAACGAAGACCCAGAGGGCCAGGAATGCATGCTCACCCAGAATGGAGTGTCCGAGTGAATCAACATGGAGTCCCCTGCCTCGGGTCGCCGATTCCAGTGCTCGTGCAAAGAGGCCGATGTCGTGATATCCGAATGACAATCGCTCCCATAACTCGAACTGAAGCATGAGGTCGAGGGCTGACAGTAACAGGGAGGCAAGGAGGACTGGCCACTTCCAACCAGATCGAAGCAGTGCCTGTGTGGCCGGATGTGTCTGTGCGTGTCGTGCTGCAATCCAGATGCAGAAGGTCATCCAGGCATACAGCCCCCATGGGGATTCCTTGCCAAGGTGAAGTTGTACGAGCAGGGCGAGAATCGCGATCAGGCAGATAACAGAGTCACCAACGCGAACTTGATGGAGCGCCGGCGAGTGGGTGATCGAGCTCATGGAAGAAGCGCAGAAGCCGCGAGTTGCTACAAGAATCAAACCAAGAGCGATCAGTCCCTGCCAGCCGGCTACACTGCGTGGTGACAAAGTGTGTCGAATCCAGTCGTAGGAATAAGAAGAGAAAGTAATGATTCCAAGGACGAGAATCGCAGCGACGCAGAGTCGCCATAGGTGTGTGCGCCGGCCTTGGATCGGGTTGGTTATCGCTTGCAGGGTACTCAGTCCTGTACGAGAAGTTATCCGTCGATGAGTAATGCGCCCTCAATCCCGCCGGTAGCTGCTAAGCATAATATCGGAAAACTGCGACAAGCAAGAGCGATTGACGTAACCCGCGGGAAGGCAGGATGCTCGCGACTGACAGACGTTGCACGATCTCGTAAGTGCATCGTCGGCGGGTACCTTTCACTCCGCCCTGTCACTGCGTATTCAAATACCTTGCACCGACCTCACCATTCACCAACTCGAACCACGGCGCGAGCGCCGAGCAAGCACGACAGAAAGGAGACCCCCAATGCGCGCACATTCCGCATTCCGCATTCCGAATTCCGCATTCCCTCGACCCCTCAGCCCCTTTTCAACCCTGTTCAACCCCAACCCGCGTTTTCTGCGAGCAAATCGACCCTGTTCAAGAGTTTTCAACGTACTTTTTTTTTCGACGAACGCTTCATCGTCTCGTCCGACGGTGCAGTGATGACGGACGAACCACCTGATAAATTCGTGAGCACCGGCGACGACTTCAATTCCTTGATCCGGTCCCGCAGCCGCGCCGCCTTTTCAAAATCCAGCGACTCCGCTGCCGCGAGCATCTCCTGCTCCAGCTCCGAGATCGTCTCGGACACGTCAAACGCCTCCGCGCCGGCATGGATCGCCTCCCGGGCCGTCTTGCGGGCGAGGACCTGGTCCTCCAGCCCGCGGCGGATGGCCTTCTGGATCGTCTCCGGAGTAATGCCATGCTTCGTGTTGTAGTCTTCCTGAAGCTTGCGCCGGCGCGAGGTCTCGTCCATCGTCTGCTGCATCGCCGCCGTGATCCTGTCGGCGTAGAAAAAGACCTCCGCGTCCACGTTTCGCGCGCAGCGACCGATGGTCTGGATCAAGCTCGTCGCGCTGCGCAGGAAGCCCTCCTTGTCGGCATCGAGGATCGCCACGAGCGATACTTCCGGCAGGTCCAGCCCCTCGCGCAGAAGGTTCACACCGACCAGCACGTCGTACTTCCCGTCGCGCAGCTCGCGGAGGATCTGCACGCGCTCCAGCGTGTCGATCTCGCTGTGCAGATACGCCCCCTTGATGCCCGCCTGCTGGATGTATTCCGACAGGTCTTCCGCCAGTCGCTTCGTCAGGGTCGTGACGAGCGTCCGTTGCCCCGCCGCGGTGCGGACCTGAATCTCATGCAGAAGGTCCGGCACCTGGCCCCGCGCCGGCTTCACGGTGATCACCGGGTCAAGCAGCCCCGTCGGGCGGATGACCTGCTCTACGACCTCGCCGCCGCTGTGCTTCAGCTCGAAAGGCCCCGGCGTGGCCGATACGAAGAGCACCTGCCCCCACATCGCCTGGAATTCCTCGAAGCGCATCGGCCGGTTATCCAGCGCGCTGGGCAGACGGAAGCCGTGCTCCACGAGCACTTCCTTCCGCGCTCGGTCGCCGTTGAACATCGCCCCGATCTGCGGAATCGTCGCATGCGATTCGTCGACGATCAGCAGAAAGTCGTCCGGGAAATAATCCACGAGCGTGTACGGCTTGGAGCCCGGCGGTGCGCCCACGAGATGCCGCGAGTAATTCTCGATACCGGAGCAGTAGCCGACTTCGAGAATCATCTCCATGTCGTACTTGGTACGGGCCGCGAGACGCTGGGCTTCGAGCAGTTTGCCCTGGCGGCGGAAGTAATCGAGCCGCTGCTCCAGCTCCTCACGGATACCCTGCACGGCGGCTTCGATTCGCTCCTGCGGCAGGACGTAATGCACAGCAGGATAGACATAGAGTTGCGCATGCTGCCCGATGGTCGCGCCGCTGAGCGGGTTGATCGTCGCCAGCTTCTCGATCTCGTCACCGAAAAGCTCGATGCGATAGGCGTACTCTTCATGGGCGGGATAGAGCTCGATCACGTCGCCCCGCACCCGAAAGGTGGCACGGTCAAGCGCCAGGTCGTTTCGATCATATTGCAGACTGACAAACTTCTTGAGCAGTTCGTCGCGGGCCATCTGCTGACCGACGCGCAGGTCGATGACGCTGGCTTTGTATTCGTCCGGCGAACCGAGCCCGAAAATGCAGGAGACGCTGGAAACGACGATGACATCGCGCCGACTGACGACCGCGCTGGTCGCAGAAAGCCGCAGGCGGTCCAGATCGTCATTTCGCGAGGAGTCCTTCTCGATATAGATGTCCCGCGCCGGGATGTACGCCTCCGGCTGGTAATAATCGTAATAACTGACGAAGTATTCGACGGCGTTCTGCGGGAAGAGTTCACGAAACTCCTCGTATAGCTGGGCCGCCAGGGTCTTGTTGTGCGAGATGATGAGCGTCGGGCGATTCAGCCGCTCGATCACGTTAGCCATCGTGAACGTCTTGCCCGAACCGGTCACACCCAGCAGGGTCTGAAACTTCTTGCCCGTTTGGGCGAAGCCGCGATACAGCGCTTCGATGGCGCGGGGTTGATCGCCGCCGGGCTTCAGTTGGGTGATGAGCTTGAATGCGTCCATGGTTGGGGCGTCCTGCCGGAAGTTCGCGGGCGCCGTGATCTCGCACGGCTTCGGGCTGAAGTCTAAGGGTTGGGCGGCGTTTTTTCCGACTGCCGATCGCGGGCATCGCGACGCCTCCCATCAATTGCGGTGGTACAGGCATTGAAGGGCGGAATGGGTCGAATCGGACGCCGGCGGAGCAGGTACCGAGTTCGAAATCGGTCATTTATTTAAGGAGAATTTGTTGCCGCAGGCGTCCGGAAACGGATGAGCGGCCCTGCGAAAGCAGTTGAACATGGCCAGTAATCGGGGCGAATGGACAGGCAATCCCGAGCGAAATCGAGAGAGCCGGTTATCGCATAAACACTGTAACAATCTATTAAATAAGCACTTATGACGTATGTCTGCCGGCGATAGGGTACAGCTTGCTCGGACAGAGCCACCGGTACGCCGGCGGGGGTCCGATCGTTCGAGCGGGGTTAAAGATTTTTTTTCCCAACCCATCGCTCTGCTTGACTTGAGGGGTCTGATTCTGGTACAAATGGTGGGGTACGCAGGAGGGCATTTCTAGAGAGGTTCCATGCGGAGCCGGTGCCCTAGGAAAGAAAAGATTGCAGAGCGAGGGACTTGAGGAAGTACTAGGCACTCGTATCCGGCTTGGTGCCAGGGCCTATAGACCTCAGTCAAGCTCAGCAACAGTTTTTGGAGTGGTTGAAGTAGCAATTTGTCAATTCGTGGATGAAGTGGTCTCTGGTATCCCGAAAAGTGGAAGTCGCCGGATGGCTTCCGAAGTGGTCGCCGAGACTCATCGAACTGCGAGAAAGGAAACAGGAGGACGAAACATGAAGAAGACTCTAGTAATTGCCGCGTTGGTCGGCTTGGTCGCAGCTCCGGCTTTCGCCGGACTCGCCCCGCTCAACATCACGCCGATCGTTGTCCCCGCGGAGGGCAACGTCACGCTGACCTCGCTCGACGGCACGCCGCGCGACGGTCTGCCCGGTGGCGGTCAGCTGGCCGGTTACAAGCCGAATGACCCGGCGAACATGTATGACAACATGTGGGGCGATCCCTTCGGTCCGCTCCTCGGTGGCCCGGCCCAGTACAATGCCGGTTCCTCGCCGTACCTCGGCGGCGGCACGTTCGTCTTTGACGACATCCATGTCCCTCAGAATGATGTCGGCTACTGGACTGCCACGACCCTTCGCTGGCTCTGGTACAACCCGGGCGCGATCGGCAACTGCCAGGGTGGTGTCCACAACGTGACGGCGCTCTTCTTCTCGAACACCGCCTCGAACGGCACACTCGGCGCCACCATCGTGGGCTACCAGTTCACGGGTGTCCAGTGCGGCTTCTTCATCGGCCAGTTCAGCATTCCGCCGACCCAGCTTCCGAAGGATGCTTGGATCGGCATTCGACACGCAACCCCCGGCGTCACGCAGGTACTTGGTAGCGCTGGCTCGCACGTCGATGGCGATGCCGCCACCGGTTCGGGCTCGCTCCCGGGCGCCCAGTTCCAGGGCACCGGCGGCAGCGCGATGTGGTTCTTTGACGGTGCCTCGTTCTTCACGAGCAGCGCCGGCAAGCTCATGCTGACGATCACCGGTACGAAGATTCCCGAGCCCGCCACGATCGGCTTCCTGGCCCTCGGCGGACTGCTCGTCCTTCGCCGCCGCAAGGCCTAAGTTCTGACTTTGCTCCTGTATTCAGGAGGAAACAGAACGATTGATTGAGTTCATCCAGCCGGCCCCGATGGGTTACACCCGTCGGGGCCGGCTTCTTTATTGCGCCGCGCACCACATCCGGTAGAACGCTCCCATGCGATTGCTCGTAGGAACTCCAGCGAGTCGAGCATACAGAGGGATGGCATATCCATCGAGTTCAAGCCGCATTCAGGACGATTCCATCCTATGTGGACCGGTAACCACCCGTCCTCTAAAATGTCCGAATGCCGAATCGCCATGGGGTGAGCAAGGATGCTAAAGGCGCGGGCCGCAAGGCCTGATGATTTCGTTGGGATGAGATCCCACCGATTGGTGTGACCCCCGGCATCCGGCCCGACTCGTGATCTAAATGGCCGCTCAGGCCGTCCGATCCGCGGCTTAGTGCTTCCTTTGGCGCGGGATGGGTTTGGGACGGTCGTTCGAAGAACGTTCGCCATGGACGGCGGCATTCCCCGCTGGTTGGCGGACGCTGGGTCCGATACGGACTACCTGCCTGACAGGCGAGAGGAACACTCTTTCCCACGGTGAATCGAACACCCGAGTGTATGAAGTGTTCGGTAGACTTGCGAAGCTGAAAAGGGAGACGAATGTCTGAGGAAACAAATGCAGCGTCGGCCCATGGCGGCGGACCAACCCATCGCCGCCCGCGAGCGCTGTGGCAGTGGGTGCTCGGTATCGCTTTGCTCGTCGCCGCCGGCGTTTCGATCGGCCTGCGAGCGATCATGCACTTTCGACCCGAGTTTCAATATCTCAATCTCTTGTCGGACCCGATACCGCTCAAAATACCCGACGGCATGAAAGAGGCCGATTCTGTTCCGGCCAAGCCCGGCGAATTCGCCGGTTACAATCTACTGCTTGTCACGCTGGACACGACGCGCGCCGATCGGCTGGGATGCTACGGCAACAAGAAAATCGAGACGCCGACCTTCGACGATCTCGCGAAGCGCGGCGTGTTGTTCTCAAAGGCGATCGCGACGGGGCCGACGACGCTGCCGTCTCACGCCACGATTCTGACCGGGCTCTATCCGCATCATCACGGCGCACGGGCCAACAGCATCTATCGACTGAAGGATGACAACCGTACGCTCGCGGAGGTTTTTTCTGAGAAGGGTTATGCGACCGGCGCGGTCATTTCGGCCTTCGTGCTCGATTCCCGTTACGGCCTGGCTCAGGGGTTCGACGAATACGACGATCGGCTCTTCAAGTCGTCCGATTCGCGCGTACACGGAGATCCGGAGCGCGTGGCGGACGCGACGACGGACACGGCCATCTCGTGGATCCGGCAGAATCAGGAAAAGCCCTTTTTCTACTGGGTGCACTACTTCGATCCGCATCAGCCCTATGAGCCGCCGGGACAATTTGCGAAGGACTACGAGCACATGCCCTACGACGGCGAGATTGCCTTCGTGGATACGCAGATGGCCCGGCTGATGGATTTACTGAAGGAGATCGGGGCTGACGAGAAGACGCTGATCGTGGTGATCGGCGATCACGGTCAGGGCCTCGGTCAGCATACCGAGCTGACGCACGGCTTCCTGCTGTATGACTCGACGCTGCATGTGCCGTTTATCATGACCTGCGGCTCGAAACTCGGCGGGGGCACTCATGTGCCAAACGTCGTATCGACGGTTGACGTGTACCCGACGGTTCTCTCCCTGCTCGGTGTTGACGATCCGAAGGAGCATGACGGCCTGGACCTGACCCGGCCGATCCCTGAGAAGCGCGTGATCTACATGGAAACGCTGGAGGGTCTGAATCAGTTCGGGTCGGCTCCGCTCCTGGCGATTCGCGAAGGTCATGACAAGTACATCTACGGGCCCAAGCCGGAGTACTTCGATCTGTCAACGGATCCCTACGAAGACAACAACCTGCTGACGACGCAGGCCGATCGCGCCGCCGCGCTGCACGCGCTGCTGGAAGCGCATCATGACGGCGACCTCGCGAAGGCGTCTTATGCACAGCCCTCCGAGCAGCTCAGTGATGAAGATATCAAGCTGCTGGCAGCGCTGGGATACGTGAATCTGGGCGTGACGACGCCGGCTTCATTCGGCTCACTGCCCGACCCCAAGGAACTGCTGCCGCTCTTCTATCGTGCGGAGTGGGCGCACAACCGGGCGCCGGGCGAGCCGGCGGAGCTGTCGGTCAAGCGGCTGCGTGAGTTGGTGGACGAGCACCCCGATTTTTATCTGGCGCTGCGTTATCTGGCGTCGGGTTACTTCGAGATCGGCGACTACGAAAACGCGAAGGTCTATTTCCAGCGATGCATCGACATCCATCCCGACGTGCCGTTTCCGCTCATCAGTCTGGCGCGGATCGCATCGCGACAAGGCGACGTCGAAGAGGCGATCCAGCAGTATGAGAATACAATTCTGCGTTGCCCGGATTATTTCCCGGCGCTGGCCGAACTGGGCAATCTCTACCTGAAGCACAATCAGCCGACGAAGGCATCGCACCTGCTTCTGAAGGCCTGCACGGTTCGGCCGACGGATCAGAACGTCATCGAGAGTCTCGCCGATGCGATGAAGCGAGCGGATCGAATCGACGAGGCGATTTACTTCTTCGCGGATCGACTCGAGAAGAACCCGCGGCTGATTCGTGTTCGCAATGCCCTTGCCGGTCTGAAGATCGGAAAAGGCGAATGCGACGAAGGGCTGGAGCTCATGCGTGAGGGAGCGAAGCTTCATCCGGACAATCCGGACCTCCTGACGAATCTGGCCTTCGCCCTGACGTGGTGCAGCCGCGGCTCGCTTGCATTTTTGAAGGAAGCCGTCGCGATCATGGAAGTTCTGTGTCAGAAGACGGATTACAACGATCCGCATTATCTGCACACGCTCACGCTTGCCTATGCAGAGCTGCTACGACTCGACGAAGCCATCGCCATGGCGGAAAAGGGCCGCGGGATCGCGCGCGAGCGTGATCTGGTTGACCTGGTCAACATGTACGACGTGATGCTCGTCGAGCTGAAAGAAGCCAAGCGACAGGGGATCACGCCGATGTCCATCCGGGGCGGTCCGCCTTCGACACAGCCGGCGCTGCCTGTGAATTGATTCCGGCTTGATGCGGCGTTCCAGGATTTTCGAAAGGTGCGAGTGAGCCGGTTCTTGCGAAGGTGGGTTCATGCGATTGATAGACACAGTGACAACTGCTCTGGAATCTTCTCGGCGACATCGACCGAGCGGCGTGCTTCGCCTGGCGGCGGTCGTCGCCGTCTGCGGAATCGGCGTGTCGGGCGCCTGCAAACGCCAGGAAGATGCTCCCCCTTCGAAGCAGACACCGACCGCGCCGTCGAAACCGACGATCGACACATCGAATCTGGATCGCGTCGTCGGCAAGAAGGGCATGAACGTGCTCTACGTGTCGGTGGACACGACGCGGGCGGATCATCTGGGATGTTACGGCCACCCGACGGTCAAGACGCCGAATGTGGATCGATTCGCGTCGGAGGGCGTTCGCTTCGCATGGTGTATTTCGTCGGCGCCGCTCACGCTGGTGTCTCATTCGACGATGATGACCGGCTCGTATCAGTTCGTGCATGGCGCTCGTGACAACGGCATGTTTTCGCTATCCGACGACAACGTCACGCTGGCCGAAATCTTTCTGGAAGAGGGCTACTCGACAGCCGCGGAAGTCGCTTCGATCGTGCTCGATCCCAAGTATGGCATGAACCAGGGCTTTGAATGGTACGGAGAAGTAACGCCGCAGAATGCCGGCGTGGTCATGACCCTGGGTCCGCAGAAGCCGGGCGAAGAGCCCGAGGTGCCGGCGATGTCGGCGCCCGAAGTGGACCTCGACCGCAAGGCGAACGATATCACCAATCGGGGCATTGCGTTGCTGCAGGAGTGCGTCGCGAAGGACAAGCCGTTTTTTATCTTCCTGCATTATTACGATCCGCATTGGCCGCACGAGGCGCCGGAGGAATTCGCGAACCAGTATGACGATCCGTACTTCGCGGAAATCGCCTATTGGGACAGCGAATTCGGCCGCCTGCTCGATGAGCTGGATCGGCTGAAATTGGCAGAGAACACGCTCGTCGTACTGGTTTCCGATCACGGCGAGGGGCGCGGGCAGCATGGCGAGTACACGCATGCCTGCTTTCTATATGACACGACGCTGCACGTTCCTTGCATGTTGCGATGCAAGGGCACGATTCCCGAGGGCGTGGTGGTCGAGTCGCAGGTTCGGCTGGTTGACATGGCGCCGACGGTTCTTGAATTTGTCGGGCTGGAGTCCAGGTTCACGCCGCAGATGCAGGGTGTGAGTTTGTTGCCGCTGATCGCGAATCCGGAGCTTGACTTCAATCTGCAATGCTACGCCGACACGATCACGCCGGCGATGATGTATCACTACGCGCCGCTTCGGGCGCTTCGTGCCGAAGGGTGGAAATATATCCTCGCACCCAAGCCCGAGTTGTATCGCGTTTCAACGGATACGCTGGAATTGTTCAATTTGAGTCAGACCGAGGCGGATCGTTCCTTCCAGATGCGACAAATGCTCTGGGACTTGATCGAGGATTCACCGCCACCGCCGGGTGGGCAGCGCGGCGGCGTCATCGAAGCGGATGCGGACGCGCTGACGCAGCTTCGGGCGCTCGGTTACGTAAGTTCAGTGGAGGAGATGGGGGCGTTCACATCGGGTCGGGAGCTGGATCACTTCGAGCCGGTGGGAGAGAACCCTCGCGACCACACGGAGGAAATCGAGATCTTCGCCTCGGCGCTGGGCGCGTTGCGGATGGGTCGATACGAGCTTGCCGAGACGCAGTTCAAGCGTTTCCTGGAAGGAAATCCGAACCATGCCGTGGCGCAGTCATCCCTGGCGACGTGCTACATCGGTCAGGAGCGATGGGACGATGCCGCGACGGCTTATCGGCGCAGCATCGAGCTTCAGCCCGAGGCGCATGAGGAATACCGTAGACTGGGCCTCGTACTTGGACGGCTCAATCGACTGGAAGAAGCGGAGCAGGTCTTTCGCGGCGGTATCGCCATCGAGGGCCACGATCACAAGCTTCACATTCATCTTGCGGGGCTGTTGACCTATCTTCGACGCGTGGACGAGGCGATGGAGCAGTTGCAGGAAGCGGTGAAGCTTTCTCCGGAGGAGCCGACCGTTCACTATGCCCTCGGCGTGGGCTATGCACGGCAGCGCGAGACGGAGAAAGCAATCTCCTGCATGCGCCGAGTGATCGAGCTGGATCCCAAGTTTGTTCATGCTCGTGCGGCGATCATCATGGCCCTGCGGGTGGCAGGCCGGATCGACGAGGCGATCAAGGTTGCCGACGAAGAGATCAAATCGCAGCCGAAGGAAGCGTTGTTGTATTATGAAAAAGCGCTCTGCTTTGTCGAGCGCGACAGCATAGAGGATGCCGGGAAGTTATTTGAACAGATCGTGGAAATTGCTCCCGAAGTGGCGGATGCCCGCGTGTGGCTGGCGACGAACCTGGCAAACCGCGGCAAGCAGGATGAGGCGATTGAGCAGTTGAAGAAGGCGACGGAGCTCGATCCGAATCAGCAGTTGCTCCGGATGCGCCTTATGGCCGCACTGAAGGAGCAGGGACGGATCGACGAGGCCCTGACGGTGTGCCTGGAGGTCGTCGAGAAGTGGCCGGAGCTTTGCGAGGCCCCTCGCGCCGCGGCGCATCTGTGTGATCAGTTGACCCGACCGGGGCAGGCGATCGAAGTCTTGACGAAGGCCCTGGAGAAGTGCGACGGCGATCCGCGCATCCTGAACGACCTTGCGTGGCGTCTGGCCACGGCGCCGGATTCCTCGCTGCGCGACGGCGCGCGCGCCGTCGAACTGGCTCGCAAAGCCAGCGCCCTGGCGTCCGACGACAACCCGTATTATCTCGACACGCTGGCCGCGGCGTACGCGGAAATGGGAGACTTCGAGAAAGCGGTCTCCATCGCGGATCGCGCGATGAACGTCGCTCACGAGGTGGGAGACAAGAATGTCAGCGAAGAGATCTCCTCTCGCCGCGAGCTCTACGGGAAGAACAAGCCCTACCACGAGCAGTAAACCCGATGGGCTTTCGGAGTATTCCCTTCCGGATGTCGCCGGTTCATCTGTCCGTAACCTGTTGTAATATAATGGTTTAGCCGCATCTGTGCCGATGCGGGGTGTCGACAGTCCCCGGTCGAGGTGTTATCGTGTCGCGGCCGCGGCGCGAAGTAGCTCGGACGCCGTCGAAGTCAGTGCCGTTCGTGAGACACCGCGCACCATGGCCAAGCGTCAGAATCCCAATCGCTCCCGCCTCTCCTACAAACAGGCCGGCGTCGACATCACCGCGAACGACCGCATGGTCGAGAAGATTCGTCGCAGTCTTCGGCGAACCTACGATCCCCGCGTGCTTTCGCGGCATAATGCATTCGCCGGACTGATGCGACTCGACTACGCGGAGAGTTTGCTGCGTCGAAATTATCGCGAGCCGATTCTGGTCGCCGGGGCGGACGGCGTCGGTTCCAAGCTGCTGCTCGGCATCGAGTACGGCCGCATTCAAACGCTCGGCATCGACCTCGTCGCGATGAACGTCAACGACGTGCTCACCCTCGGCGCTGAGCCGCTTTTCTTTCTCGATTATGTCGCCTGTCATCGGCTGGAGCCCGCGGAGATCGCGGAGATCGTTTCCGGTATCTCGGATGGCTGCATCGAGGCTGGCTGCGCTCTGCTTGGCGGCGAGACGGCGGAATTGCCGGATCTGTATAGCCCCGGACATTTTGATCTCGCCGGCTTCTGCGTCGGGGTCGTGGAGCGGCGGCGGATGATCGACGGCCCCACGATGGTCGAGCCGGGGGATGTGGTCCTCGGGCTCGCATCCAGCGGCCTGCATTCCAACGGTTACGCCCTGGCGCGGAAGGCCCTGGCGAGCTTTGCGAAGGGCGGCAAGCTGCCGGTCGATCTGGGCGAGCCGCTGGCCGATGCAGCCCTGCGGCCGACGCGGATTTACGTCAAATCGGTGCTCGCCGTGCTGGGGAAGTATCGTCGCAAACGTGTCCTTCGCGCGATGGCCCACGTGACGGGCGGCGGCCTCGAGGGCAATCTGCCGCGCGTGCTGCCGTCGGATTGCGACGTGCAGATTCAAAAGGCAAGTTGGCCTGTGCCGCCGATCATGCAACTCATTCGCAAGGCCGGCGTCGCGGAGGGAGAGATGTACCGAGTGTTTAACATGGGAATCGGCTTCGTGATGGTCGTCCGGCCGGCCTTCGCAGCGGGCATCACGGCGATTCTGGAGAAGCAGGGTGAGAAGGTTTATCGCATCGGCGTTATCCGTCGGGGCAACGGCCGGCTTGTTTGGCGTTGACGCCTGTCGAAGGGGGGCACGATAATCCAGTCATGGGTCTGATCGTTCAGAAATTCGGTGGTACCAGTCTCGCGGACGCGGAGAAGTTTCACCGCGCCGCGCGTCGAGCCATTCGTGCCAAACTCGACGGCAGTCAGGTCATTGTCGTGGTTTCGGCGATGGATCAGTCGACGGACGAACTCGTGGACCTTGCTTATCAAATCACCGATCGCCCCAGTCGGCGCGAGATGGATCAGCTTCTGGCCACGGGCGAGCAGGTTTCCATTGCGCTGATGGCCATGGCGATTCATCATGCCGGACACGACGCCATCAGCTTCACCGGCGGACAAATCGGCTTGCGCACCGATCGGACGTTTGGCCGTGCCCGCATTCGCGACATCACCGAGCGCGGCCGTATTGTTTCGCTGCTCAAGCAGGGCAGCATTATCATCGTTGCGGGCTTTCAAGGCGTTGATGAGGCGTCAAATATCACCACGCTGGGCCGCGGCGGTTCAGATACGACGGCCGTGGCCCTGGCGGCGGCCTTCGGGGCCGAGGTCTGCGAGATTTACACCGACGTGGACGGCATCTACTCGGCTGATCCGCGGATCGTACCCGAGGCGCGGAAGCTGGAATACGTTTTCTATGATGAGATGCTGGAACTGGCCTCGCTCGGGGCGCAGGTGATGCACTCGCGCAGCATCGAGTTGGGGAAGAATTACAATGTGCGCATCCACGTCCGCAGCAGCTATACAGATGCGAAGGGGACCGACATCGTGAACGTTTCATCCGATCTTGAACAGGTCATCGTGCGGGGGGCTGCCCTGAAGAAGAACCTTGCCCGTGTGGAGTTGTCTCGCGTGCCGAACCGGCCGGGCATCGCCGGGGAAATCTTCCGTCGCGTCGCCGAGCGGGAGGTCATCGTGGACGACATCATTCAGGTCATCCACGAGGGCGGCACGGCGGCGGATATCAGCTTCACGATCGAGGCAGGTGACATCGACTCGGCACGGGCTATTGCCGCCGAGCTGGCCGGTGAGTTTGCCGAGATGAAGATGCAGGTGCGCGACCGCATGGCGAAGATTTCGGTAGTCGGCGTCGGCATGCGCACGCATACCGGCGTCGCCAGTCGGATGTTCGAAGCCCTGCATCAGGCAAACGTGAACATCGAGAACATCAGCACGAGCGAGATCGTCATCAGTTGCGTCATCAATCAGGACGACGGCGAGAAGGCTCTTCGCGCGGTTCACTCCGCCTTTGATCTCGGCCAGCCGCCGTCGGTGGAAGGCGGGCAATGAACCGCCGACGTGCCGTCTTGTGGACGGGCTTCGGCGCGTTGGCGGTCGTCTCCGTGCTCGATCACGCCGGCGCCTTCGGCCATCGCAGGAATGAGCGGAGCCGTTACGAAGGCGCCCTTGCCGTGGTGAGCACCATCCTCTCGGCAAGCACCATCGAGCTCGACCTGCCGGATGCAGGGCGCCCGACGACGCGCACGCGGCTGCGCGGCGTGGCGGGATCGGGCAGTGGTGAGGCGGCCGCGACCCCGGCACGTTCAGAAGGCGATTCACTCGGCGATTGTCCGGCGGTTGAGTATCTGCGGGAGCAGGTTCTCGGCCGTCGCGTCCGGTTGCACTTCGATCCGAATCGCAAAGTGCGCGATGCCGATGGGCTCCTGTCGGCGTACGTTTATCTACTCGAAGGCGTCGAGGATGAACTAAATCCGACGATGCTGAATGAATGGCTCATCTCTGAGGGCCTGGCCCGTGCGGATCAATCGAATACGCACGTCTTCTCGCATACTTTTCAGCAGCGCGAAAAGTTGGCACAAAAGTCAAAACGAGGCATCTGGGGCGCAGGAGTTTCGAAGTAATCCTCGTCAAACGGCAGGCCGCTTCCTTGAGCGCCTCCGCGAAATGCATCTGCACGTCTGCACGCTGTGAGGTGGCTTGGCCGTTTGGCGAGGATTGCCGAATGATCGATAGTTGAACGATCAACGCCGCCCGCTCCACTCGCCTTGATAGGGCTTCACGAATGAAAAAAATTGGCGAGGCAAGCCCGACTTCTCCGGGTTCTCCTCGACGTACTTGACCGCGTCGCGCATCTCGTCCGCCGAATCGACGAATCGCTTGTACGGGTCCTGGCTCCACACGGGATGGTTCGGCGGCGCGAGTGCGAGTCGTCTCAAGCGATCGGCCGAGACGCTCCACAGGTGGTCGATCATTGTCTCGGCCGATTCACGGTGCCTTCGAATGACAAGATGCGCATGATTCGAGAGGATCGCGCAGGCGAAGCAGGTGTAACGCTCGTGGTAAAAACGTGCTCGAAGGCTTCGGCGATGGCTCTCCGCCTGGTATCGTCGAACCAGAGCCGTTCATACTTCAGGATCGGCATGGCCCTGCGGTGGAAAGATTTCAATTCTTCGCGCGAGGGCTGAATCTGTTTGCGCCCATGATGTATTTCGCCAACTTGTATCAGCGGAGCGACGCGGATTCGTTTCGACAAACTTCCGCGCGGGTCGTTCGGCAGCCAATGCCCATATCCGGTCAGGATGATATGGTGGGCGATGACCATGGGCGGAATCGTAACTTGAATCGTCTTCCTCGCCAAACGGCAAGCCGCTTCCTTGCCATGCGACACGCGTTGGCATCTGCTTGAGTTCCTCGTCAAACGGCAAGCCGCTTCGGAGCCAGGTTCCGCGATCGAGAACCTTTCGCCTTGAACGCTTTCGCGCTTGGCTCGATAATGCGACGATGGCAAAAGGCGAATCGAAATCGTACAACCCCTCCGAGCATGAGCGGCGCATCTTCGCGCAGTGGGAGGCCGGAGGTTTTTTTCATCCTGAGCCGGACGAACGCCCGCGCGAACAGCGCTTCAGCATGGTCATTCCGCCGCCGAATGTGACCGGGGCGCTGCACCTGGGCCACGCCCTGAACAACACGTTGCAGGACATCCTTGTACGCCGCAAGCGCATGGAGGGGCGGAACGCCTTCTGGCTCGTCGGCACCGACCACGCCGGCATCGCCACGCAGGCGACCGTTGAAAAATCCATCCGCAAAGATGAAGGCAAGAGCCGTCACGACCTGGGCCGCGAGGAACTTGTCCGCCGCATCTGGGAGTGGAAGGAGAAATTCGGCGGCCGCATCGTCGAACAGCTCAAGCTGATGGGCTGCTCGTGCGACTACGAGCGCGAGCGCTTCACGCTCGACGAGGGCTGCGCGAAGGCCGTGCGCGAGACGTTCTTCAAGATGTTTCGCGATGGACTGATCTATCGTGGCAAGCGGCTGGTGAACTGGGATACGCAGTTGCAGACCGCCGTGGCGGATGATGAAGTCTATCACGAACAGGTTAAGGGGCACTTTTATTATTTCCGCTATCCGATACTTCGCGCGGACGAATCGAACCAGCCCGATGCGCAAGCGAAGGCCGTCCAGCGTGCAGCCGGTGAATCTGCGAAGTTGGGCGCCGACTATCTGCTCATTGCGACAACGCGGCCGGAGACGATGCTGGGCGATACGGCCGTAGCGGTGCATCCGGAGCCGGACGCGGCGCTGGAAGTGGCGGAGACGCAGTTGCAGGTGCGCCTGCGCGAAGCGTCAGAGAAGGAGCGGCCGGCGATTCAGGCGCAGCTCGAGGACATCGCCGATCGCAAGATGAATCTGCTTCCGACGCTGCTGGCACTGCGCGACATGGCGAAGGCGGGGCGCAAGGTGCTGTTGCCGCTGGTCAACCGTGAGATTCCGCTGATCTGCGACGAATGGGCCGACCCGTCGCTGGGCACCGGCTGCGTGAAGATCACGCCGGCGCATGACATGAACGACTACGAGGTCGGCCAGCGCAACGCGCTGCCGATGTTGAACATGCTCACGCCGGACGGCCGCGTGAACGAAAACGGCGGGCCGTACAAGGGGCTCAAACTTGCCGAGGCGCGGAAGAAGATCGTCGAGGATCTGGAGCAGCTCGGCCTCGTCGAAAAGATCGAGGATCGGCTGATCGAACTGGCGCATTCGGATCGGAGCAACACGCCGATCGAGCCGTATCTGAGCGACCAATGGTTTGTGAAGATGGGCGACCTCGAGCCGGAGCACGCGGCGAAGGTGGAGGGCTTGCGCGGATCAAGCGGGCTGGCGCAAATGGCGATCGACGCGATCCAGCGCGGCGAGTTTCGCTTTCATCCGGCGCGATATGAAAAGACGTATCTCGACTGGCTCAGTGAAAAGCGCGACTGGTGCATCAGCCGCCAACTCTGGTGGGGGCATCGGATACCGGTGTGGACCCATGACGGATTCACCGAGGACGTCCGGGAATCTGAGAGCGTAAATCAGCAGTTAATCAAATGGGAAGCGGCTAACCGCGTCGCGAGCACATCTTTGGCTCCGATTGAAGGAACGCGAGCAACTATAACGAGACGCGAGGTAATTGACTTACCAGCAAGTGTCCCCGTCTCTGTGTGTGTATCACGAGATGACGATGTCGAAGCTGTTCGTTTTCTTGAGTCTCATGGGTACGAACAAGACCCCGACGTGCTCGATACGTGGTTCTCCTCCGCGCTGTGGCCGCATTCGACGCTGGGCTGGCCGACCGACGAAGACCTGGGACCTGGGTCCTGGGACCTGGACTCTGCTGACACTGCCCAGGCCCCAAGTCCCAAGCCCCAGTCCCCAGGCCCCAAGTCCCAAGCCCCAGGCCTGCTCGACTATTACTACCCCACAAACGTCCTCTCGACCGCCCGCGAGATCATCACGCTCTGGGTCGCGCGCATGGTCATCACCGGGCTCTATAACGTCGGCGAGGTGCCGTTTCGCGACGTGGTGATTCACCCGGTCATTCAGGACGGCCAGGGCCGCAAGATGTCCAAGACGCTGGGCAACGGCGTTGATCCGGTGGACATCATCGAGGAATACGGCGCCGACGCCCTGCGCTACACGCTCGCCGAGCTGGCGACCGAGACGCAGGATATTCGCCTGCCGGTCAAGCCGAAGAAACTTCCCGACGGGCGGACGATCAACGTCAGCGAGAAGTTCGAAAAGGGGCGGAACTTCTGCAATAAGCTCTGGCAGGCATCGACGGGCTTTGTTATTCCGAATCTTGAGGGTTACGCGTCGAAGCCGCTCGATCCGGCGACGCTGGGGCTGGTGGATCGATGGATTCTCTCGCGGCTGACGGCGTGCATCGCACAGGTGAACGAGTCACTGGATCGGTTTCGCTTCAGCGATGCGATGGGGGCGGCGTATCGCTTCATGTGGGATGAATACTGTAGCTGGTACATCGAGATGACCAAGCCGCGGCTCGCCGGTCCCGAGCGCGCCGCGGCCCAGCAGGTGCTCGTTTATGTACTCGATCAGCTTCTGCGGCTGTTGCACCCGTTTATCCCGTTTGTGACGGAGGCGGTGTGGGCGGAGTTGCAAAGCGCGGCCCCGGCGCGCGGTCTGCGCGAGATCAAGGACGCCGAGCCGCTGCTTGTCGCCGCAAACTGGCCTGCCGCCGATGTGTCCTTGCGAGATGAAGTCGTCGAAAAGCAGATGACGGAATTGCAGGACATCATCCGCAGTACCCGCGACATCCGCACGGTCGTCAACGAGCATCGCGGTCGCTCCAAGATGCCGTCGATCCGCCAGTTGCCGAAGGTCGTCATCCGAGCGGACACGGCGGATTGCAAACTGATCGACGGCTACAAGGATTTCATACGCCCGCTGGCGGGCTGTGAATTGCTGGAGGTCGGTCCCGATCTGCCGAAGCCGCCGGGGGCGATGAGCCGCGTATGCGGTGCGATGCAGGTGTACGCTCCGGTGGGCGATCTGGTCGATCTCGCGGAGGTGAAGCGCGCCGATTCGGCTCGGCTCGATGAGCTGCGCGGCGTGCTGGCGCGCGAAACGGCGCGCCTTTCCAACGAAGACTTCGTGAAACGGGCCGATCCCGCGATTGTCGATCAGGCAAAAGCCCGCGCGGCCGACTTGTCAAGTCAAATTCAGATGCTTGAGTCCTCCCTGTCCGACATGGCGTAAGCTGCTTTGCGGTCGGCACTTCGCGCGTGGGTTGCGAAAGGTGGCGTCCGTGATTACGCTCTAGCCCGTCGGTGTGAAGGAGTTGCCGCGATGGAAGTGCGGATGGATTTGTCCCGGATCGTGATCCAGGACACCAGCGATCAGCAGATCATCTTTCTGCGCGAGCGCGGCGGCACGCGGGAGTTTCCCATTGTGATTGGCGATTCCGAGGCCTGCGCCATCGATCGCCGACTGAAGGGCTACAAGCGCGCCCGTCCGATGACGCATGATCTGATGGCGGACCTCATCGAGGCCCTGCATGGCGAGCTGGAAAAAATTGTCATCAACGACTTGAAGAATCATACGTTCTACGCCAAACTTGTCATTCGTTCTCGTGGCGAGGTCCTGGAGGTTGATTCTCGTCCGTCGGATGCCATCGCCCTGGGCGTGGCAAGCGATACGCCGGTTTTTGTGAATGAACACGTTCTGCGAGAGGTGTGCCGCCCCCAGTGAGCGGTCACCGCTTTGCGGGTCTGGTCCTGAGATAGATCGACAGAGAACCCATGAGCCAATCATCCGATTGTTGCGCGTCGTTCTCGCAGTTCCGAACGCATCTTCAGAGCGCTTTCTCCGCGCATCCGCGCCTTCGAGACCGCGCCGAGATGAGTCAGGCCCCGGCCGTCGTGGACGTGATGGGCGGAATCTGCGAGGAAGGCGGATCGCTCGTATTAACCGCCACGCTCGGCATCTCCGTAAAGATATGCGCCTGGCAGACGGCCGATCGCGATTTCAAGGTACGCATGTATGGCGCGTCGCCGGGTACCGCCCATCGTGACTTTGCCATTGCGATGGACAAGATCGGCGGCACCGACCCCACGGGCGAGAGTCTCTTCGCCGCGTGTCGGCTCGCTGATTGCGACTGGGCCGCGCCGGTTTGCCTCGCGGTGCATCGCGCCCTGATCGAGGGCGTCGTACCGCGACCGCAGACAGGCCTGATGTTCCTGGTGCAGTCGGATTTTCCGCACGATGCCGATCTGGGATCGCCGTGCGCAACCGCCGCCGCAACGATCGACGCACTGGCCAAACTCACCGGCGGCCGGGTCGAGCCGCTTCGCAAGGCGAATATCGCCGCGCTGAGCGTCGTACCGATCACGGCCCTGCCGCGGCTTCGCATCGCCATGACTGCTTTGTGCGGTGTGGCCGACGGTTCGCTCATGCAGCTTCGGTTTATCCCGCAATTTTCCTCCGAGCCGCTGACACTGCCGGCCGGCATCACCATCACCGCGGCGCGCACGCAGCTGACGCGGCCGACCTCGCCGCAGCGCCTTCAGGAAACGCGGCTTTGCGCCGAAATGTGCAACCGGATGATTCTTCGCTTGCGTCAGAAGGAGGGCTGGTCGGGCGATCCTCGCGGAACGCATCTGGCTGCAATTTCTCCGGCGGAATACGTGGACCGTTTCCGCGACGAGCTGCCGTCGAAGATTACCGGGAAGGCCTTTGTCGCCCAGTTCGGCGAGCTTCGCGGTCTCGACGGGATATCGGGCGAGAAGGAAGTCTTCAAGATTCGCTCGCGCGCCGAGCATCATATTTATGAGAATCGCCGCGTGCATGACTTCGTGACGAACATCGTCCGCGCCGGGCGCATGGCCGCGCCGGATGCACTCATCGCCGCGGGCGATCTGATGTATGCCTCGCATTGGAGCTACAGCCAGCGCTGCGGTATCGGCGGTGTGGAGACGGATCGGCTGGTCAGCGCGATTCGCCGTCGCGGTGCTGCGGCGGGGCTTTTTGGCGCGAAGATCACCGGCAACGGCAGCGGCGGCGAGGTGGTCGTGCTGATGCGCGACGACGACGCAGCCCGTTCGGCCCTGCAAAGTGCCGTCGAAGAAGCCCAGGCCGCCTCACAAAAGCCCATCGACGTCTTCAACGGCTCCCTCGCCGGCGTGGAACACTTCCAGCCGACGCAGGTGGCCGACCTGCTTGGCGCGCCGGCGGCGGTGTAGACGGGGCGCTTTGCATTTTCTCGATCTGGTGTGAATTTAGCGCTTGATGTGCACCGTCAGCAACTCTCCCAGCGCCTTTTCCAACTCTTCCGCTGTGCGGCAGTCGATGATGCGATCTTCCCGCCGGTGATCCACCTTGTCGCCGGCCAGGCGCTTCGCCCAGCCGCCGCTTTCGGAGAGGGCGATGATCGGCCGGTCGTACATCCATGCGTAGGCGATCTCGCTGAGCGTGCCGGCCGCGCCGCCGATGACGAGGATCACGTCGCCGGCGATGGCGGTGATGACGTTTCGCGCCCAGCCCAGGCCGGTGGGGATGACGTAGTGGCTGTGCGAATTGGATTCGTCCATACCGGTGCCGGGTATGACGGCGATGACCGTGCCGCCGTGTTCGGCCGCGGCGCGCGAGGCGGCGGCCATGATGCCGTCGCGACCGCCGGTGACGAGGGCGGCGCCGAGTTTGGCGACGACGGCGCCGGCCTGTTCGGCAAGACGAAGCATCGCCGGATCGGCTTCGCTGGAGCCGATGATGGCGACCTGCGGGCGACGAATCGACGGGCCGGACCTCGTCGCGGGGAACTTCATGTCTGATGGGCGGTCGGTCATGGGGAAATTCCGAAATACGAATGACAAATTACAAGAGTGAAGCACGGGCACACGGGCTTATCTTACCGCATTGCTTTTGTAATTTGAAATTTGAAATTTGAAATTCGTCATTTGTCATTCTGCGCTTCGCAACTCGCTCAACTTTCGCTCGATCAGTTCGCCGACGAGCTTCGGATCGGCCTTGCCCTGGGAAATCTTCATCACCTGGCCGCGGAGGAAACCCGGCGCGGCCTTGGCCTTGCGGTCGTTTGTGCCCATCGCGTCGGCGACGGCCTGCGGGTTAGCGGCGAAGGCGTCGTCCACCCATTTCTGCGTCGCGTTTTCGTCGCGTTCCTGCACGACGCCGAGCCGCGCGGCGATTTCGAGAATGGTCTCGGCGGCAGGTTGTGGTAGTTCCCCACCGGGAGGATGTTCAACCCCTGGTTGAAGGGGCCGGCGCCACACCCTTGCGATTTCCTCGGCGATCTGTGACGCGGCGGTGGCACTGACGGCGCCGTCCAGAACGGCCTTCGCCAGATCGGCGACGATCGCAGGCGTGATGCCGAGCGCCCCGATCGTCGCGCCGCGCGAGCTGGCCAGATGGTTCCAAACACCGACCATTTGCTTGGTGAGCATCTTTGCATCCGCACCGGCCGCGATGGCGCCGTCGTACAGATCGGCCGTGGCCCGATCGGCGAGGATCACTTCGCAGTCCTTGGCGGTCATGCCGAAGTCTCGCACGAAGCGCGCCTGCCGAGCCAGCGGCAATTCGCCAATCTCATGCCGTAGCTGCTCGACCCATGAATCCACAACCGTAACCGGCACGAGGTCCGGGTCGGGGAAATAGCGGTAGTCGTGCGACTCTTCCTTGCCGCGTTGAAACTCCGTCGCCTCGCGCGCGTCGTCCCAGCCGAAGTTGAGCTTGCCGACCTTTTCCAGCGTGTAGTTGTGATCCGCCTGCCACGCTTTCACCTGCCGATCGATCTCGTAGGCGATGGCCGAGCGGACGGAGCGGAAGCTGTTGAGATTCTTGACCTCGCTGATTGGCGTGCGGTACTCGACACCGCCGTTGGTGATGGCCACGTTCACGTTTGGCTCGAAGCGCATCTGCCCCTGCTGCATGTTCGCCTCGCTGATGCCGAGGAACTGCACCAGCCGTTGCAGCTCGACGCAGAAAACGTACGCCTCGTCGGCATCGCTCAGATCGGGCTTCGTTACGATTTCCAGCAGGGGAGTGCCGGCGCGGTTCAGATCGACGCGCGTGTGGGCCAACCCTTCGTGAAGATTCTTGCCGGCGTCTTCCTCCAGGTGTGCCCGAATGATGCCGACACGCCTGAGCGAGCCGTCCGCCGCGGGCACTTCGAAGTAGCCCTCCGACGAGAGGGGCAGATCGTACTGGCTGATCTGATAATTCTTGGGCATGTCCGGGTAGTAGTAGCTCTTGCGGTCCCACTTGGTGAAGCGGGCGATCGTGCAATTCAGCGCGAGCGCCGCGCGCACGGCCAGTTCATAGGCCACGCGATTCATCACCGGCAACGTGCCCGGCATGCCGAGACACACGGGGCAGACGCGGCTGTTGGGCTCGGCAGCGAATTCGACGGCGCAGGGACAGAAGAGCTTGCTGCGCGTGGCAAGCTGCACGTGAATCTCAAGGCCGATGATGGGGCGAATGGTCAAGACACGATTCTCGCTGATTATTTCATGTAGATAAGCATGATTCCGCTCCGAAGCGAATCAAAGCCCACGGATTGCAATCCGTGGGCCTCGTATCTACCGCGCAATCTTCAACAATTCCAGCCGGAGCAGGTTGATCACCGCTTTGGCCGAGCGGTCGCGGACCTCCCAGCGACTCAGTGTCTCGCCGAGGCGGAGTTCCCTGACGATCGTTTCCCGCTCCGATGCCAACGCCACATAGACCAGCCCGATCGGCTTGTCCGGCGTTGCCCCGGTTGGCCCGGCAATGCCGGTGACGCCGATGGCGTAGTCTGTTCCGCTTGCGTGGCGGCATCCTTCGGCCATCGCTCTCGCGACCGGCTCGCTGACCGCGCCGTGCGACTCGATCAACTCCCTCGGCACGCCGAGCAGTCGGCTCTTGGCGTCGTTGGAATACGTGACGAAGCCCTGCAGGAAGTAGGCGCTGCTGCCGGAGGTGTCCGTCAGGCGTTTGGCGACAAGCCCGCCGGTGCACGACTCGGCGGTCGAGACCGTCTTCTTCTTCTCGATCAACAGCCGCGCAACGGCCGTTTCAATCCGGTCATCGTTATCGCCGAAGACGTAAGTGCCAAGGCGCTTGCGCACTTCGGCCGCATCGCGCTCCGCCAGCGCGGCGGCTTCGTCGGCCGTACCGGCTTGCGCATTGATTCGGATGCTGATAATCAGATCGACCGCCGCCGTGCCCACGGCTGGATTGCGTCCTCGAGCCATCAGGTCGGCGATTTTCTCTCCCAGCTCCGACTCAGACATCCCCAGCGTGCGGAGCGTCCGCTGTACGATGATGCCGCCCGCGCCGCCGCGCGATACAACGATCGCCCGAAGTGCAGGCAATACGTCGCGCTCGAACATCACCTCCATCTCCGCCGGCACGCCGGGCATGACGAAGATCTCCGCGCGGCCGAGCTTCGCTCGCATCCCCGGCGCGGTGCCGCGCGTGTTTTCGATGGGGGTCGCCCCGTCGGGGATCATCGCCTGCACGCGGTTCCGCTCGTGCATCTGACGCTTGCGCTCATGGAAATACGCGGCGATCTTTTCGAGGCAATCGGGGCGGAAGATCAGCTCGACGCCCATCGCGGCGGCCAGCGCTTCGCGCGTCAGATCGTCCGCCGTCGGACCGAGGCCGCCGGTGATCAGTACGATGTCGGCTTCGCTCGCCGCCTGTCGAAGCGCCGCGATGATGTCCGGTAGTTCGTCGCCGACGGTGACGTGGCGCGCGCACGCAACGCCGATGGCCGCAAGCTGCTGCGAGAGCCAGGGCGAGTTGGTGTCGAGCGATTGCCCGAGGGTGAGTTCCGTGCCGATGGAAAGTATGTGGGCGTTCATGGCGTGCCCATATCATAGGCGATGGTGACGGGCTTCAGATAGCGCTGCTGCCAGTCGTTGCCGAGCCGCGCGGCGACTTCGTCCATGCGCCCCGCGGCGACGGCCTGCTGGTAGCGCTCACCCGCCTGCACGCGGTGGTATTGAAGCGATATCAGGCCAAGCGCCGCGCTGAGGCACCAGGTGGCCATGGCGATGGTCGCCACGCGACGAAGCGGCAGCCGGCTCGACAGAATCGCCGCGAAAAGGACGATCACCAACAAAGCGAACATCGCAAGCGGACCGGTCATGAAAGCATCGAACCAGCGAATCAGCCACGCCACGCGGTTCGGCGGAAGGAGCAGGATCGCCAGTGGCAATAGCGCGAGTGCTACCGTGACCGGTAACCCCGCTCGACTTTGCCTTTCAGCGTCGGGCTTTGTAGTCGGCTGTTGCGGACGGTTGAAGATTCGATCAACGACGAGGATGAGATGGCCGCAGGCCGTCATAAAGGCAACGGCAACCACATAAAGCCAATACTCGGAATAGATGCCATGCGCCTCAAACTGATAGAGCAGCAGCACCAACGGTAGGGCAACGGCGAATAAAACGATCCATACAAACACTGGAACGGTTCGGCGCTGTGCGGATCGTTGAGGGAGCGGGGTACCGGCATGAGCGGGGAAGCGGTTGCTCGTCAAAGATCGCAGCGCACCGACCAGCAGGGCAAGCCAGACGAGTATCGCACAGCCGGCGCCGGACAGCCCGAGCGCCGCTGCAAAGACCATGGAGCGAACTGCTGATTGATACTCGCGAGGCCGTACCGAGGGCGAGCGCATCGGGTCCGTCAGGTCGATCGGCGCCGATTCCGCTGCAGCGTGAAAGTCCCGTCGAAACTCCGTCATCGCCTGTTCGGCGTCGGAGTCAATGCCCGACATGCGCGCCAGCAAGTCGGCGCAAAGCAGCCGCGTGCCTGCGTCGGTTTCGCTGCGCATCAGACCGAGGGCGAGCTGCACGAACCAACGTCTGCACTGCCGGGCTTCGTCCATGAGATTTTCCGCGTCGAGCGAATCCGCAAGTTGCCCCAGCTCGCGCTGGATGATCGGGAGGGCGGCGTAGTGGGATCGAATTTCGAAATGGTCGTAATAATGCGTTGCTGCCGCGGCCACGTCTTTTCGTCGAAGCTGTTCGGACAGGATTTCGAACCACGCATCTGTCAGATCGCGATCGTGCAACGCCGGCTTCCAGCCCCCGCGCGGCTCGGTCAGGGTCTGTCGCAGCCGATCGAACTTCGCAGTGGGTGCCGCAGCCGGCTCGACTGCAAGCTCCGCCGAGAGCATCAAGACAGCGTGGGCCAGTTTCGCGGCCAGGTTCTCCGGATCCACCTGCTCGACCCACTCGGTGGCTTCTCGCATCGCGTCTCGTGCATCACGATGACCTTGCTCCACGTCGACCAGCGACGTGAGCAACTGACTGATCGCGGCGTGCTGGCGGATGGTCGGCAGGCGGGATGCCCGCTCGCGCAGGCGGGCGTAGAGCGTCGTCCAGTTCGCGGCGCCCGATTCGGCTGCGCCGTGCTCGGTATGCCTGTGCAATGTCGAGAGTTCGACGCCGATCATCGCGGCCGGCATTCCCGTGGGGCTCGCGAATTGCGCAAACAACACGACACTGACGACGATCGCCAGTGTCGTGCCGGAAGCCATCAGGATGAGCCACGGCCCGAGGGCCGCCGGCTTATCGTCAGCCGGTTCGCCTTTCCATTTTCGGCCACTTGGTCGGGCTGTGGGTGGGGTTTTGCGGGACATCCACATGGTGCTCGGGCGGCGTGTAATGATAAGGCGACAACGCCGCCTTTCTGCACAGTCGGATGATACGCTGCACCAACTCATCGTGGTTGTCAATCGTCTCGTGGCAGACGCCGGTATTCGTCACGTCCACCGACAGCTTCTGCCCCGTCACCGGGCGGCGATCCCAATAATCGTCGTACCAGTAGTAGGGGTGCTCCTCGGCGATGTTCGACGCTCGCGTGCTGGCCATTTCGCTGCCCCAGCGGCTGCTGCTGTCGTTTCGCTGGACATAGTTTCGCACCTTCAGGGCGTTGTGTCCGACCGGGGTGTTCATCGGCGGCACATGCGGGTTTTCGTTGCCACACTCCTGTGCATTATGCGGCCAGTCCTTGTTGAAGGCGTCGAGCGTGTAGATCGCCTCGATGTGTTTCATCTTGTGATGCTGGGCATAATGCCGAACGACCTGCGTCGCCAGAAAGGCGCCGTGACCGTGGCCGACGAGGATCACTTCTTCGTCCGGCTTGTGGTCGATGTCCACGACAATCTTCAGCCAGTTGTCCGGACAATAGACCTCGGCGTTGATTTCATGTCTTCGCAGTTCGTCGCGGATGCAATAAAGACCGTCGGAGTCCTCATCGTCCGCGCCGGCAATCAAATAGACGCGCGGGCCGGTCCACGACCAGGTCTCCGGTGTGTGGCAGCCCGTCGCGCCGCCCAGCGCCCAGACCGAAAGCATGGAAAACAGAATCAACGTAGATGCGTTGCGACGAATCATGAGTTTATTCCCCCCTGTGCCCGAGTGACGACGAGCGGGCTCCAGAAAGCCGCGTGTCGCCGCATGTCCCCATTGATGAACGGCCCCGCAAGTGAAAGCGCCGCGTTGGCCATTCTATGTTTTCAAAGCGGCCCGATTCAATCGCCTCGTCGTAATTCGTAACGTACTCGGACGAAGCAGGCGAGGAATGATCCTGCCGCCGGACATTAGCGGATCATCCGTGCCACGCAGGGTGAAGGGTCGAAATCATTACACGTTATGAGAACAAGAGCCCCGGGAAGGGAACTGCCCGGGGCTCTCGAATTGTCTCAGCGTCGGCGAGGTCGCCGTAGGGCGTACAGGCCCAGCAGCATCATCGGCATCATCGCAGCCGCGCCCGGGGCGCAGGCGCCGCAGCTCGGGTTTGCGATCGGGGCCGGGTTCTCTGCCTCCAGGGCAGGCGCGCCCGGTTCGACGATGATTCCGTTGACCGTGAGGTCGTTGTCGCCGCGCTGTCCGTCCACGAGGGTCAGACGCACGACGTTGCCGAGCACTTCAGAGCCCGTCGTTCCGTCGAACAGGAACCGGTAGAACAAGTCAACCGGAATGATCGGCGTCGGGCCGAACTTGTAGTACGTGTTCACGGTCGGGTTCGAGTGCATGATGATATCGACGATGATCGACGCACCCGGCGTGACGCCGTGTACCTCGAACTTCAACCAGCCGATGGGGAAGACCACATCGGGCGGAGGAATGCCGTCGCCCGGCGTAGCGAGGGCCATGACGTTCTTCAGCATCGTTCCCGCCGGTGAGACAATGGTGACATAGTTGCCGAAGATGTCGAGTAAGGAGACGACATGCGGCTGCAACTTGTCGGGGATACCGTCGTTGTTGCCGTCGCCGTCGTTGGGCGCGCCGTCCTGCACATCTGGGTCGACGCCACTGCCGTCGGAGGCCTGCCATGTCTTGCTGGCCGTGCAACTGAACGGGATGCCGTCGATCATGCCGGATGCCTCGATCGTGTCCGTTCCCGCGCCGGCCGCACCGGTGTAGGTGAAGGCCGCCTGCCCCGCGCCGTTCGTTACGGCGTTGAAAACGAGGCCGGTGTTCGGTCCGGCGGTGATATTAAACGCTACGGCGACACCGGAGGCAGCCGCTCCGTCGCGCGTGACCGTGACCGTGACGGTGTGCTGCGTGCCGGCGATGTTGTCCTCGGCCGGCGGCGCCAGCGAGCACTGCGGATTCAACCAGGTCTTCGTCGCCGTGCATTCAAACGGAACGCCGGAAATGTTGCCCGACGCGGTGATCGTGTCGGTGCCCGGCGTGCCGTTGCTGGTGTAGGTAAAGGTTGCCTGGCCTGCGCCGTTGGAGACGGCGAAGTCCACCGCGCCGGCATTGGGGCCGGTCGTGACAAGGAAGTTGACGATCGCACCGGCCTCCGGAGCGCCATTTCGGGTCACCGTGACGGTCGTGGTGTGATCCGTGCCGGTCAGATTGCTGTCGGCCGGAGGATCGAGCGAGCAAGCCGCGTTGATCCAGTCCTTCGTGGCGTTGCAGGCGATGTTGACTCCGTCCACCGTCGTTGTCGCGTTAATCGTGTCCGTGCCCGGCGTGCCGTTGCTCGCATAGGTGAACGTCACTTGGCCGTTGATGTTTGTCACACCGGCGAAGGCCTCACCGGCGTTCGGACCCGCGGTGATCAGGAATTGAACCGTGGCGCCGGCGGCCGGCGTGTTGGGCGGGTTATTGCGAAGGACGGTCGCCGTGACCGAGTGAATCGTTCCGACCTGGTTGGTATCCGTTATCGGTTGGAGCATGCAGCCGGAATCGATGAACTCCTTTGAGGCGGTGCACATGAACGGCACACCGTCCACGGTTCCGCTGGCCGTGATGGTGTCCACGCCCGGCGTCGCGCCGCCGTTGTAAGTGAAATCGACCTGCCCCATCGCGTTGGTTACCAGCACCTGGGGCACGATGGCCACGGCGTTCGGTCCGGCCGTGACATCGAAGGTGACGTTGTTGCCTGCGGCCGGTACGCCGGGACGACGCAGCAGGGTAATCGTAACGGTATGCGGGGTACTCACCTGGTTGATCGCCATCAGCGGATCAAGCATGCAGACAGGATCGATCCATTCCTTGGTCTGGAAGCACGAGAACGACGCGCCGGCGATGGTGCCGTTGGCGTGGATGGTGTCCACGCCGGGCTGGCCGTTGCTCATGTACATAAAGCTGGCGGCGCCGGCGGTGGTGGTGTCGTTCCCAACCGTACCTGCATTGGGACCAGAGATGACTTCGAAATTGACGGTGGTTCCATCCGGCGCGGGGAAGCCGGCTCGTCGCTCGACGGTGACGTTGACCGTCTCCATGCTGTTCACAGCGCCGGCCAGCATCGCGGTGATGGCGCAGCTGGGATCGACCCATTCGGCGGTCGTGGAGCACATGAAGGTGACGGCGCCAACAGCGCCGTTCGCGTCAATTGTATCCACGCCGGCGCCGCCATTGCCAAAGTAAAAGAAGGTCGCTTGTCCGGCGCCGTTGGTCGTGGAAAGTCCCATCGTGCCGGCATTGGGCCCCGCGGAGATGTTGAAGTTCACATCGATACCGGCGAGCGGGGAGCCGGCGTTTGGCGTCACCGTCGCGGTGATGGCGTGCAGCGCGCCCAGCGGTCGCAGTGCATCGACCGGCGCCAGCGCGCAGGTGGCGTTGATCCAGCGGACATTGACGCTTCCCGAGGCGACGGCGAGCGTGGCGCTGACGTTGATCAGCGCGTCTTCACCGGTGGGGCTTGTCGCATTGAAAGTTCCCTGTCCGTTGGGGTCGAACATCACGGCGGCGTCAATCGTCGCCATGTTTGCGCCGCCCGCGGTGACGGCAATCGAACCATTGCTGAAGGTGCGCGTCGCGGCCCCGCCTGCGGCGAGCAGGTTGATCGGTGTATTCAGAGGCAGTGCGTGTGCGGCGTTGTAGTCCTGGGCGCGGAAGAATTCGATCGGGTTGGCGCACGCGTCGCGTGCGGTGAGCGTGAAGAGGATATTACTCGCCGGGAGCTGGGTCAGCGGAAAGGCCGTCAGGGTGAAGTGGTCGAGGTCCGCCGAGCTGTTGTCCACCATGACATCGACGAGCACGGCGTTGGCCGGCGCGCCGACCGGGTTCAGAATGCTGACGAGAACATCGGCGGCATCGCCGAGCACGCCGGCGGCACACGTCGTGGCGCGAAGCTGGATGTTGAGGAACCGAATCGAAGAAGCCACCGTGCTGGCATTGTTGACGGTGAAGACGATCGACGTCGCACCGGGCGTTACATCGAAAGGCATGCTCGCTCCACCGCCGATGTCGATGTCGCCGACAATCACTTCTCCCGTCACCGGTTGAGCGGCATTGAAGACAAAGCCCGCCGGCGCGACGATGTGAATCTCTGAGTTGCTCGGCCATTCGCCCGCTCCCACGGTTTCCGTGATGACCGGATTGACCGTGGTTCCGTCGAAGATTCCGTCGATGGCGCTGCCGGCGCGAACGCTTATCGCGCCGGTCGCTGTGACAGCGCCGGCCATCGCCTTGCCCGACCATAGTCCGGCGACGAGTGCCGTCATGGCGAGACAGGTCGCCAGCAGACGATGCGTGATCAGGCCGCGCACAGGAGATTGTGAGCGATGGTACGTGCGAGTTGTCATGTGCGTAAGCATATTCAGATCCCCTTCAATGAGTTCAATACCCCGCGTATCCGTGATGACCTCCGCCGCATCAGGCGGCCGGTAGCCATTCACATTGACCACCAACAGGTAACAAGTCGTCAGGGACTGCGATCGATCGCCCTTCGCTGATCGCGCAGGTCGCATTCAAGCTCGCGCAAGCGAACATGTCGAACCGGCCGACGTTGAAGGAGTGGTTGTCGCTTTCTCCCCTGTTGCGTCGCGGCCGGTAACGCGTGATGCAGTTGCCGGATCGCGCCGGGCGCGCGTGCTTCGTCGCGTCGCCTGTTTCGTCCCAGAACCCATTCTAATAAAGGGAACAAGCGGAAACCAGCGAAACGGCCGTCATTTTATGGACCCGGGATCTCAGGCACGATGATTTGATCTGCTTACACGGAGCCGGGCTGTGATGATACGGTTCCCACGCAATCAATACGGAGTGATCCGTCGTAATGCAGCGCTGCTTCCGATAACATGTGACTTGATCGCTTTGCCGACTGATAGCGGACCTTAACTCGGGCCATCCCAATGGCAGCCGCATGTCACGATGGAATTATTTCGCTTCGATCGTTACTTGGTGTCCGGTGCGGCTGGGTATTTGGTCTGAATGCGGTGCGCCCGCGAGGATCGTCAGGTAAGATCGTCGATGTTCTGCGCCGGTTGGTCCTCAAATGATTGACTTTTGTTCCCGGTTTTGATGTAGTAGAAGGTACGATAACTCCTTTCTCGCTGGGGACGGAGGGATGGGGGCGGTTCAGTTCTATCGCACCAATCCGGCGGGGAGTTAACGGCGCACTGCGCCGGTCTTACGTTTCGGAGGAATGAAGATGAAAAGTTCACGACATCATTGGGCTCTGCGATTGCAATCGCTATTGTGCGTTCTGCTTGTCATTAACCTTCACTGGCTGCACGGTTGCGGACAAGCCGGCTTCGGCATTCCGACGACGGCGGGCGCGTTTCAGATTCCGCTTACCGAATCGCATCCATTGACCGAAGCCCTGCGCGGCACCGCGTTTCAGGGCGCGGTGATGATGGAAGTCTTCCCGCAGGCACAATCTTTCCGACTCGTCTTTCCGGATGATCATCGCCAGGTTTCCGGAATCTATAGCTTCCAGGAAGAGGAATTCACCATCACACAATTTTCCTTCAAGATCGGCGCCAAGTCCGCCACGCTCGCTTTCGACAGCGGACGACGCATCGTGACCATCACCAGCTCCGACGGACAATCCTGGACCCGGCCGATCGAGACAATCACGCAGACGCAAAGCTCGCTCGTCATCGCATCGGGTAACCGCTACGCGGACGCCAATCGCGACATTCTGGAAGTCGCAGCGCGCATCGAGCAGCAGGGTGCGAACTCCAGCTCGACGGGTATCGGCTCTCCCTATGGCGGCGGTGGTGGATCGAGCGGCGGCGATACGCAGATCGGCCCCAAGCCCGGTGCACAAGGCGTCATCGACAACGTCGGCGTCATTCTTGCCGTCATCGCCATCATGTGGGCGCCGCTGGCGGGCATCATCGGGCCGCTGGTGACGATCTTCACAGTCACGTCTGTTCTGGAGAACGCATTGGTGCTGCGGTTTGACGGCACCTGGCGAGCGTCGAACGCCAACAGCAACATGCTTGTCACCATCTCGAGCGGGAAGATCGCGCGGCTGGTCGACGAGTCCAGCCAGCAGGAACTCAGTCTGGTCGATTCGCGCGTCCGCGAGATCACGGGCAATCGCGTGGTCTGGACGGTCCTCGCCAACGTTTTGGGCAATTCGACCGAGGTCGAGTTTACCTTTGACGTGCAGGAGCTGGCCGATGGCACGTTGCAGGGCACCCTGACCGCGCTGGGAAACAGCTTTGCGCGGGTGGCCGTGACCATGACGCGTAGTTGACCGGCGGATGATCGTGCATCGCTGCGTCGTCGCTCGGCGCGGCGGTTTACACCGTCGGATCGTTATCGCCGCACTGGGCCGCGGCAGGGCATTGAGTGTTGTAGGTCGCATCGGGCGGCGTCCGTGGGCAATGGACGCGCGTCGGTCTGAACGAAGCACGTTCAGGCAATGCGGCCGACGCACGCGGGATGGAACTCAGGCAGTTGTGCGCAAGGCGCGGAGCGCTCTAACGCTCACGGGTGGGGTAAGCGAAGGCGCGCTCCAATGGCCGGCCGTCATTTCCTGAAGACATTCCGTTCACACATTTGATTCTTGCGGCGCTCGGCAGAGCGACAATCGCCTTCTTCGAGGCGATGGAACCGTCGTATGCGTGCTGCCGACGATACAGACCGTCGCTTGCGCGTCGGCTACAGGAGTGAAGCCATGTTTTTCAAGCGTTGTTCCGTTGTCCTCTTCGGCGTTATTGCTTCGATCAGCGTGGTCGGTCTCCGGGCGGATGAACCGACACGTTCGGCGATCACTTATCAGGGACATTTGAAATTTGACGGCGTCGGTCTCGACGAGTCCTGCGACGTCGTCTTCACGCTGTTTGACGCCCCCGCGGGCGGAAATTTTATCGCTCAATATGGCACGGCGGGCGCGCCGGTGCAGGTGAATGCCCAGAAGGGCGTTTTCACCGCCATGCTGGATTTCGGCGAGGAGGCCTTTGACGGTGGGCCGCGCTGGGTAGAGGTCGCCGTGCGCAAGACGGCCGACGGCGGGGCGTATTCCATCCTGACGCCGCGGCAATGCCTGACCGCAACGCCGTACGCCCTGCATGCCATGACCGGCGGCGATCCGACCAGTCTCGACGAGGCGTACAACAAGGGCGGCCCTGGCGAGGGTCGATCCATCCATGCGAATGCCGGACCGTTGTCACTCAACGGCCCCGGCGGCCTCTTTGTGGAGGGCAACGTCGGCATCGGCGTGACGGATCCGACGTACAAGCTTGAACTGGACGGCTGGCTGCGCCTGCATCAGGGCGGCATTGTCTTCCCGGACGGCACGACGCAGACCACGGCCGCCCAGGGCGCGGTCGGCGACGAACCTCGCGGCGGCGATTCCTTCTGGAATGATGGCGACTCGATTCTGTACGCGGATCCGATCGGCACGTTCGTCGGCATCGGCACATCCAGCCCGGAGTTTCCGCTGCACATCGTCGGCGACGTGAAATGCGATGGAAGCGTTCGCGCGAGCGCCTTTGCCAGCAACAGCCCCTTTATTGCCGAGGCGCCGGCCGGCACGACGCGGCTCTGGATCGGCGACGATCTGATGGGCCGCCCGCCGTTTGCCGCGCTGGGCAGCACGGTACCTCAACGCGTTCCGGAGAGTCTGCTCCATCTGGCCGATGACATGGAAGACCCCATCATTACGCTGGAGACGAACCCCGACGGCAGCGCCGCCGTCGGCTTCGCCGGGATCGACTTCACCGATCGTACCGGCATGGTCAGCAACCTGCTGGGTGATCTTCAGACGATATCGAATCTGGTTGGAGTGCCCGACGCACTTTTCATCAATCGCCAGTCGCAGGCCGATCTGCTCGTGACGCCGTTCGGCGGTTTCGTCGGCATCGGCCTTGGAAACAACATCCCATTCAGAAAGCTGCACGTCTCGGACGGTGGTTTCTTCGTGTCGCGCTTCAGCGGTACGAATACCGATTCCTCGATCGTTGAGTTTCGCAGCGTCTCCTCAGACACGACGTGGGAATTCGCCGTCTCCGGATCGGTCGGCGCCTTCGCTGGCGCGGTGGAGCCCGGTTCGATGTATCTCTACCGCCAGGGCATGGGCGGCATCATTCCATTCATCGCTGACCGCGACGGCTTTGTCGGTATGAACTTCCCCATCACCCCGGTGATCACGCCGCCCCAGGCCGCGTTGGAAGTTCGCGGCACGCCGGGCGTAGACGGCATCATGTTCCCCGATGGCTCCTTGCAAACCAGCGCGGCGACGGACGACCACGGCTCTCTGATGGGCCTGCTCGATGACGATCATCCGCAATACGCGCATCTGCCTGGCCGCGCCGGCGGGCAGATTCTCAACGGCGGTGACGCCCTGGGCGAAACGCTGGAGCTTCACGGCTCCACGATGGGCGGTGATGTACTCATCAATCCCGTAGACGGCCGGGTCGGCATCGGGACTTTCCTGCCGGAGGCGCCACTGCACGTTGTCACGTCCGCATTTGTCGCTTCCCGTGTCGATAGCGATTCGCTGGTCGGCACCTGGCATGTACTCGGCAACCAAAGCGCCGGCGGCACTTTCTGGCAGATGATTTCGACGGGTACAAACAACGGCGGAGGCCCCGGCAAGCTGCTGATCGGTAACGGGCCGTTGGCCAGTCTTATTACCGCCGCCACGATGGGGCTGGATTCCGCGACGAACCACGTCGGCATCGGAACCATCTCGCCCGAGGTTCGGCTCCACGTGGTCGGCGGCACCGATGTCAACGCGGCCGGCGGCGGTTTCCTGCAGCTCGGCGCGTCCAACGCGCTGAATCTTGCATTGGACGATAACGAAATCCAGGCAAGGTCAAACGGTGTCGCTGCGGACCTTGCGATCAACCGCGAGGGCGGCAATGTTCGCATCGGAGCCATCTCCAGCAGCAATCTCGGCATCGGCCCCATCGACCCGTTCTGGAGCATCGACGTGGCGGACAATCAGGCCGTCTCACGATTTATCACGCTCAGCCATATCAACGGTTCCGTCCTTGAACTGCGAAACGACACGGCCAACCCGAACTACCTCGGCGCGATCAATTTCAATACCGTTCTGAATGACTTCCTCGGGCAGATCGGCTACCTCGGCACCAACGACATGACCTTCCGCGTCAATGGCCTTGAGCGCGTGCGGTTCGACTCGATGGGTAACGTCGGAATCGGCACGACCATGCCCGAGCAGCAACTGCATGTCGTCAACAATGCCCGCGTGGACGGCACGGTCTATACCGAGATGGTTTCGTCGAACGCAGGCCTCTCGCTCCAGCTCAAGACCGGCGACGCGCCGCATATTCACATTGAAGAATCCACCGGCTACGTCGGCGTCGGCCCCAATCCGCCGATGCCGCCGGAGGAAGCCCTGCATGTGGACGGCTGCGTCAAAGCCGATTGCTACAAGGTCAACGGTGAAAAGCCCATCGACGTGAGCGCGCTGTCCGCCGTGGCCAGCAACACGGCTCTGACCATGATTCCCACGCCCAACGGCACGATGCGCGTGCGGCCGAACCAGACCGGCACGCAGAACGTGCTGATACCTGTTCACGTTGCGTCGTCCATTCTCGGCACGCCGCAGGAACTGGTGCGTGTGCGCGTCTGCTATCGCGTGACGTCGTCGCTGAGTTTCATCAACAACACCCGGGCACGCACGACGCAGGACAACGGTACCTTTGCCAACCTGCTCGACGACCCGACCGATCGCAAGTCCATCGCATGGAACTGTTACGAGGTTATTCTCCCGATGTCCGTGGCGATCGACGGGCCGCTCTTCCTGCAGCTTGAGCTTTCCATCGGCGGCACGGGCTCATCGCACGATATCGAAATCGGCCGAATGACCGTAACAGTCGTGGACGCGTAAATCCGAGCCGGTCGTGAAAACATGATGGCGACCAGCGTAACGTCCCGATTTGTTGAGGATTGAATTATGACGAATCGAAATCGTAGTATGACGCGTCACGCCGCCTTCAGCGCGGCGGCCGGCCTGTTTCTGGGCCTTGCCGTCTCAGCCGCGATTGCCGGTGGGTTTGATCTGTCGTGGCACACCGTGGACGGCGGCGGCGTCGCTTCGATGGCCGCGGGCGGTTTTATGCTCGACGCCACGGCGGGCCAGCCGGACGCCGGGCGAATGAGCGCCGACGGCTGGGAGATGGTGGGCGGCTTCTGGGCCGTGGTGCCTCAGGAGTGTCACCATCCGGCCGACATGAACGGCGACGGCGTAGTGGACGCCCTGGATATTCAGCGTTTCGTGGAATGCCTCACCGCGCCGGCCGACGCGTGCGACTGTGCCCGGCTCGACGGCACCGGCGGCCTGGGTCTCGACAATCTGACGATCTTCGTCGAGCAGCTTATTCACGAAGTGGAAGAGTGACGTGCGCCAAAGCGGCCGATCCGACGGGCAAAAAAAACGGGAATCCGCGACGCTCGCGCTCGCGGGTTCCCGTCTTTCCTGAATGGGCCCACTCCACCCTGGTTGATTCGGGCAGGCCCACACTTCCTCCGCACGCTTATCAGGTTAACGAATTCCGCCGGCAAAGTCAAAGGGCAGCGTACACCATTCTACATTGCGGATTGAGGCCCTTGTCTTGCGGATCCTGGACAGCGACCGTGTGGCAAGGTCGCGGCGATTGGGAGGCCATGCGCTCGGCGGGCAGTGACCGCCGTCCGACTGTACGGTTGTCTGGCAGGGTTCCCGCGTTACTCACGGGAAAATGCCGCGGTCTTTGTAGACCGTTTCCAGCCGGGTAAGCGCCACGATGTACGCCGCCGTGCGCCAGTCGGTACGGTGTTCGCGGGCGGCGGCTTTGACGCGCTCGTAGGCGCTGAACATCTTCTTGCGAAGCTTCGTGTCCACCTCTTCAAGGTCCCACGATTCGCTGCGCTTATTCTGCAGCCACTCGAAGTAGCTCACAATCACGCCGCCGGCGTTGCATAGCACGTCGGGGATCACATCGATGCCGCGCGCGCGGAGCACTTCATCGCCGGCCGGTTCGGTCGGGCCGTTGGCCCCTTCAGCGACGAGCCGCACGGAAAGCCACGCGGCCGTCTCGCCGGTGATCTGCCGTTCCATCGCCGCGGGGATGAAGATGTCCGCCTTCGTACGCATGAAGTCGATATGGTCGATCCACTGGCTGCCAGGGAACTTCCTCACGCCGCCATGCGAGCGTACGTGCTCCAGCAAAGCATCGGCATCGAGACCGTCGGGGTCGCGGACCGCGCCGGTGACATCTTCGGCGGCAATCAGCTTCGCGCCGAGCTTGCTGAGAATTCGCGCGGCCCAGGAGCCGACATTGCCGAAGCCCTGCACCGTGAAGGTCAGGTCGGAGAGTTTGAGCTTGTGGTCGTCGGCCCACTGCTGGATGCAGTAGACGACGCCCTGCCCGGTGGCCTTGTCGCGGCCCTGGCTGCCGCCGGATTCGATCGGTTTGCCGGTCACGACGTGGATATTCTTGTGGCGCTCGTGGGTCGGCACGGTCGCCAGGTACGTGTCCATGATCCAGGCCATGATTTGTGCGTTGGTGTTTACGTCCGGCGCGGGGATGTCGTACTCCGGGCCGATGTTGTCACCCAGGGCAAAGGCGAATCGACGGCTGATGCGTTCCAGCTCGCCATGGGAGTACTTCGACGGGTCGATCTGAATTCCGCCTTTGGCGCCGCCGAAGGGGATACCGGCGATGGCGCACTTCCAGGTCATCCACGCAGCCAGCGCGCGGACTTCATCGACATGCACGTCGGGATGATATCGCAGGCCGCCCTTGAAGGGGCCGAGCGCGTCGTTGTGCTGCACGCGATAACCGGTGAAGACCTCGACCTGCCCATTGTCGCGTCGAACAGGGAAGTTGACGACAATTTCGTTTTCCGGTTTGGCAAGAATCGCGCGGATGTTCGGGTCCATGCCCATCATGTCCGCGGCCTTGTTGAACTGCGCGACGACATCCTGATAGAGACTTCGTGTTGCACCGGGCTGTAAATCGCCGGAGCTTCGCGATCCGCTCGCATCGCTTTTTGCGTCGACATCCCGCCGAGCCGGTGTGGCGCCGACATCCTGCCGCTGTAGCGGTGTGGCGCCGGCATCTTGCCGGTGAAGAACCGTCTCGGTGACAGGCGATGGTTGGATCGTCTTGCGTTCGTTTGGCATCTGGATATCGATATCCCTGGTAGAGACTGTCACGGCTGAAGCTCCTTGTCTGCCGGGCCGACCGTGCCCCCCCAAAAACGGCATCGGCAATTTCTTAGCATAGCATGGATCTGGGGCGAATTGCCCCTATTCAAACTCCTCGCATTGCCAGACTCCGCCTTCATATCGCGGAAACTCGCACGAATCTCGCTTTACGCAGGTCGTGCACAGGCCCCACACACCTCGTGTGCTGGCGTTTTCGGGATGTTCAGCGGGTCTCTTTGAGATCGGCATCGGGTCGGCCGCCTGGCCCATCACATGGAGGCGGATGCTCTCACCGCGTCCGTCGAATTCCTCGCAGGACAGGATCGGGCGTTCCTGGCTCCGTGGAAACGTGCAGGATGTGCTGAGGTTGCATAGGGCGCAGAGGCCACCGAAGACTTCCTGATCCGATTGCCGCTGAATGATCCGCAGGTGACTGTCGTTCAGCGGTCGAGAGTCGTCAGTTGTCTGACGTCGATCCGGCATTCGAACGCTTTGTCGTGATGTTTTGAGGCCGGTCATGGCACACCTCCCTGAGGATTGCGTTTCAACTTTCGGCTCGCCGATCGTCGGCGGGCATTCTGGAGGTGTAATGTGCAACTGGTATTCCCATCCGGCGCAATCGACATCGTGCAGTCGTCCACGCGATTCCGTCAGCAATGCATTGCAAACAAAGAGGTTACGGTGATGGTACTTGGAGCGATGAATGACGATGCCAGTATTCCGTCTGCCCAGAATCGGCCGGAAATTACCCAGCGGGGTGTTTGTGCTCAGTTTGTGAAGCAATCAGGCGACCGACTGCGGCTCGGCAGGCCGCAGCTTCTGGCGGAGTGTTTTTCGATCGATGCCGAGGATTCTGGCGGCGTGGGTCTTATTGCCGCGGACGCTGGCGAGGACGTTACGGATGTATTCGGCTTCGACCTCGGCGAGGGTGCGATCCACCCCGGCGATGGGGCCTGCGGAATATCGCATGGCGGACGGCAGATCGGCGACATCGATGATGTCGCCCTCGCCCATGACAATTAATCGCTGAACGATATTTTCCAACTCGCGGACATTGCCGGGCCATGCGTACGCGCGAAGGGCTTCCAGTGCGCGATCGGAAAAACGCGGAGCGGGCCTGTCGGCTTCCCGTGCGTACTTGTTCGAGAAGTGCCGAACAAGCAGCAGAACATCATCTTCTCGTTCGCGCAGCGGGGGAACGAAAACCGTGATGACGTTGAGACGGAAGTAGAGGTCTTCGCGGAAGGCGCCCTTGGCAACCATGGCGTGCAGGTCCTTGTTGGTCGCGGCGATGATTCGGGCGTCGATCATGCGCGGTTTGGAAGCGCCGACCATCTGCACTTCGTTGGATTGCAGTACGCGCAGCAGCTTGGTCTGCATGGGCGGGGTCAGCTCGCTGATTTCGTCAAGGAAGATGGTGCCGCCGTCGGCGGTGATGAAGAAGCCGGCGCGCGTGGTGATGGCGCCGGTGAAGGCGCCTTTGACATGGCCGAAAAGTTCGCTTTCGACGAGGCCTTCCGGGATGCCGCCGCAGTTGACCGGGACAAAGGGAGCTGCGCCGCGGGCGCTCGAATAGTGAATGGCGCGGGCGATCAGTTCCTTACCGGTCCCGCTTTCGCCGGTGATGAGAACCGTGGCCGTGGAGGAAGCGGCCTTGGGTACGAGGGCGAGAGCTTTCTGGAATGCGTCGGATTTGCCGATGAGGCCGGTGATGGAGACGGCCGGTACGGGCGCGCTGCTCTGGGCGGTTCGTCGTCTTCGGACTTTATCGAGGGCATCGCGTACGGCGCCGAGAAGTTCTTCGTCGGTGAAAGGTTTGGGGAGATAGTTGTCGGCGCCTTCCTGCACGGCGGAGACGGCGGTTTCGATGCTGGCGAAACCGGTGATCATGATGACGGCGACATCCTTGTAGTTCTGACGAACGTGGCGGACGAGATCAAGGCCGCTGACCTGAGGCATTTTCAGATCGGTGATGACCAGATCGATGGGCGTCGATTCAAGAAGGCGCAGACCTTCGGCGACACCGGGGGCGGTGAGGGCCACGTAGCCCTGCGAGACCAGATTGCGCTGGATGACTTCGAGCGTCGAGACGGAGTCATCGACGATGAGGATTCGATCGGGTTGTGGGTTGTTGTTCATCGTGCGACCTCTTGCGAAACTTCGCAACTGTTAATGGGGAGTGTGACTTCAAATCTTGAACCGTGGCCGGGCTTGCTGAACACATCGATGGTACCGCCGTGGGAGGTGACGATCCCATGAACGACGGACAGGCCCAGGCCGGTGCCTTCACCGACGTCCTTCGTGGTAAAGAACGGGTTGAAAATCCGCGGCAATATGTCGGGCTCGATTCCGCTGCCGTTGTCTTCGACGATGAGCTTGATGCCGTGGGCCGTCACGGATTCACGTTGTGAATGGGATGCGTCGTCCGCGTACTTCGTGCGGACAGTGATGACGCCTTTGCCGGGCAGCGCCTGAAGGGCGTTGACGATCAGGTTGACGGCGACCTGATGGATCTGCAGTGGATCGGCAAAGATTTCGGGCAGCTCGGGGTCGAGATCGCGGATGAGTTCGACCGGCTGACGCGCGCCTCGGCGCCCGAGGAATTCAATTGCTTCGTCGACGATCTGGTTGAGCTTGATCGGGGCTTTGGACGGAGGCGACTGGCGGGCGAAGATCATCAGCTTGCGAACGATTTCTCGCGCGCGGAGGGCGGCGTTGACGATGTGGTCGAGATCGGCTGCGACCTGCTGAGATGCGCCGGTCGATTTGCTCGCGAGCTGTGCGAAGCCGAGAATGCCGCCAAGGGGTTCGTTGAGTTCGTGGGCGATGCCTGCGGCGAACTGGCCGATGGTGGCGAGTCGGTCGGCATGGCGGAGTTGTTCCTCGAGCTGTGCCTGTTGGGCGCCGACTTCCATGCGCTCGACGAAGTGTGAAATCTCCCGGGCGATGACGAGAATAAGACTTTCTTCCTCGCGGAGGAACGGACCTTCAGCGAATTCTTCGCGCTCAGCGATGTAGCCGACGTCCACGGAACCCCGAGGCACGCCGCCAACGACAATGGGGGCCTGCTGTCGGTGGAGAAAATGGTCGGCGTCGCCGGCGCTGTAAGTTTGTCCATCGAGAACGATGCGCGCGGCGGCCATCTCGGGAAACTGCCACGCGCCGGGAAGCAGTTGCACGATTCTTCTCAGACATTCCGACAGCGACAGTTCGCGGTGTTCGAGAATGTGGGCAATGCCGTAGAGGCAGGAAAATTCCTTGACGCGTTCCTTCAGCGCCGCCTGCGCGCGCCGGCTTGCGACAGCCATGCCGAGGGTCTGAGCGATCGCTTCGTAGGCCTCGATGGTCTCCGGGGAGAAGAAATTGCGATCCTGCGCGGCGAGCATGAGCAGGCCGTGGGTTTGCGCATCAACTTCGATCCGCATCAAGGCGAGGGATCCGCGAGGCGCGACCTTCCCTGCTTGCGAAGAAGGTGTGTCGGCAGTGCGGGATTTTTGCAGATTGGAAGCATCGGAGGTCCACCATGCGCCGTCGTCCGTGACATTCGGCCCGAGGTCGGAGAGGCGACCGTGGAGGACGTTCACGAGGAGGTTCTGAATGGGCTCGTCCATTTCGCGGAGAAGCGTGGAAAATCCCGGCGCTTCGCTCGCGGCTGCTTTGAAGGAACTTCGGCCGTCGGAGTCGGACGTCCAGCGATAGTAAAGCGGTCCGTCGGTGAGCCATATTTCGAGGTGCTCGCATCGGGTGAAAGCGAGCAATCGCCGGGAAACCTCGCGAAGGAACGCTAGGCGCGTTGCGCCCTGATTGGCGAGTTGGAGAATCTGCCTGGAGAGGACAATGAAGTCTCGCGGAACCCTTCCGGGCGGCAAGGCTGGCGTCCTTGGTTTCTTCATGGCTTTTTCGGACATTGTGAGTCAGTAGTTCAAGGACCCATGGGTACCCGGTCGCGGCCGACGCTGAGATTCTAGTGGCAATTTTCGTACCAACTGGGGAGATTCCGGCCAGTAGCGAGGGGCCTTCGGGCTCTTGGATGAAGGCCGTGGCCGCCGGGCTTAGCGAACGACGACGATCACGCCGGGGGAGGCGCGGAGCTGGGAGGCGGCGTTGCCCTGGTTGATGGCGATTTCGAGCATGCCGGTTGAACCGATCAGAGCGACGATTTCTCCGGAGCTGACATCCGCGTAGGTGGAGCGCAAGGGCCCTACGCGCAAGGGGCCGACGTAAACATTCAGGTCGCCCTTCGCGCCGACGGCGCCGGCGAGATCGGCCTCGCTGATGTTGGTGATGAGGTTGCCGAAATGATCGACATAGAGAACTTGTCCTTCGATGCCTCCGTAAGGCAGCGGCACCGGCGGGTCGAGATTCAGGATTTCCAATTGCTCGATGATCGGGCCGACGTTGACGAGGGACATTCCGCGTGCGAGGTGTCCGGCAACCGGTGCGAGGACATCGCGGCCGTGGAAAGTCGTGCTGATTTCCTGCCTGAACAGGCGAGAATTCGCAACGGCCCGTAGCTCGTCGAGGGCGAAATCGCGGTGAATGAGACTGACGAGACCGTTATCCGGTGCGAGGATGATCTGTCCGTCGTAGGAGGCGGCGATCAATCGGCGCGTGGTGCCGACGCCGGGATCGACGACGGCAACGTGGATGGTTCCTTCCGTAAAGTAATCGTAGACCTGTCGAAGGATAAACGCACCGCGGACGACATCGTGCGGCGGGATGGTGTGGGTGACATCGACAATCTGTGCCGTTGGGCAGAGTTGCAGGATGACGCCTTTCATGCAGGCGACATAATGATCGGCCTCGCCGAAGTCGGATGTCAGCGTGATGGTCGGCATTTGAGAAAGCGGATAGCCCCGGCTGATGGTCGCGTTGGGACGAAAGCACCCTGTTACTTGTTCGGCGATACGGACTTCGGTAGTGAGCGTAGGGGGGTGGATTTGTTGCGTCAAAAGCGGACGCTTCGAGTACCAACCAGCGCGACCGTCACGATCGCGTGGGCTAGAGGTGCGTATCTGCCAACCGCTTGCTACTCTAAACGATTGACAATAAGGATGTTATGTTCGCTTTCGGATGCTCCGGCTGATGCTGTGGTCTATAATCGTGTTGACGGCCGTCCTTTGGGGTGGAGGAGTTTGTGATCACGCCACTGGCTCGTCGGGGCGATACCTTTGGCAGGCCGACGGCTTCGTTATAATCCCCAGGCATACCCGACCCAGCGCTGCCAGACGGCAGTGCGTTCTACGACCTTCAGATTGGGAATCGGAATCGGTGATCGGCGCGTGCCGGGTTGATTCGAGGGATCAGTAAATACGTGGGCTTGTTGAATTTCTACAAATCGTCTGAAACTCGGCGAGGCGCCGTGGGGGATGTCGGCACCTGGCGGCTGAGCATCGACCGTAAGTTCGGCCTACCGATCTGCATCGCTGTGGGTTTTTGTGCCTGCGCGTTCCTGATTGTGTTTTCGGGCCAGGAGCGCTTACCGTACTTTCTGGGGCAGAATCTTCCTCAGCAGGTTGTCTCGCGGGTTCGGTTCGAGCGGGTGAATCAATCTCGCACGGCGGACGCTCGCAAGCAGGCGCAGCAGGAAGTTCCCAACTACTATCGACTGAATACGGCGCTGCTGGAAACGATCGAGTCGGAGTTTCGCGATTTGCACGCGGCAGTGAACGCTGCCGTAACTTACGAGCAATACGTTGCGGCGCAGCACCGCTGGTCCTTGACGGAGGAGGCCTTCAACGCGATCAATGCCCTGACGGACGAAGCGGGCAGCGCTCGCTACAGCGGCCAGATCGAAAAGATCATCGAGCGTCTGTCGGCGCAGGACATGGTGGATCAGCTTGAAGTGGAGCGCGAGGTACGCAGTACGTCGGGGTACGTCGAGCTGGATCGTGGGCAGGGGCAGTTTGTTCGTGTCCACAAGGAGCGACTGGTCTATGCCGTAAATTCAGAACACGTGGAACGCGTCGCGGAGCGCGCGGTGGGTCGAGAGTCGGCGGCGGAGCTGCGCCCGATCCTCGTTGAGATCATCAAGAAAGCCATTACTCCGGCGGCCGATCAGTATGTTCCGGTCTATGTCTTTGATCAGGATTACACGAAACGCCAGTTGGATGAAGCCGGTCAACTCGAGCCGGTCAAGGATGCATACCAGCCGGGCGATCGGCTCGTCATGGCGGGGGAACTGACAGGCGAGGGGCTGGCACTCCTCATGGCAGAGCATGAGGCCTTCGTGATGCAGCGGCGTCATGATCCGCAGCTTCGCGCGCAGTGGATCAAGGAGACGCTGGGACTCTTCGGTCTGATTGTATTCATCAGCGGCGGGCTGGCGGTTTATACCTACTATTGTCAGCCGCGTGTTGCAGAGAACTCTGCTCGGGCACTCGGCCTGGCGATGCTGCTCCTGTTGATGCTTCTGGCGGATCGGCTCGTGCTGGTCGGGATGGGCTCCTCGCCGATCTGGAGCGTGACGACCATCGTCATGACGGCGGCCATCCTGACGATCGCCTACTCGCAGTCGTTTGCGATCGGGGCGACGGCGGTGCTGTCGCTGCTGACGATTCTGACGCTCGAAGCTCGGTTCGGCGTTTTCATCATTCATCTGACCGTGGCATCGGTCGCATCGCTCCTGCTGCATGACATTCGCACACGTCTCAAGATGGTCGAAGTCGGCGGGATTACGGCGCTGGCGGCGGCGTTGAGCGCGTTCTTTGTCTCGCTGATGCAGGGCCAGACGCTCGGCACGGTTGCGACGCTTTCGGCCTTCGCGGCGCTGGCGGCGCTCGCGGGCATCAGCATGGTTCTCGTGTTGCTTCCACTGATTGAAAAGGCCTTCAAGATCACGACCAGTCTGACGCTTCTGGAGTGGGCGGATACGAGCAACCCGCTGCTGCGGCACTTGATTGAGAAAGCGCCCGGAACCTGGCAGCACAGTCACCTCTTGGGCAGTATGGCGGAGGCGGCGGCGGAAGAGATCGGCGCGAATGGTCTGTTAGTCCGTGTCGGGGCGTATTACCACGACATCGGCAAGACGTGCAAGCCGCAATACTTCATCGAGAACCAGTCAGGCAAGCTCAGCGCCCACCAGCGGTTGGCGCCGACGATGAGTCTTCTGGTGATCCTGGCCCACGTGAAGGACGGCCTGGCGATGGCCAGAGAGCAGCGGCTGCCACGCGTGCTGCATCCGTTCATCGCGGAGCATCACGGCACCACGATTGTTCGCTACTTTCATGCCATGGCGGAGCGCGAGGCCCGAGCGGCCGGGCGCAACGAACGTGAGGTGAGCGAGACGGAGTTTCGATATCCCGGACCGAAGCCGCGAACGCGGGAGTCGGCGATTCTCATGCTTTGTGACGCCGTGGAAGGGGCGGTTCGCGTTTTGCAGGAGCCGATGCCGAGCCGCATCGAGGCCGTGGTTCATGAGATCGTGATGGCCCGGCTGATGGACGGTCAATTCGACGATTGCGACATTACGCTTCAGGATCTGTTCAAGGTCGAGCAGAGTCTCGTGCGGAGTCTTTGCGCGTTCCATCACGGCCGCATTGCGTACCCCAAGAGCATGGACAAGTCTTCCGAGGCGACACCCGCGCCTCAAGTTCGGACCGCATGAAAACAAGAAAAGGCCAAGGGGCCAAAGGGCCGAGGGGTCGATTGGCCGATGTGCGACTGGCAATCACGGTCAGCGGTGCGCGCGGCTTGCCGGCTGCGGCGCTTCGGCGCGCCTGTCGAGAGGCGCTCTCTGAGGAGGGCGTCGTGTCAGGACGACTGGAGGTTGCAATCGTCAATGCGCCGCGGATGTGCGAGCTGCATGAGCAGTGGATGGGCGACGCCTCGCCGACGGACGTCTTGACCTTTGACCTGCGCGACAAGCCGATCAAGACGTCTGTCGATGGGCAGTTGATCCTCTGCGAGACGGTGGCTCGAGCCGAAGCGCGACGACTCGGCGGAGATTGGCGGCACGAGTTGCTGCTGTATGCCGTTCATGGCTGCCTGCATTTGTGCGGGTATGATGATCGTCGCCGGGCGGATTCGACTCGCATGCACCGCAGGGAAGATGAAATCCTTTCGGCGCTTGGCTACGGTGCGGTGTACAGCGCGCCGAATACGATTCGCGCGGCGCGGAGCAAGGCGCCGGTATCGAGGAAGCGCTTGCGGAAAGCGGCCGGCCGCCCAACCGGGACAGGGCGTCGATGAGAATCGCGGTTATTCAACTCCAAGTGGTGCCCGGTCATCGCGCGGCGACGCTTCAGGCAGTGCTTGCGGCGGTGGACCATGCGGCGGAGAACGAACCGTCTCCGGAGTTGATCATTCTGCCCGCGTTCGGAGATGTACCGCATTTGCTTGCGGGCCGGAGTTTGCCCGGAGAAGCGATTCAGGGGCCGATCGTCGCGGCGTGTGCCTATCATGCGCGTCAGTGGGGCGTATGGATTGCGTTCGGCATGGCGGAGCGCGCGGCAGAGAAGCCGTTTGTGACGAGCTTGCTTCTCGATGCCGATGGGGACGTGCATTCCGTGCAGAGACAGAAGAAGTTTGGCGCAACGGGTCGGGGACGGTTTGCAACGGGCGATGGTGTCGGCGCGTTTGATACGCAGATCGGGCGAATCGCCTTGGTGACGGGTGAAGACGTATTCGATGCAACGGAGTGGCCGGCGGCGGGCGATGTGGACCTTGTCATCTCGACGGGCTGCTTCGGCCGCGAGGCACGGTCGCCGATTGCGGACACGGAAGCGGCGCTGCGGCGATTGAGCGAGCTGGCGGTGGAGCGGAAGGCGTGTTGTGCCATTGCGGATGTCACCACGGCGCTAGGCGCTCGACCGGACTGCGCGGGTTTTTCGATGGTCATCGGCTCGGACGGCAGCACGCTTGCCGCGGCCAAGTCGCGAGAATCGGCCGTGCTGTTCGTGCAGGTGCCGGTGTCGATTCGTCATTCGTCCGCAGCGGGCACGGATGATTAAACAAGTGCGGAGTCTATGCTGATTGCGCTTCTGGTCGTGTGGTCCTTGCAGACGCTGTTGGCGGGAACAGCGGTGATCGCCGTGCGCACGGCTTCTCGCAGCCGACTGGCAGAGGCGCTCAAACGCATCGGGCGATTGAGTCGACTCGAATGGTACGACGCCCACGATCGCGCCTACGCCGCGACGGCACTCGTGCTTCGACAGCTCGGCATCGTGCTGTTTGTCATTACTACGGGAATGTTGCTGGAGGAGACGGAACCGTGGTATCGACAGCCCGTGGAGCTGCTGATGGTCTCGGCGATCTGGCTCGTCTTTTTCGGCGTGACGATCCCCAATGCGTGGGCGAAATACGCGGGAGAAACATTTCTCGCGCGGACGCTCCCGGTGATGGAGTTGCTGCGATGGGTGTCGTGGCCGATCCTGGCGGCACTGCACGTCGTTGATGAGATTGTCCGACGGCTGGCGGGCGTGCCGAAGGAGCATCCCGACGACCCCGACGACGTGGAGCGCGAGATCCTCGATGCCTTGAGTCACGGCGAATTCAGCGGCGACGTGAGCCCTGCGGAAAAGGAAATCATCCGCTCGGCGATGACGCTCGATGAAACCTTCGCCGGCGAGATCATGACGCCGCGGACAGATATCTTCGCCGTGGAGGCCGGGACGAACTATACCGAGGTACGCAAGCAGGTGATTGCCTCGGGACACTCGCGAATTCCCGTGTACGACGACGACCTTGATCACATCATCGGGATCATGTATGCGAAGGACCTGTTGGCGGTCGAGGGGCCGGAGGGCTTTTGCGTGCGCAAGCTCATGCGGCCGGTGACGATTGTTCCGGAGACGAAGGACGTGGCGAGCTGCCTGCGGGAGTTCCAGGCGAACCGCGTCCACATCGCCATCGTGCTGGATGAATACGGTGGGACGGCCGGACTGATTACAATCGAAGACATTCTCGAGGAACTCGTCGGCGAAATCGCCGATGAGCACGACGAACCTCCGCCGCAGCCGATCCGCATGCTCGATGAGCATACGGCGGATATTGATGCCCGGGTGCGTGTCGATGAGGTGAACAAAGCCCTGGACATCGGCCTGCCGGAGGATGAGGCGTACGACACGGTGGCAGGGTTCGTGCTGTCGCGCCTGGGGCGCATTCCGCGGCCGGGGGAGAGCTTCCTGGAGGAAAACGTGCGCGTGGAAGTACTCGATGCGCGCGATCGGTCGATCAGTCGATTGAGAATCAAGGTCTTGCCTCCGGCGGAGGAGGCGTAGCGTTTGGCGCTGATCAAGGATACCGCCGTCGTACTTCGCCGACTCGACTATAGCGAGACCTCGCAAGTAATGGTCCTGTTTACCCGTGCGCACGGGCAACTGCGGGTCATCGCCAAGGGAATCAAGCGGGCCACGAAGAAGAAGGCCTCCACGGGCATCGACCTGCTCGAGATGGGGGACCTTGTCTTCGCGCAGCGGCCTGGCAAGGAGGATGTCCTGGCGACGCTGACGGAATGGCGTCAGTCGGAGACGTTCACCCATCTGCAGCGCGATCTGGCTCGGCTCTACGCGGCGCAGTACGCAGCGGAGGTGACGGCGCAGCTCACAGAGCCGAACGATCCGCACCCGGCGCTGTTTGACGCGCTGACGGTGATGTTGCGCAAGCTGGCGAGCGATGATCCAGTGACGGTGCTCGTGCGTTACTTGTGGATCATGCTGCGGGAGATCGGACTGGTGCCGGAGTTGTCGGTGTGCATGCGCTGCGGCAACGGCGTCGCTGGAGATCGCGTGCTTTACTTTTCGTCCCGCGCCGGCGGGGCCATCTGCCGCGATTGCGAGCCGCAGTCCGTGGAGAAGCGCCGCGTCGACTCATTCGCGGCGGCGCTGCTTTGCGGCCTTAACGGCAGCAATTCGTCCGCGATGAATGCCCGCGCCGTCCGTCACGCCTTCGACCTGCTCGATTATCACCTGACCGAGACCATGGGCAAGCCCGCACGGCTCAAAGCACCTCTGCTGGCGGCGCTGCAGACACGAGAACGCAAGTGAGGGCGTGTTCGACCCCCCGCGGGCGTTCGACAAGATGCGGGCATCCGGCGCACGCTTCGGCAGGATGCGAATATCCCCGATCGTGAAAAAGCCACAGGCACTCGCCTGTGGCTTTGGTGTATACGCAGAGATTATCGACGGCGGACCTCGCCGCAAAAGCGGCAGCGAGCCATCGAACGAACGCGTTATTTCCGATTAATCTTCGCTCTTGGCGTCGCCGCGTGCGAAGATGCTGGCGACGTAGTTGAGCACGTCGGTGGCGCTCTGCTCGTTGTAGCCGAAGTACTTGATCAGCCGTTGCTTCACCACATCGATCTTGGCTTGCGTCTCGTCGTCGATGACGCCGCTGACCACGTTCTTCAGCTTGATGGTGTCGCGCTGGTCTTCGAAGAGCTTGAGTTCAAGGGCCTTGTGCAGCCGGGCGTTGGTGTGGTACTCGAACTTCTTGCCGTCCAGCGACAAGGCGCCGATGTAATTCATGATCTCCTGGCGGAAATCGTCCTTGCGGCTGTCGGGGATGTCGATCTTCTCCTCGATCGAGCGCATCAGCCGCTCATCGGGCTCCTCATCCTTGCCGGTGTACTTGTTACGCACCTTCTCGCGCTGGGTGTAGGCCCGGACGTTCTCGATGTAGTTGGCGGCGAGTCGCTTGATGGCGTCTTCGTCGGCGGAGATGGCCCGCTGGACCTCGGCCTTCAGAATGTCCTCGTATTCCTCGCGCACGATGGAGAGCAACTCCTTGTACTGCTTCTTCAGCTCCTCGTCGGAGATGAGCGAGTGGTGCGAGAGGCCGCTCTCCAATTCGTTCATCACCATGAACGGGTTGATGCCTTTTTCCTGCATGGCCTGATCGCTCACCAGGGCGTTTGAAATCTTGTCCTGAATGTAGCGCGGGCTGATGCCCTGCATGCCCTCGCGGCGGGCTTCTTCGATGATCTCCTTGACGCTGTCCTCGGTGTAGCCGGGGATGCTCTTGCCGGTATAGAGCTTGAGCTTTTGCAGTCGGGTAAGGCCGGCCTTCTTGGGCTCTTCGAGGCGGGTGAGCACGGCCCACATCGCGGCGGTCTCGATGGTGTGCGGGGCGATGTGCATGCCGCGGATTTTTTCCTTGTTGAAGTCCTTCTCGTAGATGCGGATTTCCTGATCGAGCACGACGTTATACGGCACGTCGATCTTGATCGTGCGATCGCGGAAGGCCTCCATCAGCTCGTTGTTCTGGAGCTTCTTGTACTCGGGCTCGTTGGTGTGGCCGATGATGACCTCGTCGATGTCGGTCTGGGCGAATTTCTTCGGCTTGATCGTGTGCTCCTGAGAGGCCCCGAGCAGGTCGTAAAGGAAGGCCACGTCGAGCTTGAGGACTTCGATGAATTCGATGATGCCGCGGTTGGCGATATTCAGTTCGCCGTCGAAGTTGAAGGCGCGCGGGTCGGAGTCGGAGCCGTACTCGGCGATCTTGCGATAGTTGATGTCGCCGGTGAGTTCGGTGGAATCCTGGTTCTTTTCGTCCTTGGGCTGGAAGGTGCCGATGCCGCGGCGGTCTTTCTCGCTGATGATGAGCCGCCGGACGATGACGTGATCCATCACGCGCTTCCAGTCGCCGTCGTACTGCTTGAGCAGGTCGGCAAACGTGCGGCGGCAGAAGGGATCGAGATCGCCGTCGACGCTGATGCGCTGCTCGGGCGGCAGCGATTCATTGATCATGGCAAGAACTTCGCGGCGCGTGTCCCGGGGGATGAGCTTGAGCGGCTCCTCGTGCATGGGGCAATCGACGATTTCGAATTCGCCGTTCTGCCGGGGAATACGCCAGGAGAAACTGTAGAGCGCGCCGTCGTCGGTTCGCGTGTAGTATTCGAGGCCTTTCTTGAGCAGGCGGCAGATGGTGGACTTGGCCGAGCCGACGGGGCCGTGGAGGAGGAGGATGCGTCGCTCGGTGCCATACCCCTGCGCGGCGGACTTGAAGAAGTCCACAAGCTGCATGAGGGATTTTTCAAGGCCGAAGATGGCGTCCTCGCCGTTGCCGATGGGGTCGGAGAAAAACTTGTAGCGGACACAGTCCTGTCGGAACTTGGTGAAGCGCTCGGTGCCGAAGTGCAGGATCATGTCGTAGACGCGCTGGAAGGAGTTTCGCGCGACTTTGGGATTACGGGTGACAATGTCGAGGTAGTCGTCGAAGCTGCCTTCCCAGTTGGCGTCTCGAAAGCCCTGGGGGTCCTGCCGTTTGGTAATCAACTCGACGATGGAGTTCTTGCTGATCATCGATGGGCTCCTGGCTCCCTGCCGACGAGCGACCGTTGGCGAGAACGACGGTTGGGAATACCCCTTGATCGGCGTGTATGACGCCCTGCGTTCAGATAACAACACCGGCAATGCTTAACAGAATAATATCGGACTCCGACGTGCCTGTCAACCGGTATCCGTGCATAACTCTTTTTCCGGAAAGCAGATACTCGCATTCTGAGCGGTCCGAATCGCGAGTTTAACAGCAGCAGATCACGGCGCGGCAGGTGCCGGATGGTTACCGGATTGTTCGGTATCGCGTCCTGGCGAGTTCAAGTCCGATGCGATCGACGAGAGACAAGTGGATTGAGAGTGCGGGAGGTGCAGCGGGATTGTCACCATTGAGAGGTGACGTCGCGGCTCAGTTTTCATTGCCGATCGGAGGCCAGTCGCGGGTGCGGGGGGGCTGTTCGCAGAGGAGATGGGCCTGTTCACGATACATCTCGAGCATGGCGCAAAGACACTGGGCACGCCGCGCGATGCGGGGTTCCTCAAGGAAGGATTGTTTCTCTTCGGGACAGGGCAGGACAGCGGCGGCGAGGACATCGAGCAAGTCGGAGAAGGACAGATCGGTGCATTCAAGCAGGCCGAGCCAGTTGGCTTGTCGGGCCAGATCAAGCAGGGGCGGTGAACCGAGAAGACGCCGAAGATTCATTCGATAATTCAGCTCAACTTCGGAGGGAATGGCCGCAGGGAGCACGGGCTCGAGTCGGGCACGACGGTATTCGAGATCGCGTTTTTCTTCGAGGATGCGAGCGCGAGCAATACCCTGCAGCAGGAAATTGTATCGCCCGTCCGGGAGTTGCTCTTCCCGGAGGATGCGGCCGACGCCGACAACGGTGTGGACCGGGGCTTCGAGGGTGTGGTACTTGGGTTCGTAGCCGGGCTTGAGCAGGGCGATGCCAACGAGGCGGCTGGCGGCAAGGGTGTCCTGAGTCAGAGCGCGGTATCGCGATTCAAAGACGTGAAGGGGGAGGATATGGCGCGGCATCAGCACCGCGTTGGGCAATGGGAAGATCGGCACCCATTGAGACCAGTCGATCGGACCTTTCGTGCTCCCACCCAGATGGCTCATGCAGGGGAATTGTAGCGGCGTCGCTACCTATCGCCACATACAGGATCGGCAGAATGCGTGCCTGGTTGGGGGGGGCCGGGCCGAGGTCGGGTCCGCATGGGACGTGGCGGGGGACTGAGGAGGGGGCACGCTCTGAACCGTACTGGACTTCGATCGGGGTTGGAATCGCGTTTTCATTCGTGCGATTTACCGTGTTTTACTTCCGGCAGCGGCGCCGGGCGTTACGTCGGTAGGGGCGGCGGAGCTGCCTTGATGATTGGACGGGCCGGGTATCGACCGTATCGCACAGGTCGGATGTGACGGTGCACAGGTGCAGCGATTGCCGGAGCCGCGCTGTCGCGCGCCGCGGTTTGGGGGACTCGTTGGATTCGATCGGCAGCTCGCGCGAACTGGTTTTCAGTATTGCCGCGGCTGCCCGAATGGCGTCATCCGCGATATCAGCCCTGCCATGCGTTTTGCGTTTCCAATTCTGCTAAGAAAGCGCTCATTCGGGTGCGCCAAAAGCGCAAAAGAACTTAGCGCAAATCGGCATGTTTCGCTTGTAAGGATTGTGACGAATCGCCGATGAGAGGGGTCGTTTCATTGCGCGATCCTGCATTCGCAATCATCGCGAGCGAAACGAAGTGGAAGTCAGTTTGATCTTGGCGCGAGTGATCAATGCAGTTCAAGAACTTTCGATCGGTTCCACGGATGGAGTTTAAGCGCGTTGCGGGTCTAAACCGTGAACGGGTGTTCCACGGTGATGGCAGGAGCCACGATCTGACAATGCAACTATTTGCCATTGGCAAGGAGTAAGTCGTTATGTTTAACCCGTATGGATTTCAGGGAGGCACGGCCACCCTCGATCCCCAGTCGCAGGGGACGAATGGGCAGACCCGAATCGCAGAGGCGGTCAACGGTCAGTGGCCGGTGGCCGGCGTGGCGCCCGTGACCGGCATTCCGGTCGGACAGCCCGGCTATGTTCCGAGCAACTATCCCGGCTTTGGCGTTCCTTCGTTCGGTCAGCCGACGTTTGCGAATGTGCCTTTCGGCGCGAACACGACGCCGTTCAGCGGTTTCGCGAATCCGCAGACGCCCTACGGCATTCCGCAGTCGTTCGGCACTCCCGGCTACCACCCGTTCCCGTGTCCGACGACGTCTTTCGACTTCAGCACACCGTACAACTATGGCACACCGTTCAGCTGCGGAACGCCGGTGAACTACTCGATGCCGTTCGGTTGCCCGACCATGCCTTTCGTCAACAACGCTCCGGTTCAACCGTGGGCGCAGCCCGGCATCAACGGCCAGTGGCCGACTCCGTTCGCGGGCTTCAATCCCTTTGCGACGGTCAACCCGTACGCCATGCAGAACCCCTTCGCGACGGTAAATCCGTACGCGTCGATCAACCCGTTCACCGGCGTCGCGCTGCCGACTCCGTTCGGCGGCTTCGCTCCGATGCACCCGTTCTTCCATGCCGGTATCAACCCTTTTGGCGGTATCCCGACGATCCATCCGATCACGGGACAACCGATCGTGAACCAGCCCTTTTCTCCGATCGTCAACGGCGTCAACACGCCGGCTTCGATCCTCAATAACCCGATGGCACAGTCGGCGTGCGGCGCCAACCCGATGGCGTGGACGCCGTTCATGAATCCGCAGTACGGCATCCACAATGCATGGGGCCAGCCGACGGTCAACCCCTGGCAGAATCCTTTCATCACCGGCTACAACCCGATCAATCAGGTGGCCCCCCCCCCTTTTTTTTCCAGCCCGGTGACCCCTACGGGCTATGCCAACCCGCTCGCGGCAAGTCCGTTCGCCGTAAATCCGCTCGCGGCCAATCTGCACGGCGTACAGCCGTTCGTGCCCGGTCCGATGGGCGTCAGTCCGTTCAGCAACCCGCTGTTCGGAAACCCGTTCGCGGCAAGCGCGCTCGGCGGCCAGCACGGATGCCTTCCGTCCGGCGCCGGAATTGACCCGATCACGTACAACTATCTGTGCAACCTTGCCGGTTGCACGAATCCTTCGTCGTGCGGCCTGCCCTTCGGATTCGGCGGCATGACGACGCCCTTTGGTAGTGTCAACCCGATTCTGGCCAGTCGCATGGGTCTGGGTTGGAATCCGTGGTCCTCGATTCCGACGACGAATCCGCTCGGAATCAACTCGTTCAATCCCTTCATCGGTTCGAACCCGACGTGGTTCGGTTCGATTCAGAATCCGTGGATCGGCGGCATGAACAACCCCTGGTCGACGGCGCCCAACCTTTGGAACAACCCGATCTCGTCGCTGTGGAACAATCCGCTCGTGAATCCGAGCGCCTTCTGCGGCACGATCCCCGGCGCGACGACGCCCTTTAACGGCACGCCCGGCTTCGGCTCGTTCGCTATTCCGTCGGCGTTTGCGAATCTGACTTCGTGCTGGCCGGCGAACTGCAACTGAGCGCAGGCATCGGGTGAAAAGTTCTCCGGAGAGCTTTTGTTAACGGGTGATGCCCGAGAAGGATGAGCACGATGAACTGTATTCGACAGAGAATGGTAAGTCTTCAGAACCGCGCGCGACACCTGCAGACGAGTCTGCGGCGCTGGTCGTTGTATGACGATGGCGTGTCGCGCGAGATGAAAGAGGACCTGCTCTCACGATTCACTCCGGCGGAAGAAACGACGTTTGAGTCCGATCTCGAGTTGACCAAGACGCGGCTCCGGCCGGTCTCGGTCCAGCTTCGGACGGTTTCCCGCTGGTACGACTACGTCCTCGACCAGGTCAACGAACAGCTTGACCGGGCGCGAGGGCTTCTTGACCAGGGCCGAACGCACGATGCCCTGGCCATTCTGAACGACGTGGAATTCCGGATGGTGATTCCGAACGAACAGACGCTCGGTTTTGTCTTCCGCACATTCCGCCAACACACGAGTCACGAGTTTCACCAGAAACTGGCGACCATCGACGCGATCATTCGCGATCTCTATCTGCCGACGGCGAAGCTCGCGCACGAGCGCGGGCTGCTGCCCAAGGAATGCCTCTCGCGCACGCCGCTGGCCTACATCACCGATGTGCCCGAGGGCGAGGTTCCGTGGCGGCAACACGTTCAGCAGGCGGTCAACTGCGGCCGTCGGATTCCGATCTCGTTGATGACGATTCCCCGCAAGCTGGTTGCTCAGCCGTGGAACCTCGTGGCGCTGGGCCATGAGGTGGGTCTGTGTCTGTACGCGGACCTGGACCTCGGCTGGGAGATCGCATCGAAGTTGCAGACCGAATCGGCCAGCGCCGGCGTGAGCCCGCAGACGGCCCCCATCTGGGCGCGTTGGCACGCCACGCTGTTCGCCGACATCTTCGGTACACTCAAGCTGGGTCCGGCGTATGTGAGCGGCATGATTGAGCTGCTCGGTGCGGATCCGATCTCGGCGGTGGCGATTTCTCCGAACACCCCCACACCGCCGGCCTACATTCGCTGGCACGTTATGCTCCAGACGCTGGGGCTGATGAAGTTCGGCGATCCTGCACGGGAATTGTTCAACCAGGTCCACCTGCTGTGCGGTGATCCCAGTCAGCTCGCGTCGCGGCTGGGTCCGACATGGATGCAGTTCGGCAACGAGTGCCGGGCCATCGCCGGACTGATCGCGCTCTCGCCGTGTCAGAAGCTCGGCGGGGCACGCGTGGTGGACGTCGCCCATCCGTTCATGGCGGCCGAGTTCAACACGGCCATGAAGGCAAAGGACCTGCTGCTGGCGGGCGACGAGTCCTGCTCGTCGGACGATGCCTTCACCTGGGCTGAGCCGCTCCACCACACGCCGACGCCGACTCATGTGGCGCTGGCGGGACTGCGGGCTGCATACGACGCGACGGTCGACTTCGAGACGTCGCGCCGATTGTGGATTCGCTTCTGGTGTCTCGAGCAGTATCTGACCGGCAGCACCGATCAGACGCGCGAGAAGGAGGACCGCGAGTTCGCCCCGGGTGACGCGGTGCTCAAACAGATCGCGCTTCATTCGATGCCTACGGTCGCGCTGCAGCGTGCGGGTGGTTCCAACTGGAACTTCGCACTGCCGGGTCAGGGCGTACCGATGTCACCGGTAGCGGCAGTTGTTCCCTCGATGTCCTAGACATCACCCACGCTCGTGCCGCCGCCGCGGCGGCAAGTCGCACGCGGCACGGCGTTTTTTCATTCAAGAATCCCCCGTCGGTCGAGGACATGCGACCGGCGGGGGATTTTTTTTGAGGCACTGGCGTTCGCTTCACGGAGATTCGGGCCGCACGAACCTGGCGCAAAAAGTGAGAATTTCGGAACTGCGACGGCTCTCGTGACGTCTGGTGGGCACCAATCTGCGGATCATGGGGGGCTCCGTTTTGGGTTGCCCTTGTTGCAACGGCTCGATTGGTCGGCAAAGAATCTCTACTTTCCCGGCTTGTCATGCCCTATCATGATGGACGTGGGCTCGGAGGACCAGGCATGATCCCTGTAAAGAATTGGCGCGTCGCGTTTCGTGTTGCGCTCATTGTGTGCTGCGTCGGGAACTCGGTTCGGGCGGCTGTTCCCTTGCGAACGGTCACCCTTTCCGATCGACTTGCGCCGGGCACGACCGGTGGCATCACATTTGACATATTCGGCCCACCATACCTGAACCAGCAAGGACGCGTTTCATTCTACGCCTCGCTCGCCAACGGCGGCGTGATGATGTCCAACGACACGGGCATCTGGTCGGAATCAATCGGCGTGCTCACGCTGGTTGCCCGTGAAGGAAGCCCGGCGGCCGGGACATCGCTGGAGTATGGCGAGATTGACATGTTGTACCATGCTCAATCCGGCCACCTTGCATTCATAGCGCCACTACTCGGCGTGGGGGCAACCGACGAGGACGACTCGGCGATGTGGGCCGGCCTGCCTGGCTCGCCGGCATTGATTGCCCGCGAAGGCGACGCTGCTCCGGGCGCCGAGATGGATGTAAACTTCGGCTATCTGTTCGACGCTTCCACGTTTCCCTTCGGCGCGCCGGCGATCAACCGCAGCGGCAAGGTGTCGTTCGTAGGTTATCTCGTCGGAACAGGGATTACGGATGATAATGATTCGGGCGTCTTCTCAAACGGCCTCGGCGCGCTGTCGCTCATCGCCCGTGAAGACATGCAGGCGCCAGACACGGATATGGGCGTCCTTTTCGGCTCGTTCGGAGATCCGTTCATCGACGACGCGGGATTTACTTCCTTTCTCGCGGGTCTCAAAGGCGCCGGCGTCACGATGGACAACGACAGCGTCATCTATACGAATCGATCCGGTATACTGCAGCTTGTCGTCCGCGAGGGCGATCCGGCGCCGGGGCTGGTCGGCGGCGTCGTCTTCGGACTGCCGGTCTCTCAGGTCACGGGCAATTCGAACAGCCAGCTTGTATTTATCAACCAGTTGAGCGGCGCGAGTGTGACCGACGACAACAAGAACTCGCTCTGGCGCGAGACCTCCGGCGTGCTTGAGCTGCTGGTGCGAGGAGGCCATCCGGCGCCGGGCACTCCGGCGGGGGCGGTATTCTTCAGCTTCTCTTCGGCCGTCATCAACGATGCCGGAAACGCGGCGTTTGCTGCGTTCCTGAAGCATGGCGCGGGCGGCGTCGACGCCTTCAGTGACTTCGGAGTCTGGTCGGCCGGTCTCGGCGGGCTGCACAAGGTCTATCGCAAGCTCGATCAAGCGGCGGGGGTTCCCAATGGCGTCCTCTTCAATGCCGGGCCGGGGCCGGTCATGAACGCCTCGGGTCGTGTGGCGTTTCGGGCGTCGCTCCAGGGCGCGGTGGATGGAAGCAACAACGCCGGAATCTGGATGGAGGACGGTGCAGGAGGCCTGACACTTATCGTACGCAAGGGCGACGTACTGGAAGTCGCGCCGGGCGACATGCGCACCGTGACTGATCTAGGTTCGCAGATCGGCTACAACGATCTTCATCAAGTCTCATTCACGGCAATGTTCAGCGGCGGCACGTCCGGCGTTTTCGTTACGATCGGTCCGGATGCCGACGGTGATGGCCTTAACGACGCGCTGGATAACTGCCCGACAGTGGCCAACGCCGATCAGGCCGATAGCGACGGCGATGGCGTCGGAAATGCGTGCGACGGTTGCCCGAATGATGCGAACAAAATCGAGCCGGGAGTCTGCGGTTGCGGTGTGGCGGAAACGGACACCGACAGCGACGGCACGCCGGATTGTATCGACGGTTGTCCGAATGATCCCGACAAGATTGCTCCGGGAGTCTGCGGCTGCGGCGTGCTTGATGTCGACAACGACGGCAACGGTACGATTGATTGCCTCGAAGGGCCGATCGCTCCGCAGCCGAATCCCGGCTGCTGCGCGCCAAGCGTGTTTCCGACGGTTGGATTTCTCACGCCGCTCGTGCTCCTTGGCTGGAAGCGGCGGCGGCGGGCATGGTGAAACATGTGGAGGACCATGATCATGACAACGACGAAAAAACCTGGCTTTCGAATGGGTGGCAGGTGCGCCCTCGCGTGCGCGGCGGTCCTGGTGCTGGGCGCGGCGGCCGGCGCCTCGGCCCAGCCGGTCCGCCTGCTCGTCAGCAGTAACGGCACCAACAGCGTCCTGCGCTACAACGGCGCGACCGGCGCCTTCATCGACGCCTTCGTCCCCGCTGGCGGCGGCGGGCTGAATGGGCCCGAAGGTCTGGTCTTCGGACCCGATGGCAACCTGTACGTCAGCAGTTTCAACACCGACAGCATCCTGCGCTACAACGGCGCGACCGGCGCCTTCATCGACGCCTTCGTCCCCGCTGG
>CAYLOE010000009.1:125556-178588 GCA_964385225.1 uncultured Planctomycetaceae bacterium
CGGCGGCGGGCTGAATGGGCCCGAAGGTCTGGTCTTCGGCCCCGATGGCAACCTGTACGTCAGCAGTTCCAACACCGACAGCGTTCTGCGCTACAACGGCGCGACCGGGGCCTTCATCGACGCCTTCGTCCCCGCCGGCAGTGGCGGGCTGAATGGGCCCTTCGGCCTGGTCTTCGGACCGGACGGCAACCTGTACGTCAGCAGTTTATTCACCAACAGCGTCCTGCGCTACAACGGCGCGACCGGCGACTTCATCGACACCTTCGTCGCGGCCAGCGCCGGCGGGCTGGATGCGCCGATATTCCTGATCTTCGACAACGACGCCGACGTCGACGGCGTGCCCGACAATGCCGACAACTGCCCGTTCGTCCCCAACACCGATCAGACCGACAGCGACGGCGACGGCGTGGGCGACGTGTGCGACAACGCCGCCTTCGACAACGACGGCGACGGCGTACCCAACGGCGCCGACGGTTGTCCGACTGACCCAAACAAGACCGAACCCGGCGCTTGCGGCTGCGGCAATCTCGACGACGACCTCGACAGTAACGGCACGCCGGACTGTCTCGATTCTGATATGGCGAATAATATGCCCAACGACATGGCCTGCGGAACCTGTGCGCCCGGCGTCTTCCCGACGGTGGGCTTGTTCATGCCGATGGTCCTGGTCGGCTGGAAGCTGAGGCGCTCGCGCGGATGCGTAGGGAGCAAGCCCTAGAAAAACGCGGCGCTTTGCCGCATCATGCTTCGCATGGCGCGGAAGGTCATCATTGCGGGGATCGACGAGGCCGGTTACGGGCCGATCCTGGGGCCGCTGGTCGTGAGTGCGGCGGCGTTTGAGGTCGGCGGCGATACGGCCGATGGGTGTCTGTGGACCGCACTGCAAAAGGCGGTGACGCAGAGCGCTTCCGTTCGTGATTCGCGCATTGCCATTCTCGACAGTAAGAAACTCTACAGACCCAAAGAGGGAATTGCCCGGCTGGAACGGTCGGTGCTTTCGGTCATCGGCGCGTGGCGCGGACTGCCGCCGCGGATGCGAGGACTCTTGTCGCTGGTAGCGCCGGAGACGCTGAAACAGATCGGTGAGTACCCGTGGTATCGGGAGAATGACCCGGCGCTGCCGCTCAAGGCGGATGTCGGCGGCGTGCGCATTGCGTCGGCGCTGCTGAAGCGCGAACTCGACGTGACAGGCGTGCGGCCCGCGGGCATCTGGAGCGAACTGCTGCCCGAGGGGCATTACAACCGGCTTGTCGGCCGCACGAACAACAAGGCGGTCGTGCTCATGGGCCTGACGCTTCGGCTGCTTCAGCGCATCAGCGACGCCTACCCGGATCATGAGATCCGCTTCTTCGTGGACAAACAGGGGGCGCGGGATCATTATGGACCGTTGCTCATGCGGACGTTTGAGGATCGCCGATTGCGAATCGTGCACGAGGAGAAGACGCGGAGCGAGTACGAACTGGTCGGCGGCGCGGCGGCATGGCGCGTCCGTTTCAGCGAATCGGGCGAGTCGCAGCACATGCCGGTGGCCTTGGCGAGCTGCGTGAGCAAGTATCTGCGCGAGGCGTTCATGGAGTGCTTCAATGCCTACTGGCAGGCACTCGTGCCGAATCTTCGACCAACGGCGGGCTACTACACGGACGGGCTGCGATTCCTGAAGGACATCCGAGCTTATTCCGCCACGCACGGCCTGCACGATGAGATGCTGGTGCGAACGAGATAGCGGATACGGAGATCGGCCTTGCCGCGATGGCTTTCCAACTGGCTTGAGCGTCACCAGAATCGCACGTCGTTCTGGCTGCACATGCTTGGCATTCCGCTGACGATTGCCGCGCTCGTTCTGGCGGGCGTGCAGCTTGCGGCCGAACGGTGGGACTTGTGGTGGCGGCCGGCCCTGCTTTTCTTTGTGGGCTATTTTCTGCAATGGATCGGGCACCTCATCGAAGGCAACGACATGGGCGAAGTTATTTTGATCAAGAAGCTCATGGGCAGACCGTACGTGGCGGTGTCGCCGAAGTATTCACAGGGGAACTCGGCCGACGCGTCGACCGTCGCGTGAGGTGCAAGCTTCCGCTGGCACTCGTCGGGCAGACTGCATACGATAGGGCATCGGTTCTTTCCAGATGGAGTACGCCTGCGTCGCGGAGGGGTCGCGCGCAGGGGCAGGAGGCCTGACCAGTGAAGGTGCAAATCGGCAGGGTGAATCACGGCGATTGTCTGGCCGGCATGGCGGCGATGAAGGCCGGCAGCGTTGATCTGGCCTTCGCCGATCCGCCTTTCAACATCGGCTACGCGTACGACGAATACGACGATCGAAAGGACCGCGAGGCGTATCTGACGTGGTCGCGCGATTGGATGGCGGCGGTTTGGCGCGCGTTGGAGGCCGACGGGACGTTCTGGCTGGCCATCGGCGATGAGTACGCGGCGGAGCTGAAGCTGATTGCTCAGGGGAGCTATCCGGGCTTGCCGCTTGCATCCGGGTCGCGAGAAACGTCGGAACGTCGAAACGTCGAAACGTCGAAAAAGGGGTCGAGGGGCCGACGGGCCAAGGGGCCAAGGGGTCGAGGGGCCGAAGGGTCGAGGGGTCGAGGGAAGGAAAAGGCAGTTCGCGATGCCGCGCAAGCAGTCGGTTTTCATTGTCGAAGCTGGGTCATCTGGTACTACACCTTCGGCGTGCATTGCACGAAGAAATTCACGCGGAGCCATGCGCATCTGTTTCAATTCGTGAAGGATCCGAAGCAGTTCACGTTCAACGTCGACGCCGTCAAGGTGCCATCGGCGCGGCAGCTTGTTTATGCCGATCGGCGGGCCAATCCGACGGGCCGCATGCCGGACGATACGTGGCTGATGCCTGCGGGCACGCCGACGGCAGGCGGTTTTGTGCTGCGGCCACAGGACGTGCCTGAGGGTTTCCGGCCGGAGAGCGACACGTGGTATTTCTCGCGGGTGGCAGGGACATTCAAAGAGCGCGAGGGCTGGCACGGCTGCCAGATGCCGGAGCAGCTTCTCGGGCGGATCATCCGGGCGTCGTCGAACGAGGGCGACGTGGTGATGGACCCGTTTGCCGGCAGCGGCACGACGCTCGCCGTGGCGAAGAAGCTGGGCCGCAAGTACGTCGGGTTCGAGATGTCGAAGCAATATTTCGACCAGGCCGAGCGGCGATTGAAGGCGGCAAAGGCGGGGGATTCGCTGGATGGGGCGGAGAATCCGCTGACGAGCGCGCCGCAGACAGGGAAGGGGCTGAATCGCCATGACTCCAATGGCAAGGACCAATCACACCGCGGTGTTCGGCTGCGTCGGGGCTAAGCATATAGTAAAGCCCAAAACGGCAGATTGCTTCATGTTCTGAATCAGATTGAGGCATGGCTAATCAAAGATTGCCAAGAGCCAATCCGTGGGCTAGGATTGCTGGTGAATGAGGAAGCGGCTGCGCTGGTCTTACGAACCTGTGGTAGGTCGGTTATGATAATTCGACATGAAAGCGAAGCCAGCCGACGATAGGAAACCAACGGGTGGCCGCGGCAAGACCGATAAGAGGAGAACAGCGTTCGCAAACAAGACTGCCCACACGAAGTACCCGCCAGATATCAGATCCTTCGTCCAGACTCTTCTGGATCAATGCCCATTGCCGCGCGACGCGTTGCCATATACCGACGAATTCGAGCAGCTCAAAGTCAAGTTCGAGAAAAGCCAAAAGACCACGATCAAGGACGTGGACTTTTGGCGGATGTTGTCGAGTATAGGCAAGGGCGGGGGACTCGGCAAAAAGAATGGCAAGAAGCAGACCCCGCGCACTCCCACTTTGAGCAGCGACGAACAACTAGAAATCCTGCGCCTTTTTCCGGATGGCATTGGGAACAGGGACGACTTGCCCTATACCGCCAAGTTCGATGAAATGCACAGGAGATTTGCAAAGCTCACCGGTAAGAATTTGAGCAAGCACGAGTTCTGGCGCGGGGTATCCAGAGTCGCCAAGCTGTCACGGAAACCCAAGCCCATCTATAAGACTGCGCCACTCGGTGGGCTTAATCCGGAGTTGGTCCAGTATCTCGAGGAGAACAATCCGTGGTGGCGCGCCGAACCAACCAAACCACAACCGGGGTTTCGACGTTGGGCGTTTGCGGAAATTGTCAACCGTCTTCGAACAAAGCTGGCACCAATTGTAGCAGTGCGTGGTTCTCGCCGCGTCGGTAAGAGCGTGCTTCAGGAACAGCTCATTGAGGAGTTACTGCTAGTCGGAAGGCCTGATCCGACTGACAAACCAGTTGATCCGAGGCGGATACTTCGCGTGGTGTTTGAGGACGCGCCTAGTCTCGGTGGCTTGGCTCAGCCAGTCCAAGCAATCGTCCGATGGTATGAGGACAATATCCTCAAGAAAACTCTAAATGCTTCGTCCAAGGCGGGAGCGCCTGCCTATCTGCTCTTCGATGAAGTCCAGAATCTCTCTAAATGGTCTGTGCAACTCAAGATACTCGCAGATCACTCAGATGCGAGGATTCTCGTAACAGGAAGCTCTGCGCTAAGAATCGCCAAGGGCCAAGACAATCTCGCTGGACGTATGACCACCATCGAGCTAGGCCCGCTGAGACTGACCGAAGTCGCCGGCATTCGGGGATTGCGAGGACTTACCGCTTATGCGCCAGACTCCCCGCTCGAAGATTGGAGAAAGCGAGACTTTTGGCTCGATCTGATCGCTCACGGCAAAAAGCACGCTGCGATTCGTGACGAGGCGTTTAGATTCTTTTCCGAGTTCGGCGGGTATCCCCATTGCCATAGCACAAGTGAGAAGGACGTGGACAAGATTCGCCAGCAAGTGATCCGCGAGGTCATCACGAAGACTATCGAGCATGATCCCGGACACAGACCACATGCTCCGTCACTGGAATCCGCATTCGTGCGAGAGGTGTACAGGATGGTGTGTCGCTACGCAGGTCAGTCAGTCGGGCCAAAGGTTTTTGCAGAAGAGATTCAGGCGCTACTTGGATCGCCGGTTTCGCACAAGAAGATAGCGGAGGCGATCGATTTTCTGGCTGATTCGCTACTCATGTATCGAGTCATGCCCCTAGAATTGTTGGGCAAGAAACAAGTACATGCACCGAAGCTCTGCGTAAGCGATCACTTTGTGCGTAACGGCGTGCTTCAAGAAACCTTGCCTCTCGACATTGAGGCGCTCAAGCACTGCGACCAGTCCGTTTCCGCACAAGTCGGCCACTTGATCGAGAGCGTCTTGGGTTACTTCCTGAAAGGCATTCCGGGAATAGAATTGGCGTGGTTTCCGCAACGCCGTAGCGAGCCGGAAATTGATCTTGTTTTTACCATCGGCACAGGTCGCATTCCAGTAGAGGTGAAGTACCGCCGAGACGCACCGAAAGCAAGCGATCTTGCAGGGATTGATTCGTTTTGTCGGAAGTCTGCATACGCTGCCGAGTTCGGTCTTGTCATTACGCAAACAAAGGAAGGTCCGATCAACGACAATACCATCGCAGTTCCAGCATCAACATTTCTGCTCGTGCGATAAATTGGACGCTGTGGTCTGGTCACTTCGCGTGGTGACTGTGCGGTGGTGATTTGCGAATTTGCTCGCAGTGGATTCTTGAACGCATCACTCGTCGTGGGATTCTTCGTGGTCGTCTTCGCCGGGGATTTCTTCGGCGAGGCCTTCCTGCAGCGTTTCCTTGCAGATCTCGCGGAGGATCATGGTGGCGTAGCAGCCGGCGGAGAGGGTGAAGCGCAGCTCCACAAAGGGGCCGAAGCGGTCTTCGCCGGATTCGTGGTGGAGTTCCTGCATGGCGAATCGCAGGGGTCGGCGGGCGCCGTGAATCTTCATGTCTCTGATCGAGCGGAAATCGTCGGTCGTGATCTGCTCCGCGTCGAGGATGGACTGTTCGACTTGACCGGGCTCGCCTTCGGCGCGGGTCATGCGGACGCCGAAGATGGGGCCGGTGGGGGAAATCTCGAACGCGGCCGCTCGGGGTGCCTCGGCGGCGGCATCGGTCACTCGGAAGACGGCGCCGTTGTCATGCTTGTAGGCGAGATCGCCTTCGACGATCTGATCAAGCTGGTCGAGCCGCTCGGCGAGGAAGCGATTGAAGAGATACGACTGATAGGCGCTGACGTAAAACTTCTTGAGCCGTGAGTCGATGGCATAGTAGGCGCGCTTGTGTTTGCCGAATGACTTGGCCATCGCGCGGCAGGCACGGGCATTGTCCCGGAAGCCGTAGGGCCAGGCCTTGGCAGCGGCGAGGTACTTTTCGGATTCGTAGAGCTGCCGCGCGCGGAGGACTTCACCGGTATCGAACGGGCCGGGGCGGCCGAGCATGAGGTCGACGACGGTCTTCGGATCGCGTCGCAGCACGGCGTGGCCGATCTGCCAGGTGTCGCCACGGGAGCCGAATCGCTGCTGGCCGAAATAGTTCGGCACGCCGCGTTGTTCGAGCGTTTTCAAGACGGCTTCGATATCCGGCACGCGGGTTGCTTCACACTCGCGTAGCTTGATGCGAAATCGATTGCCGCGCAGGTGACCGATCTTGAGCTTGTTCTTATGGCGCTCGACGGACAGGATGCGGATTCGCGGGATATCGAGCACCTTGAGCTTTGCGGGGTCGATGTGTTCGATGCTCAGGGTTTGCGTGGTGACGGCGCGGGCATCCTTGAGACCGGCGAGGCCGATGTCGCGCGAGAGAATGCCGAGGGCTCGGGCGATGTCGTTGACGGCTCGCATGGTGGCGAGGCCTTTTTTTTCGATGGTGAAAAAGACGTGGTCGCCGGTTCCGCAGGGCTCGTAGGCGGGTATCTCCTCGACGACGAAGTCTTCGTAACGGCGTTTGATCGCGCCGGCGACGGGGGGAATGTCGCGCGTCAGGTAGGGCAGAAGCTGGATCGCGGGTTGTGTGGGAGCGGTTGCCATGGCTATGAATGTAAGTGGAGTTGACTCAAATGGCTACCGAAGAGTATAGTAGGAAAGACTGGCTGCGGTTTTCGGTCCCGATTCGGCGGCCGAGCAGCCAGTGGGCATATGCCGAAAACCGCCCGGTCCCCTTGTTCGCGCGGCTTTCGACATCGGCCTGCTAGATTGGGCAGTGGGACAGGTCGATTTCATGAAAGATGATGTGCTCGAGCGCTGTCAGCGCGCGATCGGCTATCGGTTTAAGGATCCTTCCCTTCTATCGGCGGCATTGACGCATTCGTCGATCGCTCCGAATCGCCTCCAGAGCAATGAGCGGCTTGAGTTCCTCGGTGACTCGGTGCTGGGGCTGGTCGTCTGCCGGTATCTCTTTGATCATTTTCAGGAGTATCTCGAAGGCGAGATGACGAAGGTCAAGTCGGCGGTGGTTTCACGGAAGACCTGCAGCGAGATTTCCGAGCAGCTCGGCCTGCCGCAGTTTCTTTTTCTCGGCAACGGCATCGGCGGCCGGTCGAAGCTACCGACATCGCTTTCGTCGGCGGCGTATGAATCTTTGATCGCGGCGATGTATCTCGATGGAGGGCTGGACTGCACGGCGGAGTTCATCCTGAAGTATATGGTGCCGCACATTGAGGCGGCGGTGGCCAGCGAGCATCAGCATAATTACAAATCGCAACTTCAGCAGCACGCGCAGAAGGTAAGCGGCGAGACGCCGATCTATGAGATGCTCGACGAAAAAGGGCCGGACCACGCAAAGTGTTTCGAGATTGCCGTGTGTATCGGCGGGCGAAGATTTCGGAGCGCCTGGGGCCCGAGCAAGAAGGATGCCGAGCAGAAGGCGGCGCTGCATGCGCTGATTGAGCTGGAGCTGGCGCCGGCGGAGGCCGTGGGTGTCTGATTGCGTCAGGTTTCAACAACAACGCAGAGTCAACTACTCTCCATCAGCTAGCCGGTCGGCCTCTCGTACGATTTCGTCCGCTGTCCAATCAGGAAGTAGTGTTGTTCGCTCGGTTGTATAGTCACCGCTGCCCGTCTCGTACTGCAGCATGAATCGCACCGCATTGAGGAAACCCAGTTCGCGCACGAGGACTTCGTACCCGACCCGTCGGAGCTCTACAGGATTCGTGATGATCGTCATTTCTTCAGCTCCGCAGCAAGCGTGATCGGATCGGCGATCCGCACTCTTATTTTATCACTCAGCTTGCGACCTTTCTTCAGGAGTTGGTCATCCGTTGTCACAAATGTGTCTGCATTAAGATCTTCGGCCCATGCCAGGTGAAAAGCATCGAATCCACGGATGCCCTCCTTCATTAGCATCTTTGTACGTACTGCCACCGATGGGGTTGTCTTTGCCGTCGGTCCAATCGATTCGAGCCACCCCCCTGACGGCAGTTGCGCGACGGTGATCCGGGTTTTGCGAGTTCTCAATGTCATGGGCAATTGAGCGAAGGAGTGTGACACGGCCTTCCTCCGCTGCCTGCAAGACAACAAGAACTGCTGCTGTTTCAAGCATGATACGGGTCTGTGCCTGATCGTCGTAGGGTCGTTTAATGCTGCAAATGTCAAGGTAGACGCGCATTTCACGCTCGCATCGTATCGTTGTTGCCTCTTGATCGCGTCACTCAATTCTTATGTGTTATTTATACTCGGCAGGCGGAGGTCCGTCGAGTTAAACAGCGATTCGAAGGCGAAGCCGGCGGCTCGGATGTTTTCCGCGGCGCCCTGGCCGCGATCGACCACGGCGACGATTTTCTCGACGGTTGCGCCGGCTTCCTGAATGACATTCGCGGCTTCGAGGACCTGACCACCGGTGGTGGCGATGTCTTCGACGAGCAGCACCACGTCGCCGGGTAGAATCTTTCCCTCGTACATTTTGCTTGTGCCGTAGTCCTTTTTCGCGTTGCGGATGATGACGAAGGGCTTGCCGGAGGCCATGGAAGCCGCGGCTGCAAGGGCGACACCGCCCAGTTCGGCGCCGGCGATGCGCGTCGTGTGCGGTGTAACCATTTCGGCGAAGAGCTGTCCCAGATCGGTGAGGATGTCCGGCTGCGTCTCGAAGAGATACTTGTCCACGTAGAAGGTGGATTTCTTCCCGGAACGCAGGGTGAAATCGCCTTCGAGGTAGGCGACGCTCCGTATTCGCTCTGCCAGTGCTTCTCGTGTCATTCCCGGCTCCGGATCGAGTTTGGATCGACGGATGCGATCCTCACTCGGGCTTGATCATACTTTGATGGCGGGGCGCTTCCTCGCGACGGCGGCGAATTTTCGCTTCAGCGGGGCGATCACCGTCCGCAGAAACTCGTCCACCTGCTGCGGCGCCAGTCCCACGTGGCGCTTCGGATCCATGATCGAATTCAGACGCATGCCGGCGAACGCCGAGTCGTCTTGTATACGCCGAAGCAAGTCGTTGGGGCGGCCGTGCTGTTTGACTTCGGCGCCGGCTGCTTGAGCGTGTTTGCGAAGTCGCTCGTGCAGGGCTTGTCGATCGCCGCCCTTCGCCGAGGCGGCCATCAGTATTTCCTCGGTTGCGATGAACGGAAGTTCGGCATCGATGCGAGAGGCGATGACCTTGCGGTTGACGACCATTCCTTCCGCGACGCGGGCGACGGCCTGTAACATACCGTCGGTCGCCAGAAACATCTCGGGTATGAGCAGCCGCTTGTTGCTGGAGTCGTCCAGCGTGCGCTCCAGCCACTGTTCGGCGGCGTTCTGGAAACCCGACTGCGTCAGACAGATGACGAAGCGCGCGAGGCCCGTGGCCCGTTCGCAGAGCATCGGGTTTCGTTTGTAGGGCATGGCCGAGCTGCCGACCTGTGAGACTTCGAAGGGCTCTTCGATCTCCTTTAGCCCTGCGAGCAGGCGTATGTCGTTGGCGAACTTGTGAACGCCGGCGGCGATGTTGGCCAGGGCCGACAACACCTGGGCGTCGATCTTGCGTGAATAGGTTTGTCCAGTGACCGGCTCGCAGGTATCGAAGCGGAGACTTGCGGCGACGCGTTCTTCGAGGCGACGAACCTTCGCTGCATTACCGTTGAACAGACGGAGGAACCCTGCCTGCGTACCGGTTGCGCCGCGGATGCCGCGAAAGGGCAGGCCGTGCCGGTATCGTTCGATCTCGTTCAGGTCGCGGACAAAGTCCCAGCACCACAGACAGATGCGCTTGCCGACGGTCGTGAGTTGTGCGGGCTGAAAGTGGGTGTATCCGAGGCAGGCCACGGCGCGATATCGGCGTGCCTGGCGGGCCAGCGCATCGACCGTGGTGAGCAGCCACCCGCGAAGGATCGACAGGGCCTCGCGCATGATGATCAGGTCCGCGTTATCCACGATGTCCATGCTGGTCGCGCCGAGGTGGAGGATGCCGCGTGCCGCGGGGGCTACGTCGCCGTAGGCATGGAGGTGGGCCATGACATCGTGGCGAAGTCGCTTTTCGTGAGCGGCGACAGCGGCGAAGTCGATATGCTCGAGTCCGCGGCGCAGTGCGGCGATCTGTTTCGCGCTAATCGGCAGCCCCAATTCTCGCTGAGCTTCCGCGATCGCCAGCCAGATGCGCCGCCAGGTGAGGGCGCGATGCCGTGGTGAAAACAGCGCCGACATCTCGGCCGATGCATTGCGCGTCACCAGAGGGCTGACGTAGGCATCGAAGGAACTGGACGGCATGGAACGCCGTGAGGACTTCGGCATGGTGTTACCATCGTTACGAGAGAAACCCATGTGCGGCACGGACGACTACGATTCGACGATCAGCAGCTTCGGCAGCCAGTCGCGATAGTCGGTTTCAAACTTCTCCAGATCGTCGGTGACATAGGCCCGGAAGATGGCTTCGCCGTAGCTCATGCTTCCGTCGGTGTCGGCGGCCATGTAGGCGCGTGCTTTTCGTTCCATCTGTTCGGTGCCGAGTTCGTTGAGAAGTTCACGAAAGCCCTCACGATAGGGGTTCTTCCGGTCAGACCGCATCAGGAAGACGACGATGGACCAGGTTTGTGCGTAATATGCCAGCACCTCGGGCGATCGTTTGTGGATTTCCTGTCCGGCGTCGGTTGCGAGGATTTGATCGACGGGTTGCAGGCCGCTTCGACGAAAGGCGTCACGCAGGGCGGGCGTGCGAAGGGTGTTTCGCTCGGGGGTGAAGGTCGGGCGGTTTTCCATGTCGAGCTCGAACGATTCAAAGTAGCAGGCAAGGCCCTCGTTGAGCCATGCGGGGATCGGCTTGCCGTGGGTGACTTCGAGGTACTGGTGCAGGCCCTCGTGTGCGAGGATGGAGAGCGTGCTGCGTCGGCTCCCGTAGTGGGAAACGGTGACGCCGCGCTCCGAGTAGCCGCCGGAGCGGATTTGTTTGTAGATGTCAGCCCGTGGTCCGGTGAACTCTTCGGTGAATCGCTCCCAATGCCATCGGGATTGGAAGAGGTAGGTATCCATCCGCTTGTCGGGGAAGTTTATCGGCGGGAGAAGTTCGGCATAGGCCTGCCAGCAGGCCTCGAGAAAACCCGGCAGGGCGTCGACAAAGGGCTTGGACTTGCAGGTGGTGTGGATGACGTAGTTGGTGCTGGTCAGCCGTGCTCCCGCTGCACCGCGATAGGTCCAGTCTTCGCGTTCGAACGCAACGGCTTCGATGCCTTCCGAATTGCTGCATCCCGGCAGTGCTGCGAGAAGTGTCACACCGAGCGCGGCGGCGACTGCTCGATACGCCGGCTGCCTTGTTGAGAATTGTCCTGCGTCCATGCGGCGCGTATGCTAGGGCGGCACGGCGTGCGATGCAACGGCTGTGCCGATCGGGATCAGGGCCGACGGATGGCAATCCGTCAGCATCCGATTTCATGCAGACCGTTTGATTTTGGCTATTCAATCCGTCGAGGCAGCAACATGGCAGAAGTCGAAAAACTCATCATCATCGGTTCCGGCCCGGCCGGATGGACCGCGGCGATCTACGCCGCACGTGCGAATCTTGAGCCGCTGGTCTTTGCAGGCCGGCCCAAGAGCCAGCCGTCCACGATCCTGCCGGGCGGGCAGCTCATGCTGACGACCGATGTCGAGAATTACCCCGGTTTCCCGGAAGGCATCACCGGTCCGAAGCTCATGGCCTACTTCGAGCAACAGGCCGTGCGTTTCGGCACGCGAATCGTCACGGACGACGGGCTGAATCCCGACGTGTCGAATCCCGACGACGGGCATTCGTCCAAGTATCAGGACTGCAAGTCCGTCGATCTCTCTTCGCGGCCTTTCAAGGTGATCGCCGAGGATGACAAGGAGTATCGCGCGCATGCCGTCATCGTCGCGACCGGGGCCCTGGCGAACTGGCTGGGTCTGGAGAGTGAGCAGCGGCTCGCACGAAGCGGCGGCGGGGTGTCGGCCTGCGCGGTCTGCGACGGAGCGATGCCGATCTTTCGCGATAAGGAGCTGGCGGTCGTCGGCGGGGGCGACTCGGCCGTGGAGGAGGCGACCTATCTGACCAAGTTCGCGAAGAAGGTGCACATGATCCATCGGCGAGAGGAGCTGCGCGCGAGCAAGATCATGGCCGAGCGGGCGCTTTCGAATCCGAAGATCGTGATGCAGTGGAACAAGGTCGTGGTGGACGTGCTCGGCGATGACAGCATCCAGGCCGTGAAGCTCAAGGATACGAAGACGAACACGGAGAGCGAATTGCCGGTCGGCGGGCTGTTCGTCGCCATCGGGCATACGCCGGCGACGAAGTTTCTCAACGGCCAGCTCGATCTGGACGGCAAGGGCTACATCAAGCTGAAGGATCCTTACCGCTCGACGACGAATATCGAAGGGGTCTTCGCGGCGGGGGATTGCGTGGACAGCGTGTATCGCCAAGCCGTGACGGCGGCGGGTATGGGCTGCAAGGCGGCGTTGGACGCCGAGCGCTGGCTGGGAGACCAGGGCGTCCACTGATTGCCGTAATCATGCGGACTGCCGCGGGTGGGGCGTGTCTGCAGGCGAATTCTACAGGATCGTTGCGTTGGAATCTGCATCGAGGATGAGGTCGATGAGTTCGCCGTCTTCGCGTTTGAGTCGCAACCGGCGCAGCCAAAGCTTGTTATTCTTGCCATGGGCGTACCAACTGCCGGTGGGCATGGGGCGGCAGGAAACGATTTCGCCTTCGATGGCGGTTTGCCAGGGGCCTTCACGCGTGTGGACCGTCTGGACGACTCTGACTTTTTTTCCGACTTCGAGTTTATCGGCGACCATGCGATGCTCCGATGCGGCAGTCCAGGTGTCTGCTTCGTAATGCGGCGGGTCGATCGTCATGACTGAATCGTTGATCGCCCATGTCTCGCGCCCTCTTTGTTGTCTGACAGCGACTCGGCTGCATCGCCGTCACTTCATGTCCCAGCGGTGGCTCTGGATGGCGGCGACGATTTCGCTGGCCAGGCGGACGGCGTCCACGCCGTCTTCAGCGCTGACGGCGGGCGGTTTTCCGGTGCGGACGCTGTCGAGAAACGCCTCCAACTCGGCACGGAGCGGCTCAACATCATCGACAACCAGCGGTTCGACCTTGACGAGCCGGCCGAAGTCGAGATCGGCCATCTGGGCAAGGTCTTCGAGCTTCTTGTCCCGGGCCATGGCGAGCACGTCCAGGTTGGCGTCGCGGGTGACGACGATGCCGCTTTTCCGTTGATAGTCGAGCGAGAGGTAGGCCGTTTCGGAAAAGACGCGGAGGCGGCGATCAGTTTTGAGGGCCAGTCGCGAGGCGACGAGATTGGCCACGGCGCCATTGGCAAAGACTACGCGGGCATTGGCGACATCTTCGTGTCGTGCCAATACGTTGACACCAACTGCGTCCACCTTGACGGGTTTGGAACCGACGAGGTGGAGGATGATGTCGATGTCGTGGATCATCATGTCGGCGACGACGCCGATGTCCGCCGAGCGGAAGCGAAACGGACTGATTCGCTGGGACTCGATGTACTTGGGCCGGATGCCGAGACGCTGAATGGCACGGACGACGGGGTTGAAGCGTTCGGTGTGGCCGACGGCGAGCAGCGTGCCGGTCTCGCGGGCGCACGTCATCAGGGCTTCGGCTTCGGGAATGCTGTCGGCGATGGGCTTTTCGACGAGGCAGGCGATGCCGCGGCGGAGGAGTTTCTCGGTCAGCTGGCGATGATAAATGGTCGGCACGGCGACGGTGACGGCCTGAACGTCGTCGGGCAGTTCGTCGATCGAGGTCAGTGCGGCGGCCTGATATTTCTTTGCAATTTCACCGGAACGGTCGGCGTTCACGTCGACCACGGCGACCAGCCGGGATTGCGATAATTCGTGGTAGAGGCGCGCGTGGTGTCGGCCCATGTGCCCCACGCCGACGACGGCGGTTCGGATGGGAGTATCGCTCACCGACCGTTCCCCCCGGAGGCATAGAACGAGGGTCGCTCGCCGTTTCCATCTCGACGGAGGGATTCGAGGTAGCGGCCGTAAACGCCGCTGTGGATGGAGCGTTTAAGAAACTCGACCAGATAGCGGCAATGCTCGTCGAGATTGCCGGCCTCCTCCACTTCGGAGATTCGTCGGGCGAGACTGACGACGCCGTTGCGATCGTCCTTCTTCACGGGGAGCAGACCGTAGAGCGTGCGAAGGTTGTAATGGTTCGTGGCCTGACTCTTACGGGGGAAGAGTTTCTTAAACATGTCCCGCAATTGCTGGATGGATTCTTCCTCGAAACCCCAGCGGCCGAGGCCCTTGACGTTGACGCCCTGAATGTTGCCTTCGTAGCCGTAGATCATGTACGGCGGGGCGTCCATGGTGCATCGGGCCATTCCGGTGATGAAGGAGTATCGCCCGATGGTGACGAACTGCTGAATGCCGACGAGGCCGCTGATGGTAACGTGGCTCTCGATGTGGACGTGGCCGGCGACCTGGACCTGATTGGACAGGATGCAGTGGTCTCCGACGGCGACATCATGGGCGAGGTGAGCGCCGACCTGAAACTGGTTATGACTGCCGATCCGGGTGATGCCGCCGGCGACTTCGGTGCCGGTATGGGCGGTTACGCCTTCGCGGAAAATATTATGGTCGCCGATGATGAGCTGGGTGGCCTCGCCACGATACTTGAGGTCCTGCGGTGCGGCGCCAATGACGCAGGAGGGGTAGAAGACGTTGCCCTCGCCGATGGTCGTGTTGCCGAGGATGGACACGTTGGGCATCAGGACCGTGGCTGGACCAATGCGAACCTGGGGCCCGACATAGCAACCCGGCCCGACTTCGACGTCGTCGGCGAGCTGGGCTTTGGGATCGATCGTCGCACTGGGTGCGATATTGAGCATTGACTGATCCTAACGGGCCCGGACCTGCGAACCCTGCACATCGACCAACCGCCCGACGAGGTGGGGGTCCGGTTCCCCCACATAAACCCTTAGGGTACGTCACAAACGACTGAAAGCAAAGACCCGCCGTACGACATAAGGTGAGGAGTAGCAATCCTCGTGCCCGGATTTGGGCTTTGCAGTGCGTGGCGGTCGGTTTTTCCTGTGGCGGCCTCCTGTGCCTTGCTTATGTTAAATTAAAGAGTTACGTCGGCTCCGCATCGACCATCATGAACTTGATCTCGGCCTGTGCGACGAGCGCATCGCCCACGGTGGCGCTGCATCGAACATGGCCGGTTCGGGCCTTCACGCGGATCGTTCGAACCTCGAGGACCAACTGGTCGCCGGGGAGGACGGCTCGGCGGAACTTCACATTGTCCATGGAAAGCAGGACGGCGACCTTGCCGGTGTGTTCGAGCTTCTGGGCCAGCAGGACTCCGGAAAGCTGGGCCATGGCCTCGATGATCAATACGCCGGGCATGATCGGTTGTGTGGGGTAGTGTCCCTGGAAGAACGGCTCGTTGATGGTGACGTTTTTGATGCCGACGGCCCGGTGATCGCCGTCGATCTCGACGACCCGGTCGATCAGCAGGAATGGATAACGATGCGGCAGGATGCGCCGAAGCTGGACGGCGTCCATGACCGTGGTGGAGCGGAGGCGGCCGGCGCGTTCGTTTCGCTCGAGGACTTCGAGGAGCATGCGGACGAGTTCGTGGTTGAGGGCGTGTCCGCTCTTTCGGGCGATGACCTTACCGCGGATCGGCCTGCCGGCGAGGTAGAGGTCGCCGATGAGGTCGAGAATCTTGTGACGGACGCACTCATCGGGGAAGCGAAGTTCGTTTTCGACGACGCCCTGCGGACCGATGACGACGACATCGCTGTAGGTCAGGTGTTTGCCGAGGCCGGCGGCCTGAAACTGTCGGGCTTCTTCCTCGAAGAGAAAGGTTCTTGCCGTGGCGATTTCGTTTCGGAAGGAATCTTCCGAAACGCGGAGGGCGAAGATCTGCCTCGGCAACATGCCTTCGGGGCCGTAGTCGAGGTCGTAGAGGATATTGAGATCGTCGGTTCCGGTGGGGACGGCGATCAGTTCGGCATCTCCGTCGCAGACGCGGACGGTTTCGGTGATGACAAGGGGCCGCACTTCGGCCGGTAGCTCGACGATGCCGGCCTCGAGGATGGCGTCGACGAAGGACTGGCTGCTTCCATCGCAGCCGGGCAGCTCGCCGCCGGAGAGTTCGATTTCGGCGTTGTCGATGGAGAGCGCGTGGAGGGCGGCCATGCAGTGTTCGACGGTTTCGATGGCGAGGGTGCCGTTGCGGATGGAGGTACGGCGGGCGCGCTTGGTGACGTTGCCGACGTGGGCACGGATGCGCACGGGCGTCTGACCGTCGGTGCGTACGAAGACGATGCCGCTGTCCGCGGGCGCCGGCTTGAAGCGGACGGTGACCTCTTCGCCGGTGAAGAGGCCGCGGCCGCTAATTTCAGCCGTGTTCTGAATGGTGTGTTGCGGCTTCAAGCTTCGCCACCCGTCGCGCCAATTCGGCGACTTGATCGTTTAGTTTCGGAAGCTTTCGAACCCGCGCCTCCTGCCGGAAAAACTCGCTGCTCTTCTGTGCAGGAATACCGAAGACCGCCAAGCCCGGCGAGATGTCGCCGATGATGGCGCTCTTCGCGCCCAATCGTGCGCCGTCCCCGATTTCCACGCCGTCCACAATTCCCGACTGCCCGCCGGCAAGAACGCCCGAGCCCAGGCGAACGCTTCCGGAAATCCCCGTCTGTGCGGCCAGTATGCACAGTGGACCCATCTGGACATTATGAGCGACCTGAACGAGGTTATCAATCTTCGTTCCGCGGCCGATGACGGTGGAGCCGATTTTGGCCCGGTCAACGCATGAATTGGCCCCGATTTCAACGTCATCTTCAATCCGGACGGTCCCGATATGGGCGATTCGCCGATGGCGGCCTTCCCGGAAGATGTAGCCGAAACCGTCGGCCCCGATAACGACCCCGGCGTTGAGAATGACACGTTCGCCGAGGGTGCAGCGGTCGTAGATCACACATCGGTCGTAGAGCGTGCAATCCCGGCCGATGGCCACATCGGCGCCGATGCTGACGCCTTCGTGGATGATGGATCGCTCGCCGATGCGGGCGCCGGGACCGATGACGGTATGGGCGCCGACGGCCACCTGTTCGCCGAGCACGGCGGTCTGATCGACAACCGCTGACGGATGTACGCCGGGCGCGGGAGCGTGCGGAGGCGTCCAATAGAGGTCGAGGACCTCCGCCACGGCAAGTGATGCGTCTTCCACGAGAATCGCACGCGGATGAGTTCCGATTAATGACTCCGAACCGATGATCGCCGCGGCCCGGCAGTCCGCCACTGACTTGGCGTACTTCGCGTCCATGATCCAGGAGACGTCTTCGGGCGTCGCGTCCCAAAGGGTTGAGATCGTGCGGATGGGCCTTGCCGCCTCCTGCGGCGTGCCGGTGAAGCGGCCTTTACATTGAGCCGCCAGATCGGCGACGGTGTAAGTTTTTCTTTCGGGCTTCATCGTGGCCTCATGCATACAGAGTCCGGCGCGGTCGTCGGAAGTTGACGCCACGGCTCGCTAGGGGGTACTCGATGATTGACCGAGCTGCTTCTTGCCTCCGCCAGCTTTGTAGGAGTTATCGAGGCGGCGGATGACCATGTCGGTGATGTCGATGTCCGATGCGTTCCAAATAACGTTTCGCTCCTGAATCACCCGGCGAAGGGCCTGCACGCTTTGTTCGATGTCATCGGGCCGGAAATCGTTGCGAATGAGAACGACGTCGTAGCCGCGCTCCTTGGCGATCTCGGAGGAGGCCTGCACGGCGTTATCGTAAATGATCCGAGTCCAGTCGAACTTGTCCTGATCCATCTGCTGCTCGGTTACTTTGAGCCAGACATTGGCGTCGATGTTGAGCCGGACAAGGTCTTTGCGCCGGGTGAGAAAATCCTGCGAGCCGGGACGGAAGGCGGAGAGTTCGGTCTGCTTGTCTTCGATGACCTTGCGCCGCTGCTGGGCTTCCTTGGCGGCCTCTTCGGTCTGAACCTTCATCATTTCATTGAGGTCCTGAATCTGGGCGCATTCGGTGAAGACGCGCACGAGGTCGATGACGGCTACCGGGTGGCTGCCGCTGCGTACAGGGACGACATCCTCCGTGGGGCTCTGCGCGACACTGATGGTTCCAATGACGCCAACGCCGATCAGAATGGCGACTGCTAGTTTGTTGCGATTCACGTCTTATTCTCCTGAAAGTTTTTACCTTGAATCTGCCCGATTAATGGGCCGGCGGCATTGTCATGCCGGAGGCGTAAAACGTAAAGGCCGGCAGCGGCCTGCTCCGATGGTCGGCTTGTCGATGGGGTCGTAGCGCGAACGGCTTACCTTGTCAGGCCGCATTTACGGAGACGAAGGAGTAATGGAAGCGTGACGGCGGCGCAGAGGATTTGCGTGCAGCCCGTCAAGATAAAGGTGGCCTGATACGATTCCAGCGGGGAGCTGCGTCGTGCCATGAAGGCGTAGAACGCACCCGCAGCCAGGGGGCCGAGCAGAAAACCGAGCGAGCCGAAGACATTGAAGCCGGTGAAGGCAGCGCCGCGCTGCGCCGGCGAGGCGAGGTCGGCACACAGCGCCAGGTTAGGAGCGAACATCACGGCACTGATGACGCCGGAGAGGATCATCAGCGTGCTGAGTGATCCCGCCGACGCCAGGCCATAACACGCAAAGACGACACCAAATGCCGCGGACGCCAGGGCGATGGGCCAGACGCGGCCGACGCGATCGACAATGCGGCCCGCAGGATAGATCAACACGGCAAATGGCACGAGGAACATGACCAGCAGCCGGCTTCGGTCGCGCGGTTCGAGTGCGTGAACATCGGCGAAGAACAGCACGAGCGTCGATACGACGACGCCGACGCAGAAGCGGTCGATCATGGCATAGGCGTACGGCACGATCAGCTCTCGCCGCGCCATCACAAGCGATACGATTTTTCGCAGGCCGCTACGAGGGCTTTGCGGGATTTGCGATTCCGTGACCAGAACGACGACGCCGATTGCGGCGACGATGCTGATGAGACCGGCGGTCAGAAAGGTCCAGTCGGGAAGATGCCGCCAGACTTCCCCGCCGAGCCGCGTACCACAGGCGGTGCCGAACATCATGGCGGAGCCGACGATACCCATGGCGCGGCCGCGTGATTTTTCGGCGGCCCAGCCGGCGGCGACGGCCATGAGGGTGCTCAGGGCGAGGATATGGGCGGCGCCTTCAAAGAAGCGGAGAACCAGCAGCACGGCCAGACTCGGCGCCCAGCCCATGGCAGCGAGAAGAATGCCGTCGGCGATCAGTGCCATCGCAGCGACACGGCGACGCGCGGTCGCATCCGAGAGCAGGCCGATCAGCGGGGCGGCGAGGATGGCGCCGATCATGTTGACGGACATGAAGCTGTGGGTCCAGAAGGGGCCCGCCTGATAGCGCAGGCCGACCAGCTCCTTGAGCGGGGCGACCAGCATGGTGACCGGGACCATCGCCAGAAAGACCATCGCACTCGCGGCGATGATGGCGCGCGTGGCGCCGGCTTCGGGCAACACCATCGGCGTGGAAGTCGGCGCATCCGTTGCAGGGGATTCGTCGGTGTCTGCGGTGCAGGTTTGCACGGGCGGCATCGGGTTCAACCTTTCGGTCGTCACGGGAGCAGATTGAAGTACAGCGTACTGTAGGCGATACAGCCGAGTGTCCACGGCATGACGCGAGGCCGGATCGTCCATGGTGCGAGGACGAGCAGCCAGACGGGGATGAAGTCGAGGGCGTATCGATAGTATCCCGCGTCGCTTGCGCCGCTGGTATGGTACGTCAGCAGTCCGGCCATCACCGCCACGCCTGATAGCATAAGCGCGCGCGGAATGCAATTGAACGCCCATTGGCGGACGGTAGCGATCGTACCGATGAGAATCGGCATGGTCAGCCAGATGCTCGCGCCTTCCACACCGGCGGCGACCGGCCGCAGCGCGCCGCCGCGAATGTCCCACGACGGGTATGCCGCGTGCATCGCTTTGGCGTTCCGCGGAACGTATCGAAGGCCGAAGAGCTGCTCCTGTCCGCGGAGGCCGATGGGGTCGGTTCGTCCTTCGTAGAGGCGAGAGTAACCCGTGTCGAGGGGGCTGCCGAATTTGAGATAGTTCAGCGTCATCGGCACGGCGAGGATGACGACCGCTCCGACGGCTGCAATGCGCACAGCGCGCCGCCTGCGTGCGGCGGAAGGTGCGATGTAACAGGCCGGCGCTGCAGGTTGGGTATGGGCTACCGTGTCACCCGCGCCGTGTCGCCATGCCAGCCACAACAGCGCCGGCAGGTAGAGCACCGTCATCTGCCGCGACCAAGCCGCGAGCATCAGCCCGAGTACGGCGGGCCAGATGCGCCGCGGGCCGAGCAGATCGGCGGCGAAGATGAGCAGGCCGGTGACGGCGAGTACGTGGTTGATGTCGTAAATGCTCGCTCCGTGCACACCGCCCTGGCATGCCTGAAGCACCGGCAGCAGCGGTGTGCCGGCGATGAGAAAGCCCGCGAGGAAGGCGGCCCAGTGGCTGGAGCGCGTCACGGTTCGGAAGGCGGCAAAGGCGGCGATGGGAAGCGGCAGTGCCACGAGCAGGACATAATGCGGGCTATAGAATGTGCCCGACGGGTTGCCGCCGATCTCGCCGATTGTGGTGCCGATGACGGCGATGATCACGAAGGCGAGTCCGACCACGTTGTAGCGATGATCGCCTTCGCGGGCGACTTCGTAGTCGTTTTGTTCCAGATGCAGCCGTCCCTTTTTCCACATGAGGGCTTCTTCGAGCGCGGCATTTGTAGCCGGCTCGACATGCCACCGGCTGATCCGCACACGATGACCGACGCACAGATAGAGCGCGACGAGCATGAGCGCAAAGCAGCCGACGACGAGCCAGGGCGGCTCGGCGGGTCGCGGTGAGAGGGGGGATACGGGCGGTGCGATCACGGGGGGGATTATAACGAAGTAATGGTGCCATGATAGCGGCACAACCCCGTTGGGGTTGGAGGGTTCTTTGGCCGATTTCCCCAGGGTAGCCGCTGCGCAGCAACCCTGGGCTGGAGGGCAAAACCCCTTCGGGGTTGAAGGGTTACATGGCCCGTTTCTGTGCGGCAGCCCTGGGCTGGAAGGTGCAACGCCTTTGGCGTAACGAGGCATTTCATTGGTCGCAAGGACAGGGCGCCTCCGATGTCATTTGTTCGTCGTCGCATAGGATGTTCGCCTACGTCAAATCCACCAGCTTCTCCACCGGCGGTGGCGGGAGGGGGCTGAGCCACGCGCGCAGGAGCAGGTTTGTCTCGCGCTTGGTTGCTTGAAAGTTATCGCGCACCTCTTCATCCGTCACGCGGGTCATCTGTTTTGAACCAGAAATCGAGGAGCTCTCACTGGAATTGTCTCCGGCCCGTTCATGCGTGGATTATGCGATGCGCAGCGACGGATTGAAAGCGGCGTGTGAATTTGACACGCCGCCCTTGCGGGGCTATCTTTTTCGCGGTGATCGGGCGACTTTCGAGCCGCGCCCGAGCTTGTTTTTATAACCCGCCATTCGCGATGTTTTCAGGAGGTTTCGTCATGTCCACCGCCACTGCTCCCGCACCGGTCAAATCGGATGTCAAGGTCAAGTACACCAAGCTGCTCATCGACGGTGAGTGGGTCGATGCCGTTGGGGGGCGGACGTTTGAAGCGATCAACCCGGCGACCGGCGACGTGATCGCTCATGTGGCCGAGGGCGACGAGCCGGATGTCGACAAGGCGGTAAAGGCGGCGCGAAAGGCCTTCGAGACCGGTGCGTGGCCGAAGATGACGGCCAGTCAGCGCGGTCGGTTGATGTACAAGCTTGCCGACTTGATCGAGCAGCACAAGGAGGAACTGGCAGCGCTGGAGACGCTGGACAACGGCAAACCGATCAAGGATTCGCTGAATGCCGATCTGCCGCTCACCATCGCCTGCTATCGTTACTACGCCGGCTGGGCCGACAAGATGCACGGCAAGACGATTCCGATCAACGGGCCGTACTTGTGTTATACGAAACACGAGCCGATCGGCGTCTGCGGGCAGATCATTCCGTGGAACTTCCCGATGCTCATGCAGGCGTGGAAGTGGGGCCCGGCCCTGGCGATGGGCAACACGGTCATCCTCAAGCCCGCTGAGCAGACGCCGCTGACGGCGCTTTATGTCGGCCAGCTTGCGCTCGAAGCGGGCTTCCCGCCGGGCGTCATCAACATCATCCCCGGCATGGGCCCGACGGCCGGCGGCGCGATCGCCAGGCATATGGACGTGGACAAGGTCGCCTTCACCGGCAGCACGGAAGTCGGCAAGCTGATCATGGAAGCGGCGGCCAAGAGCAATCTCAAGCGCGTCAGTCTCGAACTGGGCGGCAAGAGCCCGAACATCGTCTTCGCGGATGCCGATGCCGACGCGGCGATTCAGGGGGCGTACTTCGCGCTGTTCTTCAATCAGGGGCAGTGCTGCTGCGCGGGCAGCCGCTTGTATGTAGAGGAGTCGATCAAGGACCAGTTCATCGAGAAGCTGACCGGCATCGCCAAGAGCCGCCGCGTGGGCGATCCGTTCGATATGAAGACGCACCAGGGGCCGCAGGTTTCGCGTGAGCAGTTCGACCGCGTGATGAACTACATCGACATCGGCAACAAGCAGGGCGCGAAGCTGGTGACCGGCGGAAGCCGCGTCGGCGACCGGGGCTTTTTCATCGAGCCGACGGTCTTCGACGGCGTGCGCGACGACATGACGATTGCCCAGGAGGAAATTTTCGGCCCGGTGCTCTGCGTCATGCCGTTCAAGGACATTGACGACGTGGTGCAGCGGGCGAATAACTCAGTCTATGGCCTGGCCGCGGCGGTGTGGACGAAGGACATCACCAAGGCCCACGCGATTGCCAATCGTGTGCGCGCCGGCACGGTCTGGGTGAACTGCTACGACGTCTTCGACGCGGCGGCTCCCTTCGGCGGCTTCAAGCAGTCCGGCATCGGCCGCGAGCTGGGCGAGTACGCGCTGGAGCACTACACGGAAGTGAAGACGGTGACGGTGAAGCTGTAGAAGGCTGGACAGATACGCGGTTCTCACCGTGTGGTTCAAATGATAATGATTCAGCTAGAATGAAATGATCCAGAGGAAGCTCCAGCGTTCGCAACCGTTTGGAGCCGAGACTGGACGCCGAACGGGGAGTAGGCGTATTGTCTTGCGGTCGAACCGAGAGGACGGCCAAACTAGCGCAGTTGCCTTCGGGCAAGTGTTCGAGGGCCGAATTCCGAGCGAAAGCTCCTAAAGTCTCGCCAAATGGAAGACCGCTTCTCCGGCGAACCGCCCACGTGTTGCGACGTGGGCGTCTTCGTTTCGTCTCTGGCATCGCAACATGCAACGAGCTGCGAATGATGTCGGCGCTGTCGATACAAAGCGTTATCAGGGTTCTTGACGGTTGTGAAGTGCTGCGCGGCAAGTACGCGAAGATCTTCTCATGTTCCATTGCGAAGAGCAACCAAGAGTACGATCCCCCGGCAATCATTCTGAAACGAGTATTCGAATTTGGACGACTGACGCTCGCTGGCATGCGAGTGCTATTGGAGAGCGCCGAACGCGAAGGCAACGCGATTCTCGCCTGCACTCTAGTTAGACCATATTATGAAGCCGCCACAAGGGTTCTCTGGGCATCTCGGGCGCCCTATGGTTGGGATCGCCTCATCACATACCATGCGAAAGAGGATTTGAAATGGGCCAAGGAGGCTCAACGATTTCCCGGGACGAGCGAACTCGCCGGACGCAAAATCGAGGAGGCAAGCAAGTTGCTTGATCGGAAAGATGATGCTGGCCGGCCCTTTGATCCGGCCCCGCCCCTACCTCAACTGCTGAAAGAGAGCGCTGAACAGAACGTCCGAGAGGGGTTGACTATGACCGACCCTAACGATTCATCAGGTTACGAGTATTCCAATCTCTATCGTTGGCTGTGTCGTCCAGCGCATGGGCACGTATGTGCTTTAGCAATCCCCAGCGGCTATCTGCGTCACACAGGAGCAAGTGCCATTGGGGCAACCTGTATGTTGTTACAGGCCTACTACCACGCTTGCGCGCCTGATCCGGTGTCGGAAATCACTAAGATCGGTCATGAGATTCACAAAGTGTATGAAGAACTGGTCACCGTGGAACGAACATGAAACGAAATCGACAACCATCGGACGAACCCGTCGCCGCGGAGGTGCGGGCGATTCGGGCACGACTCTGGAAAGAAGCAGGCGGCACGGTGGAGGTGTTTCTCGTACATCTGAAACACGAAGGGCGAGGGAAAACCGCGCGTAATCGCTGTGGTCCGAGCAACGGCACGTCGACGAAAGCAACAGGCGCAAGCAAAATAAGGTTGGCTGAAATCGGTATCGGCCGCGAACTGGGTGAGTACGCGCTGGAGCACTGCACGGAAGTGAAGACGGTAACGGTGAAACTGAAGCCGAGTCTGAACGGCTTACCAGACGGAGCTTTCCTCGTTTGGGCCTGTTGTGAAGTTGTTGCCTGTACAGAGTTTCTTACTCATCGCGCAAGCGGAGTCTGGTGCGATCTGGCCTATCAGCCCATAAGGAGATTGTGGTATGCACGCACAGCGTCCTAGAAATCTGAATCTGTGGATTGCATTTTCACTCGGTACTTTACTCGGGGTACTAGGCACGTACCTCGGGTACGGAAACGTTGCCTATGCCCAGTTTGGTACCACCACGCAACAGTCAAAGGCAGTCCAATTTATCTCAATTGGCAACAAACCGGATGAATTCTACGTTCTCTACGAAGACGGAAAGATCCAAAGGCTGAAAAACACTATCCTGCCCGAGTTTCCAAAATGAGGGGATATGAAATGCGCAATCGATGCTATATTCTTGGCGCAGGTTCTTCTCACCAATTGGGGTTTCCGCATAGAATCGATACGAAAGCACCGCAACGGCCGCAGGCGGTAACGGTCGCCCCCCCTTCGGCGGCTTCAAGCAGTCCGGCATCGGCCGCGAGCTGGGCGAGTACGCGCTGGAGCACTACACGGAAGTGAAGACGGTGACGGTGAAGCTGTAAGCCCTCGTTTATAATCATGCAAACGGTTGAACATTGCGTTTGTGGCTTGGGTCTCATGGAGTGTGGAAACTGTCTAGGCGATGTCGGAGGGTGATACATGTTGCTGAAGATTCCCTTGGTCTTATCGCCGCAGCCGGAAGGCGGATACACCGTCACATCGCCCCTGCTGCCGGAACTGGTGACGGAGGGCGATACCGCGAAGGAGGCGCTCTCCAACGTCGGTGATGCCCTGGCCGCTGTGATGGAAATCTACCGCGACCTAGGTCGGCCGCTGCCACCCAATGTTCATCAAAGCGAATCGGATGGGCCCGTCTGGCTCGAAACCGTGGTTGCAGCACCGTGAAGTATCGGGACGTGGCACGCAAGCTCTCGACCTTGGGGTGCCGAGAATTGCCGCGCGCAGGCGGCGGCTCGCATCGAAAGTGGTTCAATCCGCAATCGCAAAGCGCGACGGTCGTCCCCGACTGGGGCGGGAAAGACCTCAAGCTTGGCACCGTCCGCGCGATCGTGCGGCAGCTTGAACTTGATTGGAACGCCTTCTCGGATGCGTAGGACGCGCGCGAACGCAAGGAAATAATTGGCGAGATTGGAGACCAGGCGGCCCGATTTTAGCGATCGTCGTGTCCGCTCGGGATGAGCGACGAAGGGCAACTCGCATGACCGCAGCCGTCGATGTTTGTTGCTTGTGTGGAAAACCCGCGACGGTTGACGACCCCATCACAAAAGAGCATGTCCCGCCGAAGCAATTCTATCCGAAGCCCCTTCGCAAGGGCTTGAATCTCTGGGTCGTCCCGTCACATAGGTCCTGCAACAACAATTGCCAGTCAGACGAGGAGTACTTTTTTCATGCCCTGCATCCTGTCGTCGCCAATGCGAACCCGCAAATGGGGGGCGTTATTCTGAATGAGTTGAAGCGCCGTGCAACGCAACCTCAGACACCAAGATTGCTCAAAGGCATCTGAAATACAGCCCGGGAAACGACCGAGTCCGGAATTGTTCTGCCGCCAGGAAGGATCCGAATAGACGCAGATAGGTATCGCCTGCAACAGGTCGCTATCAAGATCGGCCGATGTCTATATTTTCGTGACTATAACCGCGTCATGCCTTACGAGAACTGCAAGGACATCAGGTTCTGCGAATGCGAAGATGATGTGCCGGAAGTCTATAAGTTAAGCTGGTCCATGAGCAAAGTATGTGTCAAGGACTTGGTTCCAATGACGCCGAGTGGCATCATCGTTGTCGAAGATTCGAAAAAGAGGTTCACCCTCCTCGGCATGTCGGAATGTCTTTGAATACCGCTCAGCTTACCTTGAAGAGGATTCTTTACATTTTTACTCATTGATGTTTTGGAAGGCGTTTATGTATTGTATAACGTTTGTTGAACCGAGCGATCGGCAAGTGACTTCGATCGGTAACTCGCCAACTGCGTGCGCGCCGGCACGGTCTGGGTGAACTGCTATGACGTCTTCGACGCGGTGGCCCCCTTCGGCGGCTTCAAGCAGTCCGGCATCGGCCGGAACTGGGTGAGTACGCGCTGGAGCACTAAACCGAGGTCAAGACGGTGGCGGTGAAGCTGTGATGCAGCCGTAGGGCAGGCCGTTATCGAATTCGGCTAATTCGACTCATTGCGTCGTGTGCGACGGCTTCTCTATCACGTACTCGTCGATCACCTCGCCGTGTTCGCTTATTTGTTTTAGCTCGAGTCGGTCGGCGGAGAGGTCCACCTGCGTGAAGCTGAAGACCTGGTCGTTGTAATAGCGAATGTATGGCGGGTTGGGCAGCAGTTCAGGGTACTTGCTCACGCCGCCGGCGCCGGTCACGATGTACACGATGCCTTCGCCATCGGGGACGATTTCATCTCGCCGTAGCGGGGCCGTACGTTCGTACAGGTGGTTGTGGCCGCAGAAGACGACATCCACACCGACCTCCTCGAAGACATCGAGAAACGCTTCCTTCATGAAGGCGACGCCGTCTGCGGAGTGCTGGCTGCCGGTGTAGAAGGGGTGATGGTAGTAGACAAACTTCCATCGGGCATCGCAGTCCGTCAGCACGCGGCGCACCCAGGGCGCGACGACGGTTTTGAGGTCTTCCATCGTCAGCGCGCCGGCGGCCGCGACGAGGTTGGAATCGAGTGCCACAAATCTGGCATCCCCGTAGTCAAACCAGTAGCATCGGCCCTGCTCAATTCCCTTCGGGCCGTTTTCGGGGAAGACGAACTGCGCCAACAGGGGTCGGCCCTGATCGGTGGCGACGTCGTGATTGCCCAGCGAAGGCATGAAGGGTGCATGACGAATCATCTCGGCGTTCGGCTCGTAGAAGTGGGTGCCGTAGGTTTCGCCAGCGCCTGCGGGATAAACGAGATCGCCGACATGGATGATGACATCCGGCATTGCCGCGGCGATGCGTCGGGCGAATTCGATCTGCGTGTTGCTGCCGTTGCCGCTGTCGCCGAAGGCCACGAATCGAAACGGCGTGCCGCGCGTCGGGGGCGGCTTCGTCTCGTACGGTCCGGCGACCACGGTGCTGCCGAGCAGGCCGCGGTCATTGGCGACGGTGTAGCGATATGTCCTTCCCGCCGTGAGTCCATCGAACGCGGCAACGTGGCGTCGCCCTGTCTGCACGGCCTTGCTGACGATGTTGACGCCTGGCGAATCTTCCAGCCATGCGACACCGCTGCCGAGCGAGGCGTCCATTTCCCAGACGACGGTCAGCCCGTCGGGCACCGGTATCTGCACCATCGGCCCGACAATCAGAGTGGGGCGCGTTCTCTGCTCGACGACGAAAACGCCGGCGATGGCGAGCAGGGCGAAGAGCATGACAAATCGGACTGCTTGCCCGCCGCGTGGCTTCTGCCCATCGGGCGGCGCGGCGGATGAATGGTTGTTCGATGAGTTGGCGGAGGGTAAAGCTGACACGGTGCGATACTCCCTGTTTGTCGTGAGTGGGGCGGGCGGCTATATTCCATATGTTGTGGGCCATGCCCACGCAGCTTTGTGGGAGTATAAAAGAAGATTCCCTGCTTTGCTTGAAGCAACCATCGCTTGCGCTTCGGGCTGTTTCAGTGAGAGGATATTGCTATGCCGCTAACCGACGGAACGGCGACGACCGAAGAGCTGACGAATCGGATTAATTCGATCCGAGACAGTCTTTGACCTGCCGAAAAAAAAGGGGCGCATGGCCGAGGTCGAGTCCATGATGGGCCGGCCGGGTTTCTGGGAGTCGCCCGATTCACAAGAACTGATCGCGGAGCTGAAGTCGCTCAAGGCCATCATCGAGCCGGTCGAGGCCGTTGCGCGCCGATTGGAAGATCTTCCGATCATGTACGAGCTGGCGGAGGAACAGGGGGACGCTGCGGCGAGTGACGAGGCCGATCAGGAGCGGCTGGCCCTTATTGATGAAGTCGAGCGTGTCAGCTTGATGGCCCTGCTTTCGGGTCCGAATGACGACCGGGACTGCTATTTCAGTATTCAGGCCGGCGCCGGCGGTACGGAGGCGTGCGACTGGGCGGATATGCTGCTGCGAATGTATCTGCGATTTTTCGAGCGCCGCGGTTACAAAGTCGAGGAACTCGCCAGCCGCGAGGGCGACGGCGCGGGCATTCAGTCGACCGACCTGCTCGTGAAGGGTCCGTACGCGTATGGTTGGATGAGCTGCGAGGCGGGCGTGCATCGGCTGGTGCGCATCAGCCCGTTCAATGCGCAGGGCAAGCGGCAGACGAGCTTCGCGGCGGTGGACGTGCTGCCGGTATTTCCGGAGAGCAACATTGAACTGCCGGAGAAGGACCTGGATATCACTTTTTTCTGTCGGAGCAGCGGGGCCGGTGGGCAGAATGTGAACAAAGTAGCGACGGCGGTGCGCGTTCGTCATATCCCGTCGGGCCTCGTGGTCGAATGTGTCAACGAACGCAGCCAGGCGCAGAACAAGCGGATGGCGATTTCCGTGCTCAAGTCCAAGCTGGAGCAGATCGAGCAGGCCAAGCGCGACAGCGAGATGGCGAAGGTCTACGGCGAGAAGGGCGAGATCGCATGGGGAAACCAGATTCGCAATTACGTGCTGGATGACCCGCGCGTGAAAGACCTGCGAACGGGCGTCGAAGTGGGCAATCCTCAGAAGGTGCTCGACGGAAACCTCGAGATGTTTCTTGAGGCGATGCTGCGTCAGCGGGCGGAGAAGCGGGCGAAGAAAGGATAGACTCGAACAGGGGGCTATAACAAGGCCTCTCTTATGCCTCTCCGGGTCGATCGGGACGCATAAAACCGCTTTTGTCAGTCCGGCTGGCTTGCGTTACACTTGTCGGCGATATGGATTCGGTCAAGGACGGTCAACGGTTGAAAACCGGGGGGCACGTGAATAGGATCGAGAGTTGCTCTCGGTCTTCGTCCGTTGCTGCCGATTTTCACGAGGACGGGGCCTCCACCGCACGGGAGTCGAGGGCCACACCGAATCAAGCCGGGCTCGCAGCGGAAACGACCATGAGTTCCGAAAGTATGTCCGCGCCCGGCGTCATCCAAGTCGACGAGACATCTCCATTCTGTGAATTTGTCAGCGGTTCGTATACCTGGCGGGTCGCCCGGTCGCACGCTTCCTGGGTTCAGAATTCGACTTCTGACTGGTTCCGGTTGAAGCAGGTTTCCGGAGCCCGAATGGTCAAGCGAAACAGCCAGCGCGACGTCTGGTGCGTGGCGCGACCGGAGGGGAGCTTCTTCGCCAAGGTCTATCACCCGGTTGGGCTGCTTGCCCGGGTCAAGTTACTGGTCCGCGGACCGATCGCCAGTCAGGAGTGGCATGTCGGTCAGTATGCGGCGACGCATCGGATTGCGACCGTACGGCCCGTGGCGATGGCATGGCAACACGAGCGTCGCATCTCGGGGCGCTCCCTGCTTATTACCGAGGAAGTCACCGGCTCGCTGCCGTTGAACGAGTTCTGGCTGGGCGTGCGGAAGACACGCACCGCGGCCAACGGGCTGCTCGATGCGCTGGCGCGGCTGATCGCGCGGGCGCATCAGTGCGGCTTTCAACATGGCGATATGCACCCGGGCAACCTGCTCGTCCGTGGGGCGGGGTCGAAGTACGAAGTCTTCTTCGTGGATCTTCACCGCGTGACGACTGGTCGGAGCGTGATGCCGCGGCAGGTGGTGGCGAATCTCGCGCAGCTCAATCAGTGGTTTCGCCGGAATGCGTCGCGGTCTCAGCGATTGCGCTTTTTGCACGGCTACATCCGCTATCGAGACCAGTTCGCGCAAGCCAGCCCGCTGGCGCGTAACTGGCGGATCAATCTGCAAAAACTCGCAGCCGATCTGGCGGTGCAGGCGGAGCGTCACGCGCGGAAGCTCTGGGCCAAGCGTGATCGACGCTCAATGCGGACGAGCAGGTATTTTGCGAAGATCCAACCGGCCGCCGGCTGGCGGGGGCATGCGCTGCTTCAGACAAAGCACTCCTTTGCCGGCAGTCCGGACGGCAGCATCTCGATTCCCGTCGGGCAGTGGGAAAACTGGCTGCGCGATCCGCTGTCGTGGCTTGATCCGACGCGGCACACTTTGCTCAAGGATTCGCACACGGCGACGATCTGTCGGGCACGAATGACTGCCGAAGGGACTTCGCTCGATGTGGTCGTCAAGCGCACGCTGGCCCGCAATGCCTGGAAGAAACTTTCGCAGATGTTCGGGCCTTCGCGAAACGTGCGCAGTTGGCGCATGGCGAACAAGCTTCGCAACCGTGATCTGCCCGCGGCGATTCCGCTGGCGGTGGTTGAGCGGTTCGCGCTCGGCTTCGTACGAACGGACTCGATCAGCTTCACGGAATTCCTCGACGGGGCGGTTGACCTTGAGACTTTTTTGACCTGCGGCGTGGCAGGTTTGTCGCCGATGGAACAGCGGCGGGTGAAGGATCGGCTGATTGAGTCGGTCGTGCGCCTGCTGAAGGCGTTTCACGAGCGGGGTTTTGTCCATCGGGACTTAAAAGCGCCGAATCTGATGGTACGCTGGTCGCCGCCGTTTGTCGGCGAGCCGTCGCTGACCTTCATCGATATGGACGGCATCTCGCATCGCCGACGAAGCAGCGAGCCGCAGCGAACGCGCGCGGTGGTTCGGCTTTGCGCGAGCTTGTTGAGCAGCCCGGCCTGCACGGCCTCCGATCGGTTGCGTTTTTTGAGGATCTATCTCACCGGTCCGGGCCGCACGGCGACGGATTGGAAGCGCTACTGGCGACATATTCACGACGAGGTTTGCAGCAAGATGCACGACAAAGAGTTCCGCAGACAGTGGAAACTGGCGCACTACGGGCGGGAGTGAGCGGGCGCCGCCGGCGCGCAACTTCACCTATCCTCAAGGGCTCATGGATCACACGCCGCCGAATCGCGAAGCTGCCGGGCCGATCGATCATCGAAGAAATCGTCTGAGCCGGCACGTCCATGCGATCGCTCTCATGCTGATCTGCTTCGGGCTCGTCGTCTGGCAGCGTGATCGCATTCGCGCGCATTGGTGGGTGTCGCGCATCGGGCAGACCGAGGATTCGACCGAGCGGATTTTCTTCGCCGCGCGCATGGCCGGTCTGGGCGACATCGCACTTGGCGCCGTCAACCGACTGGCACGTGACGCCCGACCGGAGATTTCCACTCTCGCTGTGCTCGCATCGTCCGGGTTTTCAGAGCATCGCCGGGCGGACTTCCTCAAGCAGCTTCTTTATTTCAGTGACGATGACCTTCGTCATGAGGCCGCCCGGGCGCTGGCCTTCATGGATTCCCCGACATCGCGGTCACATCTGCTGTTGACCAGTATCGCTGCCGATCGGAACGCGTCCGTTGCCGCTCTTTCGGGTCTGGCGCGGCTGGAGGGCGCCGATGTGGTGTCGGCGATTTGTCTGGGCCTGCAACATGAGGAACCGTTTGTGCGGGCGCAGGCGGTCGAATCGCTTAGTGAGCAGATTCGCAGCTCGCCCGACCTGGCGCAAGCGACGCCGGACGCCTCGGATTGCGATCCGATCGCCGCGCTTGTCGGCGCGTTGGGTGATGACAGCGAATTCATCGGGCAGCTTGCATTGGAACGCGAGATTGCGGCTGTGTCCTCGGCGCTTCAGGTTCAGCACGGTCTCTCGGCGGAGCTGATGCAGCCGAGCGAGCGCGCCGGTAAGCCCGAGCGGCAGTCTCGCACGGTGGCTGCCGTCGCCGCGGCGGTACTCAGCGATCTGACGGGCCATACCCTTCAACCGCAGAGCGAAATGGGCGCGCCACGTCGGGAAGGGCTAATCGAAGATTGCCGCCGCTGGATCGGCGAGCGATCCATCGTACCGGACGTACCGCCGGACCTGCCGACGCCATCGTTCGATCGGCAATAACTGCAACTGCCTACGCGATATTCCGGCGACGGAGTCTATCCTGCGCCGGTCTATCGGTTACATCGCCTCTCTTTCGATTGCTGCGATTCGGGCCGCCGATAAATAGGAATATGAGCGGCTGCGGCAATGAGAAGTTTCTTGGCAGTGCGCCTCGCATTGGCACCGAACGGAATCCAAGCCGTTCGATTACAAATCGCAATCGCCGTCGCGCCGTCGTTGCAGCCACCGCAGTCCTCTCGCTTGCTGCGTTCGATCGGGTGGTGCGCCACGCGCAGCCCGCGCTTGATCTCTATGACGTGGCGGATCACGCGCGGAAGCCCGGCGCGCTGGCACAACGCGAGATGTCGGATATCGTTCTGATGGGCTCCTCACGGGCGAACTACGCGCTTGTTCCGGAGGAGTTCACCTCGCTGACCGGATTGTCGGCGTACAATCTGGGTGTGTCCGGCTCAAAGGTCACGGAGTGGCAGATTCTGTCGCGCGATTTGTTCGAAGCGCGCCCGCCGCGACTCGTCGTGCTCGGCGTTAACGCGAGTGAGTTTCGCGCGGATTATCTGCCGGTGCTTGCGGCGCGACGATCTTTCACGACGCTTGATCTGCTTGAGTCGCTATCCATCGAAGGGCCCTCCCTGGAAGTGATCGGCGAGGGTGTTCGGCGGAACCTGGCGCCATTCTGGGCTGCGTTTGAACGGCGCTACGAGATTCGCATGTGGGGACAGGAGCGGTTGGCGGATTTCCTCCCGAAGCACGCGCAGCAGGCGCGCGAGTTGCGCGATCGCGTCGCGCGGCCGATACCGGCGGATGGTTACGAGCATCCATGGGCGATGGGCCGACAGCTTCGAAGTGTAGAGGAGCGCTTGCTGACGGATCCGGCGACGGTGGAGGCAGCGAGCATCCCGCTCTATTCGCCGGACGCGCCGGGCTTTACGCGATTGAGCCGGCTGCTGGATTGGCTCATCGCGCGGCGGATACCGGTGATGGTGGTTTATCTTCCGAACAGCCCGCGAACCGAGGCACGCTGGGCGCATGTCGAACCGCGCATCATCGACGCCATTTCCGGCGTGTGTCGCACTCATGACATTGCTTTCATCCCGTGCAGCACGGCGGAGATTCCCCGAACCAATCGCGATTACATCGAAGAGATACATGTCGGGCTCGACCTCGCCCGTCGAATCAGCCGACGCGCGGCGCAGGAGGCGGTGGCCCTCGGGCTCGTCGCGCCGCGCGGTGAGACGGTCGTCTTGCGGCAATCGGCAGCGGATGAAGGGGACGCCGGCAGATGATTTTCTCAAGCTGGCTCTTCGCGTTCTTCTTCGCCGCGGTATTCGCGGGCTATTGGGGAATTCCCACGCGCCGCGGTCGCACGCTGTTTCTGCTTGCGGCGAGCTATGTGTTCTATATGTCGTGGAATGCGTGGCTGGTGCTGCTCATACTCGGCACGACCTTGCTGGATTACTTCGTCGCGCTAGGGCTTGAACGATCCACGTCGGCGGAGCGACGAAAGGCGCTGCTGGTTTGCAGCATCGTGGGCAATCTCGGCGTGCTGGCTCTCTTTAAGTATGCAGATTTCTTTGTCGGATCTCTACGGTCCACGCTGGAGTCGTTCGGCGTTCGCGTGAATCTCTCCACGCTGAACATCCTTCTGCCAGTCGGCATCAGCTTTTACACCTTCCAGACGCTCAGCTACACGATCGATGTCTATCGTCGTCGGATGCCGGTTACCCGATCGTTCACGGACTTCGCCCTGTTCGTTGCGTTTTTCCCGCAACTCGTGGCCGGGCCGATTGTGCGGGCGATCGACTTCCTGCCGCAGATTGCCACGATCAAGCGGTTTGATTGGGACCGACTTGCCTCGGGGGGGGTGCTCTTTCTCATCGGGCTCACCAAGAAAATATTCATTGCCGATCAACTCGCCATGCTCGTCGATCCGGTCTTTGCCGAGCCGCATCGCTATGTTTCGCGCGATCTGTGGCTGGCGATGTTCTGCTATGGCGGACAGATCTTCTGCGACTTCTCGGGCTACAGTGACATGGCCGTGGCAGCGGCGCGCGTGCTCGGTTTCGATCTGCCGGTGAATTTCAGGAGTCCGTACCTTGCCGCGAGCTTGACCGATTTCTGGCGGCGCTGGCATATTTCACTTTCCACCTGGCTGCGCGATTATCTCTACATCCCGCTCGGCGGTTCACATGGCGGGCCGCTGCGGACGTGCCGAAATCTGATGATCACCATGCTTCTCGGCGGACTCTGGCACGGTGCAAGCTGGACCTTTGTCATCTGGGGGGCGATTCACGGCGCGTTCCTGATCGTCGGCAAGGCGGCTTCACGTTTCGCCGCGCCGAGTCATCGTGAACCGGCATCGGGGCAAGGCCGTGATTCGTGGATCGCACGATGGGGTCGTCGCCTGTCTGGGTGGACTGTGACGCTGCTGGTCGTGCATCTGGCATGGGTATTTTTCCGCTGTCAGCTGATGGTCGATGCGGCGACCGGCGTGGCGGAACCGACCACGGCGGCCCTTGCTCGGGCTGTTTATTTCGTGAAGCACCTCTTCATCGCCGCGAAAGTGTCCGACCCGATCTGGCTCATGAACAAACTGCCGGCGATCTGTCTGCTAACGCTGATGGGGGCGATGCAGGTCTACGAGGAATGGGTCCGACGAGGTCGGCCTGGCCTGGTGCTGCCGGCGCCGGTTGCGGGCGTGGGCTACGCGGCGTGGATTCTCGCGCTGGTGATTCTGGGAGCGGACAACACGAGCCCGTTTATTTACTTTCAGTTCTGAGTGCAGCGAAGCTTCGCTTCGTGCGGAAACGTCGCAGGCGAACTACATCCGATGCCGAATCGCCCAGAGATCGGCGAAGATCGGCATGAAGAGCGACTGCTTGAGAAACGCCACGCCGGGCGAGCCGCCGGTGCCATATTTGCTCCCGATGGTTCGTTCGACGAGCTTCACGTGGCGATAGCGCCATTCCTGCATGCCTTCGTCGAAATCGGTCATCAATTCGAACAGAATCGCCAGCTCCGGGTGCGATTTGTAGAGTTCAAGAATGCCCTCCTGCAAGGCCGGGCAGGGCTCGTTGGTCAGCGTCATGTCTCGGGTGCGAAGTTCTTCGGGGATCGTCACGCCGCGCTGCTGAAGGAAGTCATAGAAATGATCGACCACGCTCCGCTGTTTGAGGCGTCGGTCGCACGCCGCGCGGCCCGGTGAATTCGGCGGGAGATACTTGAGCACGTCCGCTCGCTTGTAGCCGAGGGTGAACTCCACCTCGCGGAACTGCGTCGACTGAAAGCCGGAGGCGGTTTCCAGACGATCGCGAAAACTGGCGAAGGACATCGGCGTCATCGTTTCGAGGATGTCGAGCTGCCCGACGAGGGTCTTCATGACGGTGCGGGATCGCTGAAAAGTGTGGATGGCCGCGTAGAGATCGTCGTTGGAGAAGTCGAGCTTGATCTTGTCGAGTTCGTGAAGCAGCAGCTTGAACCACAGCTCATAGACCTGGTGGATGACGATAAAGAGCATCTCGTCATGTTCCGGCGGCGTGGACCGGGGCTGTTGGAGCTTGAGCAGTTCTTCGATCTTCAGGTAGTCGGCATAAGTCAGCGACATGGTACAGTTCCGGGGTCCTCAGGTCTTCAAGTTTTCGTGTCGCGATGAAGGCGCGCTCACCACAGCCGCCATGCGAACGACACAACGGCGAATATCAGCAGCAACGCACCGACGACGGCCACCGCACGATCCTGCACGCGGGCCTTGCGCACCGCCTCGGCATACGGCGTGCGGGTGAAGGATACCAGAGTATACAGCGGCGTGTAGATTCCCGGCAGAAAACGATGCAGCGTTCGCTCCAGCCGCTTTCGCGCGCGAAAGGCCCGCGAGGCCGTCTTATCACGCATCTCATAAAAATTCTTAACCGCCAGATCGGCGATGGCATCGCAGTTCGGCTTGCGGATGCGCTCGTATTCGCCGAAGACGCGCGGCCAGTCCGGGGCATGCTTCTCGATGCACTCGTCGAGCACAATACAGTCTTCAAAGGCGGCGTTCGCCCCCTGTCCGTAGAACGGCACGACGGCGTGCGCCGCGTCACCGAGGATCGCCACCTTGCCCTGATGGTGCCACGGGCTGCACCGGACCGTCACCATTGAGCCGATCGGGTTCTCGCGGTAGTCGTCGATCAGCGTCGGCATCAGCGGCAGAGCGTCCGGGAATTCTCGCTTGAAGAATCGACGCACGTCGTCATCCGATTTCAGCGCAGCGAAGCTCTCCGCCCCCTCGAAAGGATAAAAAAGTGTACAGGTGAACGAGCCGTCCGGGTTTGGCAGGGCGATCATCATGAAGCGCCGCCGCGGCCAGATGTGCAGGGCGTTCTTTTCCATCTGAAACGCGCCGCCAGCCGCGGGGGGGATGGTCAGTTCCTTGTAGCCGTGGCGCAGATAGTCCTGCGAATAGTTGAATCGATCCAGCCGCTGCATGGATCGCCGCACCGCGGAGAAGGCGCCATCGACACCGATGACGATGTCGCCGGATGCTTCAACCGTTTCGTTGGTGTCGGTGTTGCGAAGTCGCGCGGCGGGGCGTTCGAGATCGACCTCCGTGCAACGATGATTGAAATGCACGCGGACGTTGGGATACTTCTTCGCCGCGTCCAGCGTGACGCTGTTCAGCGATGCCCGACCGATTGAGTTGATGTGCCGCGTCGGGTCGATGTCGTACGGCTGATCGTGCAGGTCGCCGCGCGGGCCGTGAATCATCCGCCCGCGCATGGGGATGGCCGTCTTGAGCACCTCGTCGGCCAGGCCGATGCGTTCGAGCGCCGCGAGACCGCGCGTGCTGATGGCCAGATTGATCGACCGCCCGCCGACAAAGTTGCCCGCGCTCGGGTCCGCCCGCCGCTCGTAGAGATCGACCGAGTAGCCGCGTTTGCCGAGATAAGTCGCCAGGAGCGCCCCAGCCAGCCCGGAGCCGATGAGGGTAAATCGTGGATAGGTCGCCTGAGTCATTCTGAGTGCATTTAAGCGGTTCGATTCCGTGACGCCAAGTCAGAGAGGTTCATTCGCTTGTTACCCCAACGGGGTTGCGGCGGGTTTCCTGCGATAAGACTAAGCATGCTGCCGAAGAATCTGCCCAAACCGCCACACTTCATGAAATGTGTTGTAAAGCGGCACAGGGGCAACGCGGATCACGTTCGGCTCGCGGAAGTCGCCCTTGACGCCGGCCTGCTCCAGCTTCCCAAAAAGCTCCTTCGGATGCGCCTTCACGAGAATCGAAAGCTGACATCCGCGGGCCTGCGGGTTGCGCGGCGTAATCACCTCGTACTTCTCCGACGGCATCTGGTCAATCAAGTACTGTAAATACCCGGTCAGTGCCTCCGACTTGGCACGCAGCGCCGGCATGCCCGCCTCGTCGAAAATCGCCAGCGAAGCCCGCAGCGGGGCCATCGAAAATATCGGCGGATTGCTCACTTGCCAGGCCTCGGCGCCGGCGACCGGGACGAAGTCCGGCTGAAGGTGCATCAGAAAGCGGGACGAAGGATCGTTGCCCCACCATCCGGCGAGGCGCGGCAGTTTGACATTCTTCGCGTGCCGCTCGTGGACGAAGCAACCGCCGACGGCGCCGGGTCCGCTGTTGAGGTACTTGTAGCTGCACCACACGGCGAAGTCGCTGTTCCAGTCATGCAGCGCCAGCGATACGTTGCCCGCGGCGTGGGCCAGATCGAGCCCGACGGCGCAACCTTCGCGCTGCGCCGCGGCGACGATGCGCTGGATAGCAAGAAGCTGCCCGGTGAAGAAATTGACACCCGCGAGCAGGACCAGCGCAATCACGTCGCCGTGGTCTTCGAGAATCGAAATGATATCGCCGGTGCGAATGTCGTGCTCGCCTTCGCGCGGCCGCGCGAAGACGACTGCCTCGTTCGGGTCGAAACGGTGCATCGCGGCCTGACTCTTTGCGGCGTAGATGTCAGAAGGAAACGTCGGCCAGTCCATCAGTATCTTGTAACGCTTCTTCGTCGGTCGATAGAACGTCGCCAGCATCAGGTGCAGATTCACCGTGAGCGAGTTCATCAACACGACTTCGCCCGGCTGCGCGCCGACCAGCCGCGCTGCCGTCTCGCGGAATTGCTCGTGATAGCTGTACCACGGGCTGCGCCCCTCGAAATGGGCATCGACGGCCAGCTTGGCCCAGTCATCCAGCTCCTGATCAACGGCCTCGCGCGCCGATTTCGGCATCAGTCCCAGCGAGTTGCCGCAGAAATAAATGACCGGCTCGCCGTCTTTGCCGCAGGGGATATGAAATCGCTCACGATAGCTCCGCAGCGGGTCTTTCGCGTCCATGTCCCGCGCAAAGGCCTCCTCATGTGAGAAAGCTGCGGGCGAAGTTGTCCCTGCACCTGCGGACATCGTGCATCAGTGTAATCGCCTGGCCGGGGAACACCAAAACGGCAGAACTGTACGGGTAACAGCAACGATGAAGTGGTACATGCAAGCGTTAATTGCTGCGGGGAGCAGTCTGCAGGCCGTCGAGCCGAGAAAGCCGGCGCAATTGATCAGCGCACCCATCGCTCGCTTTGACCCCGCGCGGCGGCGTCGGTATCTTGCAGGCGTCGTTTGAACGGTCGGCCAGTGTAAACGGCCCGGTGAATCGACGAATGAGCCCTTGAGAGGCGTTATGCCTGAGTTTCCGCAAAATCTGTGGGCGCCGTGGCGGATGGAATACATCGAGTCGCTCTCCGGCGAGGGCGGCGGGTGTTTTCTCTGTCAGTATCGCGATACTCCCGAGAAGGATGCGGCGAATCTCGTCGTCTGGCGGTCTGCTGAGATGCTGGCCGTGATGAACCGCTTCCCCTATACGAACGGCCACTTGCTGATCGCTCCGTTGGCCCACAAGGGCGAGCTGGCGGACTTCTCTGATGCCGACCTGGCGACGCTGATGCGTCATACGCGGGATGCCAAGACGATGCTCACCGAAGCATTCGGCGCTCAGGGCTTCAACATCGGCATCAACTTCGGTCGCTGTGCCGGCGCGGGCCTGCCGGATCATCTGCACGTCCATCTCGTGCCACGGTGGAACGGGGACACGAACTTCATGGCTGTCATCGGTGAGGTCCGAGTGATCCCGGAGGCCCTTGAGCGAACGTATGCAAAGCTCCGCGAGACGGCAGCAAGGTTGGGACTGCCCAAGGGGTAGCCAGGATCGCGACCCGGGCGAGCCGCCTGCGGCACAACGACCCGTCGCCGTCGCCGCTTGCCTCATCGCGCCCTCCGAGTGCAAATTCAATGGTAGATGTATCCACATCTGAACCGGCCCCCTACGCAGTGACGCGCACGAACACGCGCGGGCGCGCGCACCTGGAGATGGACGTAATCGACGCGTGTCCCTTTGAAGCGGACCGCCAGCGCATTCTGAATTGCATGGCCTTTCGCCGACTCATGCACAAGACGCAGGTCTTCGTGACCGACTGCGGCGACCATTTTCGCACGCGGCTGACGCACACGCTCGAAGTCGTCGCACAAGCCCAGCGATTATCGCGGATGCTGCGGCTTAATGACCGACTGGCGGGCGGCATCGCATTGGCCCACGACCTCGGCCATGCGCCGTTCGGTCATGCCGGCGAGAAGGCGTTGGCGGAGTTGATGCAAGCCCACGGTGGTTTCGAGCACAACATGCAGTCGCTTCGCGTCGTGGATTATCTTGAGCACCCTTATCCGGCCTATCGCGGGCTGAATCTGATGTTCGAGCTGCGCGAGTCGCTCGTAAAGCATCAGACCTGGTACGACAAGCCGGACCCGAAGCGATTTTCGGATGATGCCGTACGGGCGCTCGTTGAGAGCGGCCCCTCGGCTCCCGTGGAGGGTCAGGTTGCGAATCTTGCCGACGCGGTCGCGTACACGCTGCACGACATCGAGGACGGTCTTGGCGAAGGGGCGCTTTCGGAGGAGATTCTGGCGGAGAGTTCGCTCTGGACAGAGGCGGCCGAGGACGTGCGCAAGCAATACCCGACGGCAACGCTTCATGCGATTCGGCGGCCCATTCTCGATCGCCTCGCCCGGCGATTGGTCGAGGACGCGGCGGCGGAGAGCGGCCGACGCATCGCGGCTGCGAAGGTGGGGCGGCTTGAGGATGTACGGCAGTGCGGGCAGGCGTTGATTGCATTCTCGACGGAAATCCAGGCACAGGTGGAACAGCTTGGCGGCGTGCTGCTGCGGTCGCTCTATCAGAATCATCGCGTGGTGCGGATGGACTCGAAGGCCCGCCGGCTCATTCGCGAACTGTTCGAGGCCTACGCCGCGGAACCGCGTCTGATGCCGGAGCGGTTTACGTCGCGCGTGGCGGAACAAGGGCTTGAGCGGGTGATCTGTGATTACATTGCCGGGATGACGGACCGATTCTGTCAGGAGGAGCACCGGCGGCTGTATGCACCGTTTTACTTCGGTTAAGGGGGCGTTCTGACGGTCGGTTCGGTCGGGGCGGGGGGTTGTGAAACGGGTTTGACTTCGACCGAAAACGGGGGGAGAATGCGGGTTTTCCGAGAAATCGTCGAGCCGGCCGCTGGAAAGATCGCGGCAAAGAATGATTGAAAGGGGTTCGCACCATGTTGAGTCGTCGGGATTACGTTACCTTGCTCATGGGGGTGGGCTTGCTGATCTGCTTGGCGGCGGGGGCATCCGCGGAGGATCGGCCTTACCTGTCGTCCAACGAGCCGGACGCCGAGAAGCTGCTTGAGAATCGCATCCGCTTTGTGGCGGACATGTATCAGCCCTCCGGTCCGGACATGGCGAAAATTCAAGACGCCCTTCGCGACCTCGTCACGCCTCAGGAGACGTACCAGCGGCAATCGGCGCTGACGCTCTCGCGTTTGCAGCTTGCGATCTCGATCGTTCATCACGATCCGAACACGGTCTATGAACGAAAGCTGCTGCGTATCAATAGCTTTCAGACGCAGTTCCACAACATGCTGGCTCGCGCGCCGCTGAGTCTGGCGCACGTCCTACGCATCGCTGAAGCGACGATCTCGTCGGAGCAGGCCGGCGCCGGTCGCGCCCGAATGGCCCAGAAGCTCGCGGTACAGGCCAAGGAACTTGGCATCATGTTTGACATCGAGCGGATCGACGGCATCGTCTTCGGCCCGGTTGAAGCCGGTCCGCGTCCGGCGATTCAACTTCCGGATCGATCGGCGCCGCAGCCGCTGGTTCTGAATCCGCAGACCCAGGAAAAGCCGGCGCCGCTTCAGCCGGCGACGCCATCGGTACAGCCGACGAGCCCAACCACGCCGGCGCAGACACCGGTCGCCGAGACCAAGCCGCCGCCACCGCCCCCTTCGAGGCCGCTGCCGGCTTCGACACCCGGAGCGCCTGTTCCACCGGCGCCGCCGATTGCCGAATGGAAGAACCACTTGAACGTGGCGACGGAGAAGTACGGCTTCAATGCGGCGCAGATGGAGGCGGCGCAGGGCGTGATCAACCAGACGATCTCATTTGCCGCGAAGTTTCAGGAGAGCAACCAGGCCTCGCTGGATGAGGCGAAGGCCATGCCCGATTCTCCGGAGAAGGCCGCGAGGATCAAGGAACTGACCGATCCCGTGGACCGCGCCTACGACGCGATGGTCCGACGGATCGACTCGCTGGCCTCGATCGAGCAGCGCAATCGTGCGGCGGCGAACGAAAAATCGGGCGGGTAATAACCCCACTTAAAGGACGCCGGTCGGTCATTGGACCGATCGCGTTCGTACAGGTACATCCGGAATGCAGTCGTGAGCAGCAGTGGAATCAGAAAGCCGGCGGTGCTCATCACCGGCGCGGGCGGTGAGGTCGGCTTTGGACTGATCGAGCGGCTTTCTCAGTCGAACGATCGAGACCTGATTGCACTGGACATCAAGGAGCTGCCGGAGAATCTTCGCGATCGCTGCGCCGCGGCGATCATCGGCGACATTCTCGACGGCAATCTGCTGCAACGGCTCGTCAGCCAGTACGAAATCCACACGATTTATCATCTCGCCGCGCTGCTATCGACGCGGGCGGAATACACGCCGGACACGGCCCATCGCGTCAACGTGGAGGGCACGCTCAATCTGCTTCAGCTTGCCCACGAGCAGGCGCGATGGCATGGCAACCCGGTCAAGTTTCTCTTTCCCAGTTCCATTGCGGTGTACGGATTGCCGGACGCGGCGACCAAACGCGAGGCGGGGGCCGTCCGCGAGACACAATGGAACTTTCCCACAACGATGTACGGCTGTAACAAGCTCTACTGCGAGCATCTCGGGCGGTATTACACGTTTCACTATCGCCAGCTTGCGGCGGAAAAGACGCAGTGCGGCGTGGACTTTCGCTCGCTGCGTTTTCCCGGGCTCATCAGCGCCGTGACCATGCCGACCGGGGGTACGAGCGACTACGCGGTAGAGATGATCCACGCGGCGGCGCGGGGTGAGGCCTATGATTGCTTCGTGCCGGCCGAGGCGAGGATTCCGTTCATGGCGATGCCGGACGCCATTGGCTCGCTGGTGCTGCTGGCGGAGGCGCCGGCCGAGCGGCTGACGCGGCGGGTGTACAACGTGACGGCGTTTTCACTCAGCGCGGAGGAGTTGCGAGAGCGCGTGTTGCAGGCGTTTCCCGGGGCGAAGATTCGCTATCAGCCGGATGTGGCCCGGGCACGGATCGTCGACAGTTGGCCGGCGGACGTGGACGACACGCCGGCAAGGAAGGATTGGGGGTGGTCGCCGGACTACCCGGTGGACAAGGCGTTTTCCGATTATCTGATCCCGGGGATTGTGCGGCATTATCACGCCGCGGGCGAGCGCACCGGCGTTGTGAAGTAATTGGAGCGATCCGGCGCCGACGGATTGCAATCCGTCGGCTTCGTCGGCGCTGAACAGGTCGCTTGATATACTCGTTAACAGCAAGGATTATCCTGATGACATCCATCTGGCACCTGGTAGATCGCGATCTGGACGCCCTTCGGACAGCAGGTCAGTACAAGCACCTTAAAACGCTCACGCGGCCGATGGGCGCCGAAAGCGAAATCGACGGCGTCGGCAAGGTCGTCGTCCTCTGCTCGAACGACTATCTCGGTCTGGCGAGTCACCCCGAGGTGGTGGCCGCTGCGATCGAAGCCCAGCATCGCTGGGGGGCGGGCACCGGGTCGGTACGATTCATCTGCGGCACCTTCGACTATCACCACGCCATCGAACGGCAGATTTCCGAACTCTCGGGCACCGAAGCGGCGACGAGCTATGTTTCCTGCTGGAATGCGAACGAGGCGGTCATCGCCACACTCATGGCCGTCGGCGGCGACGGCGTGACGGCGATCAGCGACGAGCTGAACCACGCCTCGATCATCGACGCGATCCGACTGGGCCGACAGATCAACAAGGCCTCGAAGTCGGCCGTCTACAAACACTCAAACATGGAAGACCTCGAGGCGAAACTCAAGGAGGCCGCTTCTGCCCCGTGTCGAATCGTCATTACCGATGGTGTCTTCTCCATGGAGGGCGACATTGCCAAGCTCGATCGCATCCACGCGCTTTGCCTGGAGTACGGGGCGATGCTGATTGTTGATGATTCACACGGCGTGGGCGTCTGCGGCCCGACGGGTAAGGGCGTCGCGGAACACTACGGCCTCTTCGGCAAAATTGACTGCATGACCGGCACGCTGGGCAAGGCCCTCGGCGGCGCGGCGGGCGGTTACGTCGCCTCGCGGGCGAACCTGATCGATCTCATGGTGCAGAAGTCGCGGCCGCAGATTTTTTCGAATGCCCTGCCGCCAGGCACGGCCGGCGCGGCCTCGAAAGCGATCGAGATTCTGATGCGCGACACCTCGCGCGTCGAGAAACTGCGCGGCAATGTGCGCTACATGCGCGACGGTCTTAAGAAGCTCGGCTTTGAAGCGGTCGAAGGCCCCAGCGCGATTACGCCGATCCTCCTCGGCCCGACGGCCAAGGCCATCGCGGCGAGCAAGCGGCTCCTGGAACTTGGCGTGTTCGTAATCGGCTTCGGGTACCCCGTGGTGCCGGAAGGCACGGCCCGGCTTCGCGTGCAAATTTCTGCCGCCCACGAACGGGAACACCTGGATCGAGCGCTGGATGCGTTTGGGAAGCTGTAACATCTGCAACGCTTGTCCGCTACTCAATACAAAGAAACGGCGCTTATACCCGCTGTTTTCTGAATGCTGTCCCACAACAATTCGCAGAGTATTGCATTGAGTTCTCATTTGCAGTAAAATACCTCCTGACAGTGTGGTGACACTGAGAGGCCGGAGGATTATTCTTATAGTTCATTATTGACATTGAGCTAGTAACGCAGTCGTTGACTTCTTGAGTCGATTATGCAGTTCATCAAGCTATTTCTGACGAAGATCGCTTCATTCGAATTGGCAGCGATGCAATTATTCAATGCTGTGCTTGCACTGAAACTATGGAGGCTGACTCATGGCTCGTATGACATTTGTGCCGAGCGTCGTGGTAATCCTGTTAATTTCTGGGTGCTCACAATCAAATTCTAGTGCAATCACCCCTGGAGCTGCGAAGAAACACATTCAGCCAGGTGTGACGACGCAGGCAGAAATTATCGAAGTCTTCGGAACGCCGAATGTCATTACTCGCAAGGATGGTGGTGAGATGTGGGTGTACGACAAAGTTTCCAGTCGAACGACGAGTGCAGCGTTCGGCATCGGAGGCGTTGGTGGCGGAGGTGGGAGCGGGGGCCTCGGCGGCGGTGGGATGGGCGGAGGTGTTGGGTCTACCGAGCGTTCTGAGACGACTGTTATGCTGATTGTTTACTTCGATCAGAACGATATCGTTCGCGATTACAAAATCACTCAAACGAAGTTCTGATAGGAGTGGAGCATGCAAGTCGCATTCACCGTGCTCAAAGCTATCGGGGTTCACGTCGGTCTAGGCGTGTTTGTCCTTATTTCGGGATGCGCGCCGCTTACACAAGCAGAAGTTAAAGCCCTTGAGACTCGTGAGCTTGATCTGCCATACAACGAGGCTTACCAAGCTGCGATGAATGGACTCTTCTCGCTAGGATTTACGCTCGACCATACGGATATGGCCTCCGGAGTAGTAACGGGGAAACGTCAGGACCCACAGACTGGCGCTAAGATAGGCGCTGCCATTGCTTTTGGAGTTATTGGGTTATTGGCAGTTGGAGATCGAAACGAAGCCGTAACGTTTAAGTTGGTAAAACTCGCGCCTCGGCTTACTCAGCTAAGAATGAAGGTCATCATTAACGGGAAACCAGTGACGGATCGAACTTTCATGACAAAGATATGGCAACAGATCGAGAGAGAAGCGATGCTAGAATCCCGACCCTCTGAAATAAACCCTTCGACTCAGCCAAGTGATGATCGCTCAACAATGCAGCCTGACTCATCGCCTGAAACTTGATGCATTATAATCCAGTTCCTCGCTGATGCATTATGGTTTCTGTCTTCGAAATGTTCTTCGTGCTTCGATGTTGTCTTCGATTCTGCTTCTCTGAATTGTCTATAGGCATGTCTTGAGCAACCAGCCTCTATTGAATCCTTAGAAATGCGTATCAGCCTCCGACCCTCGTTATTGACTGTTTCCATAGCCATAGGCCGTTGAATTGGCCAAACAGAATCCAATAGTTTATGCAGTGGAATATTGATTCTTGAATCTCTGCCACTCTCGCTCCTTGATCTTTGCAGGATAGCGATTCTTGGCTAGAATTCGTGGACGTATGAGAAGCACTAAACCTGTTCGACAATTATGACACACGACTCACGGCGACGAGTTTAGACATGCCAGATAGACACCGTGCCGCGGTTTCGGCGCTACCGGAGTTTGAGATCAAGATTGCTTCCGCATTGCGGAAGTCTTTTAAGGCGGGCTACAAACCAGCGGACCTTAAGTCTGACTTGCTCGCAGGCGTTGTCGTTGCCGTCGTTGCACTGCCGCTTTCGATGGCGCTGGCGATTGCCTCGGGGGTTCCACCACAGCATGGGATTTATACGGCGATTGTTGCGGGCGGGCTGACGGCACTGCTCGGCGGATCGTCCGTGCAAGTGACCGGTCCGACGGCGGCGTTCGTGGTGATCCTCGCGCCGATTGCGGCGAAATTCGGGCTCGGCGGCCTGCTGCTTGCGACCATGATGGCGGGGGTGATTCTGCTCGTCGCGGGGCTGGTGCGACTGGGGCGGCTGATCGAATTCATTCCCTATCCGGTGACGACGGGTTTTACCAGCGGCATCGCCACGGTGATCGCCACGCTCCAGGTGAAGGATTTTCTGGGGCTGTCCATCGAGAAGATGCCGGAACACTTTCCGGAGAAGGTGCTCGCCATCTACCGGGCACTGCCGACGATGCGGATGGCGGACCTTGCCGTGGGGGCGGGGACGCTGGCGGCGCTGGTCATACTACCGCGGTTGACGAAGCGTGTTCCGTCGCCGCTCATCGCGTTGCCGTTTGCCGCGGCGGCCGTGGTGATCGCGTCGCGGTATCTGCCGGATTTTGACGTGGCGACGATCAACAGCCGGTTTTCGTATGTCCTCGACGGCGTGACGCGCGGCGGAATCCCGCAGCTTCCACCACTGCCGATCGTGCCGTGGCTGGCGGCGGGACCGGATGGGCAGCCCCTGAGTCTGACGCTGGATGTGGTGCGGGCGCTGGCGGGCTCGGCTTTCGCAATTGCAGTGCTGGGCGCGATTGAGTCGCTTCTTTCGGCGGTCGTGGCGGACGGCATGACCGGGACGAAGCATGATCCGGATGCAGAGCTGATCGGCCAGGGCGTGGGAAACATCGTCGCGCCATTTTTCGGAGGCATCGCCGCGACGGGGGCGATCGCTCGGACGGCGACGAACATCCGTAGCGGGGCGCGCTCACCGGTGGCATCGATCACGCATGCCGCTTTTGTCCTGCTCGCCGTAGTGGCCGTCGCGCCGCTGCTGGGATATCTGCCGATGGCGTCGATGGCGGCGCTCCTTCTCGTGGTGGCGTGGAACATGAGCGAGGTTCGACACTTTGCCCACGTGGTGCGCACCGGGCCGGGGAGCGATGTGCTGGTGCTGTTGACGTGCTTCGGGCTGACGGTTGTTTTCGACATGGTGATCGCGGTAAGCGTCGGCGTGGTCCTGGCGGCGATCTTGTTCATGCGGCGGATGGCGGAGGTGGCCAGCGTGCGGCTGATCAGCTCGGGGCCGGAGCATCCGACGGTCTTCCTGCCGCCGGGGGCGATGATCTACGAAATCGCGGGGCCGCTGTTTTTCGGCGCGGCGCAGAAGGCAATGAGCGCCCTGCGGACCGTGGAGGGCAAGGTGCGGACGGTCATTCTCGACTTGAGCGCGGTGCCGATGATGGATGCAACGGGGCTGGTGAATCTGGAGTCGGCGGTTACTCGACTGCGAAAGTCGGGGATTCAGATCATTATCGCCGGCGTGCAGGCGCAGCCCCTGCGGGTGATGGCCAAGGCGGGGTGGAAGCAGCATCATGACTGGATGGCGATTCGGCGGTCGCTGGACGACGGCATCGCACTGGCCTGGGCGCGGCACGCGGATTTGGCTTCGACGGAAACGCCCACTGCGGAGTGAAACCGATGTCACGGCGTACCGGTAAGTGTGCAGTTCGCGGCGGGGCCGGCCGATTATAATGGCGGTATGGCAACACTGGATTATCGCACGGCAGGGGAGTCACACGGTCAGGCATTGATCGCGCTTGTGGAGGGTCTGCCGGCGGGGTTGCGGATCGACGAGGATGCCATCAATGCGGCACTGCGTCGTCGGCAGGGGGGCTTCGGCCGCGGGGGGCGGATGAAGATCGAGCAGGATCGGGCGAATATCCTCTCCGGCGTACGCGGCGGCGTCACGATCGCGTCGCCGATGGCGATTCAGATTGCAAACAAGGATTGGCGGATTGACCAGGCCCCGCCGATCAGCCGTCCGCGACCGGGTCACGCGGATTACGCAGGGGCGATGAAGTGGCTGACGACGGACTGTCGGGCGACGCTGGAGCGGGCCAGCGCGCGGGAGACCGCGGCGCGCGTGGCGGCGGGGGCTGTGGCGGCGCTGCTGTTGCGGGAGTTCGGCATCGAAGTCGCGGGCTTTGTTGTGCAGATCGGCAAAGTGAAGGCGAGTGTCGCGGCGGACGCAACAGCGACGCAGCTCCGCGCGGCGCGGGATGCCAGCGAAGTCTATTGCCCGGACGCGTCGGCGTCGGTGAGCATGATCGACGCCATCAAGCAGGCCAAGGCCGACAAGGACACGCTGGGAGGCGTCGTCGAGGTACGGTCTTTCGGCCTGCCGCCGGGCGTGGGGAGCTGCGTGCGATGGCAGGATAAACTCGACGGGCGGATCATGGGCGCGGTGGGTTCGATTCAGGCGTTCAAGGGCGTGGAGATTGGGCTGGGCTTCGGTTGTGCGGATCGACCAGGCAGCGGCGTGCATGACGAAATCGACTACGACGCGGCGCAGCGGGGCACAGCGAACCTGGGATTCATGCGGCGGTCGAACAACGCCGGCGGGCTGGAAGGCGGCATGACCAACGGGATGCCCCTGGTGGTGCGCGGGGTGATGAAGCCGATCAGTACGCTGCTCAGAGGGCTGGATAGTGTCAACTTAGAGACACTCTCGGCGGAGCGGAGCGATTACGAGCGGAGCGACATCTGCGCCGTACCGGCGGCAAGCGTGGTAGCGGAACACGTCGTGGCGTTCGAGATCGCGCGGGCCTTCATGGAGAAGTTCGGCGGCGACACGATGAAAGAGGTTCGGGCGGGATGGCAGTTCTATCTTGACAGTGCACGTCAGCTCGCGCCTTAACCCGCGGTCGGTGAGCAACCGGATCGCTCAAGTCTGAACTAGATAGAGGGTGGGGTACCCGATACGGTCGTTATCGGCCAGGTTGACGCGGCGATCGGCCCGGAATTAGACAGCCAACTGTGTGAGCCGGTCAGGCGTACTTCGTTCTAGCTTATTTGTGCTGCTACACCGAAAAATCCTGTTGATGTTCGTTATGCTCCTCGTCGGCGGGTCGTTGACCTGGACGGCCGGGTACGGGCTTCATCTGCGGAGCGAGGCCTATCGCAAAGAGGTCGAGGCGGACCTGACGGACTTTTTCGAACTGCCCAGCGAGGTCGGGCGGATACGCGGGCGGACCTTTTCCAGTCGGGCTTTCGAGGATGTGGTCGTCTGGCTGCCGGATCGGCGGGATCGGGTCTTCCATTGTGACACGGCTGTCTGGCGGGAGCTCAGGCGCTCCGGCCGTGAGGAGAACGAGCTAGACCTCATCCGCGGCGTGCTGAATCTGGGCAGCGACACTTGGGCACGCGAGGACTACCAGCAGGTTCTCGAATCCGGACTGGGGCACAACTTTGAAGATCTGAATCTCACGCGCGTCAGTCTGGAGGCGTTCGAGATCAATTTCGCGCGCGGCGGGCTCATGCTCTGTTGTCGGGAGACGTCCGGGCTGATCGACATGAGCGATCCAAAGGACGGCATCGCCCGACTGCATGCGTATGAGCTGAACGGTCATCGCGTCAGCCAGGGCGTGCAGATTCATGCGCGCTTTCTTCCGAGCAGCGGCATCGAAGTATCAGAGTTATTGCTGGCGTTGCCGCGTGTGCCGCTCTCGATTGTCGGCGTGGATGCCGTGATGGGCGGCGCGGTCACGCAGGGCTACTTCGCGGGCACGCTGCAATACTACTCCGGCGATGGTGAGCACGAGGTCTGGCTTAAGGGCGAACTGGATGAGGTGGACCTGGCCGAACTGACGCGCTCGCTGGCATTCGGGCCGCTCGACGGGAGGTTTTCCGTCAGCGTGGATGCCGCACGGGTGGCGCACGAGGTGGTGACGCACTTTCGCGGTCGCGGAAGAATCCGCGGCCTTCGGCTTGACCCCCTCGGCGTACTGATCGGTCAAGCGGGGCTGGGGGGCGAGGCGGCGTTTGAATTTGACACGATTGACCTGGCATTGGGACGAATCAACCGGCTGCGATTCAGCGGCAATGTCTCCGGCATGTCGCTTCGGGAATGGCTTCAGGCATGGGGCAAGGGCTCGGCGACCGGCCGGGTCAGCATTCAGGTGAACAATCTGGACGTCGTGGATGACGCGATCAAGTCGGCGGATATCGAAATCAGCGTCTTGCCGCCGCAGAGCGGGGCGGGGCTGATTGACCGTCAACTGCTGCTGACGGCGGCTGAGCGAGTGTTGAATTTCACCTGGCCGGCGAACTTTCCGAAGGGGATTCTTCCGGAACAGGTGGAATACACGGAATTCGGCATGCGGCTGCTCGTGCGGGACAATCGCCTCCGGATACTGGGCACGCACGGGCCGAACGGCGAGACAATTCTTACCATCAAAGTGGGAGGTATGGCCCTGGGGATTGTCAAAGAACAGTCCGGTTACATCGATCTGGGGCCCATGCTGGCCGATCTGCGCGGTCGGGCGAAGGCCTATGACGCGGATCATGTTCGCGATTGGTGGAAGACGCAGCGGGGCTCCGGCAGGCGATCCGGGGAGGAGCGCCCCTAGGTGCGGCTGTACCCCCGGCGTGGCACTTGTATTGCTGGGTGATGAAATTTCTGTGCCACGGTAGGTACATTGCCGGATGATTTATTCAAGGTGCCATGCTCGCGGCGTCCGGTGAGATCCAAATGCAGGATTAAAATCGGACACGGCGTTCGGAAGCCGTCATCGCGGGCATGCGCGTGTGGTCGGTGGTGGCGGGGGGGTGACATGGCGATGCCGTGTGGTTAGCATGAGGGTAAATCTCGCGAGCGTCGCGCGGCGCCGCGAAGAGCCGACTAAGATAAAGACGCTGGGGGGAAGTCATCGCAGGAGTACCATCGTATGTCGAAGACACTGGTTGTGGACGGGAACCATCTGAAACGGTTGATGCAGCTTTGCCGGATTCTCAGCACGGGGAGCGGCGCCACGCTGCCGCAGCTTCGCACGAAGCTCCGCGCTTCGCGGCGAACCGTTTTTCGTGATCTGGCTTCGCTGGGCGAATTGGGCATCAAGGTGGACCTTGGCGACAAGGGCTATCGGATCAAGCAGAGCAGCACGGTCTGTCGGAAGATGATCGCCGACAGCCACACCAAAGCGCTGAACAAGCTGCTGAGCGCCTGCCTGAAGTAGGGCGCCGTGGGACCATCCATGCCTTAAGCGAGAGCTGTTGATTCGCATCGGGGAATGTCGAGTCACACACCTACTCGCCGCTGGTGCGAGAATCCCTTCTCGCACCCATTTCCTTCATTGCTTCGTGCATTCCCTGATTGCACCCGCTCACATTCGCGCGCCACGATGTCGGATGAAAAGGATGGGGAGTACCCACATCGCCAGGGCGGCGGGTTCGGGGACGGGGGCGATGGTGAAGTTGAGATGTCCGGCGCCGGTGCCGTAGGTGCCGGGCGGCGTGGGGTCAGTCTACTTACTCCACGGCCTGCACAAGATTTCGTGATCGGCGAAATAATCTCTTAGATTACTTGACAGATTTCCGGACTCGGTGTAATATTAATCCTGTTCGGGGCGCGAGAAGGAGGCCCTGTATCGCCCCAAGCCCAAGCCCAAGCCCAAGCCCAAGCCCAAGCCCAAGCCCTAAGTGGCGGGCCTATGATTGGGAAGGAAACGGGAGTCGGGAAACATGAGAATAATCTTCCGCCAGGCCATGATTGCCGCAGGGATTACGCTGCTCGTCACAGCCGGAGCCCGTGCGAGCATCGTCTTTGAGCAGCTACCGAACAGGACGGGCGGACAATCGTCTGACTCGGACTACCTTAGCCCTTCTAGCGGCCAGCCAACATGGCAATTGCTTGCCGACAACGTTCAACTCGCCGAGCCGGCCCTTATCCGACACTTAACATGGTGGGGCTTCTATGGAGGGGATTTCGACGAGTCGCCGAGCGCCAATGACCCGCCGCTCGGCCCCGAAACCATGCGGATTCGCTTCTATGCCCCACGCGCCGGCGACGGCCTTCCCGACAGCGCGAATGTCTTGTTTGAGGAATCCTTTTTCAACCCTTCAAGAACGGCCACCGGCAGAACACTGTTAACGCCAAGTGCTCCCAACGAATACATTTACGAGGTCGATCTTAGCACTCCCTTTCATATGGCCGCCGATACACTCTACTGGCTGGAAATTGTCCAGGTCGGCGACCGATCAAGTCTTTTCCGCTGGGAACGGGGAACCGGACAATTGCCGGGATTCTATTTCCTCAACCCGAACGTTTCGGATTGGAGTCACTCCCCTGGCAGCTTTGCCGTCCAACTCTCGACGATTCCAGAGCCCTCGGCTGGGCTCCTGTTCTTTTCTGCGTTCTCGTATCTCTTATTGAGGCGTGGTGGGAGGAGCGTATCCCGCGCTTGAAGCATCTACGAAGGCCGAAAAAGGTGTCAGGATGATTTTTCAGGCACCTTCCTCGGCCGTCCGCGCG